>NZ_JBXUHP010000059.1:107403-171199 GCF_057179845.1 Stenotrophomonas maltophilia group sp. SKK55
CGACCCACAGGAAACCGCTTTTGCTTCAGTTGTTGCTGTTGCTGTTGCTCCAGCCCGTAGCAGGTGCAGGGCTGCAAGCCCTGCCGAACAACCCCCTAATCGTGACCGCTGTCGTCCAGGCTGATGATGCCGCGCCGCAGTGCCTGGGTTACCGCATGCGTGCGATCACCCACGCCGAGCTTGTCCATCAGGCTTTTCATGTGCGCCTTCACCGTCTGCTCGGAAATCTGCATGCGCTCGCCGATGCGCTTGTTCGACAGCCCTCCGGCCACGTGCCGCAGTACCTCGGTCTCGCGGGGCGACAAGCGATCTTCCACCACGTGCGCGGCGATGCTGGCTGCCACCGCCGGGGGAATCGGTGCGCGCCGGCCGCCGGCGACCATGCGGATGGTGTCGACCAGTTCATGCCGCAGCATGTCCTTCAGCAGGTACGCGCTGGCGCCGGCCTGCAGCGCCCGCACCGCACGTACGTCACCGCGGTAAGTGGTCAGCACGATGATGCGCGCGCGTGGGTCCAGCGCGCGGATCCGCACGATGGCTTCCACACCATCCAGGCGGGGCATCTGCAGGTCCATCAGCACGACGTCGGGCTGCAGCTGCTGGTAGCGTGCGATGGCTTCCTCGCCATCGGCGGCCTCGCCGAGCAGGCGCAGGTCGGCATGAGCGCCCAGCAGTGCCGCCAGTCCATCACGCAGCAGCGGGTGGTCGTCGACCACCAGCACGCCGATCGGGGCAGGGGACTCAGTCATGGGTTTCTCTACTCCAGGGCCAATGCCAACGCGATCGGCGGCGGTGATACAGCCGCCGGGCCGGGACTGCCAGCGCGACTTCGGTACCCAGCCCGGGGCGGGTCCACAGCTGCAGTTCCGCGCCGAGGCGCTGGGCGCGCTCACGCATGCCCTGCAGGCCCCAATGGCCATGGCCGGCGTTCTCGTCGGCAATGCCGGCGCCGTCGTCGCGCACGTGCAGCAGGAAACAACGCGTGCCGTAGGACAGTTCCACTTCAACGGCACTGGCATTGGCATGGCGCAACGCATTGCGGATGGCCTCGCGCCCGATCAGGAACACCTCTTCGGCCGCGTCGGCCTGCAGCGGTGGCGCCGCGCCTTCCACGGTCAGGCGCAGCGGATTGATGCCATGCCCGGCGTATTCGGCGTGCACGTCGGCCAGCGCCGAAGCGAGGTCGCGGCCCGCGAACGGCGCCTCGCGCAGCGCATTGACCCGCTCGCGACCCTCGGCCAGGTTGCGCTCGGCCAGCTGCATCGCTGACTCAAGCTGGCTGCGCACCGGCGCTGGTGTCTGCGCTGACTGGCTGATCGCGTGCAGGCGCAGGATCAGGCCCTGGCTACCCTGCAGCAGGGTGTCGTGCAGGTCGCGCGCGATGCGTTCGCGTTCGTCGTTGCGTTCCTGCAGTCGGGCGCGGAACAGTGCGGCCAGCTGCCCGCTGCGGATGCGTACCGCCAGCACCAGCAGTGCAAGCACGGCGGCGGTGCACAGCAGCTTGAACCACACGGTCTGCATGAAGGTGGGAGCGATGCGGAAGCTGCGGCTGGCCGGTGCGGTGCTCCAGATGCCGTCCTCGTTGGCGGCTTCCACCTCGAACCGGTAGGTGCCGGGCGCGAGGTTGGTGTAATACGCACGTGTGCTGCTGCCAGCGTCCTGCCAACCATCATCCACGCCCGACAGGCGGTAGCGGTATCGGTTGCGCTCCGGACGTGCCAACGACAGCGCCACGTAATCGATCTGCAGCTGGCTGGTGCCTGCCGGGAGGCGCAGGCCATCGCGTAGCGGCGCGTGCTCGCTGCCATACAGCACCTCGCCGATACGCACGCTGGGAGCCATCGTATTGACGTGCGAGCGGGTGGTGTCCAGCCAGGCCAGGCCCTGGTTGGTGGCCAGCCACAGCAGGCCGTCGTCGGCCAGGGCGGCGGTGGAGATCGGTCCGCTCTGCAGGGCGATGCCGGGCATGCCGTCGATGGCATCGAACAGGCGTGGCGTCACTGGCAGGCCGGAGCGCAGGGCACGGCGCAGCAACCCGCTTTCCATCCGTACCAGGCCACGGCTGCCGTTGAGCCACAGGTGTCCATTGGCATCGGCGACCATGCCGGTGATGCCTTCCAGTAGGCCGGCCATGTCGGTGCGCACCGGAACGAACCGGCCGTTGCCCAGCCGTGCCGCCAGCCCTGCTTCGCCGGCGACCAGCAGAAGGTCCCGGTGGTGCAGCATCGCAGTGATCGGTCCTACCGACAGGCCGTCCCCGGCGCCGAAGCTCTCGGTGCCATTTGCACCCAGGCGGCGCAGGCGGCCATCGGCATAGCCGAGCAGCAGCTGGCCATCGGCATCCAGCGCCAGCGATGAGCAGGCCTGCTCTGGCAGGCGGATTTCACGTTGCCACTGGTCATGCTGGTAGTGCAGCACCCCGCGTTCGCCGGCGCAGACCCAGGCCTGTCCGTCATCGGGGAACAACAGGGCATGCAGCGGCTGCCCGGTGAACGGCGCCGGCAGCGGGATCAATGTGGTGCGGCCGGCGACCGTGCGCGCGAGGTTGACCCAGTCGAACTGCCAGATCGACGTGGGTGCCTGCCGCGCGGCGGCCTGCAGCTGCGTGGCGCTGCCATTCAGCAGGGGGCGCCGCAGGTCGTAGGGCTTGAGGTCTTCGCCATAGCCATACACGCGCCCATCGCTGGCCCGTACCAGCGAGCGGTAGGGATCGCTCGGGCCGACAACCAGGGCGTGCACGCTGCGTGCGCGGAAGCGGTTGAGGCCGAGATTGGTGCCGACCCAGAGATTGCCTTCGCGATCGACGATGATCGGCACTGCCGATGTGGCGGTCAGTCCTTGCGGCGAATCGAAGCGTTCCATGCGCACGGCCCGGGTGCCGTCGAAGGTGATGCGGGCGACGCCGCCGTGCGGGCTCATCGTGGCCCACAGCGCGCCATCGGCAGTGAACTGCAGGCGCGCAGCAACCAGTTCCGGCAACCGCCGCGTCTCACGTTCGCCGGCCGCCAGCAGACCCTGCGCGTTGGCCAGCGGCGAGGTGCCGCGCACCCGGTCGGCCAGCCACACTTCACCCTGCGGGCTTTCGGCCAGCGTCGCCATCTGCGAGACCGCGATGCCGGTGTCCTCGAACGCGGTCTGGCCCGCCGCACGCATCCAGATCTTCAGGTCGGCCAGCACCCAGAACCTGCCCCGGCTGTCGTGCAGCACCCACTGCACTCGGCGCTCGGGCAGGCCGGCAGCGGCCGGCAGTGGCTGCCAGCGGTGTCCGTCAAAGCGGCGCAGCCCGCCATTGATCGCCGCCCAGAGCTGGCCCTGGCGATCCTGGCTGAAGCGTGGGACCACGCCGACCGGCACCCCCTGCTCGCGGCCGTAGCTGCGAAGCTGCCCATGCGTGAACTGGCTGATGCCGGCCTGGAAGTAGCCGATCCACAGCGCACCGCCGGCGGCATGCGCCAGCGTGACCATGTTGGTGGACGGGAACTGGCTGCCGGCGGGCGCTGGCTGCCGTTCGAAGCGACGGCCATCGAAGCGGTACAGGCCCGAGCCGGTAGCCAGCCATAACAGGCCCTCGCGGTCCTGGGCAATGTCCCAGATATCGCCTGGCGCGCCCTGGCCGACACGCCAGGCGGTGTGCTCGTAATCGGGCAGCCCGCCGCTCACCGGCGGGCGCTGCACGGCAAAGGCGGGCAGGGAGGTCAACAGCAGCAGGCACGTCAGCAGCGTCGGCAGGCGACGCACGGACGGGAAGGGGCGGCCACGCATGGCGCGCATTCTGGCAGGTGTGGGGCAGTCCGGGGTGACCCGAACGGGGTAGGCGGCGTGCGCCGGCGTCGGCTATCACGCCGGCATGCCCTCCGGAGCCCCGCCATGCAGCGCCTGTTCGTGATGTTCCCCGACCGCGGTCCGGGCATCGGCCTGCTGTGGTTGCGGTTGTGCCTGTCCGCTGCACTTTTCTCGCCCGGCATGCAGGCGGGCGGGTGGTCCGCGTTGTGCCTGCTGGCAGTGCCGGTGCTCGTGCTGGGTGCGTTGACGCCGTTGGCGGCGCTGATGGCGGCCGTGGGCATGTTCGCGCAGCAGGCGCCGTGGCCGCAGGCGCTGCTGCCATTGGCGCTGTTGCTGGTGGGGCCTGGCGCCTATTCACTGGATGCGCGGTTGTTCGGGCGCCGCCTGCTCGGCCGTCGGCCTCCCCCATTCGGGTAGGTGCTGGCCTCGACCGACGGGGGTAGGGCATCACGCAGGGGTCACGCACCATGGGGCACCCCTTCGCGGCGTCCCGCATGGCTACCCTCTTCCCGCCTGATCCGCCCGCCGCTTCACTGGCACCGCAGCAGGCGGCCGCCTTGCAGCGCGCCCTGCGCTATGTCGATGAGCATCTGTCGCAGCCGCTGCGGGTGACCGAGCTGGCGGCGGCCGCCTGCGTCAGCCGCTTCCATCTGGTACGCCTGTTCCGCGCCGGTACCGGCGCCAGCCCGTTGCGCTATGTCCGCCGCCGTCGCATCGAGCGTGCGCGCCAGCTGCTGCCGGGCGCGCAGCTGCCGATGGCCTGCCTGGCCCAGCAGCTGGGCTTCTTCGACCAGAGCCATTTCGTCCGCAGCTTCCGCGCGGAGACCGGCTGCAGCCCCGGCCAGTACGTCGCCGGTGATGCCGCCCTGTTGCATCCCCTTGATCGTGTTTCCAACGGAGTCCACCCATGAGCCTTGCCACCGCCACTCCCGCCCCGGCGCTGCTGTCGCCGACCGACCACGCCCTGGTGCTGATCGACTTCCAGTCGCAGATGGCGTTCGCCACCCACACCATCGACATCTCTGCGCTGCGCAACAACGTGTCGCTGATCGGCAAGGGCGCCAAGGGCTTCAATGTACCGGTCGTGCTGACCACAGTCGCCGAAGCATCGTTCTCCGGGCCGATGTTCCCGGAACTGCCGCAGATCTTCCCTGGCCAGACGGTGTTCGATCGCACCTCGATGAACACCTGGGAAGACCAGCCTGTGATCGATGAGATCAACCGCATCGGCAAGCGCCGTCTGGTCATCGCCGGCCTGTGGACCAGCGTCTGCATCGTCGGCCCGGCGTTGTCGGCGCTGGCGCAGGGCTTCGAGGTGTATGTGATTACCGATGCCTGCGGCGATGTCAGCGAGGAAGCGCACGAGCGTGCGATCACCCGCATGGTGCAGGCCGGCGCGGTGCCGATGACCAGCGTGCAGTACCTGCTCGAACTGCAGCGCGACTGGGCACGGGGTGAAACCTACGACCTGACTACCGGCATTGCGCGCGACCACGCCGGCGGCTACGGGATCGGCATCCAGTACGCCAAGCGGATGTTCGGTGCGCAGGAAGGCGGGCACTGAGCATGGTTGCCGGCCATGGCCTCGACCTGGCCCTGCTGATGCTGCGCGTGGCGGCAGGAGGCTTCCTGCTGCCGCACGCGCTGGGCAAGCTGTTCGGCTGGTTCGGGGGGCCGGGGCTTTCCGGCTTCGCCACCGAGCTGCGCGGTTTCGGGCTGCCGGCAGTGGCACCGTTGCCATTGCTGTTGGCCTTGCTGCAGGTGTTGTCCGGGCTGGCCGTGCTGCTGGGGTGGCAGACCCGCATCGCCGCACTTGCGGCGGCTGCCTTCATCGGCTTCACCGTGCTGTTGGCCCTGCCCAAGGGCTGGTTCTGGATGCGCGGCGGCAGTGAGTACCCGTTGATGTGGACCACGGTGCTGCTGGCCCTCGCGCTGGCCGGCCCCGGCGCCTGGGCGCTGGACGGCCAACGCTTTCCGGGAGATTTCGCATGAGTCACGATCCCCTCGATCACGGCCGCCGCAACGTGGTGCTGGCCAGCGGCGCCGCTGTTGCGCTCGGCCTGGCAGGTCGTGCCGGTGCCGCACTCGATTCCACTTCCAAGGAGCGTCGCATGAGCACGCTGGTCATTCGCAATGCCCGCATTACCACCCTCGACCCGCAGCAGCCGCATGCGCAGGCGCTGGCTGTACAGGAGGGCCGCATCGTCGCCGTCGGCAGCGACGAGGAGATCATGCGCGGCTGGGGCAATGAAGCGACGCTGATCGACGCGCAGGGCCGGCGCCTGCTGCCCGGCCTCAACGACAGCCATACCCACCTCATCCGTGGTGGCCTGAACTACAACCTGGAACTGCGCTGGGACGGCCTGCGTTCGCTGGGCGATGCCCTGGACATGCTGAAGGCCCAGGTAGACCGTACTCCCGCGCCGCAGTGGGTGCGCGTGGTCGGTGGCTTCACCGCTGCGCAGTTCAACGAGAAGCGCCTGCCGACGCTGCAGGAGCTCAACGACATCGCACCGGATACGCCGGTGTTCCTGCTGCACCTGTATGACCGCGCACTGCTCAACCGCGCCGCGCTGCGCGCCTGCGGCTACAGCAAGGACACGCCAGATCCGCCGGGTGGCCAGATCGTGCGCGATTCGCTGGGCAACCCTACCGGGCTGCTGCTGGCCAAGCCCAATGCGCTGATCCTGTACGCCACGCTGGCCAAGGGCCCGCGCCTGCCGATCGAATACCAGGCCAACTCGACGCGCCATTTCATGCGCGAACTGAACCGGCTTGGCATCACTTCTGTGATCGACGCCGGCGGTGGCTTCCAGAACTACCCCGAGGACTACCAGGTCATCGAGCAGCTGCATCGCGATGATCAGCTGACGGTGCGCATCGCCTACAACCTGTTCACCCAGAACAAGGGCAGGGAAGTGGATGACTTCCGTGGCTGGAGCGAGATCCTGCAGCCGCGCCAGGGCGATGACCTGCTGCGCCACAACGGCGCGGGCGAGATGCTGGTGTTCTCTGCCGCCGACTTCGAACTGTTCAACGAACCGCGCCCGGAACTGCCGCCGGAGCTGGAGCCCGAACTGCACGACGTGGTGAAGCTGCTGGTCGAGAAGCGCTGGCCGTTCCGCATCCACGCCACCTACGACGAGAGCATCACCCGCATCCTGGATGTATACGAACAGGTCAACCGCGAGGTGCCGTTCGATGGCCTGCACTGGTTCATTGACCACGCCGAGACCATCACTCCGCGCAATATCGAGCGCATCCGCGCGCTGGGTGGGGGTATCGCCGTGCAGCACCGCATGGCTTACCAGGGCGAAGCCTTCGTCGAGCGCTACGGTGTGCAGGCGGCACGGCACACGCCGCCGGTCAGGCGCATGTTGGCCGAGGGCGTGCCGGTGGGCGCAGGCACCGACGCCACCCGCGTGGCCAGCTACAACCCGTGGGTGGCATTGTCCTGGCTGGTGACCGGGCGCACCGTGGGCGGGTTGGCCCTGTATGGCGAGGAAAACCTGCTCGAACGCGAGCAGGCGCTGCGCCTGTGGACCCAGGGCAGCGCCTGGTTCTCCGGCGACGAAGCAGTAAAAGGGACATTGAAGGTTGGTCAGCTGGCCGACTTCATCCTGCTCTCGGCCGATTTCTTCCGCGTCGACGACGCGCAGATCGCCGACATCACCAGCCTGCTGACCGTGGTCGGCGGGCGCATCGTGCATGCCGACGGCGATTATGCTGGCCTGGCGCCGCAGCTGCCGCCGGCGATGCCCAGCTGGTCGCCGGTCAACCGGTTCGGTGGTTACCATGTCGGCGGTGCTGCCACCGGGTTGGCAGCTGCCCATCGCCACCATCACGGTGTGGCCTGCAGTACGCATGGTGCTCACGGGCATGCCGCGCAGCATGCGGCGCCCACCGATGACCTGACCGCCTTCTGGGGCGCGATGGGATGCTCGTGCTTCGCGTTCTGAGCCTGGCGCTGCTGGCCGTGCCATCGCTGGCGCTGGCCTGCGAGGGTGGCCATTGCACTGACGCCGGTGACGGCCAATTGCGGTGGGACGCCTCGCTGCGCCTGCGTGGCCTGTACTACGACCCGACCCGGTTCGGCATCGGTGGCAGTGAAGATGGCTATGGCCTGCTGCGTGCACTGGCTTCGGCCACCTATGTGGAGGACACCTGGCAGGCAAAACTGCAGCTGGGCGTGCATGCCGAGAATGGCAAGGCAGGCGGCCCGGGCCGCACCGACCGTGGTGCCTTGGACGTGCAGCAGGCGTACTGGCGCTGGCAGCGCGGTGGCTTCCATGTGCAGCTCGGCCGGCAGGAAGCCGGCTATGGCAGCTCGCGGCTGTTGTCGGTGCGCGATGGGCCGAATATCCGCCTGGCCTTCGACGGTGCGCGCCTGGGCTGGAAGGGGCGGCTCGGCACGCTTGACCTGATGGCCCTGCGGCCGGTCGAGAACCGGCCGGGTGCCTTTGATGATCGCAGCGAACACGGTGCGCACCTGTGGGGTGCCTATGCCACCGCGGCACGCGGGCAGGGCGTGGGACAGTGGGATCTGTACCTGCTGGACTATCGTCGCGACGGTGCGCGCTTTGCGGCAGGCTCGGGAACCGAGCGCCGGCAGACACTCGGTGCGCGCTGGTTCGGCCAGTCAGGTCTGCTGGACTGGAACAGTGAGCTGGTGGCGCAGGGCGGTGAACTGCGTGCCGCCACCGGCCCACTCGACATCCGTGCCTGGACGCTGGCGACCGACACCGGCTGGCGCTGGACGGAGCGGCCGCTGCAACCGCGGCTGGGGCTGAAGGCCGACATCGCCAGTGGCGATGGCAACCTGCACGACCGGCGACTGGGCACCTTCAATGCACTGTTCCCGAAATCGGCCTACTTCAGCGAGGCCAGCCTGCTGGCCCCGGCCAATCTGATGGACCTGCAGCCGACACTGGCCCTGCGCCTGCACGACGCGGTGACGACGGAACTGGGCGTACAGATGGCCTGGAAGCATCGTCGTGCCGATGCGGTCTACACCACGCCGGCGCCGCTGGTGGCGTTGCCGGGCAGCGCCGGTGGCGCGCGCCGCATCGGCACCCAGTACAAATCCGAAACCCGCTGGCAGGCCAGCGAACACTGGCAATGGCAGCTGCAGCTGGCCTGGGTCGACGCCGGTCCTGCACTGAAGCAGGCTGGAGGCCAGGACACGCTGTTCGCCTCGATCGTTGGAGCATGGCAATGGTGAACGCACCCGCGTCGCAACCCCCCGCACAGGCCGCAGGGGCCTGGTCCCCGCTGAAGATCCAGATGTTCCGCTCGATCTGGCTGGCGATCCTGGCCAGCAACATCGGCACCTGGGTCAATGACGTGGCCGCCGCCTGGGTGATGGCCGAGCGCACCGGTTCGCCGTTGATGGTGGCCCTGGTGCAGTCGGCCACCACGGTGCCGATCGTGCTGCTGGCGCTCGCTGCCGGCACCCTGGCCGACATTGTCGATCGTCGGAAGTACCTGTTGGCGACCCAGGGCTGGATGCTGCTGGTGGCCGCCGCGATGGCTGCGTTGACCGCGATGGACCTGCTGACCCCGCAGTTGCTGGTGCTGCTGACCTTCTGCATGGGCTGTGGTGCGGCGATGGCAATGCCCGCGCAGGCCGCCATCGTCTCTGAACTGGTGCCGCAGCCGATGCTGGCCTCGGCGGTGGCGCTGAACTCGATCGGCATCAATATCGCCCGTTCGATCGGCCCGGCCATCGGTGGCGTGATCGTCGCCCAGCTGGGTGCGGTCTGGGCGTTCGGCTTCAATGCCATCACCTTCGCCGCGATGCTGTTCGTGGTGTGGGGTTGGAAGCGCGACCCAAAGCAGTCGAGCTTGCCGCCGGAAGGCTTCGGTGCCGGATTGAAAGCGGGCCTGCGCTACGCCAGCCGTGCCGGACGGCTGCAGGCGGTGCTGATCAAGTCGGTCGGCTTCTTCTTCTTCGCCGCGGCAATGAACGCGTTGTTGCCCGTGGTGGTGCGTGGGCAGATGCAGGGTGGGGCGGGGCAGTACGGCATGCTGCTGGGCTGCATCGGCATCGGTGCAGTGGGCGGTGCCTTGCTGCTGCCGAAGCTGCGCGCACAGCTGGATCGCGACCTGCTGGTACTGCTGGCGACGTTGTCGCTGGCCCTGAGCCTGGTCGGGCTGGCGCTGACCCGCAGCTGGTACGTGCTTCCGGCGGTGATGCTGGTGAATGGATTTGCGTGGATCACCGTGCTGTCGTCGCTGCAGATCGCTGCGCAGACTGCGGTTCCGGCATGGGTACGTGCGCGTGCGCTGGCGCTGTACATCATGGTGTTCTCTGCCGGCATGGCCGCCGGCGGCCTGAGCTGGGGCGCGCTCGCTCAGCGCACCTCGCCCGAACTGGCGTTGCTGGTGGCAGCGGCCGGTGCGGTGATCGGTGGATTGCTGGTGTGGCGCGTGCGCATCGCCGGCACCGAAGACCTGAACCTGCGCCCGGCCGGGCACTGGCCGGCACCCGAGCTGTCGGTGCCGGTGTCGAACGATCGAGGCCCGGTGCTGGTCACCATCGAGTACCGCATCGATGATGCTGATCGTGCCGCGTTCCAGGCGCAGATGCGCGCGATGGGATCCATCCGTCGTCGCGACGGTGCGGTGGTCTGGGGCGTAGTCGAAGACGTGGCAACACCGGGAATCCACCTTGAGTATTTCGTGACCCCGTCATGGCTGGAGCACCTTCGCCAGCACGAGCGCATCACCGCCGACGACAAGGCGATCCAGGAAGAACTACGCGGATTGCATCGGGGAGAGCGCGCGCCGGTGGTGCGCCACTTCGTGGGTGGCCATGATCCGCTGCCCGCCTCCGTGCCACATCACCATGCCGACATCTGAGCCGTCGCGGGTAGAGCCGGCCGCTGGCCGGCTGCGCAGGATCGCGATGGATTGATCGGGGTGCCGGCCAGCGGCCGGCACTACCGAAGGGGCGGCGGCACCGTTGCGGCGCCGCCGCGATACCTCACTTGCGTGCGAATGCCAGCAGATCGGCGTTGAACTGGTCGGCGTGGGTGATGGTCAGGCCATGCGGCGCACCGGGGTACACGTTCAGTTCGGCATCCTTGATGATCTGCGAGGACAGCTTGGCCGAGGCATCGAACGGCACGATCTGGTCGTCATCGCCGTGCACGACCAGCGCCGGCACGTCGATCTTCTTCAGGTCCTCGGTGTAGTCCACTTCCGAGAATTCGTGCACGCAGTCGTACTGGCCCTTGACGCCACCGAGCATGCCCTGCAGCCAGAACGCATCGCGCATGCCCTGGGTAACGTTGTTGCCATCCCGGTTGGCGCCGAAGAACGGGGTGGTCAGGTCCTTGAAGAACTGCGAACGGTCGCCGCCGGTACCCTTGCGGATACCGTCGAAGACCTCCAGCGGGGTGCCGGCGGGGTTGCCAGCGGTCTTCAGCATCAGCGGCGGCACGGCGCCGACCAGCACCACCTTGGCCACGCGCGCGCTGCCGTGGCGGCCGATGTAATGGGCCACTTCACCGCCGCCGGTGGAATGGCCGACCAGGATCGCGTCCTTCAGGTCCAGCGCTTCGATCACCGCGGCCAGGTCATCGGCATAGGTGTCCATGTTGTTGCCATCCCAGGTCTGGCTGGAGCGTCCGTGGCTGCGGCGATCGTGGGCGACCACGCGGAAGCCGTTCTGGCCCATGAACAGCATCTGCGGATCCCAGGCATCGGAAGACAGCGGCCAACCGTGGGCGAACACGATCGGCTGGCCGGTGCCCCAATCCTTGTAGAAGATGCGGGCGCCATCGGCGACGGTGACGAAGTTGCTCATTGCAGGTTCCTTGGCGGAAGGGAGGGAAGGCTTCGGCAGGATGCCGGTGCCTTCGGCAGTACAGCGCAGGCGCAGGCGACCGACTTGCACGGCTGTGCTGGATTGCATCGGATGTGACGCGTATCGCTCTGGCAGGACGGGAGCCGTGTGCCGAGGATGAGCGCAGCCCGCCACAGGAACGCACGGATGCCCGCCATGCGATGGTCGCTGATGCTGTGCCTGCTGCTGCCCATGGCAGCGCCGGCACAGACCCATGTCTACAAGTGCGTGGATGGACCGCACCCGGTCTACCAGCAGACACCCTGCCAGGGGCGTGCCGCATGGCGCTGGGACGTGCCCGCGGAGCAGTCATTGTCCCGCGGCGCTGTGGCGCCAGCGGCCTCGACACCGAAGCCATCGCCCCGGCCACGGCGTGCGGCGCGGGCGCACGGTGCGCTGATCACGATCAGCACGGATGCGGCGGCCTGCGAGCGTGCCCGGCGTGATCGCGAGCAGGCGTTGCTCAAGCGTCGGCGCCTGGACTTCGTGCAGCGCCGGCAGCTGGATGACGCGGTCTACGGCGCCTGCCAGTGACGCGGGGGCGCTGAAGTGCCGAAAACGACAACGGCGCCATAGGGCCGCCGTCGCGTGGAGTACCGTGAGTGCAGCTCTCAGCGACCGTCGCTGGCGGCGGCCGGTGCGGGCACGCTGTCCGGCTTGGGCAGGCTCAACTCCGGGTTGCCCTGTTCGGCCTGCAGGATCTGGATGCGGCGCTGCAGGGCGTCCAGCTGGCTGTTGGTGCTCTGCACGTCGGTGCTGAGGCTCACGGCCTGCTGCTGGGCCTGCTGCAGGGCGGCGCTGACCTGGGCCGACTGCGCCTGCTGTTGTTCCATTTCCTGCTGCAGGGTACGCAGGCGTTCCTCGTTGTAGGCCACCAGGCGCTCGGTGTAGCGCTTGCCGGCTTCAAGGCGGGTGGTGTCGATGTAGACCTGGGCCAGCTGCTCGGACTGCTGCGCGAAGGTGCGGTAGACGCGCTCGGCGTTGTCCACCGCATCGGTCTTGATCACCCGCCAGAAGTTCTTCTCCTGGAACAGGGCGACGTAGTAGGTCAGGGTGTTGGCATTGAACAGCAGGCTGGCGCCGTAGTTGCCGTTGTAGGTGGTGCGCAGCTCGGTCAGCTGGCGCGAGTCCATCAACTGCTTGAGTTCGTCCACGGTATTGCGCACCACCGGCGCGCTGCGCGCCGGTTCGGCTGCCGCCTCACGGTCGCCACGTGCAGCCATCGCTGCCGGTGCCACCAGCATCATGACCACGGCCAGCACTGCCGCGCTGCGCGCGTGCCGGGCAAAGACCGCGCCCCCTGAAGTTTCTCGCATGTCTAGACCATCCACGGATGAGTGTGGGTTGATATGAAGGTGGTTCCCCGCCGGGAGTCTAGCATGGGTGTGGGCGCCGCCAAGGGCGCCCGTCACGGGTCAGTAGACCAGCTGTGCGGCGCTGCACTGGATCGACTGCACGTTGACGTCGGTCCGGCCCAGTTCAAGGCCCAGCACGCTGGCCAGCAGGTTGGTCAGCAGGGTGCCGACACTGTTGAGCACCGGCCGCAGTGCGGCCAGGATCGGCTTCAGCACGGTGCACAGCAGGCCGCTGCAGCTGACGCTGCCATCGGGGTTGGTGACACCCGTTCCCCCGGCACCATCGAGAAAGCCGGCCGGTGCGGTCTGGATGTACGACGCCAGATTGTTGCGCACGCAGCCGTTGTAATCGATCAGGTTGCCGAGCAGGCTGTCGCAGCGGTTGATCAGCAGGCCGCCGACCAGCGAGCCAAGCAGGCCATCGAGCAGGCCCAGGCCCTGGCCGGTGACGGTCGTCCTGTAACCGGTCCACACCGAACCGTCTTCCCAGCAGGTGGTCAGGCCCAGCAGGCAGGGCTTGGGGACGCCATTCTTCACCGTCCAGTTGCCCAGCGGGGCGAGATTGCGTGCCGGATCGCCATCGCGCAGCAGCGGGATGACCTGGTCGACGTTGTAGCGTCCGCCAGTCGGAAAGGCCGCCTGCAGGTAGCGATCGGCCAGCGCCTTGGCGGTGTCGTTGGCGTTCATGCCCTGCTTGGGCGAATTGAGCATGCCCGACAGCACCCGTAGCAGTTCGTTCACCAGGCTCGACACTGCGTCACCGATCGCGAGCGGGTTGAACCGGGTCGAGCCGGTCTCACCGGCGGCCAGGGTCAGGGTCTGCGTGCTGGTCAGGGCAGGCAGGGTAATCCTGTCGTTGATCAATGGTTGGCCCAGCAGCTTCAGCAGCTGTTCGTCCTGCAGCGTGGCGTCGCAGACATTGGCCTTGGAGAAGCGCTGTGCAGGGTCGACATTGCCGACGCAGGCGCGCAGCACCGACGAGTCCACCTGGATCGTGGCCTTGGGTGGATTGCCGCCGCACTGGATGCCGGTCAGCGTGCCCATGCCGTTGGCCACGTCGACGTGCAGCGGCAGGTGCAGGCGCGTGCCAAGCAGGTTCAGCAGCGGCCCCAGCGCGAACAGGTTGTTGCTGTCCACGTCCGCCATCAGCCGCACCTGCGCGTTGTAGGCACGGCTGCCGACACCGCCGATGGCGATCGATGGCGGCTCGACCACGCCTGCCTGGATGCTGATGCCCAGCAGGTCCAGTCCCTTGACCGCCACACCGTTGCCATTGTTGGCGATGGAGATCGCGGTGCTGATCAGGTTGAGCACGTTGATCTGTGACTCCAGTGCGCTGCCGACCGTGCCGTCGGGCGAGACAACTTCGGCAAACAGGCCACCGCCGCCGGACTGGCTGCCAAGCACGATGTTGAGCTTGTTGATGTCCAGCTGGGTGGCAACCAGATCGGACAGGGCGCGCAGCTGCACCCCCGCTGCGGAGTCACGGCCGACCACGGTGGCGGTAGCATCGACCAGCTGTGCCAGCGAAATCTTGTTGACCGACAGCAGGCGATTGAAGTCGGCCACGCTGAGGTTGGCGCTTACCGGTATGTTGAGCGCTTTCAGCAGGCCGGACGGAGTCACGTTGGCCTGCGCCAGGCCGTCATAGGACAGCACCGTGGCATTGGTGACGTCCAGGCCAACCAGGCGCAGGGTGGACAGCAGCACTGAATCGCCATTGGTCCTTAGCAGCTGCGAGCCGACCGCAAACACCGCGGTGGGTTCGGCACGGCGCGCCACGGCCTGCACGCTCACGGTGGGCAGGCTGGAAGTCTGCCCGAAGAAGGGCAGCACGCTGCGCTCGGCGATTACCTGAACGGCATTGCGGGGATTGCTGGCATCGACGCTGGTGACGAAGCGGGTGCCGGTGCCACGGCTGGCGCTCCAGTTGCCGCAGCGGATCTGCAGGGTGCCTGCGAACCCGTTCTGGGCCACCGCATTCTGCCGGGCAGCGCTGTTGTCGCTGTTGTCCGGGCTGCACAGCTCCAGCCGCTGTGCGCCGGCCAGTGCGGCAAGGTCGGCCACCTTCTGCGCATCACGCTTGGCCCAGAACAGATAGCCGATCTCGATCAGGCCCAGCATGGCCAACAGCGCCAGCATGACCAGCATCATCGTGACCGACATGCCGCCGCGTGCGCGGCTGAAACTGAACTGGCGTGGGCGTTTCATGGCCGACCTCAGCGTCCGGAGGAGGAGGCGTCCTTGGACCGGGAGACATCGGTCTCAAAGAAGTCCGGGATCTCGTGTTCAAAGCTCTTCAGGTAACGCGCATAGCTCAGCGTGGCCTGGTCACCCAGGATCGGCAGCCGCTGGCCGGCCTGCTGCCCGGAGGCCTGCAGGCGGAACAGATTGCGGGTCGCCTCGCCGCTGGGCAGGCGTGCACGCGGTGCGGCGGGCGGTGCTGAAAGAGGTGCGACGTCGGTTGCGATGGTCGACGCTTGCGCCCCAGTCACCTCGGCGGATGCGGCCGGTGCGGCCAACTCCACGGTGGGAAGCGGCTCGGCCTGCATCGGCGCCGTGCCCGCTGGCGACGGCGAGGGGCCACCGAGCATCTGTCCGGTCAATGGCTGTTGCTGCGCCTGCACGGCACCGGCAACAAGCAGGCAGCACAGCACGGGCAACAGGCGTCGGATCTGGCGCATCGTGGTCATGGTGTGCTTCCGGTCGGGTGGTCGGTGGCGCTGAAGCGTTCCAGCATCGAGGGTGGCAGGCGCTGCGGATCGCGTTGGTCGCGCGGGTCGCGGTGGGGTTCGCCCGCCAGCCGTGCGCCGCCCGATGCACGAGCGCCACTCTCGACGCTGGCCGTGTGTGCAGGTGTGGCTGCATTGGCTGCAGCAGCGGCCTGTCGTTGCTGCAGGCGCGTCCGGATCTGCTGGGCCTGCTGCTGGATGCTTCGGCGCGTTTCCTCGTTGAGGCTGGCCTGTGCCGATAGCCGCTCCGCCGTGGCCTGGTCGCCGCGCAGTACCGCCCAGAGTGCAAGGTTGGCCGTTGCCTTGGCGTTGCCCGGTGAAAGTTCCAGGGCCTTGGCCAGCGGCTCGCGGGCCTGATCGAACTGGCCGGCACGCAGCCGTGCATAGCCCAGGTCGCCCAGGTAGTCGGTGTTCAAGGGCTGCAGCTGCGTGGCGCGCGCCAGCGCCTGTTCGCTGCCGGCGTCGTCGTCGCGGCGTGCAGCGATCAGGCCCAGGCCATGGGCGGCCGCCGCGGCCTGCGGCCCGCTGGACAGCGCGCGATACAGCGCGACCGCCGCGTCGGTCTGGCCGGTCTCACGCAGTGCGTCGGCCTGCAGCAGGCGCAGGGCAGGACGATCACCATAGCGCTGGCGGAAGGCCTCCACATGGGCCAGCGAGGCATACCAGGCGCCCTGCTGCTGCATGCGTTCGATCAGCTCCAGATAGGCGTTGCGGCTGTCCTGCGGATCGGGTTCCGGCGGCGCAAGGCTGGGCGCCCGCACATACTTCGGCGTGGTCGAGGCGCAGCCACTGGCCAGGGCGGCGAGGGTGACGGCAAGCAGCAGGCAGGAGGTATGCAGGGCAGGCATCAGGGAGATCCCATCTTGGACAGGGTGGTGGCCAGCGCGACCAGCGCCGGGCCGGCAAGCACCAGCATCAGTGCCGGCAACAGGGTCAGCATCATCACCACGGTCATCTTCACCGAGAGCTTGCCGACCTTTTCCTTCAACGCGTTGCGGCGCTGTTCGCGCAGGCGGAGGCTGAACTGGCGCAACGGCTCCTGCACTGCGCCGCCGTGCGCATGCACCTGCAGGATCAACTGCATCAGGCTGGCCAGGTCATCATCGGCGTAGACCTCGCTCAGCCGCCGCAATGACTGTGCGCGCGTGCGGCCATGGGTATAGGCCACATTGGCTTCCTGCAGTTCGCCGCCGAGTACCGGCAATGCATCGCGCAGCTTGTCGCCCAGCGTCTGCAGGCTCTGGTCCATGCTGAAGCCCACGCCCTGCAGCAGGCGCAGCAGGTCGATCAGCAGGGGCAGCTCGTTCTCGACCGCACGGCGGCGGCGCTTGACCCACGACGACAGCACGAACTTCGGCAGCAGCAGCCCGGCCGCCAGCGCACCGATCACCACCATCACCTTGGCAAGCCCATGCGCGCTGCTGAACGCCAGCGCCAGCGCCAGCACCAACAGGGCAAGCAGCAGGCGCAGGCCGAGATAGATCGCGGTGCCGCGGCGCGTGTTCTAGCCAGCCAGGTCCAACAGCAGCTTGTCTTCGCTGGCAAGCAGCGCGGCCTCCAGGCGGCCGCCACTGAGCGAGCGCCCGAAGCGCTCGATCCAGCCCAGCGAGTCGCGGCGCGTGGCCTCGGTGTCGCGGCCTTCTTCACGCGGCTGCAGGGCGGTTTTCAGTGTGGCTGAGGTGCGGTGCTCGCGATGGCTGCGTACCCAGCCGGCGATACCGAGCAGGGCGACGCCGGCTGCCAGCACCAGCAGCGAAAGGGCGAACCAGGCGCTGGCGCTCATCGGGCACCTCCGGGGCGGCTCCGGGCGGTCATAGCGATTTGGCCAGGCGGTACAGCAGGAACGCCCCGAGCAGTTCCAGGCCCAGTGCGATCAGCAGGATCCTGTGACCGAGCGGGTCGTGCAGCACCGGCTGGAAGAACGCCGGGCTGGAGATCGCCATCAGCACCGCACTGGCGGGTGGCAGCAGCCCCAGCACCCAGGCCGACATCCGTGTTTCCGAGGTGGTGGCCGCCAGTTCCTGCTGGGCCTGTTCCAGGTCGCGCATGAAATCGCCCATGCGTTGCAGGATCTGGTCGGCGCGCCCACCAATGCGCACGCTCACTCCGATCACCACTGCCAGCACCTTCAGTACGTCCATCCGGTACGGCTGCGCGGCCAGGCTCAATGCACGATCCAGGTCCATGCCGCTGCGTGCATAGCGCACCGTGGTGTCGAGCAGGCCGCGCAGTGGCGCGCTGGTCTGCATCGAAGACACCTGGAACGCGGCCTGCAGGCTGTTGCCCAGCGCGGTGAGGCGGACCAGGTTGTCGAGAAAGTCCGGCATCTGGTGCAGCAGCTGCGCGCGCAGCTTCGTGATCCGGCGCATCACCCACAGCCAGCAGCCCAGCAGGTACAGCAGCAGGGTCAGCGGAAACATCCAGGCCGTGCCCAGCCGCATCGCCGCCACGACCGCAAGCACCAGTCCCGGCACCAGCAGCATCAGTGGCAGCTTCCAGCCCGGCTGAAGGCCGGCGCGCTGCAGGACACCGTCCCACGGCAGTACGCGGGTCCCAGTGCTGGCCGGGCGGGTCGAATCGTTGGCCGCCGCAACGGCAGGCCCGGCCGGTACTGCGCCGGCCGCGCTGCCGCGCGCCAGTTGTTGCTCGGCATGCTGCAGCGAGGCCTGGCGCTGCTCACGGCTGGCGGCGGTGCCCCACAGCCAGACGGCCAGCGCCAGCAGCACCGAGATGATGCTCAACACGCCCAGCAGCAGGCCGGTGCCCATGCTCAGAAGTCCCCGTAGAGCGATTCACGCAGTTGCTGGCGGAACGGCTCCAGCTTGTGCGAGTGCGGATGGAAGCCCAGGCCGATCCAGCGGTCGGTCTCGCGGCCGGCGGCGTCGATCTGCACCTCGTGGCGGAACATTTCCTGGGTGGTGATCAGGTTGTCACTGACCCCGGTGATCTCGGTGATCGAGACCAGCACCCGGCGCCCGCTGCCCAGCCGCGAGATCTGCACGATGAAGTCGATGGCGCTGGCAATCTGCCGGCGCAGGCTGTCCTCGCTGCCCTGGAAGCCGGCAAAGCCTGCCAGCATCTCGATGCGGTACAGGCAGTCGCGCGGCGTGTTGGCGTGGATGGTGGCCATCGATCCGTCATGGCCGGTGTTCATCGCCTGCAGCATTTCCAGCACTTCCGCGCCACGCACCTCGCCGACCACGATGCGGTCCGGGCGCATGCGCAGACTGTTGCGCACCAGGTCGCGGATGCTGACCGCGCCCTGGCCCTCGGCGCCACCGATGCGGCTTTCCAGGCGCACCACGTGCGGATGGTTCAGCGAAAGCTCGGCGGTGTCCTCCACGGTGATGACGCGCTCGCTGGGTGGCACGTAGCTGGCCAGTGCGTTCAGCAGCGAGGTCTTGCCGGAGCTGGTGCCGCCGGAGACCAGGATGTTGCATCGGCCCAGCACCATTGCCTTCAGCAGGGCCTGCATCGGTGCGTCGAAGGTGCCCTTGGCGAGCAGTTCGTCGGGGGTGAACGGGTCCTTGCGGAACTTGCGGATGGACACCATCGGCCCGTCCACCGCCAGTGGCGAGATGATCGCGTTGAGGCGGCCGCCGTTGGGCAGGCGCGCATCGACCATCGGATTGGAATCATCCAGCCGGCGGCCCAGCGGCGCGAGGATGCGGCGCAGGATGCGCAGCAGGTGGGTGTCATCGGTGAAGCGCTGGGTGGCACGCCGGAGCTGGCCACCCTGCGAAACGTGCACGTCCTTGAAACCGTTGATCAGGATGTCTTCGATGGAGGGGTCGTGGAGCAGGTCGTCCAGCGGGCCGAAACCGGTCAGCTCCTTGACCAGGCCCTCGGCAACCACCTGCATCTCTTCTTCGTTGATCGGGATGCGCCATTCCTGGATGAAGCCCACGGTCTGTACCTGCACCCAGCGGGCGATGGTATCCGGGGCCCAGGAATCGATGTCGATGCGCTCGTCCTCGATGCTGTTGAGCAGGTGCTCATGCGCGGCCGACAGCACCTTCTGGTACTGCTCGGTCTGTGCGAACGGCAGGTGGCCCGGGCTTTCGTGCAGCAGCGGGCGGGCAACGGCATGCGGGAACGGGGTTACCTTGTCTTCCATTGCGATCCACCCAGGGCAAGGGAGAGTCTTTCCCGCAGGCCATGCGGCTGGACCGGGCAGGCAGCCGGGTCCAGCCGTGACACGAGCGGGGCGAGGGCACGCAGGTAGGGATCGCGCGGCGCATCCTGCAGCAGCAGGCGGCCCTGGCTGGCGGCAAGGCGCACGCGCGGTCGTTCAGGCAATGTCGCCAGCAACGGCACTTCGAAGCGGCGTGCGATCTGTTCCGGGCTCATGCCGCTGCTGTCGTCGTGGCGGTTGATCACCAGCTGCAGGCGCTTCTCGCGCTCGCGCTGGCCTGCAAGATGCTTCAGCGCCTGGTCCAGCGAGACCAGCGTGGCGATCGACGCATCGGTGACCAGCCAGATTTCGTCTGCCTGGTCCAGCAACAGCGGCGGCAGCTGCCGCAACGGGCAGCCGCCGGCATCACACAGCACGCTGGCGAACACCCCGCGCAGGCGCTGCAGCAGCGCGCCAGGGTCGGACGGGGGCACGGCATCACTGCCGCCGGCACGGTCCAGCAGCACCAGCCCGGAGTCATGGCGCGCCATCGCGGTGCGTGCGAGGGTGGCGTCGATGCGGCTGGCGTTGCGCAGCGCATCCTCGTAGTGGAAGCGGCTGTCGAGATTGAGGTACAGCGCAAGGTCACCGGACGGCTGTGCCAGTTCCATCAGCAGGCCGTCCTGCTGCACTGCATCGCCCTGGGCAAGGGCCCGCGTCTGTTGCGCCAGCACCGAAAGATGTGCGGCCAGGGTACTGGTGCCGACGCCTGCGCGCACGCCCAGCAGCACGATCAGGCGCGCCTTGTGCGCGTGCTGCGCCACCGCGACCGGGCGCGGTGACAGCGCACGCCGCAGGGCCGCCTCGATGCCGGCGTTGTCGCTGTCCAGGTCCAGCACATCGCGCAGGCCGGCGCGCAGCGCGATCACCACGCCTTCGACCTGGCCGGCGCTGGTGGCGCCGACCGCGACCAGCGCCAGGTCCGGTTGGGTCTGCTGCAGCTGCTGTGCCAGCACGCTCGAGGCAGCCGCGTGCTCGGGCCGGAAGTCAAGCAGCACCAGGCTCTGCGGGCCGCGTTGCAGGTCCTGCGCAGACGTCGGCGCACTGCTGTCCTGCCAGTGCAGGGTGGTGGTCGGCGGCAGCTTGGCGGCCAGCCGGGGCAGCAGTTCGCGGTCGATGCCGTACAGGACCAGGTTCATCGGCGGTCCTTGCGGATGCAGCGGCTGGGCGGTGGCGTAGGGCATGGGCGTGGTTCCGCAGGCGTCATGGAAGTCAGCGCGAGAAGCCGGGCACCGGGTCCTGGCTGACCGGCCCCAGCAACCACGACCCCCATTCGGGAAGATGCGGCTTGGCTTCGCGCTCGCCAGGCAGCGGCAGTTCGGCGTTGCGTGCCAGCGGCTGCACCAGACGCGGGGTGACGATGATCACCAGCTCCTTGTCCTGGCGCTTGTAGTCGAAGTTGCGGAAGAACGATCCAATGATCGGCAGGTCGCCCAACAGTGGAATCTTGTTGACGTTGGAGACGATGTTGGAGCTGACCAGGCCACCAATGACGAAGCTCTCGCCATCACCCAGCTCGACCGTGGTATCGGCGCGACGGGTGGTGATCGAGGGAATCTGCACGTTGTTGAGCACGATCGCGTTGCTGTAGTCCAGGTCGCTCGCCTCCGGCGCCACCTTCAGCGCGATCCGGTTCGGCGCCAGCACCGTTGGGGTCACGGTCAGGCCGATGCCGAAGGGCTTGTAGGTGATGGTGGTGGTGCCAAGCCCCTGCGGCTCCAGGATCGGCAGCTCGCCGCCGGCCAGGAAGCTGGCGCTCTGGCCGGACAGTGCCACCAGCGTCGGCTCGGCCAGCACGCGCGCCATGCCATTGCTCTGCAGCAGTTCGACATCGGCGTTCCACAGTCCCTTGGTCGAGCCGAACACCAGCCGGAACGCCGAGGAAATCGGCGACACGGCCTCGTTGCTGCTGTTGCCTTCCTTCATGCCGGGCAGCAGGCCGGTATTGCCGGGCAGGCCAGTGCCGGGCCGCGCGAAGCCATAGGCGAAGCCGCCGTTGCGGTTCTGGAAGTTGATGCCGATCTGCTTCATCGCGGTCTTGTTGAACTCGACCACCTTGACCTCGACCTGGACCACGCCCCCACTGTTGATGGTGGACGCATCGGCAAGCACCCCGTCCTTGCCCAGCGCCATGGCCGCAGTGCGCTGTTCCTGCATGTGCGTGAGCATGCTGTCGGTGCTTCCCTGCAGGAGGCCCTGCTGGTCCTGCTGGGTGAACACCAGCCCGGTACCGCCGGTGCTGGCGGCGCCCTGTACGGCGCTCTGCACCCGTACCGTCAACCGCTGTGGCTCGGCCTGTCTGCGGTGCCACAGCAGCAGGGTGGTGGTGCCAGGCGTCTTGCCGACCAGCAGCGCCTGGCGCTGCCCGCGCAGCATCACGATGTCGGCTACACCCGGGTCGGCAATGGCCACCCGCTCCAGGTCGGCCGGCAGGTTCCAGGGACGCTGCTCGCGCGCCTGCAGCACCAGGTCATCGGCGGCCACGCTCGTTGCCGGCGCCAGCAGCACCAGCAGCAGGGCCAGCCAGCGCTGGCGGAGGGAGAGGCGTGGACGGCGGCGACGTTCGGTCATGGATGCACTCGATGCAGGTCAAAGGGAGGCACGGGATGCGGAACTGTCGCCGCGGATGATCTCGATCCCCGACGCGCGCGGTGCACTGCGACGTGACGCCGGCGCGCGCGCCGGTGCATCCGGGGTGCTGCGTGGCGGTGCACTGCCACGTCCGGCCAGCGCGTCGCTGTCGATACCCGCAAAGGCGTGGTTCTCCGGCCGCTGCAGGGCGAGCTGCTGTTCGGCGTCGAGCCCACGCAGCGGGTCGATCACTCCGCGCGATTGCGGGAACAACGCCAGGTCGGGCAGGCCGGTATCGGCGGGATTGCGCAGGGCCAGGAAAAGTTTGCCCTGCTGCGCACCCAGCAGCAGCCGGTTGGCGTCGGCCACCGGTACCGCAAGCACCGCGCTGCGTGCGGGTTGCGGCGCTTCATTGCTGCTGCTCTGCGTGCTGCCACTTCCGGTGATGTCGGCAGCGCGCGGGTCGTTGCGGGTGTCGGCCTCGCTGTCGGAAGTAGTCTCTGTGGCCAGCGGCACGATGTCCTGCTGGCCGTAGCTCAGGACGCGCAGGCGCGACAGCAGCAGGCGCGTCTGCGCCGCTTCGCCAGGGCTGTTGATGTTGGGCTGGGCGTTGCGCAGGTTGAGGAAGACGTCGACGAAATCACCGGGAAGGATGCGGTTGCCGGCACCGACCAGTTCGTCCACGGGGACGGCCAGGGCACGCTCGCCCGGCCGCAGCTGCAGCGAGAAGCCCTGAGCCAATGCGCTGCCGTTGATCACACTGCCTTCGGCAATGTCCTGCACCGGCACCTTGCCGGTCACGGCGGCAATGCTGGTAGCGGCGCCGGGGACGGGTGCGGTGCGCTGGGCCAGGCGCAGGCCGTTGGCGCTGATCGGCTCGCCCGCAGGCAGGCGTGCCACGGCTTCGACCACGGTGATCGCCTGGGTCTCGTTGTGAGCGACCGGCGCGACCGTTGCAGGTGCGGCGGGTTTGCGCCCGATCATGAAGGCGATCAGCGCCAGCAGCACGGCCAGGCCGATCAGGGCGACGGCAGCGATGCGGGTCAACTTGAGCATGGAACCATCTCCAAAGTACCGATCATCAATTGCCGCTGCCGAGATCGAGCTGCGCGACCGCGACGCTGCGGATGGGGGCCTGCATCACCCACTTGTAGAGCGTGGCGGTGCCGGGCAGGAAGGGATGGCTGGCGTAGTCGTAGCTGACCGTCACGGTCATGCACTGGGCCGTGGCCAGACCGGCGCAGGGTGCCTGTGCCGACACCACGATGGCGTTGCTGCCCCCCGCGCTGCAGTCCACGTTCTGCTTGGAAAACTGCAGCAACCATTGCATCGAGGTGCGTGCGGCGACGCAGGCGGCGGTGCGTCGTTCGCTGGCGGTGCCGTAGCGCAGCGAGGCACGCGCGCCTTCGGCCGATGCGGTGGCCAGGGTCTGTTGCGCCGCCATGATCATCACTCCGGAGAAGGTGAACAGCAGCAGCGGCAACAGGCCGAGCATCAGCATCAGGGCGAACTCGATGCTGGCGACACCGCGTTGCAGGCGTGGGCTGCGGATGTTCATGGTGCACCTCCGTAGATGCTGGCCAGCACCCAGCCGATGGCGGCCAGTGCCAGGTAGGCTGCATAGGGAATGCCACGTCGTCCCTGGCGGGCGGCCTGCATGTCACGCAGCACCGGATGCGCTTGCCACTGCGTGCTGGTGCGATTGACCTGCATCTGCAGGTGACCGGGCAGCAGCACGCCCAGGCGGCGACCGGCCAGCACCAGTACGGCATGCAACCCAGCCGCGAGGCTTGCCACCAGCCAGACCGGCAGCAGCGCCTGCCAGCCCAGCATCAGGCCCAGCACGGCGAAGAACTTCACGTCCCCGGCGCCCATCCAGCGCAGGGCATGGAACGGCAACAGCGCCAACAGGCCGACCGCCGCGCCGGCAAGGTGGGGCAGCCACGGCTGGCGCGGCGCACTGAACTGGCCGACCACGATTACCGCAGTGGCGATCACGCATGCGGCGACCAGCCAGGTGTTGGGCACCCGACGGGCATACAGATCACTGATCGCGATCCGCAGGCACACGCCGATGGCCAACAATCCCAGCACTGTCATCGCACACTCCATCGTCCGTCACTGGACGGTCTTCGCCTGGTTCCATGCGCCCCGCCGTCGCGGCCCTGCCGGCCGCGCGCGGTCGCCGTTCAGGTCGTCGAGCCCGACGCCTTGGTGGCCAGTGCGGAGAGGTTCTTGAACAGCGTTTCGAAGAACCCCTTGATCTGGTCGTTGCCGACCGCAATCAGGACGCCAGCTATCACGGCAGCCAGCAGCCCGTACTCGAGCGCGGTGACGCCGTCTTCTTCCTTCAGGAATTTGCGGATCGATGCGTTCATGACCAATGTCTCCCTCTACCTGTCTGCGGATGCAGTACACCTGCGTTGGGCGGTGGCCCGGCTCCGCCGGGATCGTCCGTGGGCCTCCGCGCGTCCTGGCGGAGGAGGCACGGCGGGACAGGCCCGCTGTGCTCAAGCAGGGTGATCGTTTCCAGGCGGGACATTGGCCGCACGGTCGCGACCGGACGGCCCGGGGCCGGTGGTCGAGGCATCCAATGATGCGTGCGTGGTCATGCTGTCCCCCTGGGTGCGGCCAGATCAGATGGCTCGATCACCGTAATGTCGACTTTGCCTGAACGGCGGTTGGCTGCAACCGGAACCTATATGCAAATTCGGCAGAAACCCCGGAAGCCTGAAAATTCCAGATGGTTTTTGTGACGAAAATCCGTTCGCAGGCAAAACGATTCATTGTCGTGTAGATAATGTGATTCGCCTTGTGGTTCCATGCGAAAACCGTGCCACCTGCTCAGACATTTTCTTCACTTGTGTATCCCGTTTCATCATTCAGCGCCGCGGGTTTACCTTTGCCGATTATTGGGCATACTCGCATTCAAGCTCTTGCATTGAGATTTGTACGATCGCATCGACGCCGGCGCCGCCGGCGTGGCAACGGAAATGGATTCTGGATCGTTGCGCGCCCTGTCAGGCAGTGGGGGCCGCAGCGGATGGCGGATCAACGGGGGGACAACACTGTCATGGTCGATGGTGGGGTAGAGGACAGCGACGACAGTGGCCTTCGGTCGATAGACCTGGCCACGCTGAGCGGCGTGCTTCGCGTCTGCGATGTCGAACTGCTGCTGCTGGATGGCAACGGGCCACGGGCGGCCTTCGCTTCGCGCGTGCACGAGGAAGCCCTGTTCTGCAGCATCAGCTGCGGCTTCCATTGCCGTGGCCGTTTCATGCTGCCGCCGGACTGGGCGATGCTGGGGTACCTGCACGCAACCGATGAAACGATGAGCTGGTGCCACGGCGTGCCGCTCTCGCCGGGCATGGCGCTGACGATCATGCCGGAGGGCATCAGTGAGTTCACCCTGAGCCCGGGCACGCACATGACCCTGATGCTGGTGCCGGTGGCCCGCGTCCAGCGCAAGCTGACCGAACTGAGCCTGCGCAGCACGCCACCTGCTGGCCAGGCACTTTCGCTGTTCAACCTGGCCAGCGACGCCGCGCCGCTGGCGCGCCATTACCAGCAGCTGCACCTGCAGCTGGGGCAGGGTGCAGGCCTGCAGCCGGATGAGACCGAGAACCTGCTGCATGAGCATGTGCAGGCCCTGCTGGGCGCCGGTGCGGCGGATCGCCCGGGCTGCACCCGTGCGCGGCGCACGCATTATCTGATCGCGCAGCGTGCAGAGAACTTCATGCGGCTCAACCTGCGTCGCAATATCTACATGAACGAGATCTGCGATGCCGCCGGCGTCAGCGAGCGCGGCCTGCGCTATGCGTTCGAGGACCTGTTTGGAACCTCGCCGAACCGCTACCTCTCCATGCTGCGCCTGTGCGCGGCCTGCCGCAGCCTGTCGATGGCAGACTCCAGCCGTCGCTCGGTGAAGGCGATCGCCCTGAGCTGCGGGCTGTGGGACCTGTCGCGCTTCGCCGACAATTACCGCAAGGTATTCGGCGAACTGCCGCGCGACACCCTGATGCGCGCACCCGCGCAGATCGGCCAACCGGCCTGATCCAGGCCCGGCAAGGGTTTTTGCGGTGTTTATGCCGGAATTGCGTATCCGCTTGCCGATCGTGTTGCCGCTTATGCATAGCCGGCTGCCGATTCCGGCCGTGGATTTGCCGGAATGCGCGATTGCCGTGCCGGATTGAAGTGCACCGCCCTTGTTGCAACCGCTGAAATGTCAGTCACCTGCCTAGCGGCAAGTCCACTGACATTCCAGTTGTTCGCCTACGGGGGAAATGCTCATGAACCGCATCTACCGGCGTGTATGGAACCGCCAGCTCAATGCTCTGGTTGTGGCCTCGGAACTGGCCACCGGCGACAGCGGCGGCAGCGCCGCACGCGATCCGCGCGCCTTCCTGCTGATGCCCACGGCCCTGGCCCTGGCACTGCTGTGTGCGCTGGCCAGCGGTCACGCAGGGGCCTCGGAAACCAATCAATCGCTGCGTGACCTGCAAGCACTCGCGGCAAAGTATGCGCAGCCGATGCCGGTCAAGGTTGACGCGGAAGTGGCCCTGGCTGCCGCCGCGCGGCAGGCGCAGAACAGCCCCGCAATCAGTGCGGATGCTCGTCTGGGCCTGCAGTTGAACACCACGTCGCTGCCGGTGGTACGTGACGTGTTGCCGGCCACCGTGCAGGTGAAGCTGGCAGCGAACACCGTGCCGAAACAGGTGGCCGTGCCGGCACTGGCGGCTGATGTCCGCGCCAATGTTGGCGTGGGCAACGCTGCGGCCAGGGCGGCACAGGTGGATGCATCGCTGGCTGCGCACGTTGCGCCCGGCGCGCAGGCGCCGCTGGGCGTTGCTGCCGATGCGCGCGCCAGGGCCAAGGTCGGCATCGCTGGCCGCCAGGTCGCTGCGATCAATACGGGTGCCCAGGCGGCCGCCGGCCTCAGCGGTGCAGCCGCCGGATCACTGCCTGGGCTGAAAGCCACCGTCGACGGCAAGGCCGACACGCATCTGGCGGTCGCTGGCCATCACATCGAGGGGCAGGGCCAGGCCCGGGCGACGGCGGCAGTCACGCTGCCGGCCAAGGAAGAACTGCCGGGTGAAACCCATGATCGTGTCATCAGTGCCGCGTTCGATGCCGGCGTCGCCGGCAAGGTGCGCGTGCAGGCGCCAGACGGCCAGGAGGTAGTGGCCGATCGCAATCTGAAGCTGGCCGGACAGGGGACGGTGGCCGCACAGCACAGCGCGCTGGGCGTCGGCAACCTGGTCGGTGGTGCGGTGGGTGCTGTCGGCGGGACGCTTCACGGTGCCGCGGGCGCAGTTGGTAGCGCGGTGGGTGGCGCGCTGAACGGCACTGTCGGCCAGGTCGGCAGCGCAGTGGGTGGCACACTCAACAACACGGTGGGCGCAGTTGGCGGCGCAGTTGGCGGTGCACTGAACGGCACAGTCGGCACGGTTGGCGGCGCAGTCGGTGGCGCGCTGAACGGTACTGTCGGTACCGTTGGCGGTGCTCTGAACGGCACTGTCGGTACCGTTGGAAGTGCAGTGGGCGGCGCACTGAACGGCACCGTCGGCCAGGTCGGCAGCGCAGTGGGCGGCACGCTCAATAACACGGTAGGCGCAGTCGGTGGCGCAGTTGGCGGTGCTCTGAACGGCACCGTCGGCCAGGTCGGCAGCGCAGTGGGCGGTACGCTCAACAACACGGTGGGCGCAGTCGGTGGCGCAGTTGGCGGTGTTCTGAACGGCACTGTCGGTACCGTTGGAAGTGCAGTGGGCGGCGCACTGAACGGCACTGTCGGCCAGGTCGGCAGCGCAGTGGGCGGCACGCTCAACAACACGGTAGGCGCAGTCGGTGGCGCAGTTGGCGGTGCTCTGAACGGCACTGTCGGTACCGTTGGAAGTGCAGTGGGCGGCGCACTGAACGGCACTGTGGGCCAGGTCGGCAGCGCAGTGGGCGGCTCGCTCAACAACACCGTCGGTGCAGTCGGTGGCGCGCTGAACGGTACTGTCGGTACTGTCGGCAGTGCGGTGGGTGGTGCTCTGAACGGCACTGTCGGTACCGTTGGAAGTGCAGTGGGCGGCGCACTGAACGGCACCGTCGGCCAGATCGGCAGCGCAGTGGGCGGCACGCTCAACAACACGGTCGGCACGGTTGGCGGCGCCGTGGGCGGCATTCTCAACGGCACTACCGGCAGCCCCACCGGCGACCTGGGCGGCGTGCTGGGCAGCACGCTGGGCAGTGTCGGAAGCGCGGTGGGCAACCTGCTCAACGGCAATCTCAACGGCACCGTCGGCAACCTGGGCAGCGCCGTGGGGGGCCTGGTGGGAGGCACGCTGGGCAGCCTCGGCCTGACCCAACCCTCGGCGATTCCACCGACCAGCCCGAAGGCGCCGGCTCCGGCGGATCCGAATGCGGGCCTGATCATCGGCACCGGCGGTCTGGTCGGCAACGTCGGCCAGCTGATCGGGCCGACCACCACCAGCCTGTTCGGCGGCAACGGCTACCTGAGCAACGGCAATCTCAAGCTCAGCAACGCCAACGTGATGCAGACCTATTCGACGGTCAACGTGCTGGGCCTGCCGGTGGTGAACCTGTCGCCGGTCGGCAGCACGCTCAATGGCCTGGGCGGTGCGGTCACCGGCGGCAGCTCGCACCTGACGCTGATCGGTGGCGTCACCTCCGACAGTTACATCTACAACATCAACAACGGCAACCCGGGTGGCCTGCTGGGCCTGCTGCTGCCGAAGGATTCGCCGGCGTGGGCGGCCAAGTGCCTGGACATCGCCCTGGCCGACATTTCCTGCTGGGCGGTCAACGCCGCGCAGGACTACCAGGTGCTGATGGGCGACGGCGCCTTCGCCAACGGTTCGAAGGAAGTGGTGATCGGTGCCAATGCACGCCATGAACTGCCGAAGGTCGATGCCAATGTCGCCTTCCCCGGCGATGGCGTGAACGATCCCAGCAATCCGACCGGCGTGCCGACGGCCGACTATGCCGCCCGCATGGGCCACTCGGTTGTCGTCGGTGACAGTGCCGTGGGCACCGCCAACGGACAGACCCTGCTGGGTGCCGAAGCCACTTCGAACCAGGCCAACTCGGTCGCGCTGGGTTACCGCTCCGCTGCACTGCGCGGCGCTCAGGCCAGCTACAGCGCCTACGGCCTCACCGCACCGCAGGTTTCGGCCGGCGAAGTGTCGGTGGGCACGGCCGGTGGTGGCGAGCGCCAGATCACCAATCTTGCCGCGGGCAGCGCCAATACCGATGCTGTCAACGTGGCCCAGCTGAAGGGCGCCATCAGTCTGATCGACGATGTGGCCTCCGCAGCGGTCACCTATGACCTGGATGGCTCGGGCAACCCGAACTATCGCCGGGTCACGCTCGGCGCAGGCACCGGCACCACCACCATCGGCAATCTTGCCGCTGGCGCGGTCACCGCCGGCAGCCTGGAGGCGGTCAACGGTGGCCAGCTGGCGGCGACCAACAGTGCCATCGCCAGTTTCTTCGGTGGTCGTGCGGCTTTCGATCCGGCCAGCGGCATCTTTACTGCACCGTTGTTCGAGATCAGCACGATCTCCACTGGCGGTGCCATCGCCAAGGGCCTGTATGAGAATGCCACCGATGCCTTCGCCGCAGTCGATGGCTCGCTGGTCAACCTCAACACGCAGATCACCGACATCCGCAACGGTGGCACCAAGTACCTGCGGGTGAACTCGACCGGCACTGAGGCGGTGGCCAGTGGCACCGATTCGATCGCGGTGGGTACCAATGCCCGCGCCACTGCCGCCAACAGCATCGCGGTGGGTGCCGGCAGCCTGGCCGATCGTGCCAACTCGGTGTCGATCGGCGCTGCCGGTGCCGAGCGCCAGGTCACCAACATGGCCGCCGGCACGGCGGCGACCGATGCGGTCAACGTGGGCCAGCTGCAGGCCTCGGAGCAGGGCGCGCTGCGCTATGACCTCAACGGCGACGGCAGCGTCAACTACGCCAGCGCCACGTTGGGCCAGACCGGCACCGCCACCACGCTGCGCAACCTTGGCCCGGGCCAGGTCAGTGCCACCAGCAGTGAGGCCATCAACGGTGCCCAGCTGTTTGCCGCCAACCAGGCGGTGGCCACCCATCTGGGCGGTGGTGCCACGGTCGATGCCAACGGCGTACTGACCGCACCGACCTACTCGATCAACAACGTCGCCGCCAACGGCACGATCACCAAGGGCAACTACAACGACGTCGGTACCGCCTTCGATGCGGTCAGCAACTCGCTGGCCAACGTCGCGGACCAGACCGGCGAGATCGACAAGCTGGCCGTGAAGTACGACGTCGATGGCAGTGGCAACGTGCTCAACAGCGTGACGCTGACGGGTACCGGCACCGGCGCGGTGAAGATCACCAACGTCGCCGCCGGCAGCATCCTGGCCGGCAGCAGTGATGCCATTACCGGCGACCAGCTGTTCAGCACGAACAGCACCATCGCCACCTACTTCGGTGGCACCACCGACTACAACGGCACCACCAACGTGTGGACCGCGCCGACGTTCAGCATCTCCAGCATCGCCACCGATGGCACCTTCACCAGCGGCGATTACAACAACGTCACCGCTGCCTTCACCGCTGTCGACGGCTCGCTGAAGGTCCTCAACCAGCGCATCACCAATGGCGGTGGTGGCAGCGCATACCTGGCGGTCAACTCAACGGCGGCCGCAGCCACTGCAGCCGGTGCGGAAGCCGTGGCGGTCGGTCCGCAGGCCAGTGCAGCCGGTGCCAACAGCGTGGCGGTCGGCAACGGTGCCAGCAGCAGTGCCGGCAACAGCGTGGCGCTGGGCGCCGGTTCGGTCGCCAGCGTCGGTGCACAGAGCGGCTACACCGGCGCCTACGGGCAGACCGGTGCCAGCAACTCGGCCGGTGAAGTCTCGGTCGGCAGCACCGGCAGCGAACGCAAGATCACCCACGTAGCCGATGGCTCGGACACCTACGACGCGACCAATGTCGGCCAACTGAAGAACGGCGTGAACTACGCCATCGACGAGTCGAAGAAGTACACCGACCAGAAGATCCAGAACATCACCAACGTGGCGGGCAGCTTCCGCGCCAACAACACCAACAACCTGGCCGATCCGTCCGCCAGCGGCGCCAACTCGGCCGCCGGTGGTGCAGGCTCCACTGCCGCCGGTGCCAACTCGACCGCGCTGGGCAATGGTTCGCAGGCGCAGGCCGACAACTCGGTGGCGCTGGGTGCGGGTTCGGTGGCGAACCGGGCCAACACGGTCTCTGTCGGTGCCGCCGGTGCCGAACGCCAGGTGGTCAACGTGGCAGACGGCTCGCAGGCCACCGATGCGGTCAACGTGCGCCAGCTGCAGGCCTCGCAGCAGGGCACGATCCGCTACGACACCACGGTGAACGGCGCGACCAACTACAACAGTGTCACCCTGGGCAGCACCAGCAGCGGCCCGACCACGGTGCGCAACGTCGCCGCCGGTACTGCTGGCACCGATGCCGTCAACGTCGACCAGCTGAAGTCGGGCATGGCGCAGACCCTGGACTGGTCCAAGGCCTACACCGACGAGCGCATGGGCGGCTTCGAGCGCGACCTGCGCAAGACCGACAATCGTGCTTCGGCCGGTATCGCGTCGGCGATGGCCACCGCAGCGCTGCCGCAGCCGAGCGAGGCGGGCCGCAGCATGGCCTCGATCGCCGCAGGCAGCTACAACGGCGAATCGGGCGTGGCGGTCGGTATCTCCGGTGTCTCCGAAGGCGGCCGCTGGATCTACAAGTTCAGCGGTTCGACCAACAGCCGTGGCGAGGCCGGCGTGGCCGTCGGTGCCGGCATCCAGTGGTAATCCCCGCCGCCGGGCCGCACCCGCGGCCCGGCATCGCGGAAACGTCTACAGGGGGAACGACATGAAACAGCATCGCATCGCCCGCGCCGGCCAATGTGCCGCCACGCTGGGCCTGATCCTGGGGATGGGCCTGCTGGCCGCCTGCCGCAGCCATGCGCCGGCCGCCGACGGTCCTGCCGACGCCACCGCCGTGCACTTCCCGGAGGCCTCCAAGGCCTCGCTGAAGGAAGGCATCTATCCCGACGTCGCCGACCTGCGCCGCTTCGCGCCGGGCATGAGCAAGCGGCAGCTGTACACGCTGCTGGGCACGCCGCACTTCAATGAAGGCATGTGGGGCGTGCGCGAGTGGAACTACCTGTTCAATTTCCGCACCGCGCAGGGCGCGGAATACTTCACCTGCCAGTTCCAGGTGCGCTTCGACAGCAAGGGCGTCGCGCAGGGCGGGTATTGGAAGCCGGAGTCGTGCGCGGCCGTGCTCGAACCACCGCGGCCACCGGCGCCGCTGGCACCGGCACCGCTGCCGGAGCAGCCCCTGCGGCTGTCGGCCGACGCGCTGTTCGGATTCGACAGCGCGGTACTCAGCGCCGAAGGCCAGCAGGCGGTGCAGGGCATCCTGGCGCAGGTACGCGAGGCCGCGCAGGTGCAGTCGATCAAGGTAACCGGCTACACCGACCGCATTGGCAGCGCCAGCTACAACCAGGCGCTGTCGCAGCGCCGCGCCGACGCCGTGCGCAACGCGCTGGTGCAGGGGGGCGTGCCTGCAGCCAGCATCAGTGCCGAGGGACGCGGCGCGGCCGAGCCGATCGTGCAGTGCGAGCAGCGCAACCGGCGCGAGCTGATTGCCTGCCTGGCACCGAACCGGCGCGTGCAGATCGCCGGGATGGCACAGCCACATTGACCTTCCTGCGCCGGGGCGGTGCCCCGGCATTCCGAGTCCCCCCTGACCGCCGGCAGGCGTGGCAACGTCTCCCCCGTCGTCCACGCCTGCCTGCGGCTCAGGTTTTCAAACGGTGCACGCGATGAATGCCCAATTCCTGCCACTCTCCATGAAGACGGAAGCTACGCTCAGCGTGTACGGCCAGCTCGGCAATCATGCCGTGGTGCGCATCCCCGGGCGGCGCCTGCCGGGCCTGATCCTGCAGGCCGACACCGTGGCCGGATTCCTGGCCCAGTTGCAGGAAGCCCAGGCCTGCCTGCGCAGCGGTCGCGCACAGCGCGCCGACGCCGAGCTGGACATGCTGATCGACGTGCTGCAGCAGTGGTACGCCCTGATCGAATCGCGCCTGGCCGACGCCGGCGAGGCCCTCTAGCAAAAAAAAGGGACGGAGGGGATTAAGTCGTTTCCGGCACAACCGGGGCATATGCGACTTGATCCCCTCCGTCCCCTTTTCTCAAGCGCGGGCGCGGATCAGCCAACAGGCGGCATCCACACGAACGCGGTCACCTTCGATGAACGGCGCGAATGCGGCCAGTGCTTTTTCGCGAAGCACTGCCGCGCGGGCTTCCGGCATCGATCGCAGGGCCAGTCCCAACGGTCCCAGGTGGCCGACATAGGTCGGCAGGTCTTCGCGGGCGAGCGAACAGGGCAGGTCCACCGCAACCACTTCCACGTCATTCCAGCCGGCGGCCTGCAACAGGCGCTGCACGCGCTCGCCATCGGCAAAAGCGAACTGTCCCGGTGCGCCGGGTACGCGGGGTGGGAGATCCAGTGCATCGCCGATCGCGCGCTCGGCCGTGGTCATGAATGGATTTTCGTCGGCACTGCGCCAGGCGATGAAGCGCAGCCCAGCGCTGGGTGTCGTGGCACGATGCAGGTTGGCGAACGCGGCCTGGCTGTCCTCGAAGAACATGACGCCCAGCCGCGACTGGATCCAGTCGAAGCGCGCGGGCAGCAGCGGATGGCGCTGCGCGTCTGCCACGATGAAGTCCGCGACCAGTCCCGCAGCCTCGGCGCGCTGGCGGGCCAGCGCCAGCATCGGCGCGGAGATGTCCAGGCCGGTGCAATGTGCCCCGGGGCGCGCTGCGGCCGCGGCCAGCAGGCTGGCGCCGGTGCCGCAGCCGATGTCGAGCAGTTCGGTAACGGTCTCAGGAAGTTCGGTGACCAGCAGGTCAGCCATCGGCTGGAACAGGCCGTCAAGAACAGCCTGTTGCGCAACCCACGCCTGGCCGCCAGGGCCGTTCCACAGGGCGTTCTGATCAATGGAAGATGTGCTGGCCATGGCCTTGCCTCGCGGGGTAGTTGCCCATAGCTTGGTGCTTGAAGGTCACTTGAGGTCAAGCCTGTGCGTGAACTGGATATCGGCGAGGTGGTCAAGCGCAGTGGCGTGCCGGCCTCGACCCTGCGCTACTACGAACAGCTGGGGTTGTTGCATGCGCTGGGGCGCCGCGGCCTGCGCCGGCAGTACGACGAGCAGGTGCTGGAACGGCTGGCCTTGATCGGCCTTGGCCAGGTGGCCGGCCTTTCGCTGCAGCAGATTGGTGCATCACTGCCGTCGCAGCATGGACGCATCTCACTGGACCGCGAGGCACTGCTGGCGCAGGCCGACGTGCTGCAGCGGCAGATCACCCGGTTGCAGCGGGTGCGCCGTCAGCTGCAACGCGCGGCGGCATGCCCGCTGGCGGAGGATGCCCGGTCGTGCAGTTCGTTCCGGAAACTGTTGCGCGCGCAGCAGCGGATGAGGGCATGAGAGAAGAGCCTCCACGCCCCGCGTGGATCATCAATCGCGGGTGCTGACTTCCCAGGTGGCATGCAGCACGCCCGGCACCTGCTCCATCCGTGCCAGCACCACGTCCAGTTCATCGGCACTCACCGCCGTACTGACCAGCACCGCGATCACATCGGTAGGCGCGTCGGCGTGCTCGACCACCTGCACATCGCCCACCGGATACTGCGCCGCTTCCAGCGCATCGACCAGGCGCTCGCGCACCCGCGGCACGGCGTCGGCATCCACGCTCAGGCGCACCTCGTAGGTGGCTTCGGTCGCTGCCTCGTCGATCGGAATGCGGTTGATGGCATTCACCAACGGCCGCAGCAGGGTGTTGCCGGCGATGATCAGCACGGTCAGCAGCACGCCCTCGGCCAGCATGTCCGCGCCGGTGCAGCTGCCGACCGCTGCAGAGCACCACAGGGTGGCGGCGGTGTTCAGGCCACGCACGTTCATGCCTTCCTTCATGATCACGCCGGCGCCAAGGAAGCCGACGCCGGAGACCACGTAGGAGATCACCCGCACCGCCTCGGCGCTGCCGGCGATGCGCATGCCCAGGTCGACGAAGGCGGCGGCGCCGACTGCCACCAGCACGTTGGTGCGCAGGCCGGCGGTGCGTTGCCGGTACTGGCGCTCGGCACCGATCAACGTACCCAGCACGAAGGCGGCCAGCAGGCTGACCACGGTGTCGGCGAAAGGACCGGCCTGGAAGGTCTCAATGAAGCGCATGGCCGGAGTCTACCCGGTCGAAGTGACAGTAGATCCACGCCATGCGTGGATACCCGGAAGTGCCAGAAACGACTTAATCCCCTTCGTCCCCTTTTTGCCGGGTCAGTCGGTGTCGTCGACGCGCTCGCCCATCAGTTCGCGCTGGCGCTTGTCCAGTTCCTCGGCATAGCGCTTGCGTACGAAGGCTTCGGACACCACGCCCAGCACCTGGCCGTCGGCGCCGACCACGGCCAGTTCATCGGCCTGGGTCTGGTCGAAGCGCTGCATCACGCTGACCACGTCCGCAGACGGCGACAGCGATACGTCCCGGTTCTCGGCCAGCTCGCCGATCACGGTCTCCGGCTTCACGCCGTCGCCGTAGACGCGCGGGATCTGCACGATGCCGGCGTAGTGACCCTCGCTGTCGATCAGGATCACCCGGCTGCCCGAGCCCAGTGGGAAGCGCTGGCGGAACGCGGCGGCATCGATATCACCCGGGGCGGTGGCCACGCCCTTGCGCATCAGCCGGCCGGCGTTGAGGTTCTGTACCCAGCCCACGTCGCGGGCACTCTTGATGGTCTCCCCGCGCAGGTGCATGCGCCAGGTCGAGAACGAGTAGCCGAACCACTGCCGTACCAGCGTGCTGGAGACCAGCACCGCGCTCATCACCACGCTGGTCAGCAGGAAGTCGTGGGTGCCTTCCAGCACCAGCATGGCCATGGTCATCGGCGCGCCAACCACGGCGGCGGCCAGCGCGGCCATGCCGGCCAGCGCGGCCGAGGTGGCGTCGACTACCGGCACGCCGGTGGCCATGGCCAGCAGGCCGGCGAACAGCGCGCCCACCAGCGTGCCCATGAACAGGGAGGCGAAGAACAGGCCGCCGCGGAAGCCGAATCCCAGCGAGATGCCCGAGGCCAGGCACTTCAGGGTCAGCAGGCCGCCGATCCAGATCAGCGGCAGATGCGTGGTCAGGTCCAGGTGCAGGGCGCCATGGCCGGACGACAGTACCTGCGGGCTGGCCAGGGCCAGCGGAATCAGCAGCAGGCCGCCCACCACCGGCCGACCCCAGGCAGGCAGCGGGCTGCGCTTGACCGTGCCCTCGATCGAAGCGATGAGCCGCATGATGACAATACCGACCATCGCGCAGCAGCAGCCGAGCAGGCCGTAGATGGCGTAGTCGGCGGCGCGCACGTCGATGGTCGAAGCGGCAGGCAGCAGGTAGGCCTCGATGCCGGCCTGGTCGGCCACGAAGGCGCCGGCCAGCGCGGCGACCGCCACCGGTGCCAGCGCAGCGGGGGTGTAGGCGCCGATGACGATCTCGAACGCATAGAACGCGCCCGCCAGCGGCGCACCGAAGGCGGCGGCGATGGCACCGGCAGCGCCGGCGCCGACCAGGATGCGCACGTCGTTGCGGCGCAGGCGCATCACCCGGCCCAGCTGCGAACCAGTGCCGGCCCCCATCTGCGTATACGAAGCTTCCAGCCCGACCGAGGCACCGCAACCATTGGACAGCAGGGTCTGGGTCAGCACGATCAGGTTGTCGCGCATCGACATGCGGCCGCCGTGCAGGGCATTGGCTTCCACCGCATCGAGCAGGGGGCGTTTGAGCCGGGTCGCGGCCAGGCTGACCAGGCCGACCAGCAGGCCACCCAGCGGCAGCACCAGCAGCGCGGTCCAGGTCAGCGAGGGCAGGGAGCTCAGGCGCATGCCGTCGTCCAGCCCATACAGCGTGGCCTGCAGCCAGCGTGCGATGCCGGACTGCAGCAGGGTCAGGTAGCCGGCAAGCAGGCCGACCAGCAGGGCAAGTGCGATGAACCACAGGTCGCTGCCGCGCAGCCGCAGGCGCAGGCCCTGGAAGGCCGAATGCAGGCGCGATGGCGAAACAGGCAGTGACATGGTGGCGGCATGATACGCCGCCACCGTGATCGCCACCGTCACTGCATCGGGCGGCTACCGCTTCAGAAGCGGTAGCGGCCCTGCACGTAGAAGGTGCGCGGTGCGGCCACCATGCGGCCGGCGTTGCCATCGACGTTGCGGGTGTACCAGCGCTTGTCGGCCAGGTTGTTCACGCCCAGCGCGATCTCGCTGTCACCCAGGCCCGGCACCTGCCAGGCCACCTGCGCGTTCCACAGGCGCACGCCCGGCACGCGGCCCACGCGCGCGTCAGCGCTCTCGGCCCAGGTGTTGGCGGCGTCGGAGAACTGGCCGCTCTGGTGGGTGCTGGAGACATTGAAGGTCCAGCCGGCCAGCGCGTAGCGGGCGCCGACGCTGTCGGTGTCGCGCGAGTAGAACGGCACGTCCAGGCCACGGTTGTCACCGGACTGCTGGATCGCCTTGGTCCAGGTGTAGTTGGCGTACAGCTCCAACCCGGCCAGCGCACTGTCCTCGGCGAAGTGGTACTCCACCGCGCTCTCCACGCCCTTGTGGTCGGTGGCGCCGATGTTCTGGAAGGTCGGCGGGGTGATCCCCGGCACCTGCAGGATCTGGTTGTCGAAGCGCATCTTGAACACGGTCATTTCCGCGCGCAGTGCACCGTCCTGCCAGCGCGCGCCCAGTTCGGCGGTCTTTGCCACCTCCGGGTTCAGCGGATTGCTGGCGGTCTGCGAATTGAGCTGGATGTTCTGCACCGGCCCGAACGAGGTGGTGTAGTTGCCGAACACGGTCAGCTGCGGGGTCAGCAGGTAGGCGATGTTGAGCGAAGGCAGGGCCTTGTTGTTGCGGCTGCTGAACGTCGCCGCACCACCGGCCTGGCGGCGGTCCATGTCGATCCACTCCATGCGCACGCCAGGGGTGATCCGCCACTGCCCGATCGCAATGCGGTCGTCGATGTAGAAGGAGTGCGCATCGGTGGCGTTGTCGAAACGGTTGGTGGCGCTGGCCACGCCGGTGCGGCGGGTGACGGTGTAGCTGCGGTCGTTGCCACGCTCGCGCAGGAAACGGTAGCCGGCGGTGATGTCGTGAACGCTTGCACCCCAATGCAGGCGCTGGGTGTAGCGCGGCTCGATGCCGAGCACGCGGTAGTCGCGCGGCTGCACGGTCAACTGGGTGTTGGCGGCGTTGATCAGCGAGCTGGCACGGGTGCTCTCGTTGTAGTAAGCCAGCACCTCGAACTCGCTGTTGGCCGACAGCGTGTTGGTGTAGCCCAGGTCGATGCCGGTGCGGTGGCCCTTCCAGAAATCGGTGGGGCGGGTGTTCTGGAACGGGTCGGCCTCGTACTGCGCACGGGTCAGGCCGCCCGGGGTCAGCGAGCGCACATCGTAGTAGGACAGCTTGGCGCGCAGTTCCTGTTGTTCGTCGATGGCATAGGCGAACTTCAGCGCCAGGTCGTTGAAGCGGTCATCGCTGCCCTGGCGCCAGCCACGCCCGTCCTGGCCGGAGTACAGCAGGGCTGCGCCCAGGCCATTGTTGCCGGTGCCACCGAGGAAGGCGTTGTACTGGGTGCTGTCGCCACCGCCATGGTCGTAGGCGGTGTAGCGCACGCCGGCTTCGCCGTGCAGGCCGGCGCTGGTGGGAATGGCACGAGTGCTGAAGTTGATGATGCCGCCCACGTTCTGCGGGCCGTAGCGCACTGCACCGCCGCCGCGCACCACGTCGATCGATTCGATGTTGGACAGGCTGGTCGGCGCGAACGACAGCTGCGGCTGCCCATACGGCGCTACCGCCAGCGGCACGCCGTCCAGCAGTACCGTCGAACGCGGCGAGTAGCGCCCGGTCAGGCCACGAACGCCGATGTTCAGCGACACGGAACTGCCGGCGGTGCCGGAGTTTTCGGTGACCTGTACGCCGGGGATGCGGCGCATGGCATCGCCGATGCTGGCCGCGCCGCTTGCCTCGATGCGCTGGCGGTCGACCACCGTGCGTGCGCCGGCAAAGCGCTTGACGCTGTCATGCAGGCCGGTGCCGAGCCAGCTGCCCGAGACCTGGATGCTGTCCAGCGTAGTGGCGCTGTCCTGGGCAAAGGCGCGGGTGGCCGGAAGCAGGCACAGGGTGAGGGCAGCGGCCAGGGGCAGGCGGGCCGGTTGCAGGGCGTGGATGGGCATCGGTGCGGGTTGTGGGAGGTCGTAAATGAGAATTATTGCTGATTCCATTCGCTATTGGAATGCGCCCCCGGTTCATGCCTGTGCCCCCGGTGATAGAGTGGGCGATTGCTTCCTGACTCGCCGAGATCCGCCATGTCCCAAGCCACCTTCTACCCCGTCGGAACCCCTGGCCAGCCGTGGGGAGCGGCGGAACGGGAGCTGTGGCGTGGCCGCCAGCAGCGCCTGCGTCGCTATGACGAGGAGGTGCTGCCGCGGATCGAGTCGCTGGGCTCGCGCTTCGACAAGGTGGCCTATGGCCAGCTCGACTACGCTGGCGAGACCTACACCCTGTTCGCCCTGCGCAGCCGCGACTGGAACCCGGCGCTGCCCGCCGCGCTGGTTACCGGTGGCGTGCACGGCTACGAAACCAGCGGCGTGATGGGCGCGCTGGAATTCCTTGAGAAGCACGCCGCCGACTACGCCGGCAAGGCCAACCTGCTGGTGGCGCCATGCGTGAACCCGTGGGGTTTCGAGCGCATCAACCGCTGGAACTTCGATGCGATCGACCCGAACCGCAACTTCCGCGCCGATGGCCCGGCGCGTGAATCAACGGCGGTGATCGAGCTGATCGCGCCGTACAAGGGCCAGTTCGTGCTGCACATCGACCTGCACGAGACCACCGACAGCGACGAGAGCGAGTTCCGCCCAGCGCTGGCCGCACGTGACGGCAAGCCGTTCGAGCCGGGCCTGATCCCCGATGGCTTCTACCTGGTGGATGACAGCGAGAACCCGCAGCCGGCCTTCCAGCAGGCGGTGATCGCTGCGGTGGAAAAGGTGACCCACATCGCCCCGGCCGACGACAAGGGCGAGATCATCGGCTCGCCGGTGGTGGCCCACGGCGTGATCGAGTATCCGCTGGTGAAGCTCGGACTGTGCGCGGGCATCACCGGTGCGAAGTTCACTACCACCACCGAGGTCTACCCGGACAGCCCCCGGGCGACCCCGCAGCAGTGCAACGACGCGCAGGTGGCCGCGGTGTGCGCGGCGCTGGATTACGCGCTCGCCCATCGTTGACCGGTAGTGCCGGCCGCTGGCCGGCAACTGAAAAAGGGGACGGAGGGGATCAAGTCGTTTGTGCCACAAACGACTTGATCCCCTCCGTCCCCTTTTTTTGTGTCATCCCAACGCGTCGGCCCACCACAGTGCGGCCGGTCCCGGCGGCGCGTCGCGGCGCCAGAGCAGGTCGCTGTGGATGCGCCGCGGCCAGCCGGGCAGCGTCAGTTCCACCAGTCGCCCGCAGTCGTAACGCTGCACCAGTGCCCGCGGCAGCTCGGCCCAGCCGATGCCGTCCTCGGCCATCTCCATCACCATCAGATAGTCGGTGGCGGTCCAGGCCAGGCCGGTGACGATGTGGGACTGATCGACCTCCGCACTCAATCGCACCTGCCGGTGCCGCGCCAGCTGTGCGGCGCTGCGGCGGCCGGCGCTGGCCAGTGGGTGCTCGCGCGCCACGTACACCGACAGTTCGCTGTGATGGGCCAACGGCCGGGCCATCAGGCCATCCGGATAGCTTTCCTGTTGCGGCAGCAGGCCCAGCGCGGCGCGGCCGCTGCCGACCAGCTCCAGCACGTCATCGCCTTCGGCATCCAGCCATTCCAGTTCGATCTCCGGGAATGCTTCGGCGAAGCGCTGCAGCACGTGCTGCTCCGGATCGAGCTGGTACACGTCGGAGAACACCACGGTCAGCCGCGCTTCGACCGGCGCGGCCAGGCGCACACTCAACTGCTGCAGTCGGGCATCGGCGGCGAGGATTTCCTGGGCATGGCCAAGCACCTGGTGCCCGGCCTCGGTCAACCGGGGGTAGCGCCCGCTGCGGTCGAACAGGCTCACGCCCAGGTCGGCCTCCAGATGGGCAATGGCGGTACTGACCGTTGACTGCGTCTTGCGCAGGCGGCGCGCCGCCGCCGAGAACGAGCCCAGCGCGGCGGCTTCCACGAAGGCCTGCAGGGATTCGGGGGAATAGGGCATTGAACCATCGCTCCTGTCGATGGAATCCATTTTGATACCACCGTAAAAGGCGATGATACTGGCCGCCGTCGCCCCTGTCTGCGGGGCGTTCCGGACCCTCCACGCATGCCGTGGACCCATTGAAGAGGCGGCGCGGTCCCCGCCCTGCAAGGAGCTTCACATGTCCCGTACTGTTCCTGCCCGTGGCGCGCTGGCCGCCTGGGTCTGCCTGACCGTGGCGATCATCGCCGAGGTGGTCGGCACCTCGTTCATGGCCCATGCCGCCCGCGATGGCGGCTGGAGCGGCTACCTGATCATGGCCGGCGCGCTGGCGCTGTCCTACTTCTTCCTGGCGCAGTCGGTGCGCCGCATCGCCGTGGGCGTGGCCTACGCGGTGTGGGAAGGCCTTGGCCTGACCCTGCTGACCGTGGTCGGCCTCACCGTGTTCGGTGAAAGCCTGTCGCTGCAGCAGCTGGCCGGTCTGGTGTTGGCGGTGGTCGGCATCGTCTGCGTCACCCTCGGGGAGGTGCACTGATGAATACCCTGGCCCTGTTTTTCGTGATCTGTTCCGCGCTGATCGACGTGGCCGCCAACATGATGGTGGCCAAGTCGCAGGGTTTCCGTCGTTGGCGCTGGGGCGTCAGTGCGATCGTCCTGGTCTGGATCGCCTTCGCCCTGCTGGGCCAGGCCGTGCGCTACATGGATCTGGCTACGGCCTATGCGATGTGGGGGGCGATCGGCGTGATCGGCACCGCCAGCTGCGGCCGCCTGTTGTTCGGCAACCGCCTGCGGCCGATCGGCTGGGTTGGCATCGCCCTGGTCACGGCGGCGGTACTGCTGCTCAGCACCGCCAAGTAGCAGCACGCCTTGTCGCGAGCAGGGCGTCGATTGTGCAGCGATTTGCGAAGTCGCCCTTGCTCATCGACACTGCGGTTTTCCACATGGAGTGCCCGCATGTTCAGCCACATCACCGTAGGAACGAACGACATGGATGCCGCACGTCGCTTCTACGACGCGCTGTTCGCCGCGATGGACGCGCGTGCGGGCGTATTCGACGAGAAGGGACGGCTGCTGTACTTCAAGGATGGGCGGATGTTCGGTGTAACCGCGCCGATCGATGGGCAACCAGCGTGCCATGCCAACGGCGGCACCATCGGTTTCAGTCTGGGCAGCGCAGAGGCCGTGCGTGCCTGGCAGGAGGCTGGCGTGGCTCACGGTGGTACCGCCATCGAAGATCCGCCCGGCATCCGCAACATGTCCGGTCGCCAGGTGTTCCTGGCCTATCTGCGTGACCCGGATGGCAACAAGCTGTGTGCGGTGCACGTAATGTCGTGATCGGACAGGATGCGCGTGGCCGCGCCGCAGCCCGCGCGGGCAAGGTGGCACTCCGGCGCGCGCGTGATACCACGGAATGAGCGGACGGGCCTGCGACCGCAGGCCGCAACTTCATGCTCTGTCCACTGCGGTTCAGCCAGAATCGGTCGGCTAACCCTTTGATCTACCGGAGAACGCCGCCCCATGGAAGTACTGGAGCCGCAACAATCCCCGGTGCGTACCCTTCGGCCTGTGTTCGCCTTCGCGGCGATCGTTGTCGTGGCGTTCGCGCTGTTCGTCAGCCTGTTCCCGCTCGGCGCGGGCCGCCTTCTGCTCAAGGCACAGGACTGGGCCGCCCTCAACGTCGGCTGGTACTACCTGCTGGCCATGACCCTGTACCTGGTGTTCGTGGTGGGCGTGGCGCTGTCCAAGTACGGTGGCATCAAGCTGGGTGCCGACCATGACGAGCCGGAGTTCAGCTACCTCTCCTGGGCCGGCATGCTGTTCGCCGCCGGCATCAGCATCACCCTGTTCTTCTTCTGCGTGTCCGAACCGCTGACCCACTACCTGCAGCCGCCGCAGGGCGATCCGGCCGCAGGCGAGGCTGGCGCGCGCCAGGCCATGCAGCTGCTGTTCCTGCACTGGGGCCTGCACGGCTGGGGCGTGTTCGCGCTGGCGGCGATGGCGATGGCCTACTTCGCCTATCGCCACAACCTGCCACTGGCCCTGCGCTCGGCGCTGTACCCGCTGATCGGCAAGCGCATCAACGGCCCGATCGGCTACACCGTGGATGCGCTGGGCATCGTCGCCACCGTATTCGGCATCGGTGCCGACATGGGCTTCGGCGTGCTGCACCTCAATGCCGGTCTGTCGCACCTGTTCAACATTCCGCACTCCAACCTGGTGCAGATCATGCTGGTGGTCAGCATGATGAGCGCGGCGGTGGCCGTGGCCGTGTCCGGCGTCGAGAAGGGCGTGCGCTGGATGGCCAACATCAACATGCTGCTGGCGATCGCGCTGGTGCTGTTCATGCTGTTTGCCGGGCCGACGCAGTACCTGTTCAGTACCTTGATGCAGAACCTGGGCGATTACCTGGGCAGCGTGGTCGGCAAGAGTTTCGACGTATACGCCTATGGCGGCCGACCGGAATGGCTGGGCGGCTGGACAGTGTTCTACTGGGCCTGGTGGACCGGCTGGGCGCCGTTCGTCGGCCTGTTCATCGCGCGCATCTCACGTGGCCGCACCATCCGCGAATTCGTATTCGGGGTGCTCCTGATCCCGCTCGGCTTCACCCTGGCCTGGCTGTCGATCTTCGGCAACAGCGCGCTGGACCAGGTGCTCCACCACGGCCAGCAGCAACTGGCACAGCTGGCGGTGGATGACCCACCGACCGTGTTGTATGCACTGCTGGATGGCTACCCGTGGAGCCGCACGGTGATCGCGGTAACGGTGCTGGTGAGCTTCATCTTCTTCGTGACCTCCGCTGATTCGGGGGCGGTGGTGTTGTCCACGCTGTCGTCGCATGGTGGATCACCCGAAGACGATGGTCCGCGCTGGCTGCGCGTGTTCTGGGGCACGGTGATCGCGGTGCTGACCGCCGGGTTGTTGCTGGCCGGCAGCATCGATGCATTGAAATCGGCGGTGGTGCTGGCATCGCTGCCGTTCTCGGCGATCCTGTTGCTGATGATGTGGGGCCTGACCCGCGCGTTCAGCGACGAGTCGCACCGCAAGCGCGCGCTGCAATACCGGCCGTCGCCCTTGATCGGAGACGATCGCCATCATCAGGGCTGGCGCCAGCGCCTGAGCCAGGCCATGCACTTCCCGGTGCGCGACCAGGTCTACCGCTTCATGGATGACACGGTGAAGCCGGCGATGGAGGCGGTGGCCGAGCAGCTGCGCGGGCAGGGCTGGGACGTGGCGACGCGCTTCGAGGCCGGCGACATGGAGTTGACGGTGAACCACGGCGAGCAGCAGGATTTCCTGTACCGGGTGATCCTGAGTGGCTACCTGACCCCGTCGTTCGCCGCCCAGCAGCTGCGCAACCAACGCTACTACCGCGCCGAGGTGCATCTGTTCGAAGGCAGCCAGGATTACGATCTGGTGGGCTACAGCCGCAAGCAGATCATCAACGACATCATCAGCCAGTACGAACGGCACCTGCAGTTCCTGCACCTGAGCCGGTGATGCGGTGGGTGCGGACCGTTGGTCCGCACACCCCTGTAGAGCCGAGCCCATGCTCGGCTTCCTGTTGCCGAAGAGCAGCCGAGCATGGGCTCGGCTCTACAGGTGGCCTGTCAGAACCGGTAGCGTGCCCCCAGCGAGACGAACTGCCCGCGCAGGTTGTACTGGCTGATGTCGAAACCGTTGGAACCACCAGCCGGGTCGAACGGCGGGTCCTTGTCGGTCAGGTTCAGCACCGACAGCGACAGCGTGGTGTTGGCAATGCCTTCGTACGCCACATACAGGTCCAGCTGGTGATAGGGCTTGACGCGGTCACGCAGCCCCGGGTTGCTGGTCGTCGTCGCCACGCGCTGGTCGTAACCGCTCACGTACTGCAGGCTCAGCGTGCTGCTCCAGTCGCCCACCGCCCAGTTCAATGAGGTGGTGCCGCGGGTGCGAGGCAGCGCGCCGTGGCGGTTGTTGCCGGCGCCTTCGTACGGTGCCTGGCCGGCTACCAGCGGCTGCTTGAAGCTGAGCAGGTGGGTCCAGCTGCCGGCCACGGTGAAGTTGCCCCAGCCGTCGGTGCGGAAGGTGCGATTGGCTTCCAGGTCCAGCCCTGAAGTGGTCAGTTCGCCCTGGTTGGCGTACTGGTTGGTGATGAACTGGATGCGTCCCTGCGCATCACGTTGCACGCGACCGGGGAACAGTGTCGGGTTGTCGACGATGAACTGCGCGCTGTCCGGCTTGACCAGGTTGTCCTGCTCGATGCGGTACCAGTCCAGGCCGATGCTGGTATCGCCATCCGGCGACCACACCGCACCCAGGTTGAAGTTGCGCGAGCGTTCGGCCTTCAGGTCCGGATTGCCGGTGCGGATGTTGGTGACGCCACGGCTGCCGCCGGGCTGCAGCGGATCCAGCGGATCGATCACCGAGCCGTAGCTGACGGTCTGGCCCGGCGCGATCTCCGGCAGCGAGGGTGCACGGAAGCCGCGCGAGAACGAGCCGCGCAGCAGCAGGCTGTCCAGCGGCTGCCAGCGAAGCGCCACCTTCGGCGAGAACGCCTCGCCGAAGTCGTCGTAGTGGTCGCCACGGCCGGCCACCTGCAGTTCCAGCGTGCGATGCAGCGGCACGCTCAGTTCGGCGTAGGCGGCGCTGACCTGGCGCTCGCCGTTCACCACGTTGATGGCCGGGCGCAGTTCGGTGCCCGACAGCACCTGCGCGCTGGTGCGCGCATCCAGTGATTCCTTGCGGAACTCTGCACCCCAGGCGAAGCCCACCGCACCGGCCGGCATCTCCCACAGCGAGGTCGAGGCCTTCAGGTTCAACGAATGCAGCTTATACCAGCCCGGACGCTTGGTCTGCAGGCGCAGGGCATCCAGCGCGCCCGGCGAGCTGGACGGATCGAGGAAGTTGTAGCTGCCATCGCGCAGGATCTGCTCGAACGCGTAGCGGTTGACGAAGTTGTCGACGTATTCGCGCTGAGCGCTTTGCGAGGTCAGTGCCGCCACTTCCCAGTCCCAGCGCTCGCCACTGCCGCGCACGCCGGCCAATGCACGGTAGAACACCTGCGTGTTGTCCTTCAGGCGCGGGCCGAGATCGAAGAAGGTGTACTCGAACGGCAGCGGCGTGCTGCCCGGGTTGTTCGGGTGGCCGACCGGCAGCACCGCCGGCACGTCGATCAGCGTGCCGGTGGCCGGGTTGTACGCGCGCAGGCCGGGGCCGACGGTCAGCGGCGCGCTGAAGATCTGGTCGGCCTTGTTGTGGCTGTACAGCACATCGGCGAACGCTTCGACGCTGTCATTGAAGCGGTAGGTTGCACTCAACGAGGCCTGCAGGCGCTCGGCGCCGGGCTGCAGGGTCTTGAACGGCTGCGCATTGAAGGCGCAGGCCTGGCCGGGCAGGGTACTGCCGAAGTCGCTGTACGGGCGCAGCTGGCTGCCGTCGGGGCAGTTGGCGAACGGCTGAGGTGCGCGTGGGTTGGACAGCCAGTTGCCACCGGCGGTGGACCAGCCGGCCAGGCGTCCGCCGGGCTTGTCGCGGAAATCGCCGCTGCGGGTATAGGCGCGCTGGTCGGCGTCGAGGCGATCACGCTTGAGCAGGTCCAAGCCGAACAGCACGTTCCAGCCCTGCTGCTCCAGGTCGCCGAAGCCGGCCAACAGGTTGGCCTTGCGTTCGTCCAGGCCGCCCTGGGTGGCGGTACCGAAGCCGCCACCCACTTCCACGCCCTGGAAGTTCTTGCGCAGGATGATGTTGATGACACCTGCGATGGCATCGGAGCCATACACCGCCGAGGCGCCGTCCTTCAGCACTTCGATGCGTTCCACCGCGCTGATCGGCAGCGCGTTGAGGTCGACGAACGTGTCCTGGGTATTGAGCGCGAAGCCGAAGTTGGACACGCGGTAGCCGTTGACCAGCACCAGCGTGTTCTTCGGCGACAGGCCACGCAGGCCGATCGAGGCCGAGCCAGCGGCGAAGCTGCCGGTGTACTGCTCATCGAAACTGTTGCCGGCATTGGCCGACAGGTTGCGCAGCACGTCGGTAAGGGTGGAGTGGCCGGTCTGCTCGATCTGTTCGCGGCTGACGATCTGCACCGGGTTCGGCCCCGCGGTATCACTGCGCTTGATGTTGGAGCCGGTCACCAGCACGGTGCCGAGAGTGGTGCTGTCCTTGCCGGTATCGGCCGATTCAGCGGCGCCGGCAGCGCCGGCGGTGAGGCTCAGCGCAATGGCGCCGGCTAGCAGGTTCAGGGTGGTGCGGTACATGGAAGCGACAACGCCGAACGGGGGAGGAGCCGTCAGTACCGCATGCAGGTACATGCACCTTCCAATGACGAAAGCGCATTCAGTTATACATCACAGGTTCTTAACGAACCGGCTCGGTGGGCGCGGACCGTTGGTCCGCACGCCCCTGTAGAGCCGAGCCTACGCTCGGCTGCACACACTGGCCGGAAAGCAGCCGAGCATGGCTCGGCTCTACAGAAGGCAATGTCAGACGATCACGGCCGCAGCAGCACCTTGCCGTTACGACCCGAACCCGCACCGGCCTTCGCCGCCTGGGCGATATCGTCCAGCGCGAAGATCTGCTCCACCGGCAGCGTCAGCTCGCCGCCAGCAGCACGCTTCAGCAGTTCGCTCACCAGCCGGCGCTTGTCCTCCACCGCCATCGCCTGGCTGACCTTGCTGCCCCAGAAGCCCTTCACCGTGGCCTCCTTGTAGATCAGGCCGCCGGCAGGAATGTGCATCGGCTCGCCACTCATCACACCGAACGACACCAGCGTGCCGTGGTGGCCGAGCAGGTCGACCAGATCGCCACTGGCGTCGCCGCCGATGGAATCCACCGCGGCCGCGGCCTGTGCTTCGCCGGTCGCTTCACGCACGCGATCCTTCCAGCCGTCCACCGAGGTGTCGAACACATGATCGATGCCCAGCGCCTGCAACTGCGCCACGGCAGCGGCGTTGCGCACCAGGTTGGCCACATGCACGCCACGCGCCTTTGCCAACATCGCCAGCGACTTGCCGACCGCGCCGTTGGCGGTGTTCTGCACGATCCACTGGCCTGCTTCGACGTGCAGGAACTCCAGCAGCATCAGCGCGCTCAGCGGCATGGCGATCAGCTGTGCGGCCATCTCGTCCGGGATCGCCTCCGGCATCGGAATCACCATGCGTGCCGGTGCAATGAACGCTTCGGCCCAGGTACCGTGCACCGAGGCGGCGGCAACCCGCTGGCCGATCTGCAGGCCATCCACGCCATCGCCGAGTGCATCGACCACGCCCAGTGCTTCACTGCCACCGATCGCCGGCAATGTCGGCTTGTACCCGTAGAGGCCACGCACGGTCAGCAGGTCGTGGTTGTGGATCGAGGCCAGCACGGTGCGGATGCGCACCTCGCCGGGGCCGGGCTCGGGCAGGGGGGCATCGGCAATGGCGAGGACGTCGGCCGGGTTGCCGAAGGAGGAGTACTGGGCAGCGCGCATGGGCGGTGTTCCGGGGAAAGTGGATGTTGTACCGAACTGGGGACGCAGGGCATGTCGACAAGGCGTCGCCGCTGCAACACGGCATCCTGCGACTGATCGTCGCAGCATGTCGTGATTACCGCATCTTGTGTTGACGGTGCGCGTCATCCCCACTATGTTGTGGCCGTCACTCCCGGTCAGCCGCCGCCGCCGGACATGCAGCAAACGTCCCACGGCCCGCCCCTGAAGGCTTGCCGTGTCGACGCGGCCGCCACCGTGCGGACGCAGGTCGCCCCCACGGCCCGGATACCGGCCGCAGGCGCAGGCAGATGCCGACGACCTCCGTTCCCGCACCCTGGCAATCCACCCGTTTGCCCCGTGCGCCGGTATCGCGTTCAGGGCCGCCATGGCATCGACCGCCAAAGCGCGTGCGAGCCTGGAGTTTCACCACCATGACCGACAGTACCTTCCGCGCGGCCGATCTGGCCGGCGCTGGCGACGCCTTGCGCGCCGGTGGCGAGCGCGTGCCGACCTGGATCACCAAGGAGGCCGGCAACCGCCGCCTGCCGTTCGAGGCCGAGCGCCTGCAGCGCAGCATCGACGCCGTGGATGCCGAGTTCCCGCAGCTGGACGTGAGCGACTATCGCCGCGTGGTGCAGGCAATGGTCGAGCGCAAGCCCAGCATCAGCGCCGATGACCTGGTCGATCTGCTGATCCGCGAGGCCGAATCGCGGGTGGACCTGGTCGCGCCCGAGTGGGAACAGTTCGCCGCGCGCATCTACCTGCGTCGCCTGTACAAGCGTGCCAGCCGCAACCGCTTCTACGATGTCAGCCTGAAGTACGGCTCCTATGTGGGCCTGCAGGAAAGCCTCGCCGATCGTGGCATCTACAGCAACGACATCCTGCGCTGCTATTCCAAGGAAGAGCTGCAGCAGGCCGGTGAGATGATCGATCCGGAACGCGACCGCCTGTTCGCCTACAACGGCCTGTACCTGCTGGCCACGCGCTATCTGGCCAGCGACCGCAGCCGCGAGGTCTATGAGCTGCCGCAGGAGCGCTGGCTGACCATTGCGCTGTACCTGATGCAGGAGGAAAAGCCGCGCGAACGCCGCATGCAGCTGGTCGGCGAGGCGTACTGGGCGCTGTCCAACCTGTACATGACGGTGGCTACGCCGACCCTGGCCAACGCCGGCAAGGTGGGCGGCCAGCTGTCCAGCTGCTTCATCGACACGGTGGACGACAGCCTGCAGGGCATCTATGACTCCAACACCGATATCGCGCGCGTGTCCAAGCACGGCGGCGGTGTTGGCGCCTACCTGGGCTACGTGCGCAGCAGCGGCGCGCCGATCCGCGGCGTGGCCAATTCCTCCGGTGGCGTGGTGCCGTGGATCAAGCAGCTCAACAACACGGCGGTGTCGGTTGATCAGCTTGGCCAGCGCAAGGGCGCAGTGGCGGTATACCTGGACATCTGGCACCGCGACATCGAAGCCTTCATGGACCTGCGCCTCAACAACGGTGACCAGCGCCTGCGCGCGCACGATGTGTTCACCTCGGTGTGCGTGCCCGACCTGTTCATGGAAGCGGTCGAACGCCGCGCCGACTGGTACCTGTTCGACCCGCACGAGGTGAAGCAGGCCAAGGGCTGGTACCTGCAGGACTTCTACGATGAGAAGCGCGGTTCGGGCAGCTTCCGCGACCGCTATGCCGAGCTGGTGGCCGATGAGCGCATCAGCCGCCGAACGGTGAAGGCCATCGATCTGTTCAAGCGGATCATGCTCAGCCAGCTGGAGACCGGCAACCCGTTCCTGTTCTACCGCGACGAGGTCAATCGCAGGAACCCGAACAAGCACGCGGGCATGATCTATTCCAGCAACCTGTGCACCGAGATCCTGCAGAACATGAGCCCGACGCGGATGATCCAGGAGATCGTCAGCGGCGACCAGATCGTCACCACGCGCCGTGCCGGTGACTTCGTGGTCTGCAACCTGTCCTCGATCAACCTCGGCCGGGCGATCAGTGCACCTGATGACCTGCTGGCCACCGATGTGCTGGAGCGCCTGATCCCGATCCAGGTGCGCATGCTCGACAACGTGATCGACCTCAACGCGTTGCCGGTGCCGCAGGCCACGATCACCAACCACAAGTACCGTGCCATCGGCCTGGGCACGTTCGGTTGGCACCACCTGCTGGCGCAGCAGGCGATCCAGTGGGAATCTCCGGATGCCGAAGCATTGGCCGACCGTCTCTACGAACGCATCAACTTCCTGACCATCCAGGCCAGCGCGCAACTGGCGCGGGAGAAGGGCAGCTACCCCATGTTCGCCGGCAGCGATTGGCACAACGGACGCTACTTCCGTGACCGGGGCTACAGCGGCGCGGCCTGGGACAGCCTGGCCCGCGAAGTCGCCACGCATGGCCTGCGCAACGGTTGGCTGCTTGCAGTTGCGCCGAACATGAGCACCGCGCAGATTGCAGGCTCCACGGCCTCCATCGACCCGATCTACAGCGCGTTCTACTACGAGGAAAAGAAGGACTTCCGGCGGCCGGTGGCGGCGCCGGGTCTGTCGCTGGAGACCTGGCCGTACTACGAGAAGGGCGCCTACAAGGTCGATCAGTTCGCCAGCGTGCGCCAGAACGCGCGCCGCCAGCGCCATGTCGACCAGTCGATCAGTTTCAACCTGTACGTGCCCAGCACCATCCGCGCCAGCACGCTGCTGGAGCTGCATCTGACGGCCTGGCGCGAAGGGCTGAAGACCACCTACTACGTGCGCTCCAACGACATCGACATCAGCGAATGCGAGTGGTGTTCAAGCTGACCGCCGCGACCGCTGTAGAGCCGAGCCCGCGCTCGGCTCAGACGCGAAGAGCAGCCGAGCGCGGGCTCGGCTCTACATCCGCAACGCACGTAACACGAAGGCAGACGACCATGGCAACCCCCCTCGATCGCATCAAGATCCTCGAACCACGCCATCCCAACCGCAGCACCGGCATCATCAACGGCCAGACCAGCGGCATCCTCAACTGGAACGATATCCCGTACCCGTCGTTCTATCGGGCCTACAAGGAGCTGTCGACCAACTTCTGGATTCCCGACGAAGTGGACATGAAGCTGGATGCGCGCCAGTACGGAGAGCTGTCCGGGCGCGAGAAGAACGCTTACGACTCGATCATCGGCCTGCTGGCCACGCTGGATTCACCGCAGACGCGCTTCATCTACAACGTGGCCGAGTACATCACTGATCCGGCCGCGCATGCCAACGCGGCGATCATCGGCCAGCAGGAAGTGATCCATAACGAGAGCTACAGCTACGTACTGGCCTCGATCACCGACCTGCCGAACCAGAACCGGATCTTCGAGATCGCCCGTACCCACCCGACCATCATCAAGCGCAATGCCCCGATCATGGGCGCGTATGACGACTTCATGCGCGAGAAGACCGCCGAGACCCTGCTCAAGTCGCTGATCCAGTCCTCGATCCTGGAAGGCATCAACTTCTATTCCGGTTTCGCCTACTTCTACAACATGGTGCGGCAGAACCGCATGAACGGCACCGGCAAGATCATCAGCTTCATCAATCGCGACGAGCTGGCGCATACCAAGTTCATCAGCGAGCTGATCCGCGCCATCATCGGTGAAAACCCCGAGCTGCAGACCAATGAGTTGACCGCCTATGTACACCAGTCATTCGAACATGCCATCGAGCTTGAGACGCAGTGGTCGTCGGAGGTTCTGGATGGCATCGATGGCATCGACGTGGACGAGATGGTGCGCTACGTGAAGTACCGCGCCAACAAGATGGCCGGCATGCTCGGCATCGAGCGCCTGTACAGCGACACCACCGACAACGTGATGCCGTGGATCAAGGCCTACGCCGACAACTTCACCGAGACCAAGACCGACTTCTTCGAGATGCGCAATGCAAGTTACAAGAAGACCAACGTCGACAACGGCTTCGACGATCTCTGAGCCTGGCGCCGTGCTGAGCATCCTGATGGTGGTCGCCTCCTTGAGCGGCAACACCCGCGAACTCGGCCGGCAGATTGCCGAACGCTGCCGCGTTGCCGGTCATGCGGTGTACTGGCAGGAGGCCGACGACCTGCGCCAGGCACCGCCGCTGGCGGCCGATGAGGCCGACCTGGTGCTGCTGGGCTGCTGGACCGACAATGCCGGGCGCACGCCAGCGGAGATGAAGGCGTGGGTGGCCGGCATTGCCGAGCGCGGTCAGCAGCCACGCCAGCTGGCGGTGTTCGGTACCGGCGAAACGCAGTGGGGGCAGGCGTACTACTGCGGCGCCGTGCACCGGCTGATCCGCTATTTCCGCAGCGACTATCCGCCGCTGGAGATCGAACAGATGCCGCATGGCGAGCGTCATGCCGAAGCCATCGACGCCTGGACCGATGCGGTCCTGGCCCACTACTGGAGAAACAGCGATGCAGATCATCGACGCCACCACGCCTGAGCAGTTCCAGCAGCTGCTGGCCGAGCACCCGCGGGTGCTGGTGGATTTCCACAAGGACCAATGCCCGGGATGCCGGATGCTGGAGATGTCGCTGCATCGGGTGGCCAACAGCGTAGCGGGGCAGGGCACGACCCTGCTGCGCGTGCAGTTGGAAGTGCTGGGTGAGGCGTTCTTCAGGGAGCTGGGGCTGCGGCAGACGCCGACGCTGTCTCTGTTCCGTGACGGCGACGAACGCACGCGCCTGGCCGGGTTCCAGTCGCCGCAGCAGATCGAGGCCGCGATCGCGTTGCATCTGTAGAGCCGAGCCCATGCTCGGCTGCCGTTCGCGCGGTGAGCGATGAGTCGAGCATGGCTCGACTCTACAAGGGCATCCACGCATGGCGTGGATCTACCGGGGCAGGGTCCGTGGTTTGGCGTCAGGCTCCGCTGAAGGTATCCACCAGCAGCTTCACATTCAGCACCACGATCACCAGCGCGATCACCCAGGCGATTGCGCCGAGCCAGCGCGGTGCGACCAGCGCGCCCATCGTCACCTTGTCGGTCACGATCCGTACCAGCGGGATGATCGCGAATGGCAGCTGCATCGACAGCACCACCTGGCTCAGTACCAGCAGCTTCACTGCGCCCTGGTCGCCGAACAGCAGGATCACCACCACCACCGGAATGATCGCCAGCGCACGTGTGATCAGCCGTCGCAGCCACGGCGGCATTCGCAGGTGCAGGAAGCCTTCCATCACGATCTGGCCGGCCAGCGTCGCAGTGACTGTCGAATTCAGGCCCGACGCCAGCAGCGCCACCGCGAACAGGGTCGCCGCCGCGCCCACGCCGAGCATTGGCGCCAGCAGCTGGTGGGCCTGCTCGATGTCTTCCACGTCGAATCGGCCATTGGCATGGAACACGGCCGCCGCCAGGATCAGGATGCTGGCGTTGATGAACAATGCGAGCGTCAACGCAAGGGTGCTGTCGGTGACCGCCCAGCGCAGCGCGCTGCGGCGGCCTTCATCCGTGCGCGGGTAGGCGCGGGTCTGCACGATCGACGAATGCAGGTACAGGTTGTGCGGCATCACCGTGGCACCGATGATGCCGATCGCAATGTACAGCGCGTTCGGATCGGTCACCACCTGTGCGCGCGGAATGAATCCGCCCAGCACCGCCATCACTGGCGGGGCAGCCATCGCGATCTGCACCACGAAGCAGGCGAAGATCACCATCAGCAGCGCGATCACGAAGGCTTCCAGTGCACGGAAGCCGCGATTCATCAGCAGCAGAACCAGCAGCGTATCCAGCGCAGTGATCACCGCGCCCCAGAGCAGTGGCAGGTCGAACAGCAGCTTCAGCGCGATCGCGGTGCCAATCACCTCGGCCAGGTCGCAGGCGATGATCGCCGCCTCGCACAGCGCCCAAAGTGCCAGGTTCACCGGCTTCGGGTAGCGGGCGCGGCAGGCCTGCGCGAGGTCCATGCCGGTGGCGATGCCGAGCCGTGCCGACAGCGCCTGCAGGATCACCGCCATCAGGTTGGAAATGAGGATGACCGACAGCAGCAGGTAGCCGAAGCGCGAACCACCGGCGAGGTCGGTGGCCCAGTTGCCCGGGTCCATGTAGCCGACCGAGATCATGTAGCCCGGGCCGAGGAAGGCCAGCAGGCGGAACCACCAGTGACCCTTGTCGGGTACCGCCACCGAGGCGTTGAGCGCACCCAGGCTGGCCGGAGTGGAGGCCGAAGGATCGCGGGGCGCCAGGGTGTTCATGGGTCCGAATATAGCTCCTGCTATAGTCATTAGCAATGTGAAACAATCGTCTTTATCGCGTTACTGGTCCAGAATTCAGGTTCAACACCGGATTACACCGGAAGGACAGGCGCAGGCGTGGGCAAGACCGACGATTCGACATCGCTGAAAAGCACCCCCTTGATCGAGGCCGAGCGCCAGGTCGAGAGCTTCCGGCAAGTGCGCGAGGCGCACCGTATGGAGCTGGTGGAGGACTATGTCGAACTGATTTCGGACCTGCTGGCCGACGGCGGCGAGGCTCGCCAGGTCGACATCGCCACCCGCCTGGGTGTGGCCCAGCCCACGGTGGCGAAGATGCTGCGGCGCCTGGCCCGCGATGGCTGGGTGGTGCAGCGGCCGTACCGCGGCGTGTTCCTGACCCCGGAAGGCGAGGCGCTGGCCCATGCGAGCCGCCAGCGCCACCAGACCGTGGAGCGATTCCTGCTGGCGCTCGGCGTGGACGCGGATACCGCGCGGCGCGATGCGGAGGGCATCGAGCACCATGTCAGCGAACAGACACTGGCTCTGTTCGAGGCGTTCGTGCGCAAGGCCGAGGGCGAGGCGCCGTAACGGTAGCGCCGGGCCATGCCCGGCGGCCGTTCGCGCGATCCCGGTTTTTGTAGAGCCGAGCCATGCTCGGCTGCCGTTTGCACGGTGATGGAATGCGTCGAGCATGGCTCGACGCTACAGGTCAGGCGGGCAGCGCGCCTGCTGCTGCGCGCACGCGCGTTTCGTCCATTCCTTCAACACCGGCTGCAGGCCTTCATAGCGCCGGCCCTGCCATCCGTTGGCCAGCACCTTCCCATCCGTATCGATCAGCACCAGGTTCGGTGGTGCCAATCCGGCCAATGCCTGCAGTGCCGGCATGCGGGCGGCGCGGCGCGGGTCCAGTACCGGCCACGGCATGTCCTGCGCGTGCATGTAGCGGCGAAGCGCGCTCTCGCTCTCATCCTGACTGACGTACACCACTTCGGTATCGGCGCCGGCTTGGCGCAGGGCATCACGCACGCTGCGCAGCGTGGGTACGAAGGCATGGCACGGTGCACACCAGTCGGCGCCGAAGTACAGCGCCACCAGTTTCGGCGGCGACGACCACTGCATCGGCCGTAGCGATCGCTGCTCCGGCCGCATCAGCGAGGCCGAAACCTGCGCGTGCAGGTCCCCAGCCATCGCCGGTGCGGCCAGCAGCATGGCACAGGCCAGCAACAACGCTCGCAGAGCTTCAGAACGCATAGCGCAGGTTGACGTACCACGAGCGCGCGAAGCGCGGCCCGTAGACATAGTCGCTGTCACGCAGCGCGCCCACTTCCAGATCCTTCTGGCGCTGATCGAACACGTTCTTGACGCCAGCGGCTACCGACACTTCCTGCTGCGCCTGCGTGCCCAGATGGCGGTGCCAGCGCGCACCAAGATCGGTGACCAGGAAAGAACGTGTGCGGTGCAGCTCGCCCAGCCGGTTGTTCAGCACCGACATCGGCCCGGTATGGCGCAGCGCGACGAAGGTTTCACACGGTTCGGCAGGCATCCAGCTGAGCTGCGCCAGGCCGGTCCAGCGCGGTGTCTTCAGGTAGTCGCGGCTTTCGATGATGGTATCGCCACCGTCGCCAGTGTCGTCGAAGATGCGCTGCGGTTCGCGGAAGCGCGAGCGGTACCACGAGGCACCGGCGGTCAGGCGCCATTGCGGCGACGGTTGCCAGCCGAGGTTGGTTTCCGCACCCAATACGTTGGAGCCGGAGGCGTTGTAGCGCAGCTGGCTCAGTTGTCCGTCATCGCCGCGCTGGATCTCGCCCAGCGCGAAGGTGTCGCGGATGCGTGCATAGGAGGCGGTGGCATCCCAACTCCACACCGGATTGGCCGGGTCCGAGCGCCAGTCAAAACCGAACAGGGTGGTCAACGCGCGCTCTTCTTTCAGACCGTCCGTGTTGCGCACTCGCACCTGTTCGCCGCCCAGCGTATCGACGTGCACATCCTCGACGAAGATCTCCGGCGCACGGAAGCCGGTGGCGATGCCGGCGCGCCATTTCAGGTTCGGAGTAGCCTGCCAGGCCAGCGCGATGCGCGGCGAGAACACCGCGTTGTCCAGCTCCGAGCTCTTGTCCACGCGTGCGCCCAGCACCAGGTCGACGTTGTCGCGCAGGCTCCACTCGTCCTGGATGAAGGCGCCCAGGTTGTGGAAGGTCGCATCCTCCAGCAGCGCGAGACGTTGCCCGTCACCGGTGCGGTTGTCGTCGCGCAGCGCCTCGTGCTTGTACTGCACACCGAAGGCCAGCGCATGCGCGCCGCGGCGCCAGTTCAACTGGCTGTCGATGTAGTGCAGCGGGTTGTGGGTGCGGCCGTACTGGCGCCACGAACGCGAGGCCGCGCTGCCGGCCACGTTGCGGTCCAGCTGCAACGGGTCATAGCCGGGCGCCGAGGGATCGGTGACCACATCGCCCAGGCCGCCATAGAAACTGTCGCGGTCGATGTCGGCGAAGGCATAGGCCAGGCGGAAATCGACGTCGGCGGTGATCTCCTGGTCCCACGACACGCTGCCGCGCCGGTATTTCGTATCCAGCGATTCGGCGATGTTGGCCAGGTATTCGGGCTGATCCAGGCGATTGCCGCCGCGGCGGGTTTCATCGGTCACCTGCAGGTCCAGGCGCAGCCGCGTGCCCGCCGTGGGCGCGTACCAGGCCTGCAGCCCGCCGACCTTGAGGTTCTTGCGGGTGATCTCGGTGTAGCCGTCACCGTTGTAGTCGATGCCGCTGTTCCAGTTGCGCTGGGCAATCACCGAAAGCCCGGCGTCTGCGTCCTTGGCAACCAGGTCCAGTCGAACATCGGCGTTCTTCTGCGGCGTACCCTTCAGCACATCCACGCCGGCCTGCACATGGCCACCGCTGCGCGCCGGCAGCGGCGGAATCAGGTTGATCACACCGGCAACCGCGCCCGGTCCGTACAGCGCCGAGCCGCCGCCCTTGACCACTTCGATGCGGTCGACGAACCCGGCCGGGATCTGCTCCAGACCGTACACGCTGCCCAGCGTGGACAGCAGTGGAATGCCATCGAAGAGGAGCTGGTTGTAGGCGCCGGGCAGGCCCAGCAGCTGTACTTCGCTGGTGTTGCAGTTCTGGCAGTTGCTTTCCACGCGCAGGCCGTTGATCAACTCGGCGGCGCGCGAGAAGTCGGTGGCCGCGCGCAGCGCGATGTCTTCCTTGCGCAGCACTTCGGTGCGGATCGGCACGTCCGACAGCAGGCGTTCGCTGCGCGTGGCGGTGCTGACCTTGACCTGCACACGGTCCAGTTCGGTCGGTTTCGGAGTGTCGGCCACTGCAGGCAGCGGCAGGGTCAGGACAATGGCGGCGGCCAGCGGCAACCGTCGGAAGCGGTGGGGGATAGAGTGCATGAGGGCGTCGTCCTTGTAGGAAGAAAGGCGGCGAGGGCGACCTGGCTGACGCATATGAAAGCAATGACTTATGAATATAGCAAGTGCTATATAACGAAGCCGCAGCAATTTCGGGCGGAGCGCCGGCCGAGTCAGATCATGCAAGTGTTATAACATCACATCTGGTAACGACCACCCTGCCGGTGGTCATAGGCGGAGGATGGAATAGTCGTGGGGGCAGTGGGGACGGGGCCAGAGCCCTTTCCTTTGGAAAGGGATCCGCCCCGGGAGCGGATCGTCAGCCGCGGCGGAAGGCGGCAGGGGTACGTGCGCCGACGATGATCATGCGGATCATCGTGGAGATCTGATCGACCAGTTCCGGATCCTTCTCCGGCGGCAGGTCCATGGCGGTGGCACCCATCGCGAACACCAGCCGGGTGATGGCCTTGGCCACCAGTTCGGGGGCATGCAGTACGGCGCCATCCAGTGCGGCCAGGCGCACCAGGTCGTGCTGCAGCTCTTCCTCGAAATAATGCAGCTCGCGTTCGACCGCGTGCTTGAAGTCGTCCGAGCCGACCGCGCCTTCGCGCAGCAGTACGTGCAGCAGCTTGTCGTCGGCGCGCAGCTGCTCCATGAAGGTCTCCACCGAGACCCGCACCACGCTGGTGGCGGTGGAGGTGGCGCGTTGGCGGGCCTCGCCGATGATGGTGCGCAGCGAGCGGCCGGCCGCGTCGATCAGCGCTACGGCCAGTTCGTCCATGTCGCGGAACTGCCGGTAGAAGCTGTTCGGCGCGATGCCGGCCTCGCGTGCCACTTCGCGCAGGCTGAGCGTGGACAGGCTGCGGTGCGGCCCGATCAGTTTCAGGGCGGCGGCCAGCAGATCCTCGCGGCTCACCGTACGGCGGGCCGGGCTGTTGGCATCTTCAGGCGTCGACAAGACGGTGGCGGCGGCCATGGCGGTTCCGGTGGGGCGAGGCTGAATCATACCCAATCCGGTTCAATATACACATGTATACACAGGTGTATGTGCGCCCGTATAGTGCGCCTATGAGCGCTGTCGTCCGTCCATCCCTGTTCTCTCCGTACCGCTGGGTCTCGCCGTCGCTGTTCGATTTCTGGGCGGGCCAGATCAATCCCCTGTGGACCCTGCGTGAACCGGTGGCCCGCCTGGTCCGGCGCGAGCCGGCCGGCGAGGGCGCGGCGACCCTGGTCCTGCGCACCAACCAGCACTGGGCCGGCATGCGCGCGGGCCAGCACGTCACCCTGGGCGTGGAGATTGAAGGACGCCTGTGGCAGCGCAGCTACAGCCCCACTGCGCTGGGACCGCGCGAACTGGCGATCACCGTCAAGGCGGTCGAGGGCGGCCGAGTCAGCCAGCATCTGGTCAACCATGCGCAGCCGGGCGAGCTGTTCCGCCTGGAGGCTGCGTTCGGAGAATTCCAGCTGCCGGCCGCGGCTCCGGTATTGCTGCTGGCGGCCGGTAGTGGCATCACGCCGATGCGCAGCCTGCTGCGCGAAGCCTGCCAGCGCCCGCTGGCCGCGCCGGTGGACCTGTTCTACTGGGAGCGCAGTGCCGCCCAGCTGCAGTTCCGCGATGAGCTGCAGGCACTGGCCGCGCGCCAGCCGAACCTGCGTGTGCACCTGCTGACCACCCGCGAAGGCGATGTGCCTGCCGCACGCATCGATACCCACGATCTGCAGGTGGCCGGCGATGACACCCCGTTGGCGCAGCGCCACGTGCTGGCCTGTGGCCCGGATGGATTCGTTGCCGCTGCGCGCGAACGCCTGGCGCACCAGGTCGCGGGTTTCCAGGCGGAAGCATTCACTCCGCCGGCGCCGTTGCGTGATGCCAGCAGCGAAGGCGAAGTGTCGCTGACCCTTGCCCGCAGTGGCCGCCAGCTGAGCGTGCCGCGCGGCCGCTCGTTGCTGGAAAGCCTCGAAGCCCATGGCATCAAGCCCAAGCATGGCTGCCGCATGGGCATCTGCAACACCTGCAGCTGTGACCGCGTCAGTGGCGCCACCCGCCACCTGCGCACCGGCGACCTGCAGTCCGAGTCGGCACAGCCGGTACGGATCTGCGTGAGCGCACCGACCACCGACCTGACCCTGGATCTCTGAGGACGCCTGCCATGACCCGCGCCACCGACCGTGCCCTGAGTACTGCCGAGATGCATGCCTTCGGCGAGGAACTCGACGCGATCCGCGACCGTGTGATCGGCAGCCTCGGCGCCTCCGATACCCGCTACATCCGCCGCGTGGCCGCCGCCGTGCGCTGGTTCGGCGTGGGTGGCCGTGGCCTGCTGTTCCTGGCGGCGTTTTCGCCGCTGTTCTGGATGCCGCTGCTGTGGCCGGCCGCGATCACCGGCACGCTGCTGCTGGCGCTGTCGAAGATCCTGGAGAACATGGAGCTGGGCCACAACGTGATGCACGGCCAGTTCGACTGGACCGGTGATCCCAAGCTCAATGGCAACACCTACGAGTGGGACATCGTTGCCACCGCCGACAACTGGCGCAAGACCCACAATTTCCGCCACCACACCTACACCAATGTGCGTGGCATGGACGATGACATCGGCTACGGCCTGCTGCGCATCTTCCCGGAACAGCGCTGGAAGCCGTTCTACCTGCTGCAGCCGATCATCGCGCCGATCTTCGCACTGCTGTTCCAGTGGGGTGTGGCCGCGCAGGACCTTCGCCTTGGCCGCTGGCTGAAGGGCCGCATGAGTGCCCGTGCGATGTGGCTGCAGACCCGCCCGGTGGCGCGCAAGATGCTGCGCCAGGTGCTGAAGGACTACGTGTTCTTCCCGCTGCTGGCGGGTCCGTTCTTCCTCACCGTGATGCTGGGCAACCTGGTCGCCAACGGCCTGCGCAACATCTGGACCTACGTGATCATCTTCTGCGGGCACTTCACCGCCGAATCGGAAACCTTCCCCAAGGAGTGCCTGCGCAATGAGTCGCGCGGCCACTGGTACCTGCGCCAGCTGCGCGGTTCGTCCAACATCAGCGGTGGCTTCCTGATCAACGTGCTGTCGGGCAACCTCAGCCACCAGATCGAGCACCATTTCTACCCGGATCTGCCGGCCAACCGCTATGCGGCCATCGCCACGGAAGTGAAGGACATCTGCCGCCGCTACGGCCAGCACTACAACAACGGCTCGCTGCCGCGCCAGTTCGGCCAGGTGGTCTGGCGCATCCTGCGCCACGCATTCCCGAGCAAGCCGCGCCGCCTGCCGATGCCGGACATCATGTCCGCACCGGCATCGGCCAACGCGGGCTGATCGACTCAGCCCGCCTTCGCCGGGGCGGCCTGCTCGCGGTCGAGGCGTCGCAGGAACACCTGCATTTCCTTGCATGCCTGCTGGTCGCCCTTGCTGCCGGCCACGCTCAAGCCGCGCTGCCATGCCTCACGCGCCGCCTGTGGCTGGCCACTGGCCAGCCAGGCTTTGCCCAGCAGCTTCCAGGCTGCCGAGTACTGCGGATCAAGCACCACGCAGCGGCCCAGGTGGGTTGCCGCGCGTACCGGGTTGCCGGCATCCAGCCAGCCCTTGCCCAGGCCGAAGCGCAGCAGCGCGCCGTCCTTGCCTGCGGCAAGCATGCATTCCAGAGCTTCGATGTTCATCCGCGCACCTCCACCAGCAGTTCGGCCGGGCCGGGCTGGAAGCGGCCGCGATGGAACAGCAGCGGCGCGCCGCCGTTCTCGTGCACTTCGATGATGCGGCCGGCCAGCAGCAGGTGATCGCCTACCGGCCACTGCGCGTGGCGGGTACAGGTGAGATGGGCGACCGCACCGGCGATGCGCGGCGGGGCGTCCTCGTCGTCATCCAGCAATGCCAGGCCGTCGAAGCGGTTGCGCACCTGCGGATCGGCGAAGCGCCGGGCCAGTGCTTCCTGGTCGGCCGCCAGCACGCTGAGCGCAAAGCGCGTGGCGCGCTGGAAGGTGGACAGGCTCTGTGCGTGCAGCGCCAGGTTCCACAGCACCAAGGGGGGCTGCAGTGAGACCGGTACGAACGAGTTGATGGTCAGGCCGACCGGCTTGCCCTGTGCATCGCGCGCGCAGACGATGGCCACGCCGGTCGGGAAATGGCCGAGCAGCCGCCGCAGGGCACGCGGCGGCATCTCGACCGATGGCACCGGGGCCGGGGCGGGGAACACCCCTGCCCACGGCCCGGCGTACGGCAGTGTCTCGCCGCTCATGAGGCCCGGGCCTGGCGGTAGCGCCGGCCGACCTCGGCCCAGTTGATGATGTTGAAGAAGGCGCCGATGTAGTCCGGGCGGCGGTTCTGGTAGTGCAGGTAGTAGGCGTGTTCCCAGACGTCAAGCGCCAGGATCGGGGTATTGCCGGACAAGCCGACCGTTGCGCCCATCAGCGGGCTGTCCTGGTTGGCGCTGCTTTCCACCTGCAGACGACCATCGCGATCGATGGTCAGCCAGGCCCAGCCACTGCCGAAGCGGGTCTGCGCGGCCTTGCTGAACGCATCCTTGAAGGCATCGAAGCCGCCAAGGTCACGGTCGATGGCGGCGGCCAGTTCATCATCGGGTGCACCACCGTTGGGGCAGAGCACGGTCCAGAACAGGCTGTGGTTGGCGTGGCCACCGCCGTTGTTGCGCACCGCGCCACGCTGCGCCTCGGGCACGGCATCGAGGTTGGCGATCAGCGCCTCGACCGGTTGCTCGGCGATGCCGGCCTGCTCGATGGCGGCATTGAGGTTGTTGACGTAGGTCTGGTGGTGCTTGCTGTGGTGGATCTCCATCGTGCGCGCATCGAAGTGCGGCTCGAGGGCGTCATAGGCGTAGGGGAGCGGGGGAAGCGAGTACGACATCGAAGCAATCTCCGTGGGGAAGGCCAGAGGGCTGGCCGTGGGGAGATCGTTATCGCACCTCAACATTGGTTGAGGTCAAGGGGCGGGGGGGTGAAATGCGTGAAAGGGAGCAAGAGCGGCATGGTAGTGCCGGCCGCTGGCCGGCAATCAGCGAAGGTCGGGTTGCCGGCCCGCGGCCGGCACTACCAGACCCCGCTTTTCGAACCTCACCGGCGCGCTGATGTGCTGCCCGC
>NZ_JBXUHP010000059.1:171581-699171 GCF_057179845.1 Stenotrophomonas maltophilia group sp. SKK55
ATCCACCTGTTCACCGCACGCCTGCTGCATCCGCTGCTGCAGTCGCGCCAGCGTCTCCGCACCCTGGTGCTTGCCGCTCCACGCTTTCAACTGCCCGGCAAGGCGTTCGAAGCGCTGGCGGGTGCGCTGGTGGTAGCCCGACGGCTGCGCCTCCAGTTCGGCGATCAGCGAGGCGGTGGCCTGCTCGATGCGCGGCGCGTCGTTCGGCGCCAGCTTCAGCAACCCTTCCACGTACAGCACGCCCCATTGCACGCGGGTGGCCGGGCCCTGCGCACCGTCGTAGGCACGCTTCAACCACTCCAGCGCCCCGGCGGTGTCGCCGCGCTGCTCGGCCAGTTCGGCCAGCTCGGGCATGTAGTAGTAGGGCTGCTCGCTGCGCTTCAGCTCCGCCAGCAACAACGCCTCGGCACCGGCGTCGTCACCGACCTGGCGCAATGCGTACGCCGCGCTGCTGATCGTTGCCTGGCGCGCGTGCGCATCGGTGGCGGCGGCATCGGCAGCGGCCACGCGCTGCTTGACCCGCTCAACCAGGGCCGGGGGCAGTGCGCCCTTCGGCTGCTGCTGGCGGGCAAGCGATACTTCGATCAGCGCCCGCGACAATGCGTCGTCGGCGCGGTCGCCGCGCTCGGCATCTGCGCGTTCCAGCGCGACCAGCAGCTGCTGGCCCAGCGTGTTGCGGGTGGCCGGCCCAGTACTGGCCTGCGTGACCAGCTGTGCGCCTGCATAGCCCAGCAACTCACGGTTGCGGCGGACTTCCGCCGGTTGCGCCAGCACCGCCTGCAGCAGTTCGCGCACTTCGGTGGGCGAGGCATCGGGCTTTTCGGCGGTTGCCAGGGCAAGCAGGGCGAAGCGGCGCTGCAGGGCGGCATCCGGTGCCGCCTTGGACAGTTGCCGCAGTACATCCTGGCTCCTGCGCTCGCCGGCCAGGCGGTTGGCGTCGACTTCCCAGCCGTAGTCGCCCAGCACCTGCCAGTCTTCGGCAGCCAACTTCTCCGGCGTGGCCAGGGCAATAGCCAGGGTGGCAGCGATTGCACTGCGGCGCCCGGCGGCGACGGTCAACGCCCGGGTCAGTTCGGCGGCGTCGTTGCCACCGGCCACGCGGGTGATTTCGTTGCGCTGTGGGTCCAGTACGATCAGGGTCGGGTAGCCGCGCACCCCGAAGCGTTCGCCCCAGGCCTGCGCACCTTCCTCGTCGCCATCCAGATAGACAGGAACGAATTTGCCGGTCAGCGCGATGAAGGCCGGGTCCTTGAACAGGCCCGCCTTGAGCTGGTTGCACGGCGGGCACCAGACCGCGCCCCAGTACAGCAGCACCGGCTTGCCGCTGTCGGCGGCTTCGGCGAAGGCATCATCGACGTCGCCCTGGCGCCACGCGATTCCCTTGGCCGGCGCAGGTGCCTCGGCGGAGTTGGCGGTGGAAACCGGGGCCGGGGTGCAGGCGCTCAGCGCCGACGCCAGCAGCAACACGGAAAGCGCGACGCGCATCGGCGGCATCTCGAAGGGGGACAGTCCATTGTAGGAATGGCCGGGGAGTGTGCTGATTCAGTTTGCTTATATCGGCTGGGCAGCTGGGCATGACACCCGCTGCCTTCAGGCGGCCGCCCGCACCATCTGCTGGTAGACCAGTCCGTTGAACTCGCCGGCCTCACCGTCAACCACGAAGCCATAGCGCAGATAGGTCGGCACAGCATTGAGCGAGGCGCGCACGGTCAGGACCGGCTCGCGTACCTGCGGCAGCACCGCCTCGAACAGTGCATGGCCGATGCCCTGTCCTTGGCAGGCGGGATCGACGAACAGCATCGCCAGGTGGCGGCCTTCCTTCAGCTCGACCACGCCGACGATACGGCCGTCCTGCTCGGCCACCAGGATATGGTTGTCGCCGCCGAGGCGTTCACCGAACGCATCGGCGGCGGCGACATTGCCGAACGTGGCGATGCCGGCTGCGCTGAGCGAAGGCGCGACCGCCGCAGTGAACGCGGCCAGGCACACCGCGCTGATCGCGGGCAGGTCATCGACGTGGGCAGGGCGAATCGTCGGCATGCAGTGTTCTTCCGGTAGTGGGCGGCGCGTCATCGTCGCCGCATGACTACACGCTAAGCTGCCGGCATGAGTGATTTCAATCCCGCTTACGCTGCGTTGTTTCCGCAACAGGGGCTGAGCCTGGGCCTGATGACGCCTGTCGCCGCGCATGGGCTGGCCGATCCGCATGACGCCAGGCGCATCGCACGGCTGGCCGATGACCTGGGCTTTGCCGCGTTGTGGACGCGTGATGTGCCATTGATGGTGCCGCAGGGTCCGGACGCGGTAGCGAGCGCGCTGGATGACCCGTTCCTGTGGCTGGGCATGCTGGCCGCTGCGACCGAGCGCATCGTGATCGGCAGCGCGGCCATCGTGCTGCCATTGCGCCAGCCGCTGCAGGTGGCGAAGTCGGCCCTGAGCCTGGACCGGATCAGCGACGGACGCTTCGTGCTGGGGCTGGGTTCGGGTGATCGCCCGGAAGAATTCGCTGCGTTCGGCGAGGATCTGGAGGGCAGGGCGGCGACCTTCCGTGAGCGCTGGTCGCTGCTGCGCGCGGCGCTGTCACCGGCGGCCGATGAGCGGAGCGCCGTACTGCAGGCCACGGGTGGCTTCGACGTGCTGCCGGCGCCGGCGGCGCGCATTCCGATGCTGGTGGTGGGTACCGCGCGGCAGAGCCTGCAGTGGATCGCGCGTGAGGCCGAGGGCTGGGCCACCTATCATCGCGAGGAAGCCGCGCAGGAAGGGCGCATCGGTCTGTGGCAACAGGCGCTGATGCAGCGCGGTGGGCCAGGCAAGCCGTTCGTGCAGTCGATGCTGCTGGACCTGCAGGCCGATCCGCAGGCGCCAGCCGAGTCGCTGCCGCTGGGCCTGAAGGTCGGCCGCGATGGCCTGCTTGACTACCTGCTGCGCGTGCATGCGCAGGGCGTGGCGCATGTGATGTTCAATCTGGTCGACAACGGGCGGCCGATGGACGCGGTGCTGCGTGAGATCGGGGAGCAGGTTCTGCCGCATATGCTCGGGTAGGTGTCTACCTTGGTGGACACGCTCCAGCAGTCGAGCACGGCTCGACTCTACATGGGGTTCGCATCTGCGTATCATTCGCATTTGATACCCCGATGCCGGAGCCCCACGTGACCCAACCTTCCCCCATGCACCCGACCGGACGTCTGTTCGCCGCGGTCGCTTTCATCGAGGCTGTGACCTGGGCCGGCCTGCTCATCGGCATGTGGATGAAGTACGGCCCAATGGCCAACGTGGCGCTGGTGAAGCTGTTCGGGCCGCTGCACGGCGTGGCCTTCCTGGCCTATGTGGCAGTCACCCTGTTTGCGGCTGTGCGCCTGCGCTGGCCGTGGTGGGCCAGTGCACTGGCCCTGTTGGCGGCGATCCCACCGCTGGTGACGTTGCCGCTGGAATGGTGGTTCAAGCGCCGTGGCCTGCTGGGCCTGCGTCCGATGCGCTGAACCGACTGTTGCATGCCCATTCAAGAGAATGGGTATCAAACGCAAATACGAGCCGTTATCATTTGAGGATGGCGTCCGGTCCTGAGCGGGGCGGATGCCGGGCGGGGCGCGCAGGCGCGTCCGGCCAATCCTTCCCTGTTACGGCTGGTGTTTCATGCACGCACGTCCCGTCGTTCCCGGCTTGCCGACGCTGGTGTTGGCTGCCCTGATCGGCACCATGGCGATGATGTCCTTCGTCGCGGTGATCGGTCCGGTGGTCCGCATGCTCGGCTTGTCCGAGTGGCATGCCGGACTGTCGGTCACCGCCGCGGGCGTGTTGTGGATGCTGGCCGCGCGCCCCTGGGGCCAGCTCAGCGACCGCATCGGCCGCAAGCGTGTGCTGATGCTGGCGATGAGTGCCTACACCGTGGTCTACATCGCGCTGGCGGTGTTCATCGACGTGGCCCTGCAGGCAGTGCCGCCGGTACTGGTGTCAGTGCTGGTGCTGGTCGGTGCGCGCGGCCTGATCGGCCTGTTCTACGCGGCGGTGCCGCCTACCGCAGCGGCACTGATCGCCGACAAGGCACCGACCGGCCAACGTGCGAAATTCCTCGCCCGCCTGGGCAGCGCCAATGCGCTGGGCATGGTGCTCGGCCCCGCCGCTGCCGGCTGGCTTGCCTATACCAACCTTTCGCTGGCGCTGTACGTGGCCGCGTTGCTGCCGTTGCTGGCACTGGCATTGCTGGCCTGGCGGCTGCCGGCCACGCCGCCCGTGGTGGGTGCGTCCTCACAACGCCGCACGCCGATGAGTCGCCTCGACCCGCGCCTGCGCCTGCCGCAGCTGGCGGCGTTCATCGCGATGGTCTCGGTGACCATCGCGCAGGTCACGGTCGGCTTCTTCGCGATTGATCGCCTGGGCCTGGATGCGGCTGCGGGCGCACGCATGGCCGGCATTGCACTCACCGCCGTTGGCGTCGGCCTGATCCTGGCGCAGGCACTGGTGATGAAGCTGGAGGTCCATCCACGCCGCTGGATCGTCCTCGGCGCGCTGATTTCTGGCATTGGCTTTGCTTCGGTGGCGGGCGTGCAGCAGGGCTGGCAGTTGCCGGCGGCGTATGCGCTGGCAGCGTTCGGCATGGGTTTTGTATTCCCCTCGTTCCAGGCGCTGGCCGCCGACGCGGTGGAAGCGCACGAGCAGGGTGCCGCAGCAGGCACCGTCGCGGCAGCGCAGGGCCTGGGCATGGTGGCCGGGCCGATGCTCGGCACGCTGTTGTATCGCGGCGGGCCCAGCCTGCCATACCTGTTGGTCGGCGCGTTGCTGCTGTTGCTGTGCGCGCTGGCTGCAGCGCATCGGATGAAGGAGACCCCATGAACGATTCCCTGATGCAGGGTGCGTGGCCGGAGGCCGCGCCCGCGCCGCAGGAGAGCAGCGACGACGCGTCGCTGTTCCTGCTGCAGCACGCTGGCCAGCACGTGCACGCACGCGGTTGCCGCGCCACGCTGCCGGCCGGTGCGCTGGCGACGTTGGCAGAGCGCGTTGCGGCGTTCTTTGCCCAGCAGCGTGGCGGCCCGGGCCTGCTGGTGGGGGCGGTGCCGTTCGAACCGCGTGCGGACGACGCGTTGTACCAGCCCGAGCGCCTGCTGCCAGCCCTGCCGTTGCCGCCGCAGGCCGCGCCGGCGCTGGAGGGTGCCCTGCAGGCCGAGCCCGCGCCCGAGGCATACGCGGCGTCGGTGGCGGCTGCGGTGCAGGTACTGCGCGCGCCCGGACTGGACCTGCAGAAGGTGGTGCTGGCGCGCAGCCTGCTGGCACGCACGCGGCAGTCACTTTCCCCCGAGGTGCTGCTGGCACGCCTGGGCGCGGATCCTTCGGTGGCGACCTACGCGGTGCCGTTGCCGGTGGCGCCGGGGCAGGCACCCGCCTGGCTGGTGGGCGCGACGCCGGAACTGCTGCTGCGCAAGCGCGGCGCCGAGCTGTTGTCGCATCCGCTGGCCGGTTCCGCGCGGCGCAGCGCCGATGCCGCCGAGGACGAGCGTGCGGCGCAGGCGCTGCTGGCCTCGACCAAGGACCACGACGAGCACCGCCACGTGGTCGAAGCCATCGTCGAGGGCCTGGCACCGTACTGCAGCCACATCGATGCACAGCCGCGGCCGGCGCTGCATGCCACCGCCAGCATGTGGCATCTGGGTACCCGCATCCATGCCACCCTGAAGGATCCGCAGACATCGGCGGCCGCGCTGCTGGCGCAGCTGCATCCCACGCCGGCGGTCTGCGGTACGCCGCGGTTGGCGGCGCTGCAGCGCATCCGCGAGCTGGAACCTGTACCGCGTGGCTTCTATGCCGGCGCCGTGGGTTGGTTGGACGCGCAGGGTGACGGCGACTGGTACGTGGCGATCCGCTGCGCGCGCCTGCAGGGCACGCAGCTGCGCCTGTTCGCCGGCGCTGGCATCGTTGCCGACTCGCAGCCCGAGGCCGAGGTGGCCGAGACCGCAGCGAAGTTCGCTGCCCTGTTGAACGCGCTGGGTGTCCATGAATCCGCGCCTGCGATCGAGCCTGCCGCATGACTGCCTCCACTGACGCTTCCCGCCTGCCACTGCAGCAGGTGTGGCCGGATGACCTGATCGCGCGCTATCGCGAGGCCGGTCATTGGCGTGGCGAGACCTTTCCGGCGTTCCTGCGCGAACGTGCAGAACGCTATGCCGATGACATCGCGGTGGTCGCCGGCGACGTGCGCCTGAGCTATGCGCAGCTGTGGCACGAGGCCGGACGCATCGGCGCCGGCCTGCTGGCGCTGGGCCTGCAGCCTGGCGAACGGGTGCTGGTGCAGCTGGGCAACACCGCAGGCTTCATCACCACGGTCTGCGGCCTGTTCCGGGCCGGCCTGGTGCCGGTGTACGCGCTGCCGGCGCACCGCATCACCGAGCTGGCGCACTTCGCCAACAAGGCCGAAGCCAGTGCCTACATCACCACGGCACTGCACGATGGCTTCGATCATCGCGGGCTGGCGCGGGCACTACAGGCCGAGGCCCCGGCAGTGCGCCATGTGGTGATCGAAGGCGATGCGGCGGAGTTCATCGCGCTGGAGGCGCTGCAGGGCGATCGCAGCCAGCTGCCGGTCGATCCGGACCCGCAATCGGTGGCGTTCCTGCAGATTTCCGGAGGCAGCACCGGGCTGTCCAAGCTGATTCCGCGTACCCACGACGACTACATCTACTCGTTCCGCGCCAGCAATGACCTCTGCGGCATAGACCGCGACAGCGTCTACCTGGTCGCGCTGCCGGCCGCGCACAATTTCCCGATGAGCTCGCCCGGCTTCTTCGGCGCGTTGTACGCCGGCGCCCGCGTGGTGCTCAGCCCCGGCCCCGGGCCGGACGCCGCATTCCCGCTGATCGCCCGCGAAAAGGTGACCTGCTGCGGCCTGGTGCCGCCGCTGGCGCTGCTGTGGGCGCAGGCCGCCGCCACCAGCAAGCATGACCTGTCGAGCCTGCAGGTACTGCAGGTGGGCGGTGCCAAGCTGGTGCCGGAAGCCGCGCGGCGGGTGATCGACGGCCTCGGCTGTACCTTGCAGCAGGTATTCGGCATGGCCGAAGGGCTGGTGAACTACACCCGCCTGGACGATCCGGAAGAACTGATCGTGGCCTGCCAGGGGCGGCCGATCAGTCCGGATGATGAAGTGCGCGTGGTCGATGACCATGACCAGCCGGTGGCCGAGGGCGAGGTGGGGCATCTACTCACCCGTGGCCCGTACACCATCCGTGGCTACCACAACGATGCGGTGGCCAATGCGCGCTCGTTCACCGACGACGGCTTCTACCGTACCGGTGACCGCGTGCAGCAGCTGCCCGGGGGCTACCTGGTGGTACAGGGGCGTGCGGGTGACCACATCAACCGGGCAGGCGAGAAAATCTCTGCTGAAGAGATCGAGGACCACTTGCTGGCACATCCCGGCGTGTTCGATGCGGCCGTGGTCTCAATTCCCGACGAGTACCTGGGCGAGCGCAGCTGCGCCTTCGTGATTCCGCAGGGCGAACCGTTCAAGGCGCCGGCGCTGAAGTCCTGGATGCGCGGTCGTGGCCTGGCGGCGTTCAAGGTGCCCGATCAGGTCGTGTTCGTCGACAGTTTCGATACCACCGCGGTCGGCAAGATCAGCCGCCGCGAACTGCGCGCGCAACTGCGTGCGCGTCATCTGCAACAGACAGGAGGAACGCGCTGATGGCGCTGCCCCGTATCACTGATTACCCCTTGCCGACCGCCGCCGAACTACCGCAGGCGCGTGGCCCGTGGCGCCCGCAGCGCGATCGTGTCGCGCTGCTGGTGCACGACATGCAGCGTTATTTCCTGGCCGCATTCAACGCCGGCAATGCACCGCTGCGGCCTGCCGTGGACAACATCGCACGCCTGCTGGCGCACTGCCGCGCGCAGGGCATTCCGGTGTTCTACACCGCCCAGCATGGCGACCAGGACCGGCGTGATCGTGGCCTGCAGGCCGACCTGTGGGGACCGGGCATGCGTCGCAGCGCCGATCATGAGCCGATCATCGAGGCGCTGGCGCCGCAGCCGGGCGAGCATGTGCTGGTCAAGCATCGCTATAGCGCCTTCCAGCGCAGCAACCTGGAGACGCTGATGCGGGTACGTGGGCGTGACCAGCTGCTGGTGACCGGCGTGTACGCCCATATCGGCTGTACCGCGACCGTCGTCGAGGCCTTCCAGCGTGACATCGAGGCCTTCATCGCCGCCGATGCGGTGGCGGACTTCTCGCGCGCCGATCACGATCAGGCGCTGCACTGGATCGCGCGCACCTGTGGTGTGCCGATGACCACCGATCAGCTGCTGGAGGTGCTGTGATGGCTGCCATGGGTGAGGCGCTGGATCTGGAGCGGATGCGTGCCGACGTGGCGCGCGTGCTGGAGTGCACGCCAGCCGAGATCGGGGACGACGACAACCTGATCGACCTGGACCTGGACTCGATGCGCATGCTCGGCCTGGTCCTGGCCTGGGGCAACACTGGCCTTCCGCTGGAGTTCTCGCAGTTGGCCGAGCACACCACGCTGCGCCAGTGGTGGGGTGTGGTGCAACAACTGCAGGCCGCGCAGAACGCATGAACGCCGCAGCGCTGGCCACGCCGGTGGCGTTGACCGAGGCCCAGGCGGGGCTGTGGTTCGCACAGCGGCTGGCACCGGACAATCCGTCATTCAATACCGCGCACGCGGTATGGATCGACGGCCCGCTGGACGTGGCCGCGTTCGTCGCAGCCGCAGACCAGGCTGCGCGCGAGGCTGAGGCTTTCGCATTGCGCTTTGCCGAAGGTGCCGATGGCCAGCCGCTGCAGTGGCATGACACGGCACACGTGCCGTTGCTTTCGGTGCGCGATGTTTCTACCGAGGCGGATCCCGCCGCTGCGGCACGCAACCTGATGCACGCCGACCGGCTGAGCCCGGTCGATCCCACCAGGGACCGGATCAGCCAGCAGGTACTGTTCGATCTGGGGGGCCTGCGCTGGGTCTGGTACCTGCGCGTGCATCATCTTGCGGCCGATGGCTACGGCATGGCGCTGTTCACTGATCGGGTGTGCGCGTTGCATGCCGGTCGTACCGGTGAGTCACTGCCGGGGCTGGCGGGCGTGCTGGCCGATGATGCCGCCTACCGTGCCGATCCGCGCCGCGTGCAGGCCGGGCAGTGGTGGCGTGAGCACATGCAGGGTGCACCGGCAGGCGCAGGCCTGGCCGGCACGCTCGCGGCCAGTGACGACGCGCTGCGCTGGGTGCAGCCGCTCGATGCGGCCTTCCGTGAGCTGTTGCTGCAGGCTTCGGTGCGTTGGCTGCAGCCTTGGCCGGATGTGCTGGTCGCGCTGGCGGCCGAGTACCTGCGGCGGATGAGTGGCGCCGATGAAGTGGTGCTGGGCGTGCCCTACATGGGGCGGTTGGGCAACGCGTCGGCGCGGGTGCCGGCGATGGTGATGAATGTGTTGCCGCTGCGCGTGGCGGCCGGCGAGGGCAGCGTCGAGGCCTTTGCCCGGGGCCTGGGTCGCCAGCTCAGTCAAGGCCGCAGGCACGGCCGCTACCGGGGCGAGCAGCTGCGCCGGGACCTGGGCCTGGTCGGCACGCAGCAGCGCCTGCACGGCCCGCTGGTGAATGTGCAGCCGTTCTACAGGCCGCTGGCGCTGACTGGCGTGCAGGCGGCGCTGGAGGTGCTGTGCACCGGGCCGGTGGATGATCTGGCGCTGGGTTTCCGTGGCGATGGCCAGCACCTGCTGGATCTGGAGATCGAGGCCAATCCCGCGCTGTACAGTCGCGAGGATGTCGAGGCGCACGCGGTGAGGCTGCTGCATTTCGTGTCGGCGGCGCTGCAGGCTGACGATATCGCCGCCGTGCCCCTGGCGACGCCCGCGGAGGCGCAGCAGCTGCTGCAGGGTTTCAACGCCACCGCGCACGCGCTTCCTGAGACCACCTTGGTTGAATTGCTGCAGCAGGGCATGGATCGGGACCCGCACACGCCTGCGCTGGTGTTCGGCGATGCGACGCTGGATTACGCGACGCTGGAAGCGCGCAGTTTCGCGCTGGCGGCACAGCTGCGGGCAATGGATGTCGGCCCGGGCAGCGTGGTGGCGGTAGCATTGCCGCGCTCGCTGGAGCTGGTGATCGCGCTGGTCGCGGTGCTGCGTGCAGGCGCGGCCTATCTTCCGTTGGACCTTGCCCATCCCGACGAGCGGCTGGCGCGCATCTTCGCCTCGGCGCAGCCGGTGTGCGTTCTGGCTGCGGCGGAGATTTCGGCGCGCACGGCCGGCGTACCGGTGCTCGCGCCGGAGCAGTGGGCCGCGCTGAGCTTCGCTGCGCCCTGGGCGGATCCGGCGCCCAGCGATGCGGCCTATGTGATCTACACCTCCGGTTCGACCGGCGAGCCCAAGGGCGTGGTCGTCGAACATCGCGCGATCGTCAATCGCTTGCTGTGGATGCGCGAGCACTACGGCATCCGTGCCGACGACCGCGTGCTGCAGAAGACCCCGGCGACCTTCGATGTCTCGGTCTGGGAGTTCTTCCTGCCGTTGCTGTGCGGGGCCACCCTGGTGGTCGCCGGGCCGGACGCGCATCGTGATCCCACCGAACTGGCGCGCTTGATCCGCGGGCATGGCATCACCACGGCGCATTTCGTGCCGTCGATGCTCGACGCTTTCCTCGCTGCGCCCGCTTCGGAAGGGCTGCAGCTGCGCCGGGTATTCACCAGTGGCGAGGCGCTGGACGCCGCGTTGCGCGACCGCTTCCACGCGCGCATGCACGCCGAGCTGCACAACCTGTATGGCCCGACCGAAGCCGCGGTGGACGTCAGCTACTGGCCGGCGTTGGCGCAGGATCGATCGCGGCCGGTACCGATCGGCTTCCCGGTCTGGAATACCCGACTTTACGTGCTGGACGCGCGGATGCAGCCGGTGCCGGTCGGTGTGGCCGGTGACCTTTATCTGGGCGGCGTGCAGCTGGCGCGCGGCTATCTCGGTCGCGAGGACCTGACTGCCGAACGCTTCCTTGCCGATCCTTTCCTGGCGGGCGAGCGCATCTACCGCACCGGCGACATAGCGCGCTGGCGCAGCGATGGCGCGGTGGAGTACCTGGGCCGCAGCGACCATCAGGTGAAACTGCGCGGCCTGCGCATCGAGTTGGGTGAGATCGAGGCGGCTTTGCGCGAACTGCCGGGCATGGAGCGGGTGGAAGTGCTGCTGCGCCAGGATGCGCCCGGCGACGCGCGTCTGGTGGCGTATGTGCCGACTGCGCTTGCCGACGCCGTGATGCTGCGCAGCCATCTGGCCACGCGCGTGCCGGACTACATGGTGCCCTCGGCGTTTGTCGGCGTGGACCACTGGCCGGTGACCGCCAACGGCAAGCTCGACCGCAACGCGTTGCCGAAACCACCACAGAATGAGGTCGCCGGATTGGCGCCGCGCACGCCGTTGGAACAGGAGCTGGCGTCGCTGTTTGCCCAGGCACTCGGGCGAGAAGCGCCGGTGGCGGTGGATGCGGATTTCTTCAGTCTCGGCGGTGACTCGCTGTCGGCGGTGCACCTGCTGCTGGCGATCGAACAGCGCTGGCGCTGCGATCTCGGTCTGGGGTCCTTGTTTGCCCAGCCCACCGTGGCCGCGCTGGCGGTTCGCATTGCCGAGCCACCCGCGCTGGCCGATCACGCGCTGGGGCCGGTGATCGCGCTGGCCGCGGCCGAAGCGGCCGGGACATCGCCGCTGTTCGTGCTGCACCCGGCCGGCGGCATCGCCTGGAACTACCGCACCCTGGCCCGGGCAATGCAGCCGGCACGCCCGGTGTACGGCCTGCAGTCGCCTGCACTGGACGCACGGCTGCCGCTGCCGAGCAGTATCGAGGCGATGGCCAGCGACTACGTACAGCGCGTGGTCGCACTGCAGCCAAAGGGGCCGGTGCACCTGCTGGGCTGGTCGGTGGGGGGCATCCTCGCGCAGGCGATGGCGGTGCGCCTGCATGAGATCGGCCGCGAGGTCGGCGAACTGGTACTGCTGGACGCCTATCCCAGCGAGTGCTGGCGGGCCGAGCCGGAACCCGATGCCATCACCGCATTGCGGGCACTGCTGGCGATTGCCGGGCATGACCCGGATGCGCATCCGGAACTGGACAGCCGGGAGCGCATTCTCGCGTTCCTGCGTCGTGGTGGCAGTGCGCTGGGTAGCCTGCCGGATGTCGTGCTGGATGGCGTGGTGCGCGCCGTGACCGGCGCCAATCGACTGATCCGTGAACATATCCACCGGCCGTTCGATGGCACGCTGGTGCATGTGCGTGCCGGCCGGGATCACCAGGCGCGGCCACAGTTGCAGTCGGCGTTGTGGCGGACACACGCGCGCAGGGTGCAGTCGTTGGAACTGCCGTTCCTGCATGCAGAACTGACTGGCCGCGATGCGGTGGCGCAGCTGGCGCCGTGGTTGTCGGCGCGGTTGCGCCAATGGGACGAGCAACAGGAGATCGCAGCATGCAGTTGACCGGCTTTGAAGGCCGCGTGGCACTGGTGACCGGCGCTGCCGGCGGCATCGGCGAGGCACTGGTACGGTTACTGGCCGAGGCCGGTTGCACCGTGGTGGCGACCGATCGCGAGGCGCCTGTTACGGCAGATGTGCGTGTGCATACCTTCGCACTCGACGTGACCGACAGTGCCGCCGTGGACGGCTTGGTGGATCAGGTCGAGTCCAGCATCGGGCCGATCATGCTGGGCGCCAGCGTGGCCGGTGTGCTGCATGTGGGCGGCGTGACCGAGACCGGCGATGACGACTGGCGCCGGGTGTTCGCGGTGAACACCGACGGGGTGTTCCATGTCGGGCGCGCCCTGGCGCGGGTGATGTCTCCGCGCGGGCAGGGCGCGATGGTTACCGTCAGCTCGAATGCGGCCGGTGTGCCGAGGCATGGCATGGCCGCCTATGCGGCATCCAAGGCCGCCGCCACGATGTTCACACGCTGCCTCGGGCTGGAGCTGGGGCCGTTGGGCATCCGCTGCAACATCGTCGCCCCGGGCTCGACGCTGACCCCGATGCAGACCGGCATGTGGCAGGACGAGCACGGCGCCGAGCGGGTGATCGCCGGCAACCTGGAGACCTACAAGGCCGGCATTCCGCTGCGCAAGCTGGCCGCCCCCGAGGACATCGCAAACGCGGCGATGTTCCTGCTCTCCGAGCAGGCCGGGCACGTAGCGATGAGCGATCTGTATGTCGACGGCGGCGCCACTCTGCGCGCCTGAGCCCCGACCGCCGCTGCCCGGCAACGGTAGTGCCGGCCGCTGGCCGGTAGTCCATAGCCCCCGGTAGTGCCGGCCGCTGGCCGGCAACCGCACGAACCGACGCGGAGATGCGTAGCTGCCGGCCGGCGACCGGCACTACCATTCAGTGTTCAGCGCGGCTTGCGCGTACGCTTTGGCTTTGTGGTATCACCGCCGCTGGCGGCGCTGTCCTGCAGCGCCTGCAGCCAGGACAACGTGTCCACATAGTCGATGAAGTGGCGCAGGTAGCCGGGGCTGGTGGCCTGCATCATGTCGAGCATGCGTTGCACCAGCACCGCCGAGTTCAGTGGGCCGCCATCGGCCGGGGCCTCGGCGCGCAGCGAGCGGCGCACCTGCAGTTCGCTGCGCAGCTCCGACCATTCGCGCCGCACCTGCTGCAGCATCGGCACCTGCGGGTAATGCGGCAGCGAGCGCGACCCCGCATTGAGGTCACGCACCAATGCGCGCAGGCCTTCCAGCGCGGGCGGCTTACTTGGCATCCGGGGCCTTGGGCTTGGGAATCGGGGCGATCTCCACGCGACGGTTGCGCGCGCGGCCTTCCTCATTGGCGTTGGAACTGACCGGCTGCTCGCTGCCGAACGCGGCGGCGAACACGGCATCTGCGGGTACGCCGTCGGCAATCAGGGTACGGGTCACGGTCAGCGAGCGCTGCGCGGACAGCTCCCAGTTGTCGGCGAAGCGGCGGTTGCCTTCGCGCACCGGCGCATCATCGGTGAAGCCGCTGACCATCAGGATCTCTTCGCGGCTGCCCAGATAGGCGGCCAGCGGTGCGGCCAGACTGCGCAGCAGCTCCTGGCCTTCCGGCTGCAGCTGGTCCGAGTTCAGCGCGAACAGCACGCTGCCGCTGATGCCGATGCGGCCGTCGACCAGCGTCACGCGACCGGCAGCCAGCGGGCCAGCCAGCGCCTGTTCCAGGGTCTGCAGGCGCTTGGCCTCGGCCTGGCGCTGCTTCACTTCCTGCTCCAGCCGCTGCGACAGCTCCAGCTGCACCGCGACCACACCCACCAGTATCAGCACGAACGCACCCAGCAGCACCGACATCAGGTCGCCGAAGGCGGCCCAGATCGGTGCGTGCGAGCCGCCATCGACCTCCAGCTCGTCACTCATGCGCTACCGGCCTTGCCGCGGCGGGCGGCCAGCTGCTGCAGCTCTTCCATCACCTGTTTCTGCGACAGCAGGCTGAGGTCGACCACCTCACGCGCCTGCGCCACGTAGTAAGCCAGCTGCTCATCGCTACGGGCCAGCGAGGCATCCAGGGCGCCACCGATCTGTTCCAGGCGGCCGGACAGCGCGGTGGCGGCGGCGCCGAACTGCGCGACCGCTTCACCGAAGGCGCCGGCCAGCTGGCCGACGTCATCCGCGCTGCCGGTGAGTGCTGCCGCAATGCCGTCCAGCTTGCCGGTCTCGGCAGCGATATGGTCGGTGAAGCGGTTGCCGACGCGTTCCAGCAACTCGGCCGAGCCACCGACCAGCGCGTCTACGGCGGTGCGCTGTTCGTGCGACGCATGGTTGACCGCATCGAGCAGCGTCTGCACGGTGGCCAGCAGGCGGCCGCGTTCTTCCAGCATTGCGTTGTCGCGTACCAGGCTCTCGGACAGCGTACTGCGCAGCTCGTTGATGACGTCGGCCGCAGCCTTCGGAGCGGCGGCCGCGGTCTGCAGCAGGGTGGACACTTCGGCCAGCGTGGCACTGGCCTGCGCGCGACCGTTCTCGCCGATCTGCTGTGCGGTGGCCGCCAGCGCGTCGCAGACCTGTTGCTGCTGTGCAGCCAGGCGTTCGCCATTGGCCTGCAGGCGCTCGGCCAGCTCGGTGGAAACGTGCTGCAGGGCATCGCTCCAGCGCTGCAGGCGCTGTTCGTCACCGGCCTGCAGTTGCGCCTGCAGGGCGGCGTGGGCCTGCTGCAACTCGGCGCTGACCGCGTCCCAGCGCGCTTGGCGCTGCTGCTCGCGGCTGTCCAGGCTGGCCTGCAGTTCGGCGTGCGCAGTCGCGGCGGCGGCCTGGGCGGCTTGCCACTGCTGCGAGCGCTGCTGTTCGTGGTCCTGCAGCAGCGACTGGCTGGCCTCGTGGCGCTGTTCCAGTGCCTGCAGCAGTGCCTGCGCGTGCTCGTCCAGCTGCTGGCCGGCCGCCAGCAGCGCCTGCTGCTGGCGCTCGATCAGCGCGCTGTTCAGTGCCTGCTGCTGCTCGATGGCGGCGCGCCAGGCCTCGGCGTTGCCGTTGGCATCGGCCTGCAGGCGCTCGCCGATACGCGCGACGAGTGCTTCGGCGTGCGTGCCCTGGCCATCGCTGAAGGCCTGCAGGTGCTGGCGCAGATCACTCACCAGCGCCTGCTGCGCCTGGGACTGTTCACTCACCACCTTGGCCCAGCTGGCTTCGGTGGCGACCCGGCTGCGTTCGAATCCGTCGCTCAGGCCCGCCAGCTGCTGTTGCACGGCCCGCTCGACACGGGCATGCAACGCTTCGCCATGGTGAGCCAGACCGGCCAGGGTGGTCTCGGCCATCGGCTGCAGCGCGCCACCGATGGCCGCGGCACTGGCTTCGGCACCTTCGCGCAGCGACTGCTGCAGCGACAGGGCCAGGCGTTCCTGCAGCGCCTGGCTCTGCGTCAGGAACTCGGCCTGGCCTGCCAGCAGGCGCTCATTGGCGGCCGCACTGTGCTGTTCAAAGGTGCTGGTCATCGCCTGCAGGCGGTCGACCAGCGCCGGCAGCGCGGCGGACTGTGCCTGCAGCAGGCGCAGCGATTCGGCGCGCTGCCAGGCCTGCGAATACGGGTGCAGGTCGCCGGCAATGGCGCGGTCCAGCTGCTGCACGGCCTGCAGGCGGTCGCGGCGCAGCAGCGCGGCCAACAGGCCGAGCATCGCCGAGCTGGCCACGCCGGCGATCGAGGTACCGAAGGCCACCGCCAGGCCCTGCACCGGCGAGGCCAGCGAGCCGCGGATCGCGGTCATGTCGGTCGCGCTCTGCAGGGCCAGTCCGGTGCCGCGCAGGGTATCCATCATGCCCAGCAGGGTGCCGAGCATGCCCAGCAACACCAGCAGGCCGACCAGGTACGGGGTCAGCACCGGCGCGGGCAGGGCAGTGCGCTCGCCTTCCACGCGCAGGCGCACGGCGTTGCGCAGGCCCACCGGCACGCGCTCCAGCCAGGGGGCGAGGCTTTCCTTCGCGCTGGACAGGTCGTTCAGTGCGGCGCGCAGGCCGTTGCTGGCCTGGCGGTAACGGTACAGCTCCACGCCGCCGGTGATGTAGCAGGCCGCGATGATTGCCGCCACCGCTGCACCCAGCGGATGCACCGAAACGTAGCCAATGCCGATCCAGCACACGGCCAGCAGGCCGACAAGGAAAACAACGACATGGAGAGCAGTTCTGGACATGGTGTTCCGGTCAGTGGGAGCGCAGGGCATCTTGCAGCCCTTCGATCGGGTGGAAGCGCAGCTGCAGCTCGGCGAGCAGCAGCGTGCGCATGTCATGGCGGAAGGCCGCGCGCCAGCCGGGCTGGCCATGCACGCGTTCAAAACGGGCGCCGAGCACCGCAGGCGCGGTGGTCAGCAGGCTGTGCTCGCGCGGGGTGAGGGTCTGTTCCATCACCGCATCAACCTCGGCCAGGCGCGCCAGCTCCGGCGAGACCTGCACCAGCTGGTCTCGCAGGCGGCCGCGCAGGCGCCCGGTGGCGGTCTGGATGGCCTGCTGCAGCACCCGGTAGCGCTGGCGCAGTGAAGCGAAGTCGGGTGCGGCCGCGGCCTCGGCCAGGTCCAGCAGGCGCTCGGCCTCGGCGTCCTCGCGGATCGAGGCCAGCAGGCTGGCATGGGCCTGGGCGCAGTCGGCCAGTACATCCTCGGCCGCCTCGGCAGCTTCGCCGGGCTCGGGCAGGCGTCCGCCCAACGCGCCGGACAGGGCCACGGCACGGCTCCAGTCCACCCACTGGCCGAGGCGATCGGTCAGGACGGGACTGCTGGCCGGCATCGCGCCGTCGCTGAGACGGGCGAGCAGGCGGAGGAACTCCGGTCCACCCAGGACCGGCTGCGCTGCGTTCGCCATCAAGGGGTGAGGGGCCAAAAACCGCTGATTTTACAGCCAGATGACCCCGGCTGGATGAAGGCGGGGCCTGGGTGGCGGTACCCGCAGGCGCGACAAGGCTTAGAATGTCCGGCTGCATCCCCCCGTTCGACCCCTGGAGTACCCCCATGACTGTTGCGCAGTTCTACCCGATCGGCACCCCCGGACAGCCCTGGGGCGACGTGGAACGCGCACAGTGGCGGGCCCGCCAGCAGCGCCAGCGCAGCTACCACGATGACGTGGTGGCCGCCCTCGAGCGCCTGGACGACAGCGTTTTCGACGTGATCCAGTACGGCCAGCTGGACTATGCACCGGACCATTACCCGCTGTTCGCGGTGGTCAACCACGACTGGAACCCGGCGCTGCCGACCGCGCTGATTACCGGCGGCGTACATGGCTACGAAACCAGCGGCGTGCACGGCGCCCTGCAGTTCCTGGAAAAGCAGGCCGAGCGTTACCTGGGCCGGCTGAACCTGATCGTGGCGCCGTGCGTCAGCCCGTGGGGCTACGAGCGCATCCAGCGCTGGAACCCGGGTGCGATCGATCCGAACCGCAGCTTCCGTGACGGCGGCCAGATCGAGGAAGCGGCAGCCCTGATGCGCTGGGTGGCCGAGCGCAAGCCGAACCTGCTGGTGCATCTGGACCTGCACGAAACCACCGACAGCGACCTGCACGAATTCGATCCGGCGCGTTGCGCCCGCGACGGCAAGCCGTTCGAGCGCGACACGATTCCCGATGGCTTCTATGTGATTGGCAACAGCGAAGACCCGCAGGCCGAGTTCCAGAAGGCCCTGATTGCCGCCGTGGCCCCCATCACCCACATCGCCCCGGCAGATGCCGACGGCAACCTGGTCGGCCTGCCGCTGCAGTCGCCGGGCGTGGTCTGGGGCGAGTCGCGTTCGATCGGCGCCTGCGCCGGCTTCACCGACGCACGCTTTGCCACCACCACCGAGGTCTACCCGGACAGCCCGCGCACCAACCCGCAGGAATGCAACGACGCCCAGGTGGCGGCGGTGTGCGCCGGCCTGGATTTCGCCCTGTCGGCGCAGTAGCGCATCAACACGAGGTAGCGCCGGGGCCCTGCCCGGCGGGTCGGGCGTGCGCTAGCCCAGCAGGATCACGCCCCACACCGTACCGACCATCAGCAGCGCGGTGGTCTGTGCGGCGCTGCCCATGTCCTTGGCGTTCTTGGATAGTGGGTGGTGGTCAAGCGAGATGCGGTCGACCACCGCTTCGATGGCCGAGTTGAGCAGTTCCACCAGCAGGCTGATGAAGCAGGCCGCCAGCACCACGGCGCGTTCGACCCTGCTGATGTCCAGCAGGAACCCGGTGGCGATCAGCAGTGCATGCAGCAGCAACAGCTGCCGGAAGGCTGCTTCGCCACGGAAGGTGGCAATGAAGCCATCGCGCGAATGGATCAGCGTATGGAAGATACGGCGAAGCCCGGTCTTGCCGTGCGGGTACTTGCCGCTGTCCCTGGGGTGAAGTGGCTGCATGCCGGTCCTGCCATGAATTGACCTCACGACAGGATGTGCAGGCGGGCGTCGGGAACGCGTCGGACGCGCGTTGGATTTTCCTTCAGCCGCCTTGGCGCTGCGCCTGGATGGCCTGGTCGAGGGCGTCCAGCTCATCCGTCGGCGAGGCCAACCATGCCGGGTACGCCTCGGTCTCGACGAAGGCGGAGGATCGCAGCACGTCATCGAACGCCGGATTGTCCTTCTCCGCATGGCGCAGCAGGCCGGACATCAGCCCGCAGATGCGGACTGCGGCCTGGAAGGCGCCCTGCAATGAACCGGCCGGCTCGGTGACCGTGTTGAGGAAGGCCGCATAGGCCGGCCCATCGAAGACGAAGTCCTCGCGCCGCTGGAAGGCATCACCGTTGAGGTTGGCTTCGCCAGAGACGTGCCGCGAGAATCCCCAGGACCAGATGTCGAGGAAACGCAGGTCATCCAGCATCCGGCGCGCATCGTCATTCAATGGAACGGCGCCGGACAGGGCGTGCTCCAGCGTGGCCGCCGCGAAGGGCTCGGTGCCCTCGTGGGCCAGGAAATCGCTCAGGCAGCGCAGGGCACCGGGATGATGCGGGTCCAGCTGCAGCGCCCGGTAGATCACCCGCGCACCTTCGACGTGACGGCCCTGGGCGATGAAGATGTTGAGGGCATGGTGCGCGAGCTGGTCGGCGCTGAGGTCGGCAATGCGGGTCATCGGGTCTGGCGGGCATGGACGAAAGGTGTGCGCCAGTCTGACAGATCGCTCAATCGGCCGGGCTGCGTGAATCGCGGATCGAATAGATCACCGAGAAGATCTTCCAGCCCTGTTCGGTCCGGACCAGCTGCCACATTTCCTTGCCCCAGTTGGTCTTCACCCCATCGTCGTGAAAGCTGTAGTCAAACGCTACCGAGGCCACATCGCCGTCCGTCTCGATCTTCGTGTTGGAGAACTTCTCCTCCTTCGGCCTGGGCGAGGCCACGGCCCCGTCGATCAGCGCGATGAAGTTGTTGGCGGGGATCTGCCGCGCCTTGATCGCATCGGGCTTGGCCTTGCGGATGTCCTGCAGGCGCGCGTCCTCGGAAACGAACTGCCAGCCGATATCCTCCGGCTTGTCAGAGAAGAACAGGCTCATGTAGGTCGGCTTGTCCTTGTTGATCAGCGAGGTGCGGAACGATTCGACCACCTGTTCGATGGCCTTGACGTCTGCAGGGGCGTTCTGCGCAGCGAAGACCGGCAGCCACGCTGGGAGCAGAAGGACGAGGGCGGCGAAGCGTGCACGTGCGTTGGGCATCATGGGGCCTGGGGAGGAATAGGGGTGGCGCTGGCGCATCACCGCGCGTAGGTTCGCCAGAAGAGCACGTGGTCTTCGGTCCTGTTGATGGAGACGAAGACTGATTTTCCGGATTCCGGCGCGCAGCGAAAGACGCGGTACGACGACTTGAGCGTCCCGTCGCCCGGCCACCAGTATCGATCGAACGCAACAGGATCGCTGCTAGTGAATGTCGTTGCCTGGCAATCCGCAGGCAGCTGCAGTGATACCGCAGGGGGTTTGGTGAAGGCCAGCGCGCTGGTGTTCGAGTCGAGGTCGTGCACCTCGCGCAGGTCGGTCGCCTCGTGGGGCACCCAATCGGGAATCCACCCCTTGTTCACCATGTCGGCGTCGATGGCCTGCTGCTGGGTGTCGAACGAACTGTCCATCACCATACCGCAGGCGCATAGCGCGCTACAGAACGTCAAGGCAATGGCGCGCCTGGCCAATGCGACGGGGCTGGTCATCCTCGTCATCCTCTGCGGCAAGCAGCCTACCCACTTCTTCCGGCGGCAAGCGCTTGAGCCGCTCTCCCAGCCCCGGTCGTACGGCCGGTCGTAGGGTTCTGCATGGCCCTGCGCCTTGCGCGCGCACTGCTTCTCCAACAGGCCGATCTCCTGCGCGATCCTGTCCTTCCGCCTCTTGCCTGCCATCGACGGGCGTCCTTGTGTTCATCCTGAATCATCCGTCGGCGCACGCTATCACGGATGCTGGGCGCCGCAACAGGCCGGTTTGACGTTGAGGAAGGTCTGTGAGGATGATGCGCGGGCGCGCGGCGCAGGAGGGGATCTGTCAATGAGGACACTGATATTGGGGCTTGCCGGTTTGTTCGTGGCATACGTTGCCGGTTGCTCGGCAGTCTCGGCGTGGCATTCCCGCGCGCTTGCCTCGGTTCGGCCGGGGGCGGGCAAGGCCGAAGTACTCCGGGCGCTGGGGCAACCTGACGTGGTGGAGCATGCCGGTCTTCCCTTTACCCGCTATGCCAGCCGTGGATGCAGTGGCCGCTGTGCGCAGCGATGGTGGTATGAGAACCGGCTGGGCCTGGATACCGAGGCGTGGTCGGTGGAACTGGATGCCTCCGATCGCGTGCTCGCAACGTCGCGCTTGACGTCACCCTAGAAGACCGCGAAGAGCGCATGCGTATCCATCGACCTTTCATCTTCATTGCAAGCCTGGCCCTGATGGCGTTGTGCGGGCTGATGGGCGTACTGGTGCTCGTCCATGGCTTCAACGAGCAGGGCCTGCGCTGTGGCAGGCTGTGCTCACTGGAGGTCTCCATTCGCCTGCTCTTCGGTGATCGGGGATTCGAACTGCTGGTGGCGATGGGGCTGTTTGCCACAGCGCTGATGTGCGGGCATATCGCACTGCGGGAGGGCATGCATGCCGGGCGGCCGCGGAGGCAGGTGCAGCGTCGGGGGCGTAAGCGCCGCCGACCGTCACAGCCCCGGTCGTGAGTATCCCTCCACGTGGCGTGCTGCCGCGCGGAGGGACACCGCAGGAGGTCTCAGCGATGCAGCGCGTCGATGATCAAGCCGGTCGCGATCTCCACCAACAGGTACTCGGTGTCGGACTGGCGCACCCAGCGCTGGCCGCGACCCGGATTGCGCAGGTCATAGCGCGCGTAGTCGTCTACCCAGTAGCGGCGGTCCACTTCGGCCCAGGGCAGGCGGTCGCCACGACGCCAGGCCTTCTTCTGCCAGCCCGGCGGCGGCGCATCGCGGTTGTGCGGGCCGCCTGCATGCGGCGGCGGGCCGTTGCCGCGGGCGTGGTGCGGCGGATCGGCGAAGGCGGGGGCCGCAGCCAACGCGGTGGCGGTGGTCAAGGCGATGGCAAGCAAACGTGTGGTCTTCATGGAGATGCCTTCGTCATGGCCGCGGCATGCGGCGCTGTGGCGGGAATATAGGGCAGGCAGCGTGAATGAATACGGGTGTGCGCGGCACTTTCCTGAACACACGGCGTGACGTGCAGTCGCCGCCCCGGAACGGATCAACGGGTCCCGTCCCGGGCCGGATCCGTTGCGCCCCAACCACCGCCCAGTGACAGGAACAGATCCATCTGGCGATCGACCCGGTCCGCGCGCGATGCGGCCAATGCGGACTCCGCATCTGCCAGTGCGGCTTGGGTCGAAAGCACATCGAGAAAATCGATCCTGCCGAAACGGTAGAGCTGCTGCGCCTGCCCCGCGGCCCGCGCTGCGTCCCCACGCGCCTGTGCCAGGCTGTGCTCGCGTTCGAGCTCCTGCGTGCAGGCAGAAAGCGCAGTCTCGGTCTGGCGCAGTGCCTGCAGCACCGCGCCGTCAAAGGAAGCAAGAGCGGTATCTGCATTGGCACCGGCCGCTGCGATGCGGGCCTTGGCCACGCGGCGGTTGGGCCAGTGCCATGACAGCAGCGGCCCGACGCTCGCCCCGAAACTGTCGGCGGAAAGCAGCTGCCGTCGCATGCCCGCCGTGCCCAGGGAAGCGCCCAGGGTGACCCGCGGATAAAGTTCCGCAGTCTCTACGCCGATCATCGCTGTGGCCGCGGCAAGGCTACGCTCCGCGGCACGTATGTCGGGGCGCCGCTGGAGCAGCTGCCAGCCCTCACCGACCGGCAGCGCCTGCCCCAGCTCCGGGGGGCGCGGGCACGCTTCCGCCTCCCTCGGATAGTCTGCCGGCACCCTGCCCATCAGTGCGGCCAGTTCGAACAGTGCGGCCTGGCGCTTCGCCAGCAGGTGCGGTATCCCCGCCGCGCTGCGGTTGACCGCGGCTCCGGCACGGCTGACATCGAAGTCCGTTCCGCGCCCGCCCGCGGCCAGGCGACGGGTTGCCTCCAGCGTGGCGCGCTGTATCGCCAGCACCTGCCGGGTCGCAGCGAGCGTGTGATTGCTTGTGCAGATCTGGAGATAGGCACGGGTGACGGCCGCAGCGACGACCACGCGGACCTGGTCCCGTGCTGCAGCGACAGCCTCCGCGTCCGCGTTGGCGGCTTCGATGCCGCGGCGGATGCCGCCTGCAAGATCCAGTGGATAGGAGAGGTGAAGGCCCAGCGCATAGGACTGCGGCGCGGCCGACGCCTGGGTGTAACCACCGGCATGGGTGAGCGTGCCCGATGCATCCACCTCGGCCTGCACGGCACCGCGCGCGCGGTACTCCAGCACGGTAGCGCTGGCGCGCCGAAGATTGGCATCAGCGGCGCGCAGGTCGGTGTTGGCCGCCAGTGCTTCGCGCACGTAGCCGTCAAGCTGGGTGTCGCCATACAGTTCCCACCACCGATCCGGTGGCGCGTCGTGGCTGAACGATGCCTCCCGGCCCGAGACGAACGCCTGCGCCGCGTGTGTGGAGGCAGCGACGGCATTCGCAGGCAGGTGATAGTCGGGGCCGGAGACGCAGGCCGTCATCGGCAGCAGCAGGGCAAGCAGCCCACCGCGTAGTGTTTGCAGGCTCACTTGCAGGTTCCCTGTGCCGAGGGCGTGATGGTCACACTCGCAGTGCGACCGACGATCAGGCGGGTATCCGGCGGCGCATCATCGATACGGATGCGTACCGGAATGCGCTGTGCCAGCCTCACCCAGGTATAGGTCGGCGCCACGGCGGGCAGCAGGTTGTGCGTGCTTGAGCGCTGATCGTCGGCAATGCCGGCGGCGATGGTATCCACGTGCCCGCGCACGTCGTGGTCGTCGCCCATCAGCCGGGCCACCGCGGCATCGCCCTCGGTGATGCAGCCCAGCTTGGTTTCCTCGAAATAGCCCTCGATGCGCAGGCTGCGGGTGTCGATCAGCGCCAGCGCCTGTGCCCCCGGCTGCAGGTAGTCGCCCGCGTGCAGGTCCAGGTTGGTGACGATGCCATCGGTGGTCGCGCGCACCTCGGTGCGTTGCACATTGAGCCGGGCAACGCGCTGTTCGGCCCGCGCCTGCGCCAGGGCGGCCAGCTCGGTATCGACCTTGGCGGCATTGCGTTCGCGGGTTTCCGAAGCGACCAGGTTGCCCAGTGCGTTGTCCCGCGTCGATTCGCGGCGGGCCAGCGCCAGCGTGGCGCGTGCGCTGCTGGCCGCTGCGTCGGCCTTCTCAAGTGCGGCAGCGAAGCGCGGCTGGTCCAGCACCAGCAGCAGCTGTCCGGCGCTCACCCGCTGGTTATCGTGCACCAGCACCTGGGTGACCAGCCCCCCCATGTCTGATGCGACGCGCACCACGTCGGCGCGCACCCGTCCATCGCGCGTCCACGGGCGTGTTTCGTAGCGATGCCAGATGGCCAGTGCAGCGACGACGGCAATTGCGAACACCACCAGGGTTGCGCTCCAGCGCCCGATGACAGCAAGCGTGTGTGTCATCTCATTTCTCGAACAGGGGCGCGAGCCGGATCATCAGCTCCGCCAGGATCACGAACAGGGACAGGCCCACCAGTGGCCACGCGGCAAACAGCCGGTACAGGCCGAGGCTGGCGAGCAGGCGCGAGGCCACTATCGACAGCGCCAGCGCGGCGACGGCCACCGCAAGCAGGCCGGGAATCAGCACGCCATCAATCGAAAGATCAGGAAGCATGAGCTCAGCGCCGATGAGTGAGCGGAGATACGAGAAGGTCGCGGCGCAACCCGCAGAGCAGGTGCGACAGTTGCTCCCGATCAGCCCCGCTGCTGGCCGCCGCAGCCTCGCGCATGCGGTCCAGCAGTTTCAGAAGATGGATGTCGCCACTGCTTGGCGCGCGAGTGCGCATCCTGAAATGTGCGGCGATGCGCTCGACCAGCGCGGCGTGAAGCGACTGGGTGCGCGGATCGTCCAGGCGCCTGCCCAGTGCGCGGAGTTGGCTGGATGCACGTGCCGCACGAACCTCCGCAAACAATGCCCGCAGGTCGCGTCCCGCACTGGAACGGCCCTGCAGCCTGGGAGCGAGCAGCCCGATTCGATCCAGCATGCGGCTGAGCCAGGCGCGTGTCACATCACCTTGTCCGGCGGCGTGTCGTGCGATGTCCCGGCGGATCGAACGCTCCAGCCGAGCGCGGTTGCGGCCCGCATCGGCGGTCTGGAACAGCTGCATGCTGCACAGTGCCACCGTCGTACCGACGAACAACGCAACGCTGTTGTTGAGTGCGCCGACGATGTTGAACGAATTGGTCGCGCCCAGGCCTGCGATGATCGGGAAGGTCAGTACCACGCCCAGGGCGGCCATGATGAAGGGCGGCCGGGCCAGGAACGATCCGCACAGCAGCAGCACCGGCGCGAGCGCGGCAATCAGGCCGGTGATATCGGGCAACGCGGGGAAGATCAGCAGACCGTAGAGCAGGCCGACGGCCACGCCGATGCACGATCCCACCAGGTAGCGCATGACATGCGGCGCAGGCGCTTCGATCGTGCCGAACAGCACGCACGCCGTGCCGACGATGGACACCGCCGTGGCGCCCTCCGACCAGCCGGTAACGATCCACAGAACGCAGCTCAGCAGGATGCCGACGAACGCGCCCAGCGCGCTGCGCAGGGCAAGCCGATGATCCCGGTGAAGTACCGCACCCTGCACATGTCGCGCAAGGCGGGCAGGTACATGCCGGCGCCAGTCGGGGCGGGCAATGTGCAGTTGTGCCTGCAGCACGCGGCAGTCGGCGTGGGCCAGGTCGAGCTCGGCCTGTTGCGCGGCGAGGCCGGTCTGCATCAGCTCGCGCCAGCCAGGCGAATCCATGGCGCTGGCCTGTGATGAGCGCAGCCGTGCGATGGAATCTTCCACCGCGCTGGACAGCAGCAGGACGTCCAGCATCCGGTCATGCACGGCACGCAGGATCTGCACCTGGGCCACGCCGTGGGCGCTGTCGAAGGGCAGGTGGATCGACAGCACATGCAGCTCGAGCAGGTCGGCGGCCACTTTCGAGCGGTCCGTCGCCAGTACCGTGTCCGATGCACCGGCGCGCATGTCCCGTGTCCATCGTTCCGCATCATCCAGCACGGCAGCAACCCGTGCGTGCACGCGCGACGAAACCCGGCGCGGCAGCACCAGCCCATGGACCAGCGTGGCGGCCAGGATGCCGATGGCGATTTCCTGCACCCGTGTGATGGCGATGGTGAACACGTCTGCCGGCACCATCACCGCCGGAAACCCGATCAGGCTGGTGGTATAGCCGGCCAGCAGGAACGCATAGGCACGTGGCGTGCGGTCGAGCATCGCCAGATACAGGCACAGCGCCATCCACGTGGCGAGCGCGGCGCTCAGCACCAGGGGAGCATTGGCGAAACGTGGCACCAGCACGACGGTGGCGACGGCCCCGCCCACGGTACCCAGCAGGCGGAACAGGCCGCGGCTGAGGGTCGCCCCGGACAGGGGCTGCGACACCAGATAGACCGTGCCGATCACCCAGAACGGGCGATTCAGACCGATCCTTAGAGAGACATACAGCCCGAGCGACGCTGCGAGCAGGCATTTGAGCGAGAACAGCACCGCCTCCTGATCGGTCCTGAGGGTAGGGCTTTTCAACCTGGCGAATGCCTGGAACACGCGCGGACGGGCAGGGGTGGGGGAGTGCATGCGGCTCATGCTAGTGATCGGCCGCACTGGCGAATTTCGCTACAATGACAACCAATCGCTAAAACCGGTCAATGTGAGAATGGCTCGCATTTCGCTCCCCGGCTTTGACCTGGACCCGGACGAGACCGATCGCCCGGCGGTCGCCAGCCGCCTGCAGGTGGCTGAGCACGACGCGGAAATTCCCGTGCATGAGCACCGCAAGGGCCAGCTCATTCTTGCTCTGCATGGCGCGGTGACCTGCGAAGTGGCCAATGCGTTGTGGATCGTGCCGCCCCAGTGTGGCGTCTGGATCCCGGGCGGCATGCCGCACAGCAATCGCGCCACCGCCAACGCGCGCCTGTGCTACCTGTTCGTCGAGCCCGGCGTCGTCGACCTGCCGGCGCAGTGCGTGACGCTGGCGATCTCCCCGATGCTGCGCGAGATGATCCTGCACCTGGCCGACGCGCCGCTGGACTATCCGCATGGCAGCCACACCGACCGGCTGGCGCGGGTGTTGCTGGACGAGCTGGTACAGATGCCGGCCGAGCACCTGTCGTTGCCGGTCAGCCCTCACCCGAAGGTGCGGGCGTTGGCGGCGGCGCTGTCGGCGGATCCGGCAGATCGCAGCACCATCGGCCAGTGGGCCATGCGCCTGGCCCTGGGCGAGCGCACGTTGACCCGCCTCATCGAACGCGAAACGGGATTGTCCTTCGGGCGCTGGCGGCAGCAGCTGCACCTGCTCATCGCCATTCGGGAACTCGCCGCCGGTGCACCGGTACAACGCGTTTCCGAGACGCTGGGCTATGAGTCGGTGACGGCCTTCATCACAATGTTCAAGAAAGCGCTTGGCCTTTCCCCGGCGCGGTACTTCGCGGTGCGCCTGCGCGGGCAGTAGCGGGGAACAACGGGGGAAGCCGTTGCCCGGAACGGCTACTTCGAGGTGTCGGAGACCGATTGAATCGCGGCCACCACCGCAGCAGGTTCCTCGCGCTGGAGGGTGTGGCCGGTTGCCAGGTAGCGGTGCGAGCCGCGCGTGAAGCCCGAGAAGAGCAGGGCGTGTGCTGGTAGTGTTGTGAGCTATGAACACGGACTCCCTGTAGAAGAAGTCATGGGAGCCGGGCGTAGGCCGCTGAATGGCCACGGATGCTTGAATCTGTGACCGGTTACGCGACTCCACACTTGAACGTGCAAACGTCTTCAACGATAAAGGCGGCATGTGGCACTGCCGCATACCGGACCAGGGACGATCCGAAGCATGACGCGGGGCACAGCTCCGCGTTCTCGTTCCCGCCGGCGCTGTGTTCGTCCAGGAAGGAGAACAGGGATGTTGGAACGACTGAAGACCATTTCGTGTGCCGTGCTGGCGATCGTTGCCGTTGGCTGCTTCGGCCCTGCAGTGGCCCAGGCGCAGGAAAGCAAGATCACGTGGCGTATTTCGCAGCCCGGCGGCAATTCGACGCAGTACAAGACCCAGCAGGCGGCAGTGCAGGCGATCAAGAGCCTGCCCGCACCCAGCCCGTTCCCGCCCGAGTTCCAGTTCGGCTGGCAATCTGTCGACAAGATCAAGTCGAAAGTCGTGGACTTGAACGGAAACACGTCGATCACCTACTGGATGGGAAAAGCGCAACCTTCGGATCCAGACTGGACCTATCTGAGCACGGCGGAATTTACGACCGAAGAGGCGATGGTCGCGAGCTATCTCGCGGGCGTCCAGGCCGCCAATCCTGTCTGTCCGGGGGCTGCTGTGACTCCACAGGGAGACTGGTTCTCCGGTGTGCCCGAAATGGAGGGCGTGGTCGAGTCCAGGTACTATCAGATCACGCGTATGATTGGGCAGAACACAGCCGAATCGCCCTGCACGCCCCACGTGAGTCAGGCGGCCTTCGGCCGCAAGCGCCGCCTTGATTGCCCTGTTCCGCTTACGCAGTGGTCCAACAAGCACAACGCCTGCGTCAACGAGGACTTCGTTGCGACCATCACCTCGAAGTCGCAGAAGTGCGACAAGGACGGCGGCAACGGTAGCTGCCCCATGTCCCGCAACGATACAGCGGCGAACATGAGTCCGATTCCCGACAAGGACCCGGCCTCCAACGGCGGTACCTGCGACGGCAATGTCGGCAACCCATGTGATGTCAAAACGGGCGAGAAGTACGAGATCGCGCCGGACTTCGATCTGGGCTGGATCGCGCTGACGCGCTTCTATCACTCCGGCATCTCCACCTCATCCGGTGGCTTCGGCTATGGCTGGACCCATTCGCTGGGCGCCCACCTGGCACTGGACGGCGTTGACAGCGTGGGCATCATTGAAAGCACCGGTTTCCAGCGTGCATTCAAGAAGATCGGCCAAGCCTATGAGGCGGACGACGACAGTGGTGACCGTCTGGTCCAGAACGGCAACTGGACACTGTACTCGGCGGGCTCCATCTCGACCTTCGGCGCGGACGGACGTCTGACCGCCAAGCGCTTCCCGGATGGCACGTCGCTGACCTACATCTATGACGACAGCGACCGCCTTGCGGCGGTCACCCACAGCAGTGGCCGCACACTGGAGTTCGTTTACCAGTCCAATGACTATGAGGCGCTGATCAGTTCGGTGCTGGTCGAGGGCGTTGCGCTCGCCACCTATACCTACACGCCGCAGAACCAGGTCGCCACGGTGACCTATGCGGGTGGTGGTGTGCGGACATATCACTACGAGAACCAGGACTTCCCCCAGCACCTGACCGGCATCACCGCCGAGGACGGTCGCCGCTACAGCACCTTTACCTACGATTCCATCGGTCGTGTGATCTCCAGTCAGCATGCCGGCGGTGCCGATGGCGTGACACTGGCCTACAGCCCCAATGGTGGTGCGGTGGTGACCGACGCGCTGGGGCGGCAGACCGATTACACCCTGACACCTGGCGGCGACACCGCGCCGTCGCGCAAGGTAACTGGCCTGACGGATTCGCAGGGAACCGTCAGCCGGACCTACTACGACCAGAGTGTCGACTTCCGCCGGCGCCTGGATACCTACACCGATCGCCGCGGTATCCAGACCAAGCACACCTATGCGCAGGGTTCCGATCCGGTGAGTGGTCGTGCCGTCAGCATCCATACCGTGACCGAAGCGTTCGGCCTGCCCGAGCAGCGGGTGGTGACCACCGCGCGCGACGTCGAAACCAATGCGGTGCTGACCACCCGCATCGGCAATCGTGAAACCCGAACGTCCTTCAATGCCCGGCGCCAGCCAACAACCAACACGGTGACCGACATCGCGTCCGGTCAGACGCGCATCACCAGCTACACCTACTGCGAAGCCGCTGATGTGGCTGCGGCAGGGGGCTGCCCTGTGGAAGGGCTGCTGAAGAGCGTGGATGGCCCGCGCACGGATGTGGCCGATGACGTTACCTATGCCTATTACTCGGCGGATGATGCAGGGTGCGCGACCGGAGGTGCCTGCACCTATCGCAAGGGCGACCTGCGCAGCGTGACCAATGCGCTGGGCCAGACGGTCGAGACCTCGGCCTACGACGCGTTCGGGCGGCCGTTGTCGGTCAAGGACGCCAACGGCGTGGTGACTGATTACACCTACCATCCCCGCGGCTGGCCGACCTCCATCACCGTGCGCGGCGCGACCACTGCCGAGAATCGGGTCACCCAGATCAGCTACTGGCCGACCGGTCAGGTGCAACAGATCACCGAGCCCGACGGCAGCAGCGTTTCCTATGTCTACGATGCGGCGCTGCGCTTGACCGATATCGAGGACAACGCGGGCAACACGATTCACTACACGCTGGACAATGCCGGCAATCGCCTCAAGGAAGACACGCTCGATGCAGGCGGTACCCTGCGCCGTACCCTGGCACGGACGTTCAACACGCTCGGCCAGCTGACCGCACTGAAGGACGCAGGCAACCACGCCACCGGCTTTGCCTACGATGCCAACGGCAACCCGCAGACGATCACCGACGCCCTGCAGCGCGTGACCAGCCAGCAGTACGACCCGCTGAACCGCCTGGCACAGACCCTGCAGGACGTCGGCGGCGTGGCGGCGGAGATCCGCAGCCAGTACAACGCGCTGGACCAGGTCACCCAGGTCACCGACCCGAAGGGCCTGCACACCATATACGCCTATAACGGCTTCGGTGATCTGACTGGACAAGTCAGCCCCGACACTGGCGCCAGCAGCTTCACCGTGGATGCGGCAGGCAACCGCAAGACGGCCACCGATGCACGCGGCGTCACCGCCACCTATCACTACGATGCACTCAACCGCCTGATCGGCATCGCCTATCCGGACCCCAATCTGGACGTGGGCTACAACTATGACGTGGCGCCGACCGCCTGTGCCGCCGACGAGCGCTTCGCCAAGGGACGGCTGGGGCAGGTGCTGCATGCCAATGGCAGCACCCAGTACTGCCATGACCGCTTCGGCCAGGTCACCCGCAAGGTGCAGACCGTCAACGGCGTTGCCAGTACGCTGCGCTATGCCTACAGCAAGTCGGGGCGCCTGACCGCGTTGACCTACCCCGACGGCAGCGTGGCTGACTACGTGCGCGATACCCAGGGCCGCATCAGCCAGATCGGTCTGACCCGCCCCGGCCAGGCGCGCCAGATCGTGGTGAACAACGTGACCTATGCGGCCTTCGGCCCGGCGACCGGCTGGACCTACGGCAACGGCCGCCAGCTGCAGCGTCCGTTGGATCTGGATTACCGCCCGCAGGCGGTGCACGACCCGGCCGCGGGCGGACTGTCGCTGGGCTATGGCTACGATCCCGTCGGTTCGATCACCGAGCTGAAGAACGGCACAGGCTCGACGGTGCTGGCCAAGTACGCCTATGACGCGCTGGGTCGCCTGACCCAGACCCAGGACGGCGCGACCGGCACCCCGATCGAAACCTATGCCTATGACGCCACCGGCAATCGCACCGCGCTGACCACCTCGGCAGGCACCGCCAGCTACACTTATCCCGCAACCAGCCATCGCCTGACTGCTGTGGATGGCGAGGCACGCAGCCATGACGCAGCGGGCAATACCACCAGTATTGGCAGCAAGGCGTTCACCTACAACGATGCCAACCGCATGAACGCGGTGAAGCAGGGTAACGCCACACTGGAGAGTTACGTTTACAACCACCGCGGCGAGCGCGTGCTGCGTACCCCGGCTGGTGGCGCAGCACAGATCACGTTGTACGACGAAGCTGGGCAGTGGCTGGGGAACTACTCGGCCACGGGCCAGGCGCAACAGCAGGCCATCTGGCTGGACAACTACCCGGTGGCACTGATCAACACGCCGGCTACCGGCGTGCCGGAACTGGCCTACTTGCAGCCGGATCATCTGGGTACGCCCCGTGTGGTGATCGACGCGGCGCGCGATGTGGCGATCTGGGAGTGGAGCAACAAGAGCGAGGTGTTCGGCAACCAGATTCCGAGTGCCGATCCGGATGGCGATGGTGTGGCGTTTGAACTGGCGCTGCGCTTCCCGGGGCAGCAGGCGACGGATGCGAGTGGGTTGTTCTACAACTACTTCCGTGACTATGATCCGGCGTCGGCCAGATACGTGGAGAGCGATCCCGTTGGGTTGAACGCCGGCATCAGTACGTATGGCTACGTGATCTCGAACCCCGCCCGATTTACTGATCCGCTTGGGCTGACGACGACGCTAATAACGACATACGATTTCGGTATTGCAAACCATTCGGCGATTCATGTTTCGATACCTGGCAAGCCTGATTTCCTGTACGACCCTTCCGGCACCTACGCACCTGGTGGTCGTCGAGGAACCGGTGGGCTATTTGAGGGGCGCGATGCTAGCTTGGCCAGCTACAAAAAGTATCAGGTGGGAACTGGTAGCCGAGTTGAATTAACGGTAATCCCTTTGACTCCGGAGCAAGAGTTAACTCTCATTGCGAACGCGGAGGAATGGGGGGATGCACGTGGCTTCTGGTGTGCGAGCCACGTGTCCGGCGCGTTGGATGGAATGTGTGGGATAAAGCAAACACTCTTCCCGGGTGTTCTTCACAAGAGTGCAAAGGCGGCAGAATGTCCAGTCAAATGAAGGATAGGCTTATCTCATCATTGATATGCTTCACTCTATCTGCTTCTGTGAATTCTGCGGGATGGATATGGATATCCGCTTTCATGAAGATAGGAGCGATGCGAGTTCCATACGTACTGCTTCTCTCACTACTTCTTTCGGTTACATTCTATGCGCTCTCTCGATGCGAAAGTATGCGCCGCATCCCGCGAAGTTTAGTGGTGGGGTTGATCGCTGGTCTCGTACTCGGGGTCGTGGCTGTCACTTCTTCCAATCTGGCAATTGATGGGGGGGGGCGCTTGCTTCTACAGAGCCTTGAGAGATTCGGAGCAACGGCGTTGGTAGCAGACCTTTGGCCGTCGCTATTACTTGGAAGCTGGCTTGTGGGGGCGGTCGCATTTTGCGGGGCGTCGGTTTACTTAAGGCGAGCGTTCCTGGGGACGCCATGAATAATCGCCGCAGAGCCTTGGATTTCGACCGCGCTGAATTGATCCTATGCCTGCGGCGCCACCGGTAATGGCCGCGCTGACCACCTCGGCGGGAACTACCAGCGGGAATACGACGCTGCGACCGGACGCTATACGCAAGCGGATCCCATAGGCCTGTCCGGCGGCATCTCCGCCTACGGGTACTCGAGTGCCTCTCCGCTTCGCGCGGTTGACCCACTTGGGCTTGAGCCTGTGTTCGACACAAGTACGTGTGGCGGACAACTGGGAATGGTGACTTGTGATGGCAATGGAGGGTTCCTGGTCAGTGTCTGCAATTCGGGCTGCGACAAGATATGCACCGTTATGCATGAGCGAAACCATAAGACGTTACTGGAAAAGAGGGTTCCTAATGCCTGCGTGGGTAGGCCCAAAGGTGCAAGTCCATTCCCAAAGAACTGGGAATATGGTGGGATCGAGCATCGGCAGCTGGCAAATGAGCTTGAGTGCCTTGCATATCAAGAGCAGATGATCTGTGCAACTCGGCTGCGCGGCGGCGGACTCGGAGGCGCCGCAGTAGACAAGGCTTACAGCAGGGCAGTAAAGGAAAGGAGCGACAGGCAATGCGATGCAATCGGATACTAGCCATCCTCTCGCTCGTTCTGGGCCAGCTGGGGTGCCGTGATGAGGTGGAGAGTTCAACGTACCCCATGGGTCAGACGGGAAAGACTTGCACTGTCTACAAAGGCTTTGATCGCCAGCCTCCAGAAGTGGTTGTTGCCGAACTGGTCAGACGGGGGGTGGACAGTCGCAGGTTGATCCATAAAACAGTTTGCGGCTCGATCACCAGTTGGGAGATCCTTCCTGCAGGGGCGTCGATCAATCGGATACCTCCCCCAGATACCTATGTGAACCTCTGGCTGAGGGAAGACGGCTCTGTCTCCGTCAGTACGGACCGCCCTTGATGTCGGCGCTGCCCCTGATGCTCACGCATCGGACCAGCGCCCCTGTGCAATAGGCCTGCCAAGTGGGGAACTGCGCTCACTCAGCGTCATCCGGGTGAGCCTCGCGTGGTGATCGATCGGTCGTCCGATGTCTGGGCTTGGGAGTGGAGCAACAAGAGCGAGGTGTTCGGTGGCTGGATCCGGAGTGCTGATCCGCAAGACGATGGAGTGGTGTTTGAACTCGGCCTGCGCTTTCCCGGCCAGCAGGTGACTCGCGCGAGTGGCTCGATCAAAACATCAAGGACGACTCTGCCGCTGACTCCGCTGCGGATCAGCTGGCAAATCGCCTCGGACGATCATCTGGACAAATGGACCGTACGGGGAGTTGCTCGCAGATGTGCGGGAGCTTATCGTCCGGGTGGAAGCTTCCCCTACTGATGACTCGGACGCCTCAAATGCACGCTGCCAAGCTGCTCCCAATCGTGACGCTGTCAATCACACTTTCTGGTTGCATGGAAGTTGCCAGCACCGAGTATGCAGACCGCAACCAAGCCGTCTCAAGACAAGCAATCGGTGAATCGAAGTGGTTGCCTTCATGGTTGCCTGAGGACGCAGTCAACATACGCGAGTCGCACGACATGGACACAAATGAATCGTGGCTGGTTTTCCGCCTTACCAGTGGGGTTCTTGCTTTGCCCGAAGACTGCAGGCTAGTGAGCAGGCCGGAGATGTCCGACGCGCGAGTCATGCGGAGATTTCCTCAGTTTGCCCGCAACGCGTGGTCGCGAGCGTCAAGCTATGGCGGCAAGTTCTATCTGTGCCCGGAGGGTAATGTTGGTCGCTGGGTCATGCGCGATGAACAGCTGGGCCTTGTTTACAGCGGAATAAAATTCTAGGTGGATGGACGGTCTCACCTGGCAAGCGAATGCGTGAGTGGCATTTGGCAGCCTCCTTTTCCGGCACCTGATTCGGCAGTTTCCGGCTGAGCGTCGTGTGTGGGAGGGGTTCTGGGATATCGGCCCCATGGGCTATGGTGGCTGTAGGACAGGCGGCAAGTAGAGGCGAATAGAAATGAAAGGCAATCTGAGAGAAAGAGATGCGCTGTCGCCAACTGGCTTCTATGACCAATACTATGCGGATAGTGGCCTGGATCAGGAAATCGTAGGGGAGCTGCTGGAGCATGTTGCAGACGAGCTTCGTTTGCCCTCCGGGAAGCTTCGTCCTGGAGATCGATTTTCGAAGGAACTGTCGCCTGGTGAAGCTCATAGCTGGGACTCGGGCTATGGAGTTTTAATATTCGAGCTTCAATCGCTCGCAAGAAAACGTGGTATTGCAGTCGATCGGCGGGTGGATTCGCTCGACGACTACATTCGTATCATGGCGGGTATCTATTGATGAGATTGATGCGTTCCTGAATGGCTATTGGCATGAGACGTCGCAGTGCGTACTGAGGATTCGGGGATGCCAAAGGTGAGGTGGGTGTGCCGCAGCTGTCATTGCCGGTCTGGTTCTGGCCGGCTGTGCAACATTGGGTGGCGATATGATCGTGCGCGTCTCGGGAAGCGTGCCGCCAGGTCAGGGTGACGTTCGCGCTCTCGATTGTGAGCTGAGCATGCTCGGGGAGGGCGAAGGTGTAGTTTCGTCGAAACCGGTTGGAAGCACATTCTCGGTCCCCATGATGGTCGTTGCAGGGCCGGAACCCCAGAGCTACCAATTCGCCGTTGAATGCAGGGACGGCCGGAGGTTCGCATCCAAGCCGGTGCAGATCAGTAGTCGGCGGTCCTATGCCCGGGATCTCAATCTTGGGGAGCTTCAGGAGCGGTGAGAGAGAGGAAGGGGCGACCGGGGTCGCACCTCCGTGGTATGCATCTGACGGATTCCAGTGGATGAATGATGATTTCAACTTGCTCGAATGGTGTGACGCCACGTTGCTGGCCATCAACATTGACAGGAGCAAACCTGGCGTATGCGACGAGGTAAAGGTCCACGTGCGCTGGCCGGACGGCCGGCAGGCAACCGTCTGCTTCTCGGAAGCCTACGGGTGCTCGGCGCTCATGAACTTCGGCGTACTGGGGGAGGAGGGAATAGAGTTCGCCAGGGTCGAGGACGACGAGCCGGGGCTTGCTCATCTTCTTGATCGTTGGAAGGCGGTTGGCTATCCGTTGTCCGGCCTGAAATGTTTCCGTATCGAGACCACCTCGACCGGAAGCGTAATTCTCATCTACGCCAGGACATGGCGGATCGAGCATCTGCCGATGGCGGGTGCAGTGCCCTGAAGGACATTCCGTGCCCAGATTCCTCACCCCGACAAGGTCTCCCTCATCCGGGGGAAGGCGCCTGAGAAGACCGAGCGGAGACGTGCTTGGTTTCACGATTTTTGGCCCTGCGGCGACGTTGGCCGCCACACTCTGCAAATTGAGGCCTTGATGATGGTGAGGATCCTGACAGCACTACTTCTGATTGGAGTCGGACTTGGATTCTCTGGCGGCGCATGGGCTGTAGGAAAGCGGCCCTTCAAGATGATTCAGTTCTGCGTGCATGACCAAGAGGGCGTGAATCGGTTCAAGCAGACCCTCAGCTCTATCGCCAAGGACGAAGGAATGCAGTACTTCGATGGCAGCGCTGAATTGGATCGCCAGCTTGCCAGGGCAAAGGTGGACGTGAGGCGCCCTGTCGTCTACGTCGGAGTGAAGCGGGAAGATGGCTCAGGACTGGAGGCGGGGAACCTCGGATTGGATCGCTTCGAGATAGCTATCGGCTTCTCTGAAGGGAAGATGCCCGCCGAGGCACTGTCATTCTCTGTTCGCGTCGAACGTACCTTGGCCGAGCGCTGGAATGTACTCGCGATTCCCTCGGCGAAGGGCGCTACGCCGCTGGCATGTCGGGTGGAAGGCGGTTCTCGTTGAAGTCCGTTGCACATGACATTCACCCTTCGGGCTGCAACCGCCCCACCGCCTGCGCGCACAGCGACTGGCAAGCCATGACCAACCCCTCCATCACCCGGTCGCCCACGTACTCTTCCGGTTCGCCGTTCTGCCGGGTGCGTTCGGCCGCCAGCAGCATTTCCAGCACCACCCGCAACCCGGTCAACGCGCAATCGGCGTCGGCCAGGGCGAGGCAGCGTCCGGGCAGCTGATGCCGCTCCGGCCACGGCTGCCCGTCAGCCGCCGCACCGGAGCCGATGCGGTGGAGGTTGGCAATGAAGGTGTTCCTGTCCACTGTTGGCGCAGCCTGTGGCGAACCGTCGTCGCCGGCGGTGCTGCGGTAGGCGTGCAGATGCGGGAAGTCCGATTCGTTCATGGCAAGGCTCCGTGCAGGGCAATCGGTAGCCGCCACCCATAAAAGTGGCGGGCGGTGCATGGTTCGAATCCGGGTTGGTCCCAAGCCGGTGGGCGCGAACGCCCCCACGCACCGCCCGCCATAGCCGGCAGACGGATTGCCAGCCGGCGCCACGGAATGTGGACGCCGACTGGCAAGCGCAATCACTCAGGACCAACTCGGGATTCGAAACCCGGCCACCCTTTTCCGGTGGCACGCCATCTGAGCCCCTGGCGCTGTGCAATGCCAATCAGAAGAGTTGTAAACATCACTCGATTGGAGACGCTTTCGGCATTCTCCCACGCTGTTAAGCCCCGCCAGTGCTGGCTGGCGTAGTGATCCGCCCGCAGCGTGCAATCTGCGACAGGTGTCGAGGTTGTCACGGCGAACGGGATGGGCCGGGAGGGCCTATCACGACAGGCGGTGCCAATTCAGGCTGCGGGCTGTCCCGGGTTGACGCTTTCAACGCCCCAGCGCACTCTGCGGGCTGGGGTCGACAACCCGTTCAGGGGCAGGGCTGCAGGGTGGTACCAGGAGGCGGAACAGCCATGAGCCAACTCACCGACAGCTTCGGACGCAGCTTTCCGTACCTGCGCTTGTCGCTCACCGAAGCCTGCAACTTCCGGTGCAGCTACTGCCTGCCCGACGGTTACCAGGCCGACGGCCACCCACGTTTCCTGCAGGTGGATGAGATCGGCCGTCTGGTGCGGGCCTTTGCGGCGCTGGGGATGAGCAAGATCCGCCTGACCGGCGGCGAGCCCAGCCTGCGCAAGGATCTGGACGAGATCATCGCCACCGTGGCGGCGGTGCCGGGTATCCGCAAGGTGGCCATCACCACCAATGGCACGCTGCTGCCGCGGCGCCTGCCGGGCTGGCACCGCGCCGGCCTGACCGCGCTGAACGTGAGCATGGACAGCCTGCAGCGTGAACGGTTCAAAACCATCACCGGGCATGACCGCCTGCCGGAGATCGAACAGGGCCTGGCGCTGGCGCAGGCGTTGGGCCTCCCGGCGATCAAGCTCAACGCGGTGCTGCTGCGTGGCCTGAACGACGACGAGCTGCCGCAGTGGATGGACTACCTGCGTGACCGACCCTTCAGCGTGCGCTTCATCGAACTGATGCGCACCGGCGACAACGAAGCCTATTTCCAGCGCCACCATCTGCGCGCCGATCGGGTGATCGAGCAGCTGCTGGCCGCTGGCTGGCACGAGCGGCCGCGAGCCGCCGATGCCGGGCCGGCGCGCGAGTTCGTGCACCCGGAGCATCGCGGCAGCATTGGGATCATCGCGCCGTATTCGCGTGACTTCTGCAAGGGCTGCAACCGCCTGCGGGTGACCGCCAAGGGTGACCTGCGGCTGTGCCTGTTCGGCGAGTTCGGCGTGCCGCTGCGCCCGCTGCTGCAACGCGATGATGACCATGACGCGCTGCTGGCACGCATCACCACCCAGCTTGGCCTGAAAGCGGCCGGGCACGGACTGCACCAGGGCCAGACCGGGCTGATCCCGCACCTGGCCTCGATCGGAGGATGAGCAACACGATGAGTGGGGAATTGAATGCGGCCTTCCATATGGCCGATGTCCGCGACAAGCGCATCAGCCGCCGCCGTGCGGTGGCAGTGGGCGAGCTGCATGCCGGTCCGGTGGCGTATCCGCTGATTGTCGAGCGCCGCCTGCCCAAGGGCGATGCGCTGGTGATGGCCGAGATTGCCGGCCTGCAGGGCGCCAAGATGGCCTCGATGCTGATGCCGCTGTGCCACCCGCTGCCGCTGGAACTGGTGCAGGTGTTCTGCGCGGCGGTGCCGGAGCGGCAGGCGATCCGCGTGTGGTGCGAGTGCGCCAGCGAGGCGCGCACCGGCGTGGAGATGGAGGCACTGGCCGGCGTCAACGCCGCGCTGCTGACCCTGTACGACCTGAGCAAGCCAGTGGAGCCGGCGCTGCGCATCGAAGGCATCCGCCTGCTGTTCAAGGAAGGCGGCAAGCGTGGTGTGTGGCTGCACCCGGACGGCATGGACGAGGCCGAGCGCGCGCGTTTCAAGCCGCGTGCACCGAAGGGGCTGCAGGGCGCGGCCTGCGCGGTGATCACGCTGAGCGATCGCGCCAGCGAAGGCACCTATGAGGATGTGTCCGGCCCGACCCTGGTGACCGGCCTGAAAAAGCTGGGTGGCGAGGTGGCGGCCGCCGAGATACTGCCCGATGGCATCGAGCCATTGGCGGGCCGCCTGCAGGCGTTGGCCGCCGAGGGCGTGCGCCTGTGCCTGTGTACCGGAGGTACCGGGCTGGGCCCGCGTGACCTGACCCCGGAGGCGCTGCGTTCCTTGAACGCGCGGCCGGTGCATGGCCTGGCGCAGATGGTGCGGGCACTCAGTGCACAGCACACGCCGATGGCCTGGCTGAGCCGCGCCGAGGTGGTGCAGCTGGGCAATATGCTGGTGTTCGCATTGCCCGGCAGCCCGAAGGCAGCGGCGCAGTGCCTGGACATCCTGGCGCCTGTACTGGGCCACGCCCTGGCGATGGTCGATGGCGGTGGGCACGGATGATTGCCTACAGCGAGGCCTTGCAGCACCTGCTGGAGGCGGCCACGCCGCTGCCGGCCGAACATCTGCCGCTGCATGAGGCCGGCGGCCGCACTCTGGCCAGTGACATCATCAGTGGGCAGTCGTTGCCGCCGTTCGACAATTCGGCGATGGACGGCTTCGCGCTGCGCGCCAACGGCGCGACGTTCGAAGCTGGTACCGAGTTCGCTGTGCAGGGCTGGCAGGCAGCAGGCGATGCCGGCGCCGAAGGCGGCGAGGGTGCCTGGGAAATCATGACCGGTGCGCGCATGCCGGTCGGGCTGGATACGGTGGTGCCGGTCGAGAATGTGGAGATCCTCGCCAGCGAAGAAGGACGCCCGACCCGCATTGCCCTGAAGGGCACGGTGAAGCCAGGCCAGAACGTGCGCCTGCGCGGCGAGGATGTGAGCGACGGCGAGCGCGTGCTGCAGGCCGGGCAGGTGCTGGACATCAACGCGCGCACCCTGCTGCATGCCATCGGTGTGGGCGAGGTGGCGGTGGTGGCGCAGCCAAAGGCGGCGGTGATCGCCACCGGCAAGGAGCTGGTGACCGAGGCGGCGCAGACGCTGGCATCCGGGCAGATTCGTGACAGCAACCGGCCGTATCTGGTCGGCCGCCTGCAGGCCGCCGGTGCCGAGGTGGTCTGGCAGGGCACGGTGGGCGATGAGGTGGCGGCGTTCAACGCGGTCCTGGATGAAGCGCTGGACGCGGGTGCGCAGCTGTTGATCAGCACCGGCGCGGTGTCGGCCGGCCGCTACGATTTCGTTCCCGACGCGCTGCGCGGACGGGGTGCGCGCATCCTGTTCCACAAGGTGGCGATCCGCCCCGGCAAGCCGTTGCTGTTCGCGGTGCTGCCCAATGGCGCGCTGTATTTCGGCCTGCCGGGCAACCCGGTCTCCGCTGCAGTGGGCCAGCGCTTCTTCGTCGAGCCGGTGCTGCGCCGCCTGCTGGGGCTGGCACCGGAGCCGGTGCTGACGTTGCCGCTGCAGGCCGACGTGCGCACGCCGCCCGGCCTGCGTTTCCATGCGCGGGCGCGGGTGGAAGTGGATGCGCAGGGCCGCCTGAGTGCGCGCGTGCTGGCCGGGCAGGAGTCGTTCCGTTTGATGTCCATGCTGCGGGCCAACGCCTGGGTGGTGCTGGAAGGCGAGGGCGGCGTGGTCGCCGCCGGCACGCCGGTGCGTGTGCAGGGCTGGGGTCATCAGGACCCGGTGCAGCTGGCGAGCCAGGAGCCGTAATGAGACAGGTAAATCTGCAGTTGTTCGGCGCGTTCTCCGATCTGGATGCCAGCCGCGAGATTGCCGTGGAGGTGGCCGGCGGCACCGTGGCCGATCTGCGCCAGGCGCTGCGTGAACTGCTGCCGCTGCGTTGGCCGGGATTCCGTGCCGGCCTGCTGGATTACTCGGCATTCGCCGACCAGCAACGCGTGCTGCGCGACCACGAGGCGTTGCCCGACGATGGCCGGGTGGCGATCCTGCCGCCGGTGAGCGGGGGCTGAGCCATGAACGAGAAGATCATCGCGAAGGTGGTGGACCGCGCGCAGGCGGCGATTGATCCGGCCGAGGGCATCGCCGCGGTCTCCGATCCGGGCTTCGGCGGCATCGATGTGTTCATCGGCAAGGTGCGCGACGTCAATGTGGGCCGGCGGGTGACCGGGATCACCTACGATCTGTTCGAGCCGCTGGTATTGAACGAGTTCAAGCGCCTGGCGGCCGAGGTCGAGGCTACGTTCGGTCCGAAGCTGAAACTGTATGTGGCCCATGCCAAGGGCCGGCTCGGCATCGGCGATGTGGCGGTGGTGGTGGCCGCCGGCAGCCCGCACCGCGACGAGGCGTTCCGCGCGTGCCGGCAGCTGATCGAAGCGGTGAAGCACCAGTGCCCGATCTGGAAGCAGGAGCATTACGAGGACGGCGACAGCCAGTGGAGCGAAGGTTGCAGCCTGTGCCATGCGGACAGCGAAGCTTCGCACTCCCACGACCACACACATGACCACGGGCATTGACCGCGCCCTTCGGGAGGCGCCGGGTCCAGCAGATCCACGCCATGCGTGGATGAGGCGTTCCCGATGAATCCGGCCGGCGCAGCCACGCATGGCGTGGCTCTACTGCGATGAGCATCAACGGCATCGTGCTGGCCGGTGGCCTGTCCAGCCGGATGGGCCGCGACAAGGCGCTGCTGCCCTGGCAGGGCCGCACCCTGCTGGAACACATGCACGGCGTGTTGAAGCAGGCCGGCGCCGGGCGGGTGTGGGTGAGCGGTGACTACCCGGCGTTCGGCGGCGTGCCGGACCGCGTGGCACGTTGCGGGCCGCTGGGCGGGCTCTACAGCGTGGCGATGCAGATGCCTGACGGGCCGGCCTGGGTGGTGCCGGTCGATACGCCACGAGTGAGCCCGGCACTGCTGCAGCGACTGGGTCTGTCAGAAGACACCGCCTGCACGGTATTCGACGATGAACCGTTGCCGATGCGGTTGCAGATCGATGATCATTGCCGCCGCGTGCTGCGGGACTTGATTGATGATCCGATGGCGCGACGTTCACTGCGCGCCCTGCAGGAACGCCTGGGCGTGACCCGGCTGCCATTGGCACCCGAGGATCAGGCGTTGCTGCTCAACTGCAATACGCCATCAGAGTGGGAGTCCATCACAGCATGAAGGTCCAGCTGCAACAGCAATCGATGCGCCTGCGCGTGGATGAGGAAGAACTGGCACGATTGCTGGCAGGTGAGTCGGTCGAGAACCTGACCCGCTTCGGCGGCAGCGGCGGCTGGGGCGTAGCGCTGTCGCTGCATGCCGGCGATCAGACGGTGCTGCTCGATGGCGGGACGTTCTGCCGGTTGGTATTGCCGCGCCAAGCCGTTGAGTCGCTGGCGGGGCGGTTGCCCTGCCGGGATGGCTTGGGCTTCGGTATCGCACTGGATGACGACAGCATGCTGCAGCTGCAGTTCGATGTGGATGTGCGCGACAGCATGCGCCAGCGCGGTCCGCAGCGACGCGCTGAACCTGCGCCGGAGTAGGCGCATGATGCGCAGGGCCGGGTGGCGCGCTGTCGTATGATGGGCGCCTTCGCTCCTGCGTTGCTGCAATGCCCCTGAACCCCTCCGCTCCCTCTGCGTCCCGACCGGCTACGCCCAATCCGGCAGCGGCCGATGACGGTGACGCGCTGCACTTCTGCAGTACCTGTGCGTTCTCCGACGCCTGCATGTCGCAGGGCTATGACAAGGCTGCGCTGGGCGAGTTGCATGTGCTGGTCGACCACGTCGGTCCGTTCCAGGCCGGAGACTATATTTTCCGTGCGGGCGATCCGTTCGATTCGATCGCAGCGGTCCGCGCGGGCATGGTCAAGACCTTCGTCGATGACAGCCAGGGCAACGAGCAGGTACTGGGGTTCAGCCTGCCCGGCGAGGTGATCGGGCTCAATGCCATCCACGGTGCGCGCTTCCCCTGCAATGCGGTGGCACTGGATACGGTCTACCTGTGCCGGATCTCGTTTCCGCGATTGAGCCTGCTGGCCACGCGCATGCCGGGGTTGCAGGCGCGGCTGTTCAGCCTGCTCAGCGCCGAAATCGGCAAGGTCGCCACGCTGGCGGCCAACCATCGCACCGAGGAGCGCATGGCGGCGTTCCTGCTGGATCTTTCCGAGCGCTATGCCCGGCGCGGTTTCTCGGCCACCCGTTTCAACCTGAGCATGGCCCGTACCGAGATTGCCAACTACCTGCGGATGGCGCCGGAGACGGTGAGCCGGGTGCTGCGCCGGTTGAGCGACGAGGGTGTGATTGCGGTGAACCAACGTGAGATGCTGTTGCTGCAACCCGAGCGGCTGGCGGAACTGGCCGTGACCCGGGAATCCGGACTGGACTGATCAGGCAAGCGAGGGGCCGACCCATGATGCGAGCGGGGCTGTTGGTGCTGGGAATACTGGCTGCAGTACCGGCCTGGGCGGCCGACTTGACGGTGTCGGCGGCGTCGAGCCTGACCGAGAGCTTCCGCGAACTGGGCACTGCCTATGAGAAGGCGCACCCGGGGACCAAGGTCGATTTCAACTTCGCCGCCTCTGGCGTGTTGCTGCAGCAGATCAGCCGCGGTGCGCCGGTGGATGTGTTCGCCTCGGCCGATGAAACCACGATGGACCAGGCCCAACAGCAGCATCTGCTGGCGGCCGGCACTCGTGAGGTGTTCGCAGTGAACGCGCTGTGGGTGGTGGTGCCACCGCAGGCCAAGGCGCCGCCGCGCACGTTGCAGGACTTGGCCGGTGCCGGTGTGCAGCGCATGGCACTGGGCAACCCGGACAGCGTGCCGGTCGGCCGCTACGCCAAGGGCGCGCTGGAAGCTGCCGGGCTGTGGCCCGCAGTGCAGGGCAAGGCCATCACCACCCAGAACGTGCGCCAGTCGCTGGATTACGTGGCACGGGGCGAAGTGAATGCGGGCTTCGTCTATGCCACCGACGCGCAGGCGATGCCCGGCCGGGTGCGCCGTGCGTTCGCGGTGCCGGTGTCCGGGCGCATCGCGTATCCGCTGGCGGTGACCAAGGCCAGTACGCAGCCGGCGGAAGCCAGGCGCTTCGCTGCCTTCGTGCGTTCGCCGCAGGGTCAGGCGATCCTGGCCAGGCACGGATTCGGCAAGCCCTGACGCATGGATCTGGACTGGAGCGCACTGTGGTTGTCGCTGAAGGTGGCCGGTTGGGCTACCGCGATCAATCTGGTGCTGGGTGTGGCGCTGGGCGCGCTGCTGGCGCGTCGCCGCTTTCCCGGCCGTGAGCTGCTGGATTCGTTGCTGACCTTGCCGATGGTGCTGCCGCCGACGGTGCTGGGGTACTACCTGTTGGTGCTGATCGGCCGCAATGGCCCGGTCGGCGCGTGGCTGCAGTCGTGGTTCGGCATCAACCTGGTGTTCACCTGGCAGGCGGCGGTGATCGCTGCGGCGGTGGCCTCGTTGCCGCTGGTGTTCAAGCCGGCACGCGCGGCGTTCGAGGAAGTGGACAGGCAGTTGGAGCAGGCCGCACGCACGCTGGGTGTGTCCGAAGTGGCGGTGTTTTTCCGCATCACGCTGCCACTGGCGTGGCGCGGCATCCTCGCCGGCCTGCTGCTGGCGTTTGCGCGCGCGATGGGCGAATTCGGCGCGACGCTGATGGTGGCCGGCAGCATTCCGGGGCGGACGCAGACGTTGTCGATCGCCATCTACGAGGCGGTACAGGCCGGGCAGGATGGGAAGGCCAATGCGCTGGTGATCCTGACCTCGGTGGTCTGCATCGTGATCCTGTTGCTGGCCGCGCGGCTGGTGGGCGGGCCTCGCCGGGAGCTGCGTGATGTGGCTTGACCTGCGCGTGCAGCGCCGCCTGAAGGCCGCAGGCCAGGCATTCGTGCTGGACGTATCGCTGCAGTGCACGCAGCGCCAGGTGGTGCTGTTCGGGCCTTCGGGCGCGGGCAAGAGCCTGACCTTGAAGGCGGTGGCCGGGCTGCTGCGGCCGGGCCAGGGTCATGTGCGCGTGCAGGGGCAGACCCTGTTCGACGCGGCCACTGGCGTGGATCTGCCGCCGCAGCGCCGCCGGCTGGGCTATGTGTTCCAGGATTACGCGTTGTTCCCGCACCTGAGCGTGCGCCAGAACGTGGCGTTCGGGCTGGAGAAGAGGTGGTTGAATCCGCGCGTGGGCCAGCGCTTCGATGCGGTGGAGCAGTGGTTGCACGCCTTCCGCATCGACACGGTGGGTGATCTGCTGCCTTCGCAGATTTCCGGCGGGCAGCGCCAGCGCACCGCACTGGCGCGGGCGCTGGTGACGCAACCGCAGGCGCTGCTGCTGGATGAACCGTTCTCCGCACTGGATCATGACCTGCGGCAGCATCTGCGCCAGGAGTTGGAGGCGGTGCTGGACAAGACCGGCATCCCGTTGTTGTTGATCAGCCATGATCCGCAGGACGCGGCCATGTTCGGCCAGCAGGTGGCGCGCATGGTGGACGGCCGCATCGTCGGCGATTGACCTGCACCTGTAGAGCCGAGCCCATGCTCGGCTGCTCTGCGCGACACCGCCAACAGCAGCCGAGCGTGGGCTCGGCTCTACAGGATCAATGGATCAATACAGTTCACAGTGCGTGCGGCCTTCATTCCGCAGCGCGTCCCATTGCCCTGCACCGGCGACGGCATCGATGGCCTCGCGCACCGCGCCTTCCAGGTGGCGCTTGCTGCCGCACAGGTACAGATGCCCACCGCGGGCCAGAACGTCGCGCACTTCGCTGGCGCGCTGCTGCAGCACGTGCTGCACATAGACCTTTTCGACGCCATCGCGCGAGAACGCGGTATGCAGGCCAGCCAGCACGCCCCGGGTATGCCAGTCCTGCAGCTGGTCGCGGTACAGGTAGTCGTGCTTGCTGTGCTTCTCGCCGAACACCAGGTGCACTTCACATTCGCAGGCGTTGGCCTGCAGTTCCTGCATCAGGCCCATCAAGGGCGCGATGCCGGTGCCGGTGCCGACCAGCAGCAGCGGCGCTTGGCCGGTATCGGGCAGGTGGAAGCCAGGGTTGGAACGGCAGTACACCCGGGCGTGGTCGCCACCGTGCAGCAGGCTGCCGGTAGCGGTGCCGAAGCGCTCGCGGCCGCGCAGGGTGTAGCGCACTTCGCGCACGCACAGGCTCAGTTGGTCGTGGCACGGGTGCGAGGCGATGGAATAGGCGCGCGGCAGCCGCGGTGACAGCAGTTCGTGCAGCCTGGCCAGCGGCACGCTGTGCGGCGTGGCGTGGTCCTGCAGCACGTCCAGCAGGTCCAGGCCATGCAGGTAGGCGTCGAGCTCGCACTTCTGGTTGACCTTCAACAGGCGCTTCAATCCCTCGCTGCCGCCGAGCCTGGCCAGTTCGCGCAGCACGCCCTTGCTCAGCAGGCGCAGCTCGCGGTCATGCAGGGCGGCCACGGCGGCGGTGTCGCCGTACCAGGTGGCCAATGCCTGCAGCAGGGCAGGATCGTTCTCCGGCACCACGTGCAGGGTGTCACCCGCGCGGTAGGCCATGCCACTGCCGGCAATGTCCAGCTGCAGGTGCCAGGCAGCGGGGTCGCTGCTGTTCAAGCGGCGACGTTCGAGAATGCGGGCGGCAAAGGCATTGTCTTCGCCATAGGCGGTGACCTGCAGGTGCAGGTCGTGGCCAGCGTTTAGGTCGCCCTCCAGCACCTGGCCCAGTACCGGCTGCCATTGCTGGAAGAACTGCTCGTAACCCAGGTCGGCGTCCACCCGACGCAGCAGCGGCTGCGCCTGGCGCTCGCTCAGCGCAGCATCCAGCGCCTTGGTGAAGCCGCAGAAGCTGGGGTAGCCGGTGTCACCCAGGCCGAACACCGCATAGCGCAGCCCAGCCAGCGTCGGGGTCTGGCGCAGTGTTTCGAAGAACTGTTCGCCATTGGCCGGCGGTTCGCCATCGCCGAACGAGCTGGAAATCGCCAGCAGCACGTCGCCGTGGCCGAGACTGGCCACGTCGATGTCGTTGAACGGGAGCACCTGCGGCGCGTGCGGCTGCAGGCCCGCGCCCAGGCGCTGGGCCAGGGCGCGGGCATTGCCCGACTCGGACGCGAAACCCACCAGCAGGCGGCTGAAGGGCGTACTGGTCGGGAGGGCGTTCACGCGGCCTCGTAGAAGTCGTCGAACTTTTCCTTGCTGAACTCGACCAGGTCGTAGTTCTGCATCAGGTCGTTCACCACGCGGCGGATGCTGATGTACGAGGTGATGTTGCCGTCGGCGTCGAACAGCGGCTGCACGGTGGTGTCGACCACGTAGAGCACGCCGCCCTTGCCGAGGTTGGGCACGATGCCGGTCCAGGTCTTGCCGGCCTTGATGGTGTCCCACATGTCCTTGTAGACCGCCTTGGGCACATCCGGGTGGCGCACGATGCTGTGCGGCTGGCCGATCAGTTCCTCGCGGGCGAAGCCGGTGAGCGTGCAGAACAGGTCGTTGGCGTAGGTGATGTTGCCCTGCAGGTCGGTGGTGGAGATCACCATGACGTTCTGCATGGCGTTCAGCAGCTGGGCGTTGTCGGGGGAGTAGCTCATCGCAGGGTCCTTGTGGAGCCGGTAACGCCGGCGTGTTCGGGTTCTGCATAGGAATACGCCCGCGTGGCAGCGGGCGGTTTGACATTGGTCAAGCGCGTAGCGCGAAGGCCTGCGACCGGGTGTCGCAGGGAGCGTTCACTGCTGCAGGGGAAAGCCGATCGTCTCGTGGCAATGCTGCACGAGGTGGCGACCTCCCTCATTGATGTGCAAGGTGTCTGCGTCACCGAAGAACCGCAGCAGTGCTGCCCCGGTCGTATTGCCCGCGTGCGCGGAGCTTCTGGCAGCAGATGGCAGGAACGGATCAGCTCGCGGATCGTGTCCGCCCGGGAGGTTCGCGCGCGCAAGGGTGCCTTCGATCAATAGCTGCGCACATGCGCCAGCCAGATAGGCGTCTGGTTCCCGTTGCCGGCCGCGCCGAGGCTGGCCTGACAATGCGGTGGCGATATGCTGGAACTCATGCGCGGTGGTGGCGATCACGCGCCTGCGCAGCGAATCAGCGTCCGGGCTGGAGGGAAACCAGAAGCTGACCATTTGGCCCGGCCGCTCTGGTCCTGGCAGTTGTCGCCAGATGCCGCCTCCGTCACTTACGATCGTGAGCTGATAATGCACAGGCGTCCGTTCCTGCCCATTGGCCTGGAGCGGCAGTCCAGCGGATCGTGCAGCGGCCTCGCAGAGCTGTGATGCTTGCATGGCCGAAAGCGCTCCATCTGCCCAGAGAAGTCGAGTTGCGACGGATGACCACCCGCACTCGATGGACCGATTGGGATACTCCGAGCTTTCCGGGCCGGGTAGCACCGACACTGTGCTGATCTTCAGATGTGAGGATGGGCCTCGCAGCAGGGTGGCATACCCTCCATCGGGACTGACCAGGTCCCGGGGAGGCAGTTGGATGGATTGGCACGCACTTGTGGCCAGAAGGATTGCCGTCAGCCCAGCATAGAGCGCGAGGGCGGAGCCCGGTTGGGTACGCTTGGGCTGACGGCGCTGCATCAGGGGAGCAGCACGCCAGCAGAGATGAAGGTGATACCGATTGCCGCCACGATTGCTCGTAGATTGCTCATTGGTACGCTCCAGGTTTGACGTCGATTGACCGATCAGCTCAACCCGCTGGCTCGGTAGTCAATGCGTATCGACTCTGGCTCGATCAGACAATCGGAATTGTTTCAAACACTTGCAGTAGTTGGCTCCGGGCCACATTCGATGCGCCAGAGACATGCGCAGGTCGCGCCAATGGCGACACTTGCGCCTCCAGTCACATCATGTGGGGAAGTCGCGGGCGCGTCAGCCCATCGAATAGCGCAGCACACCCGCCGAGACCACGCCGATCAGCACCGTCGGCAGCATCGACAGCCGCGTGGCGGCCAGCAGGGTGATCGCCAGCGCGGCCAGGTCGGCGGGCTTGTCGGCGACGAAGTCCGGGGCGATCACCGAGATCAGCACGCAGCCTGGTGCGGCTTCCATCACCGTCACTGCGCGCTTGCTCAGCGTGCGGTTGCGCAGGGCGAGGAAGCCGACGATGCGGGTCAGGTAGGTGGCGGCGGCCATCAGCACGATGGTCAGCACCGAGGTCCAGTGGATCAGTCCGTTGAAGATCATGCTGCGTCCTCCGCCAGCAGCCAGGCAGCCGCCAGGCCGGCCAGGGCGCCGCTGGCCACGTACCACGCGCCCGGAATCAGCAGGTAGGTGGCAGCGGCCACCACCAGGCTCACCAGCCACGGCCGCGCCGCTTTCATGCCTTGCCACATGCCGCGCAGCAGCACCAGGAATACGGCGGGGAAGGCCATGTCGAAGCCATAGGCGTGGATGTCGCCCAGCATCGGCCCGACGATCGCGCCCAGTGCCGTGCAGGCCACCCAGACCGTGTGCAGCCCTGCCGAAACGCCCAGGTAGTAGGCCAGGCTGAAGCCGAGTGCGCGGCGACGCGCGTCGGCCACACCCAGCGCCCAGCTCTCGTCGCACATGAAGAACAGCGCCGGCAGCACACGACGGCGCGGCAGGTGCTGCAGCAGTGGGGCCAGGCTGGCGCCCATCAGCAGGTGGCGGCTGTTGACCAGCGCGGTGATGGCCACGATCAGTGCGATGTGCGGTGGCGAGGTCCACAGTTCGACGGCGGCGAATTCCGAGCCGCCAGCGAAGTTGAGGCCGGTCATCAGCGGCACTTCCAGTGCGCTCAGGCCCTTCTGGGCCGCCTGCGCGCCGAGCACCAGGGCGAACGGAATGAAGCCGATCATCACCGGCACGGCGGCACGCAGGCCGCGCAGGAATTCGGCACGCGGGGCCGTGTCGCAGGCGTCGGGCAGGGGGAGGGTGGTACGGGCGTCCATGGAACGGCACAACGAGATGGGGGTGGCCCATGCTAGCGGTCCGATCGCGAAATCGGGTTGCGTTGATGCCACTGGATTCGGAATGATTGATATTCCATGCGGCCAGAGTCGACCAGGACGAAATTTCATGCAGTACCAGCTCGACAACCTGGATCGCCGCATCCTCGCCGCCCTGCAGCGCGGCGGCCGACTGCAGAATCTGGAGCTGGCCCGTCTGGTCGGGCTGTCGCCGTCGGCGCGCCTGCGCCGGGTGCGGCTGCTGGAGGAGGGCGGCTACATCGACCGCTACGTGGCCTTGTTGAACGAGGCCAAGGTGGGGCGGGGCTTCACGGTGTTCGTGCGGGTGTGGCTGCGCGGGCAGGACGAGGACACCACCAACCACTTCATCAACAGCATCAAGTCTTTCCCGGAAGTGCTGGAATGCCATCTGATGGCCGGTGACTGCGATTTCCTGCTGCGGGTGGCGGTGGCCGACCTTGATGCCTACCGGCAGTTCCAGATGCAGCACCTGAACCGGATCGCCGGCGTGCAGAACACCAAGACCGAGATTCCGATGCAGCGGATCAAGCAGACGACCCAGTTGCCGCTTTGAGGGATGGGGTTTGCGGCCGGGTTGCACCCGGCACCCGCGGGTAGTGCCGGCTGCTGGCCGGCAACCTCAGGAGCAACAGCAACAGCGGGCCTGCTGAGGGATGGCGGGGTGGGTCCGGTTGCGGGGGACGCTGCAAGTACGTCCATGTAAGCTCGGTCGCCGCATCCATGCGGCTCACGCCCCCGCAACCGGACCCACCCCGCCTTCGACAGATTTCCATGATCTGCCGCAACGGCATGAGCTGCTCCTGGTGGGTGTCGACCTTGGTCGACACGTTTGGGTCGGTACGGGGTCGGATCCCGTTGCTTCGCAACGGGCTCTGACCCCCGTGCGTAGATAGCATGGTCTGTTCGATTCATTGATTCCTGATGGGTGACTGGGTTCACGGAGCCTGGCTCCACGTCGCCCGTGGGCGGCGGTCATCGCAATGACATGTGCCCCCGGTACGGTTTGAGCCCGCTTGCGGGTCGCGCGCGTGCCGGGGTTCCGGTCGTGGTGCGCGTCCACTGCAGCTGCTGTCGCTGCCGAGGGTCATGTGTTCTACGTCAGGGGGCTGAATGGACACCACGCGGTCAGAACTTGGAAGGTGGCCATCGCCGCATGGCTGCTGCTGTCCTTTACCGCTGCCGCACAGGACGCGGTTCATGCCTACGACATCCCTGCGCAGCCGCTGGAACAGGCGGTCGAGCGCTTCAGTGTCATCAGTGGGTGGTCGGTGATGTACCCCGGCGACCTTGCTTCGGGCCGCAGCAGCCATGCGCTGCGCGGGAGCCTGGCGCCGCTTGCGGCGCTGGAGTCGCTGCTGCAGGACACCGGGATCGAGGCCGAGGTGATCGGCGAGCAGCGCGTGGTGCTGCGCCGGGGCATGCCCTCGCCTGCGGAACCCGGTGTTGGCGCGGGGCTGCCCGAGGCCGAACGCCGGCGTCGCTACGGCGGGCTGCAGCAGCGGCTGCGTGCGGCGTTCTGTGACGACCCGGAGATCGCGCCCGGCCGCTATGCCGCAACGCTGCGCTTCCGCATCGACGGCGCGGGCCAGGTGAGCGAGCCCGAGCTGCTGTCCGGCAGTGGCAGTGATCGCCGCGACGCACGCCTGCTGCAGGCGATGCACGGCCTGGTGCTGGCGACCGAGGCCGCCGCGCTGCCACAGCCGGTGACGCTGCAGATCCGTCCTTCCGGCACCGACCACGACTGCGGCCGGCGCGCGCCCCATCCATGACTTCAAGGATTCGAACATGAACAACGGTACGGCTGGGGCGGTTGATCTGATGGACCACCTTCTGGGTGCCTACGACGAGCTGAAACGCCGGTTGGTGCGCAAGCTCGGATCGGAAGAGCTGGCCGGCGACGCGCTGCAGGACACGTGGATGCGCCTGAGTGCGCGCCGTGACCGCCTGGACGCGGTGCAGAACCCTGCGGCCTACCTGCTGCGGATGGCGATGAACACCGTGATCGACCGCCAACGCGCAGACCACCGCCTGCTGAGCCTGGAGGAGGTGGATACGCTGATGGACATGGCCGACCCGGGGCCGGGGCCGGCGCAGGCGGCTGAGCTGGACTTCGCGCTGGAAGACATGGTCGGCCTGCTGCAGCGCATGCCCGAGCGCCGTCGTCGCATCCTGCTGGCGATCCGCGTCGATGGCCTGCAGCAGCGCGACGTGGCCGACCACCTCGGTGTGTCGCTGCGGTTGGTGCAGCGGGAGCTGAAGGCAGCCCAGGACTACCTGGCCGAACGCAGCGGGCAGGGGCGCCAGGTGCGGTTCTGAGCGACGGCATCCGTCTACACTTTGACGCCGAGCAGAACCCCGCAGCGTGCGGGTCCGGCATGAGCTCCCATGGATCCTGACGACCGCCCGCAACGCCCGCTGGATGCCGTTGAGCGTCAGGCCCACGCGTGGGTGGTGCGGCTGACCTCGGGCGAGGCGACCGCTGCCGATGGGCGCCGGTTCCGTGCATGGTGCGAGTCCGACCCGCGTCATCGTGAAGCGTTTGGCCGTGCGCGCCGGCAGTGGGAGCAGGTGCGGCTGGCCGGCGAGCAACTGCCCGCCGCCGCGCGCCAACCGGTCGCGCCGACGCCGGCCCAGCGCTGGAGCCGGCGCGCCTTCCTGGGCGCTGCGGTGGCGGCGCCAGCCAGTCTGGTGGTGGTGGCGGCGCTCCGCCCGCCGCTGGGATTGTGGCCGTCGGTGACGGCGATGGCGGCCGATTTCCACACCGGCACCGGTGAACGACTACAGATCGCGCCCTCGCCGCAGCTCAAGATCGAACTGGATACGCAGAGCAGCCTGCGCCGCCGCGCGCACGCGCAGGGCGAAGGCTTCGAGCTGGTGCAGGGCCAGGCCGCGATCGAAACCGGTGCTGGCCTGCGCCTGGCACTGTTCGCGGGCCCGGGTTGCGTGATTGCCGATGAAGGTGCTGTGCGCCTGGACGTGCGCAACACCCACGGCCAGGTACGGGTGACCTGCCTGCAGGGTAGCGCCCGTATCGAGCACCCGCAGGGCCGCCTGCAGCTGCAGGCCGGCCAGCAGACCCGGTTCGACGAGCGCCTCAGTGGCGTCGTGGCCGAGGCCGTGGCTTCGGAAGTGAGTGCCTGGACCGAAGGCATGCTGGTCTTCCGCCGTGCACCGCTGCGCGAGGTGGTGGACGAGATCAACCGTTACCGGCGGGGCAAGGTACTGCTGGGTGAATCGGCATTGGCGCGCGCGCCGGTCAGTGGCCGCTTCCGCATCGATGATCCGGATGCGGCGCTGGAGCAGCTGCGACTGACGATGTCGCTGGATCTGCGTCGCTTTCCGGGTGGCATCGCCGTCCTTGGATAGATGAAGGCGCTGGCCGTGCGCACCGCGCAGGGCTGTTGCAAGCGAGGAGAGGCCAAGGATGCGCAACGAGACCATCGGTGTGCTCGATCTGCGTCGCAATCTGTCTGCATTGCTGGAAACCACCCAGCGAAGGCCCCTGATGGTGCATCGTTATGGTTCGCCCTGGGTGTGCGTGGTGTCTGACGCGCAGTGGCAGCAGCAGGCGGTGCTGCTGGACTTCAATCCGCAGTCACACCCACTGGCGATGCTGCTGCGGCTGCAGCAGCAGGAGATGCCCTTGGTTGAATCCGGTGCGCTGCCGCCTGCGGCGCTCGCACGCGCACTGCTGTTGGCGGACATCCATGGCATTGACGATCTCACGCAGCTGCATGAGCAGGTACTGCATCATCGGCTCTGGCACTGGTTCGTGGCGGGCGCCCATGGGGTGATGGACGGGTGGCAGCTGCCCGCGCTGCGCGTCGCGCTGGCGTCATGGTGCGATGACGTGGACATGACCGATGCACTGGTCGCATTCGCTGCCCGCAGCGACGTGGCGGTACTGGCCCGCCGTTGTGGGGGTGACGCACCGCGGCTGCAGCGCGAAGCCTGCAGGCGGATGACGCTGCGATGACGTTGCCGATGAAGCGCCACCCCGTGCACAGAGTTGCATTCGCGGTGTCGCTTCACTTGCCTTGCTGACGTCTTCTCCAGAGTACGACGCACCACGCGTCGCGGAGCACGGGCGGCGCAGATGGAAGACAGTCGCAGGATCAGCATGCTGGAGCTGGATCGCCACCTGAGCCAGTCACTGGAGCAGGCACGGCACACGCCCCTGAACGTGCAGCGTTACGGGCGCTCGTGGGTCTGGGTGCTGTCCAGTGACGCCTGGGCGGATGCGGCGCGCTGGGCGGCACTGGACAGCAGTGCGCATCCACTGGCGGCACTTCGAAAGGCCCTCGACCTGCGGCTGTGGCCCTGGCCCGACGCGGCCATGAGCGCGCTGCCACTTGGCGCAGCCGATGCGCGACTGCTGCAACGTGCGGCCTTGCTGGTGATCGTGCGTGACCTCAACAGTGCGCAGCGTGTGTACGACGACCTGCGCTACCACCAGGCCTACCGCATGTTCATCGGCCTCGACCACGGCACCGCGTGGTCGCCGACACAGTGCGTGCGCCTGCTGCAGGCGTGCGTGCATCCGTTGCTGCGCGAGTGCATCGACCAAACACTGGCCAGCGTGCCGCCGCACCTGCTCGAGGCGGCACGCGTGCCGGCTGCACGTGCGCCCGCACAGGCAACCGCGCAGCGAATCGCAGGCGGATGTTTATCGTACTGACACATGCACCGCTGACCATGGTGCAGCGGTCTCTTCCGGGATGACGAGGGCGGAACAATGGCAAGGCAGGCAGGTGGTCGCAGGGCTCGGCAGCAGGGCTTCAGCCTGATCGAGATCATGGTGGTGGTGGTGATCATCGGCATCCTTGCCGCGCTGATCGTGCCGCGGTTGATGGACCGTCCGGACCAGGCGCGTGTGGTGGCGGCGCGCCAGGACATCGCGGCATTGATGCAGGCCTTGAAGCTGTTCAAGCTGGACAACGGTCGCTATCCCAGTGCCGAGCAGGGCCTGCAGGCGCTGGTGAAGCCGCCGCAGGGCAGCGGTGGGTTGCCGGTGACGCCGTACCTGGATCGCCTGCCGAATGACCCGTGGGGCCATCCGTACCAGTACCAGGTTCCAGGCACTCATGGCGACATCGATGTGTTCTCGCTGGGTGCGGACAGCAAGCCCGGTGGCGACGCCGGGAACGCAGACATCGGCTCCTGGCAGCTGTGAGGCGTGCTGATGGCAGCCCGGACGCGTTCGGTTTCATGCATCCACCAGCGTGGCGTGGCGGTGATCGTCGCCTTGCTGGTGGTGGCATTGGTGGCCGTGATTGCCACTGCGCTGCTGACCCGGCAGTCGGCGCAGCTGCGCGCGCTGCGCGGCGACCAGTTGCGCGCACAGGTACGCATGGCGGTGGATGCCACGCTGGAGCGTGCGGCGCAGCAGCTGCGTGAGGATGTCCAGGAACAGCTGACCACGGTGCGCAGCGGGCGCTGGGCGCGCCCGTTGCAACTGCAGGCGCCGTTGCCGGTGCAGCTGCAACTGGTCGATGCGCAGTCGATGTTCAACCTGCGCAACCTGCTGGCACAGGGCAGGCCGGACCCCGAGGCGCGGGGCGCGTTCGTCGCGTTGTGTGCCGGGCAGGGGCTGGGCCAGGGCACCTGCGCATCCGCGGTGGACCACATCCAGGCGCGCCTGCGCGACGGCGATATGCCGGCGCAGGCGCCGCTGCCGCGCGAATCACTGATCGAACAGGCGCTGGCCGGCGCCGACCCGGTGGCGTTGCAGGCGCTGGCGCGGCGCACCGTGGTGTTGCCGGCGCAGACCCTGGTCAACGCCAACACCTGCGACCTGAGCGTCCTGCAGGCGGTGGCGCCTGCGGTGGAACCGGCAAGGCTGCAGGCGCTGCTCGCTGAGCGCGACGCCGGCCACTGGCTGCTCAACCGCGGTGACATCGCCAACCGACTCGAACTGAGCAACGAACAGATGGCCGTGCTTCCGCTGGGTATCCATAGCGAGTGGTTCCTGGCCGTGGGCCGGGTGCAGGCTGACGGCAGCGCGGTTGATTTTCGCGCGCTGCTCTGGCGCGAGTACCGCGACGACGGCGTGCGTGTGCAACGCGTGTGGACGAGGATCGGCGCATGACCGTGCAGCTTCGGGTGCGCTTGCCGGTGCTTGAGCGTCTGCGCGCCGACAGCGCGGTGGACTGGGCGCAGCTGCACAAGGGCGAGGTGCTGGCTCACGGCCGCGACACGCTGGCGGCGCTGGGTCTGCGGCATCCGCGGGCCACGGTGCATGCCTGCCTTGATCCGAACGATCTGATCCTGCTGGAACTGCAGCTGCCGCCGCTGTCGGGGCGCCGCCTGCAGGCGGCGTTGCAGGGCGAGGTGGAGGCCATGCTGCTGGATGACCTGCAGGAGGTGGCGCTGGCCCACGGTGCGCAGGCGGCAGACGGTACGCTTCCGGTGGCCTGGCTCGGCCAGCAGGCCATCGCGCAGGCGCAGCAGCTGCTGGCCTCGTGTGCGCTGCAGCTGCAGGCGTTGTATCCGACGCCACTGCTGCTGCCTTGGCAGGACGGCCACGCCACGCTGCAGGTCAGCGGCGAGCATCTGCTGGTGCGCAGCGGGCGCGATCGGGGACTTGTCCAATGGTATGGCGGACGTGACGCGTCTGCGGTGATGCAGGCGTTGGCCACCCGGCTGCAACAGGCCGGCGTGCGGGCCGTGCAATGGATCGACAGCGTACCGCCAGCGTGGCCGGACAGCCTGCCGGGCACCGCAGTCGCGCATGAACGGCAGGCCTGTGGCCCTTTGCCGGGGTGGTCATTGCCGCTGCCCGGCGCAGGCCGTCAAGCGCCGCGACTGGCGATCGGCCTGGCACTGGCGGCGGTGCTGCTGGCTGCACTTGGCCTGCAGTGGCAGGTCTCGCGTTGGCGGGTCGAGGGTGAGGCGCTGCAGCAGGACATGGCACGGCAGTTCAGCGCACGCTTTCCGGAGATCACCGACGTGGTGGACCCGGTGTTGCAGGCAAGGCGAGCGCTGGCGGTTCCGCCGCCAGCGCCGCCGTTGCCGGCGCTGCAGCGTCAGGTCGCCAGCACGCTGCATGCGGTTCCGGAGCTGGCGGGTCAGGTGCACAGCCTGCACTACCAACCCGGGCAGGTGTACCTGGAGCTGGACGCCGATGCCCAGGGATTGGCCGACGATCCACAGCGGCTTGAGCACTGGCAGCAAGCGATGCAGGCGCAGGGGCTGCAGCTGGCGCGCGACGCCGGTGGACGCCTGCGGGTGAGCGGAGCGGGACAGTGACGACCCGAACCCTGCGGCTGAGCGAGAGGCTGGCGGGCCTGCAGCAGCGCTGGCAACGCCTGCCACCGCGCGACCGGCTGATGCTGTGGGTGATGGTGGTGGCGCTGCTGGTGGCGGGCCTGTGGTCGCTGTGGCTGGAGCCCCTGCTGAAGCAGCGCACGCACTGGCAGGCCGAACTGCCACGGCTGCAGGCGCAGCATCGCGCACTGGCACCGCTGCTGCGCGCCCGTGAGCGCCAGCAGCTGGCGCAGGGCCAGCATCCGACCCTCGCCGGGCTGCGTGACCAGATCAAGTCCGCCGGTCTGGCTGGCGGCCTGCATATCGAAGCGCGCGACGGGTGCTGGCACCTGCAGGTACGGGCCGTACCCGCCGATGCGCTATGGAACTGGCTGCTGCCGCTGCTGGCCGACCCGGCCATCGAGTTGCAGCAGTTGCAATTGACACGCACAGGGGATGCGAACATGCCGGCGGCAAGGATTTCCGGAAACATCGTGATGGTGGCTCCTGCGGGTGCCCATCCATGAGGGCGATGCGCAGCCTTGCCTGCAGTGCCGCATTGGCACTGATCGTGGGCATGGCCCACGTGCCGGCGCCGGTGGCGGCGCAGGACACAGGCGATGAGCCGGTGCAGCTGAACCTGGTGGATACCGATATCGGTGGTGTGCTGCGCATGGCGGCGCGCTTCACCGGACGCCAGTTCCTGGTCGACCCACGCGTGACCGGCAAGATGACGGTGGTCTCCGATGGCCCGGTCAGCCGTACCCAGGCCTACCAGCTGCTGCTGGGCGCACTGCGCATGCGTGGCTTCGCCGTGGTCGAGAACGGCGGCGTCAGCCGGGTGGTGCCGCAGGCCGATGCCAAGCTGCTCGGTGGCCGGGTGGGTAGCGGTGGTGCAGGGGGCGAGATCGCCACGCGTACGTTTGCGCTGCGCTATGAGAATGCGGCGGCGCTGGTGGCTGTGCTGCGGCCAATGATCAGCCCGGACAATCCGATCACCGCCAATCCGGGCAACAACACCCTGGTGATCACCGACTACGCCGACAACCTGGAGCGCATCGCGCGGGTGATCGCCAGCGTCGATACACCGGCCGGTATGGACACCGATGTGGTGAAGCTGCAGCAGGGCATTGCCGTTGACGTAGCGGCGATGGTCGCGCCGCTGCTGGATGCGCAGGGCGCCGAGCCGGGCCAGAAGGTGGTGGTGATGGCCGACCCGCGCAGCAACAGCGTGCTGCTGCGTTCCAGCAGCCCAGGCCGCACCCGCCTGGCGCGGCAGCTGGTGGAGAAGCTGGACCGCGCGCAGGACGAGTCCGGCAACCTGCATGTGGTCTACCTGCGCAACGCCCAGGCCAACCAGCTGGCCGGTGTGCTGCGTGGCGTGGTGGCCGGACAGAGCGATGCACCGGCCATGGGCAGCAACGAAGGCATCACCCCGCTGCCGGGTGACGCCAACCGTTCCACGCCCATCCAGCCGTCGCAGTCGCAGCAGGCCAAGCCCGGAGGCAATGCGCTGGAATCGCAGCGGCTGGACCCGAGCCGGGGCGACCCGATCGATGCAGGAAGCACCGGCTTCAGCCATAACGGCATTTCGGTACAGGCGGACGTGGCCACCAACACCCTGCTGATTTCGGCGCCGGAGCCGGTGTACCGCAACCTTCGGCGGGTGATCGACCAGCTCGACCAGCGCCGTGCGCAGGTGCTGGTGGAAAGCCTGATCGTGGAGGTCAACCAGACCGACGCGGCCGAGCTGGGCGTGCAGTGGATGCTGGGCAATGGCCGTACCTTTGGCGGCACCCACTTCGGTGGCGCCACCGGCGGTAGCGGGCTCAATACCGGTGCGCGTACCACGCTGGACGTGCTGCCCAAGGATGGCCTGAAGATCGGCGTGATCGACGGCACCATCAACCTGCCCGGTGTCGGCCAGATCCTCAACATGAAGGCGCTGGCCACTGCGCTGCAGAGCAAGGGCGGCGCCAACATCCTGTCGACACCGAACCTGATGACGCTGGACAACGAGGCAGCCAGCATCATGGTCGGCCAGACCGTGCCGTTCGTCAGTGGCCGCTACGTGACCGACGGTGGCGGCGGCAGCAACAACCCGTTCCAGACCATCGTGCGCGAAGACGTGGGCCTGAAGCTGCGGGTGCGCCCACAGATTTCCGAGGGCGGTACGGTGAAGCTGGACATCTACCAGGAAGTCAGCAGCATCGACGCGCAGAGCGCGAACAGCACGGCCGGCATCATCACCAACAAGCGCGCACTCGATACCAGCGTGCTGCTGGACGATGGCCAGATCATGGTGCTCGGTGGCCTGCTGGAAGACAGCGTCAGCCATGGCCGTGATGCGGTGCCGGGGCTGGGGAAGATCCCGGTGCTGGGCGCCTTGTTCCGCAGCGACACGCGCAAGCGCGCCAAGACCAACCTGATGGTGTTCCTGCGCCCGCACGTGGTACGCGACCCGGCCGCCGGACAGCGCCTGACCCGCGACCGCTACGACTACATGCGCAATGCGCAGGCCGGCGCGCAGCCCGTACAGAGCTGGGCCTTGCCCGCGCTGTCGGCGCCGCAGCTGCCACCGCAGGACCTGTCGGTACTCGGCCAGGGCAATGCGCGCGATGGCCACGGCCAGCCGTTGCAGAACACCAGCCTGGCAGCGTTGTATCCGGCCGGTGACGGCGATGCGCAGCTGGTGCAGTTCGCACAGGGGCTGGAGCCGAGCCGTGCCAGCCAGAGCGTGGCGCAGGTGCGGGCGCTGGGCCTGCAGGCCTACGCGGAGGCGACGCCGGGCGAGGGTGGGCAACGCCTGCGCGTGCGGCTGCCGCGTGATCCGGCGAAGTTGGATCCGGCATTGCAGCAGCTGCGCGGGCTGGGCTACACGCCGGAACTGGTGATCGGGCCGTGAGCGCCGTTGTGCCGCTGCCATACGCGTGGGTGCGCAGCCACGGCGTGATGCTGTCCGAAGCCGGTGGCGAGCCGGTGCTGCTCGGCACGGCCGACACGGCGGCGTGGGCCGTGGCCGAGCTGCGCCGCCGGCATGGCCCGCTGCCGTTTCAGGCCCTGGATGCGGCGACCTGGCAGCAGCGGTTGGGTGAGCAGTACCGTGACGGTGGTGATGCCGCGGCCGTGGTCGGTGCCGCCGAAAGTGAAGTCGATCTGGACCGGCTGATGCAGGACATGCCGGAGGTCACCGACCTGCTGGATGCGCAGGATGATGCGCCGGTGATCCGCATGATCAACGCGCTGCTGGCACAGGCTGCACGCGACGGTGCCAGCGATCTGCATATCGAGCCGTTCGAGACCCATTCGGTGGTGCGCTACCGGGTGGACGGCACGCTGCGCGACATGGTGCAGCCTCGGCGCGCACTGCACGCAGCGCTGGTGTCGCGCATCAAGATCATGGCCCACCTGGACATTGCCGAGAAGCGCCTGCCACAGGATGGGCGCATCGCGATCCGCGTGGGCGGGCGGCCGCTGGACATCCGTGTTTCCACGGTACCGACCGGGCATGGCGAGCGCGCCGTGCTGCGATTGCTCGAAAAGGATGCCGGCCGCCTGCAGCTGCAGCGCCTGGGCATGGCCGATGACACCCTGGCCACGTTCACCGGATTGATCCGGCAGCCGCACGGGATCGTGCTGGTGACCGGGCCGACCGGCAGCGGCAAGACCACGTCGCTGTACGCCGCGCTGGGCCAGCTCGACAGCAGCACCAGCAATATCCTCACCGTGGAAGATCCGGTGGAGTACGACTTTGCCGGCATTGGCCAGATCCAGGTCAACGCGCGCATCGGCATGAGCTTCGGCACCGCGCTGCGCGCGATCCTGCGCCAGGACCCGGACACCATCATGATCGGCGAGATACGTGACCTGGAGACCGCACAGATCGCGGTGCAGTCGTCGCTGACAGGGCACGGTGTGCTGGCTTCGCTGCACACCAACGATGCGATCTCGGCGGTGACCCGCCTGGCCGACATGGGCGTGGAGCCCTTCCTGCTGGCCTCGTCGTTGCGTGGTGTGCTGGCGCAGCGACTGGTGCGGCGATTATGTACGCAGTGCCGGCGTGCCGAGGTGGACGGCGAAGGCCGGACCGTATGGCGCGCAGTGGGCTGCACGGCCTGTGCCAACAGTGGCTATCGGGGACGCACCGGCATCCATGAACTGTTCGTGGTGGACGACCGGGTACGCGCACTGATCCATGAAGGGCAGGGTGAGCCTGCGCTACGCGAGGCGGCGCGGCGGGCCGGCATGCGGACCCTTCGACAGGACGGCCAGCGCTGGGTCGACAGCGGAGTGACCACGCTGGAAGAGATCCTGCGCGTCACCGGCGACGATTGAGGCCTGCATGGCACTGTTCGACTACCAGGCTGCCAATGCGCAGGGCCGCATCGAGAAGGGTCAACTGGATGCCGACAGCCCGCGCGGTGCGCGCCAGCTGCTGCGTGGGCGCGGGCTGACACCCGTGCAGGTGAGCGCGGCGCGCAGTGCCGGCAGTGGCTGGGGCGCTCGCCGCCTCTCGGCCAGCGAGCTGGCCTGGGCCACCCGCCAGCTGGCCAGCCTGCTGGCGGCCAGCCTGCCGTTGGAAGCTGCATTGAGTGCGGTGATCGAGCAGGCCGAGCGCCCGCACGTGGCCCAGGCACTCACCGCTGTGCGCGCCGACGTGCGTGCCGGCCAGCGCCTGACCGTGGCGCTGGCAGCGCGGCCGCGCGATTTTCCGCCGATCTATCGGGCGCTGGTGGGTGCAGGCGAGGATTCCGGCGATCTGGCGCGGGTGATGGAGCGCCTGGCCGACTACATCGAGGAACGCAATGCGCTGCAGGCCAAGGTACTGACCGCCTTCATCTACCCGGCGGCGATCAGCCTGGTGTCGGTGGCGATCGTGATCTTCCTGCTCAGCTACGTGGTGCCGCAGGTGGTGACCGCGTTCGTGCAGGCGCGGCAGACGCTGCCGATGCTGACCCAGGTGATGCTGGCCGCCAGCGCGTTCGTGCGCAGCTGGGGCATGTGGGTGGGGCTCGGCATCGCTGCGCTGGTGGTGGCCTGGCGGTTGGCCCTGCGCAAGCCCGGGTTGCGCCTGCGCTGGGACGCGATGCTGCTGCGGGTGCCGATGGTCGGGCGTTTCGTGCTGGGTGTGAACAGTGCGCGCTTCGCCTCGACACTGGCGATCCTGCTGGATGCGGGTGTGCCGCTGCTGCGTGCGCTTGAAGCTGCCCGGCAGACCCTGGGCAATGCGTTGCTGGCGCGCTGTGCCGATGACGTGTCCGCGCGTGTGCGCGAAGGTGCCGCGCTTGGTTCTGCGCTGAAGGTGCAGAAGGTGTATCCGCCGATCCTGGTGCACCTGGTGGCCAGTGGCGAGAAGACTGGTTCGCTGGCGCCGCTGCTGGACCGCGCCGCACAGACCATCTCGCGCGAGATCGAGCGTCGCGCGATGGCACTGACTGCGTTGCTGGAGCCGACCATGATCCTGGTGATGGGCGGCGTGGTGCTGACGATCGTGCTGGCGGTACTGATGCCGATCATGGAAATGAACCAGCTGGTGCAGTGATGCGCAAAGCGCAACACGGGTAGCGCCGGGCCATGCCCGGCGAGCGCGCAGCACGGCGTGCCTTCGATTCTCCACACAATCCTCCACACCTTTTTCCGATCTTCCACAGGTTTCTTAAGCGGCCTGTCATCGGCGCGGACCAGCATGGACCCGTCGCCGCAGAGTGGGCTGGGAGGCCCTCGGCGGCAGCAGGCGTGTAGTGACCGTTCCTCCCTTGGCGTTTCCCTTCGCAGTAAACCCTTCAGGAGAAGATCATGACCAAGTACAAGACCCTGGCCGCGCTGGTTGCCACCGCGCTGCTCGCTACCGTGGGCGCCGCCTCGGCGCAGACCGTTACCGGCGGCGGTGCCTCGCTGCCGGCCGACCTCTACAAGGGTTCGGCCGACAGCATCCTGCCGGCGAACTTCACCTACGCCGTGACCGGTTCGGGCACCGGCAAGAAGGCCTTCCTGGAAAACAACTCGGCGCTGTTCTCGACCACCGGCACCGTGCATTTCGCCGGCAGCGATTCGGTGCTGAGCAGCACCGAGCTGAGCAACTACACCACCAACTTCAACCAGGCGACCAACGCCAACCGCTACGGCGCGCTGATCCAGGTGCCGTCGGTGGCCACCTCGGTCACCATTCCGTTCAACAAGGCCGGTTCGGCGGTGGACCTGAGCGTGGCGCAGATCTGCGGCGTGTTCTCGGGTGCGATCAGCGACTGGTCGACCATCGATGCCAACCGCAGTGGCCCGATCCAGGTGGTGTACCGTCCGGAAAGCAGCGGTACCAGCGAAATGTTCAGCCGCTTCCTGACCGCGGCCTGTGCCGCTGAGAACGCTGAAACCTCGAAGCTGGTGGGCGGCAAGTTCGCCATCAAGTCGACCTTCGCCGACCTGTACAAGCGCGATGCCAACGGCAACCTTCCGGCGTTCCTGGTGGCCGCCCCGGCCACCGGTGGTACCTCGCTGTACAACGCTGTCTACGCTGCTGAAGGCCGTATCGGCTACGTCGGCCCGGACGTGATCCCGAGCCTGACCGATGCAACCAAGGTCGCCAAGGTCAAGGGTTTCTCGCCGGACCAGGTGAGCGTGCAGGCCACCCTGGACACCGTCGCTCCGCCGACCGGCACCGACGCTGAGAACCCCGCCAACTGGGTGCCGGTGTTCGGCAACCCGTCGGCTGGCTATCCGATCGCCGGCTACACCAACCTGGTGATCGGCCAGTGCTACAAGGATTCGAGCGTCGCCACCAGCCTGCGCGGCTTCCTGGCCCGCCACTATCCGGCGACCTACACCGTCGCGTATGAGAAGTCGATCACCGACCACGGCTTCATCCCGCTGACCAAGGCGTGGCGCGATGCGATCCGCAACCGCTTCGTGCTGGCCAGCAGCACGGCCGGCCTGAACAACCCCAGCACCTGCGCCGGCATCGGTCGTCCGCTGTAATCCGCAGTACCGGTTGAATCCTGCTCGACGCGACGCCGGCCTCTGGGCCGGCGTCGCCATTTCCGTGATGGTGCCGCCGCCGCAGTGTTTCGCTGTCGGCTTCGTGTCACGTGGACCGTCTATCAGTGGCAGGGCATGCGTTGCGCGTGCCTCCCCGATCGTCGCCGCAGCCGCGGCCCACCAGGTTGATGAGGTTCCGATGTCGCACCCGCTCCCGTCCGTTGTTCGTCCGGCCGCGTTGATGCGCCGCAATCATCCGATGGCGTGGGCCATCGCAGTCGCACTGGGGAGCATGGTGGCCCCGGCCAGCCAGGCGCAGCAGGCGTTCAGTCCGGGCTGGTTCGCCGAACGGGGCGCGGCCCAGGGCAGCGCGGCACAGAGTGGCCGCATGCCCAACGGCGTGCCGATCCAGTTCCAGTTGCCGGCCCAGCAGCAGGATGCAGCACGGCAGAAGCTGCAGCAGTCGATCGACAATCTTGGCACGGCGGCGCAGGCGATCGCCCTGCAGCAGCGCCTGCAGGAACAGGCGCGGCAGGCGCGCCGCGAGGCTGGCTTCATTGTTGCCGATGGCCTCGGCAAGGACGGCCTGAGCGTCGACCAGAACCCGCTGACCCGCGGCTGGCTCAATGCGCGCGAGGCGATCCAGTCGCAGGGCAGCGACGGGCGGGTGCAGGTCACGGTCGAGCAGACCGCGGACAAGGCGATCCTGAACTGGGAGACCTTCAACATCGGCGGCAACACTACGCTGAACTTCCTGCAGAGCCCTGACTGGGCAGTACTGAACCGGGTCAACGATCCGCAGGCGCGGCCCAGCCAGATCCTGGGCCAGCTGAAGGCCAATGGCACGGTGTTCGTGGCCAACCGCAACGGCGTGGTGTTCGGCAACAACAGCCAGGTCAATGTACGCAATCTGCTGGCGGCTGCAGCACGGATCAGCGATGCGCAGTTCCGCGACAATGGCCTGTACAGCCCCGACGCCAGCAGCAGCGCGCTCAGCGATGCATTCGGCAAGGTGACGGTGGAGCAGGGCGCCCGCATCGCGACCCATGAGCCGACCAGTGCGACGCGCGGCGGTGGCTACGTGCTGCTGGCCGGGCACAGCGTGGAGAATGCTGGCCATATCGAGGCGCGCAAGGGCCAGGTGCAGCTCGCTGCGGGTGACAGTTTCGTGATCCGGCGTGGCGTGGGTACGGCCGCCAACACCAGCTCCACCACCCGGGGCAATGAGATCGCGCCGCGCTTCATCGCTGGCAGCACGGCTGGCGGCGTGCGCAACACCGGCCTGCTGCGCGCGCTCGAGGGTGACGTGACTCTGGCCGGGCGCAGCGTCGAGCAGGCCGGTGTGGCCGTGGCCAGCACCACGCTCGCACAGCGCGGCACCGTGCATCTTCTGGCCTCGGCCAGCGATGCCGGCAGCAGCGTCACGCTCGCCGATGGAGCCACCACGGCGGTGCTGATCGAGGACGACGGCAAGGCCACGGCGCTGGATACGCAGCGCGACAGCCTCATCAAGGAGTCGGCAGAGCAGGTCGCGATCCGCGCTGGCGCGCGCTCGGCCACCTTCGACAATCTGTCCCAGCACAATGATCGCCGGGACCAGTCGCGGGTGGAGATCGTCTCGGGTGGCAACATCCATTTCAGCAGGGATTCGCTGACGGTCGCCACGGGCGGCCAGATCATCGCCGATGCGGCGGCCCGCAGCTACGTGGACGACGCCGCGCGCGTGGACGTGTCCGGCGCAGTGGGCGTGCAGGTGTCGATGGAGAGCAACAATGTCCAGGTCAAGGTGCAGGGCAACGAACTGCGCGACGCCCTGGACAACCGCGACAGCGGCAAGCTGACCAGCAGTGAAGTCTGGGTCGACCGCCGCAGGCTGGTCCACGTTCCGGCCGGAACCGGGGGCTACGAGGGGGAGCGCTGGTACGCTGCTGGCGGCCTGCTGGAAGTGGGGGGCTACCTCGACAACCAGGGGCACTCGATCGGCGAATGGGCCGCGCAGGGAGGCACCGTCCTGCTGGGCGGCAGGGAAGTGATCACGAACGGTGGCTCACGCATCAACCTTGCCGGCGGCAGCCTGGATGTGCAGAGCGGCGTGGTCCGGCAGAGCTGGGTGCGCGGCGTCGACGGCCAGGTCTACCGCCTTGATGAGGCGCCGGCGGAGATGCTGTTCGATGGCCTGTACAGCGGCCATGAAGTGAAGCAGGAACGCTGGGGCATCACCGAGACCTTCCGTGATCCGATCGTATTCGCGGCGCAGCGTGTCGACAACGGGTACACGGTCGGCCGCGATGCAGGACGGCTGATCGTCTCCGCACCGACCGCGGTGCTGGATGGGAAGGTTGAGACGGCCACCTTCCAGGGCGCGCAGCAGAACCGCAGGCCGGAGGCCGCACTGGATGGCTATGCGCAGGCGCAGACGGCGGTGGCGCGCAATGCGCAGCTGTACCTGGGGCGCTACGACGGCCAGGGCCGCAGCGGTGTGTTCGGCTCGGATGTGCGCCTGGATGACAAGGCTCCGACGAAGGCGGCGTGGTCGCTGCTGGCTCCGGTCGACGAGGAGCGGCGTGACACCGTGTGGCTGGATATCGCAGCGCTGAGTGCCCAGCAGTGGGGACGGATCGACCTGGCGACCGCCGATCGCATCCGCGTCGACGGCAGCCTTCGGCTTCAGGCAGGCGGACAGCTCAACCTGACCGGCAGCGAGGTGGAACTGGCAGGCGACATCGGCATTGCCGGCGGCCAGCTGTCGGCGGGCAACCTGCTGGATGTCCAGGGCCGGCCGACGGCGCTGCTGCACGATGGCCGCGCCCGCACCGCCATTGCCGACGGCACGCGGATCGATCTCTCCGGTGAATGGAGCAACGCGTCACTGGCGACGCCGCTCGACGCCAGCGGTGCCTGGACAGATGGCGGCCGCCTGAGCCTGAGCAACAGTCATGACGTGGTCGTGGGCGCCGAGGCAACGGTGGACGTCGAGGCCGGCGCCGCGCTGGACCTGCGCGGTAAAGGCCGCATCGGCAAAGGGGGCAGCGTCAGCCTGCAGGCCAACAGCAGCACGGTTACGACCGACGGCAGTGGCCGGGTGCAACTGGGCGAGGGGAGCCGGTTCAGTGGCCGAGGCCAGGGCAGTGGTGCCTTCTCGCTGGGAACAGGTGGCCACGTTCGGGTGGGCGATGCGGACCTGGCGGGCGTGTCGCTGCGACTGGACCCCGGCCTGTTCGGCAGTGGCTTCGCACAGTACGACATCAACGGCCACCAAGGCGTGGAGGTGGCCGACGGCGCGCGGCTGGTCGCTGCCCTGCCAGGCCTGCGCATGACCCAGGACGCGCAGACGGCAACCGATCGGGCGTCCGCACTGGCGGCATGGGATGCGCCGCTGTACAGCGCCGATCCGTCGAACGGGCGCGTCAGCCAGCGCGCCGGTGCGAGCATCAGCCTGCGTTCGGACCGCAACAGCGTGGGCGGTGACCTGCGGGTCGGCAAGGATGCACTGGTGGCGGTCGATCCAGGGCAGACGATCTCGCTGCTGGGTGCAGGCAACATCGATGTTGAAGGCACACTGCGTGCGAAGGGCGGCCGCATCGTGATCGACGATGTGCGTCCGCAGAATGCGCTGTACGCCGGGCAGCGCACCGAACGCACCTGGCGTTTCGCCGAAGGCGCGCTGCTGGATGCCGATGCAGACGCGATCTCGCTGCCCGATCCCAGCGGCCGCCTGCGCGGGCAGGTGCGCGCGGGTGGACGCATCGAGATCGGCGGGGCGCTGGACTGGGAGACCACAGCATTCGTCGAAGACCGACCACCGGAAGCCTTCGTGGTGGTCGAACGCGGTGCGCGCCTGCAGGCACGAGGTACGTCGGCCGAGCTGGATATCGACGGCCAGGGCCGTGTACGCGTGGACAGCGACGGCGGGCAGATCGTGCTGCGCTCGGCCAATGCACTGTATCTGGAGGGCGGGATGGACGCGGCCGCCGGTGGTGCCGGCGCACGCGGCGGCACCCTTGGGCTGGCCTTCGGCGGCAGCATCCATGCACGTGGCGCCAGCGAGGAGGTACTGCGCGCACGTGCGATCACCCTCAGCCAGCACAGCGCACCGGTGCAGCCACTGCCGGCCGCACTGGAGTATGGCCACGCCGCGCTGTCGGTCGAGCAGCTGCAGGCGGGCGGCTTCGACAACCTGTCCGTGTTCGGTGACATCCGCGCCGTCGGCGATGTCGACCTGCGCCTGGCCCAGAGCCTGCGCATCCATGGCCAGGGCACTTCGAGCCTGGGCATGGCCGTGGATGCCGGGGCGTCGTCGGCGTTGCGGCTGAGTGCACCCTACGTCCGCCTGGCGCAGGCGCGCTGGGGCCAGCTGGCGGGCGAGAACCTGCAGGGTACCGTGGCGGTCGCTTCGGCCGGGCCGGACGATCACGCGCTGGCGGTGCAGGCCGCGCTGATCGACATCCGCGACGTCACCTGGCTGCCCGGGTTCGACCACGTGGCGCTGGAAAGCCGCAGTGACGTGCGCCTGACCAACGGCATTGCCAGCAGTGGCAACACCAGCGCGTTGATGACGGCCGGTTCGATGGACGTGACCGCCGCCCGCCTGTACCCCACCGCAGGCGCGGTCGGCACGCTGGTGGCCGGCGCTTCGGCGCAGACCGTGCAGACCGCTGATTACTGGGCCGATCCAGCTGCCGTGCTGCGAATCCACGGCACAGGTGCGGCCACGCAGCCGGCGCCGGAATCGGCGCTGGGCACGCTTCGCCTGGTGGCTGCCACGGTGCAGCAGGGCGGCAACGTGCAGGCGCCGATGGGCACGCTGCAGCTGGGCGGCCTGATCCAGAGCGGAACCATCGGCAGCCGGGTGGAACTGCTGCCAGGCAGCGTTACCTCCACCAGCGGTGCCGGCCTGTCGCTGCCCTATGGTGGCACCGTCGATGGTGTCGACTGGCGAGTAGGCACGCGCAGCCTGAGCTCGCTGACGCCGGCCGGCATCTCCTCGATGGGGGTGACCCTGAAGGCCAACGCGATCGAGGTGGCGCCGGGGGCACTGCTGGACATGTCCGGCGGCGGTGAGTTGACCGGTGCCGCCTTCGTGTCCGGGCGCGGCGGCTCCGTCGACGTGCTGCGCACGGCGTTGGCCGACGCCAATCCGCGCTACGCGTTCAGTGCGTCGGGCAACCCGGTGTACGCGATCGTACCGGGACGCGCCGAGGCGTTCGCCCCCAGCGGCGAAGAAGGATTCTCAGCTCCGGCGGTGGGCCAGCAGATCACCGTGCCGGCTGGCGTGCCCGGCCTGGCGGCCGGCACCTACACGCTGATGCCGGCAAGCTATGCGCTGCAGCCCGGTGCATTCCGGGTGGAGCTGGGCGCTACCGGCACCTCCGGCATCGTGCAACCGATTGCGACCGGCACCGGCACCTGGCGTGTGTCCGGGCAGCAGCGCACGGCGCTGGGCGCGGCATTCTCGCCGTTGCTCACCGACATCCTGCTGACGCCCGCCGCAGTGGTACGCCGGCACTCGGGCTACAACGAAACCTCCTACAACAGCTTCGCGCAGTCGGTGGCCGACCGCCGCGGCGAGTCGTGTGGCTGGCAGACCATCGATGCGCTCGGGTTGACCCTTGCGCTGGGCGAAGGTGCAGGTCGTGCAGACACGCCTGCCATCCGCTTCGCTGGCACCGCGCGGTTCGGCGCCGCCGCCGACAAGGGGCGCGGCGGCACGCTGGCAGCCACGTTGGCGAGCCCGGCGGTCGGTTCACTGGAGATCGTTGACGGCAGCGCGCAATCGCAGGCGCGTGATCGCGGCGCCACCTTCAGCGACGACGCGCTCAATGCCTTCCTGCCTGCGCGGATGATCATCGGCGGGCAGTTCAGCCAGGAGGCCTCGCAGGTGGCGGTGACCGGCCAGGCGCGCAGTGTGGCGGTGCGCTCCGGTGTCACCCTGAACGCACCGGAGGTGCTGGTGGCAGCGGCCTCCGGTGGCAGCGGCGTGCTGGTCGAGGCCGGTGCGACCCTCGATACACTGCCGTTCGCAACCGCCAACGCAGGTGCCAGCGCGACGCCGCCTTACCAGGTCTCCGGCGGTCTGCTTGCAGTGTCCAACCAGCGCCTGAACCTGATCACCGGCACCACGGGCGTGGAGGCCGGTCCGGTGGCGATCGACATCGGGGGGTGCCAGGCGGCGTGCGACGGCCAGGCCCGGCTGGTTTCCGATGGCAGCATCGCGGTAGCGACCGATGGCACGCTGCAGATGCGCGACTCGGTCAGCTATGGCACCCGTCAGCTCGGCCTGAGCATGGCGGCGCTGAACCTCGGCAGTGCCGAAGCGATCGCGCAGGCCGCTGCGGCAGGGGCGCTGCCCAGTGGCATGACCATGAACCAGTCCGTGCTGCGGCAACTGCTGCGCGGCAATGACGCCACCGGCGCGCCGGCGCTGGACACGCTGAGCCTGGTCGCGCGGGAGTCTGTCAACGTGTTCGGCAGCGTCGACCTGGACGCGCGCGACAGTGCCACCGGCCGCAGTGGCCTGCAGACGCTTGTGCTGGGTGCGCAGGCCATCCGCGGCTACGGCGCGGCGACCGACCGTGCGCGCATCCTGGTGGACACGCTGGTCTGGGACGGCGCATTGGCGGCGAGCCAGGCGCCGGGCAGCGACGCGTCGGTACCGCCGGCCGATCCGATGGTGGACCGGCTCGGCGCCGGGCAGCTGGACATCGTCACCCGCCAGCTGCAGCTGGGGCGGGCGCCATTCAGCCGTCCCAGCTCTGAAGTACCTGCGAACCGGCAGGTGCTCGGATTCGGTGCGCTGAACCTGAGTGCTTCGGAGCAGCTGTCGTTCTCCGCGCAGGGCACGCTGGACGTGTTCCAGCAGCGCGGCGACTATCTGGCCGACAAGGGCTGGCAGTACAGCGGAGGCAGCCTGGGTATCGATACACCGCTGTTGACCGCCGATCCCGCCGCGCAGCTGCGCGTGCGCACTGGCGGCGAGTTCCGCCTGCAGGGGGGCACCGGCAAGGCGGGTGGCGATGCACTGGGCAGCGAGCTGAGCATCGACGCCAACCGGATCACGCTGGACAGCACGATCGCGCTGGCGTCAGGACGGCTGTCGGCGAGCGCGCGCGAGGGCATCACGCTTGGCGGCCGGGCGGCGCTGGACCTGGCCGGGCGCAAGGTCCCGCTGTACGACGTGGACAAGTTCAGCTGGGGCGGTGATGTCCTGCTGTCCAGCGACACGGGTGACATCCGCACCGATGCTGCCTCCCGCATCGATGTTTCTGCCCGCAACAACCGCGCCGGGCGCATGACGGTCACCGCAATGGCCGGCCAAGCCGATCTGGCCGGTGTTCTGCAGGGTGCCGCCAGTGGCCGCTACGATGCCGGCGGCACGCTGGTGCCCTACGACGGTGGTGAACTTGTGGTGCGGGCACGCCAGCTGCAGGACTTCGCCGGCCTCAACCAGCGATTGACCGCCGGCGGTGTCGTCGGCGGCCGCAGCTTCCAGATCGGTGAAGGCGATCTGCGGATCGGTGACGAAGTGAAGGCGCGCCGGGTCGACATCAGTGTCGACGCGGGCAGCCTGACCGTGGCCGGCCGCATCGATGCCAGCGGCGAGCAGGTCGGCAGCATCCGCCTGTACGCCCGCGACCAGCTGCAGGTGGACGGCACGCTGGACGCGCACGGTACCGGCCTGCGCGTGGACAGCCATGGCAAGATCATCGACAGTCCGAACCGGGCCACGATCACGCTGGGCAGCGCCGAAGGCGCCGTGGGCCTGGGCAGCGCGGCGCACCTGGACCTGCGTGCCGGCAGCGACGTTGCCGTCGGCGACGGCCCTGGACAGAACGACGGCATGGCGCGGGGCTCGCTGAAGATCGATGTGCCGCGGGTGGGCAGCAACGACGCGGCGATTGCCGCGGCCAACGGCCTGCGCATCGATGGCGCGGCTGACATCCAGCTCAATGGTGTCCGCCGCTACGACGATGCGCCCCTGGCCGGCACCGCCGATGTGCGCGGCAACCGCGCGCAGCTGGTCACCCAGCAGTGGCTGGACCAGGTGGTCGATCCGCACAGCGTGGCGTGGATCGATGGTGCGCTGGGCAACCCGGACCTGCAGCAGCGCACGCGCGCGCTGGGTGATGTCCGCCTTCGTCCCGGCGTGCAGGTGGTGGCGCGGCGCAGCGACGCCAACCCGGACGGCGACCTGACCATTGCCGGCGACATCGATCTGTCCGGCTACCGCTACGGGCCCGAAGCCAACCGCGCCGATCCATCGCGGCGTGGCTTCGGCGAATCGGCCTCGCTGGTGCTGCGGGCCGAAGGCAACATCAACGTCTACGGCAGCATCAACGATGGCTTCGCACCGTCACCGTCCACGCCGGATGAGGGCGGCTGGCAGCTGTATGAGGGTCGCAATGGCAGCGCGGGGCACACCCCGTTCGGCAGCGGTCTGGTGGTGCCGGTGGACGGGGTGAAGCTGCAGCCCGGCACCGAGTTCCAGGCCGGCACCCGCCTGAACTACGACGTGCCGGTCGAATCGGTAACGCTTCCGGTTGGTACCGTGCTGCCCGCGCCGATGGTGATCTCGCAGACCCTGCGCCTGCCAGCGGGCACCGTACTGGGTGCGGCGGTGACCACCGACTCCGGGCAGACGCTGGCCGCGGGCACCGTGCTGCAGGAGCCGCTGGTGCTGGCGGCAGGTGCGCGGCTGGGAGCCGGCTTCCGCCTGCGCAGTGCGGTACAGGTGGCGGCACAGGAGTGGCCCGCCGGCGCGGTGCTGCCGGTTGCGCTGCGCCTGGCACGGGAAGTCGCGCTCAAGGTGGGCGCGTACATTCCCTCGTTGACCAAGGTGGAGCTGCCCGGCGACGCGCCGGTGAATCTGCGGCCGACCGATGCCAACGGCAACCAGGGGCGCAACTGGGCGTTGGCGCCGATGCTCGCCGAGGGCACCAGCTCCTGGGACTTGACCGTGGTTGCCGGTGCCGATGCCGGGGCGGCCGATCCACGCAGCCGCCGCTGGGGCAGCGAAGGCAGCGTGGTGCTGGCCGATACCCACCAGGGCTCGATCGGCACGGTCAAGACCGAGATCATCTGGGTGGGTGATCGTGCGTTGACCGAGCGGGCATCGCTGGACTGGATCGGCGACACGTCCTATGCGGGCCGTCCGATCGCGGAGCTGGCCGACATGTTCGGCTTCACCGAAGATGAGTTCTGCGCGATGTCGGCCGACTACTGCGGCCCGGCACCCCGCCAGGTGGCCGCGCAGGGCTCGCTGGATTACTGGGGCGACGAGTCCTACGTGGGCACCCCTGCGAAGGACTTCGCCGCGATGTTCGGCATGACCGAAGATGAGTTCTGCAGTACCGCGCCCACCTACTGCGCCGGCGGCGGCACGCAGACCGAAGTGACCACCTACGGCAAGCGTGCGGGCACGCCGGCGTGGAGCGTACTGCGCACCGGCAAGGGTGACATGGAGCTGCTCGCTGCCGGTGACGTCGTGATGAAGTCAGGCTTCGGTGTCTACACCGCCGGCACTCCCACCGCGCTGGGTGGGGGCCGCGACGCTGCCTTCAATTCGCCCCGCGCAGCGGCTCCCTGGAACACCGCACTGCTGGGGCCGAACCTGGTGCCGGGCAGCTATGACGCAGCGATCGCAGGCTACCAGGCCTGGTATCCCGATCATGGTGGCAACCTGCGGGTCGAAGCCGGGCGCGATATCGTCGGCGACGCCTGGACCGCGCGCGCGGAGTCGGGCACCAGCGAGCGCGACTGGGCGCTGTACTCCAGTGCCTCGGTCGGCAATTGGCTGTGGCGGCAGGGAACCGGCAGCACCACCGGCGTGGAGCCGGTGCCGACCAGCTGGTGGGTGAACTTTGGCACCTACACCAACGTCTCCGCTGCCGCTGGCGCCTCTCCGCGGATGGTCGGCTTCACCGGCTTCGGCACCTTGGGCGGCGGCGACCTGACGCTTGAGGCTGGGCGCAATGCCGGCGTCCGCGATCCGATGGGCGACGCGCTGGGCTCGCTGAGCGCACCGCGCTCGGGCGCGATCATCGCGGCGGTGGGATCGACCGGCCGGGTCAGCGATGGCCAGCTGCACCTGACCGGCGGCGGCGACCTGCGGTTGCGCATCGGTGGCGCACTGAATCCGAATCTGCAGGCGACGATCTCCAGCCTCAATCCCTCCAGGGCGGGACAGAATCTCGACCTCAACGGTACCTTCAGCAATCTGCGTGGCAGCCTGCAGCTCGATGCCGGGCGCATCGGTGCAATGGGCGTCACCCTGGAAAACTACGCGACGCTGCGTCAGCAGCGCGCCGCAGACCTGTTTGCGCCCGACGCCGCCCGCGCGATGGGCGGACCGGTGCTGGTGCTGGGCGATGCGGTCGCGCAGCTGCAGGCACGGGGCGATGTGGTGCTCGGCGGGGTCGCCGATGCAGGCCGGGTGCCGCTGGCCAACTACAGCGCGGTGCTGCAGGATGATGGCGCGCACGCTGCAGGCAGCACGTGGTTCTCCCTGTGGACGGCCAACACGGCCGTGGATCTGTTCAGTGCCGGTGGTGACCTCGCGCCAGGCCTCGCCGGGCCGGATAACGTGACCGGCAGCAATCTGTGGCGCGAGCAGGTCCAGCTTGTTGTGCGTGGTGGTGATGATCTGCTGAATTACTGGCTCTATCCTTCGCGCTTCAGCGCCATTGCTGCGCAGGGCGACATCAAGCTGGACCGGATCAGCGCCACGCCGGGGACGCAGGATGTGATCCTGCTGGCACCCTCGGCAACAGGACGGCTGGACGTCCTGGCCGGTGGCAGCATCTTCGCCCAGCGTGGCGCGACCCAGATCGCGCGCTCGGGTGCGGACGCGCGGCTGCCGGGACCCTTCGACCCCGCATTCCTGGCCCAGCAGGGGGATTCCGGCGGCAATGTGACCCGCTCGCGGCACAACCTTTCGGTCGATGGCAATACCGCCTCGCCAGAAGCGTCGCTTCCGCTGTTCGCATTCGGTCCCAATACTCCGCTGTCCACTGTGTCTGCGGCACTGGCGCCGAGCCGCTTCTACGCGGTGCAGGGCGACATCATCGGTCTGGCCACCGGCGCCCGGCGCACGCTGAATCCCAACGTGGGGCAGCGCACGCAGCTGAACTGGTTCGAGGCCGCCGGCGCCGTGCAACTGCGGGCAGGCCGGGACATCCTCGGGGTGTCGATGACCGCGTTGAACAGCGCGCCCACCGACATCACGGTGGCGGCGGCGGGCCGCGACATCGTGCATCTGAACGCGACCATCGCCGGCCCCGGCAACACCGAGATCAGTGCCGGCCGCCAGCTGCGCCAGGAGGATGCGGGCAGCATCGTCAGCCTCGGTGGCATCGTGCAGGGCGACACCCGTGCCGGCGCCAGCATCGCGCTGACGGCCGGCAACCAGCAGATCGATTTCGCGGCCCTGCGTGCACGCTATCTGGATCCCGCCAACCTCGCCGATCCGGCGCAATCGCTGGCGTCGCAGCCGGGCAAGGCAGTCAAGGTGTACGACCAGGAGCTGAAGCAGTGGCTGCAGCAGCGCTTCGGCGTGGCTGCTGACGGCGACGGGGCGCTGGCCGCGTTCGATGCGCTGCCGCAGGAACAGCAGCACATCTTCCTGCGCCAGGTCTATTACGCCGAGCTGCGCGAAGGTGGACGGGAATATACCGATGCAGAAGGGCCCCGCTTCGGTTCCTACCTGCGTGGGCGCGAGGCCATCGCCACGCTGATGCCAGACAAGGCTGCGACCGGTGCGACGATCGACCGTACCGGCGATATCGTGATGTACGGTGGCTCCGGCGTGCGTACCGAAGCGGGCGGCAACATCGAGCTGATGGCACCGGGTGGGCAGATCGTGATCGGTGTGCAGGGTGTGGTGCCCCCGGCCAGTGCCGGACTGGTGACCCAAGGGCAGGGTGATATCCGGCTGTTCAGCCAGGACAGCGTGCTGCTGGGCCTGTCGCGGGTGATGACCACCTTCGGCGGCGACGTCCTGGCATGGTCGGAGCAGGGTGACATCAATGCCGGTCGTGGTTCGCGCACGACCTTGCTGTACACGCCACCGCGCCGCGTCTATGACGGCTGGGGCAATGTGATCCTGTCGCCGCAGGCCCCGGCCAGCGGTGCTGGCATCGCGACGTTGAACCCCATCGCCGAAGTACCGCCGGGCGACGTCGACCTGATCGCTCCGCTGGGCACCATCGATGCGGGCGAGGCCGGTATCCGCGTCTCCGGCAACATCAACCTGGCCGCACTGCAGGTGCTCAACGCGGCCAACATCCAGGTGCAGGGCGAGAGCAAGGGCCTGCCGGTGCTGGCATCGGTCAACGTCAATGCGCTGGCCGCGGCCAGTGCCGCAGCCAACAGCGCCAGCCAGGCGGCACAGGACGTGATGCGCAAGAGCCAGGACGACGCACGGCGCAACCAGCCGTCGGTGATCAGCGTGCAGATTCTGGGCTTCGGCAGCGGCACGAGCAGCGTAGCGCCGCCGGCCCGTGGCACTACCGCCAACAGCGGCTACGACGCCGACAGCGCGTTCCAGTTCCCGCAGGCCAGCCGCGACGACGGCACGCAGCGCCGGTAGGCATCGAGCGATCCCGGTAGGTGCCGACCTTGGTCGCCAGCAGTTCCACGCCATGCGTGGATGCAGCTGCACCGCCGGAGCGGACAGCATCGGGCCAGCCGCCAGGGAACGGTGGCGGCCCCAGCCAGGACGGCACGGAGGGCAGGGAGCGCCATCAGCGGTGAGGACCACCGAAGCGGCGCCGCCGGGCGCAGGAAGGCACCCGGCGGCAGGCTCGGCAGTAGATCCACGCCATGCGTGGATGGCTGGGCCAGCATCAGTGCCGACCAACGGTCGGCACCCACCAGGGCAGGCCGGGCAGTAGAAGCCGCTCGGCAGTAGATCCACGCCATGCGTGGATGCTTTGCCTGGGAGGAATCCTAAAGCTCCAGCACCCGCCGGTAGCTCAGCGGCCCACGCCCATCGCGCAGGCCCAACCGCAGTTCCAGCCCGGTGGCCGGCAGCACCTCGCCTTCGCTCGGCAACAGCGCCCACCCAGCGCCCGGCTGCCAGGCGCGTACCTCGAACCGCTGCACATCCCTGGCCACCGCAATGCCTTTCGACGGCTCAGGCGCGGGCAGGGGGTATCGATCCGTCGCCGCGCCACTGGCCCGCCACAGCGTGGTGCCCTGCCGCCACCAGCGCACCCGCTGCCAGCGTAGTCCATCACTGCCGACACTGCGGGTGATCTCCAGCGCGAAGCTGCCATCTGGCTGCCGTTCGCTTACCAGGGACGGAGGCAGCAGCCGCTGCGGTTGATCGGCCGGACGCACTGCACCATTCATCAGCGCGTCGTCGGCACGCATCTCGATATCGCGCTGGAACTGCTGCAGGATGCGCAAAGCCGTCGTGGTTTCGGCATCGGCCCGGCGCAGGCGCTGGTCGCTGCCGGCCACGCTGTCCAGCGCACGCCAGCAGATCAGCGCCAGCACACCCATGATGGTGATCGCGATCATCACTTCGATCAGGGTGAAGCCACGTGCGGCGTGCTTCATGGCGCTGCTGTCCACGGCAGCTGCATCCGCGCCAGCGACTGCCGCGGTGCCTCTTCGGCCACCACGCTGAGATCCAGTTGCGGCTGTCCGTCACTTCCCGTGCCGACATGTTGCAGCACCAGGAACGTGCTGCGCCCCTGCACGCAGCGCTGCCGTGCATCCTGCGGCGGCTGCCCGGCCAGGCGCAGCTCCTGCCAGCGGTCCTGCGCACACATCAGTGCCAGCCGACGATCGCGCAGGCGCGACTGATCGTCGGTGGCCACCGCCACCGAACGCATCACCGCCGCCAGTGCGATTGAAACGATCGCCAATGCGATCAGCACTTCGATCAGGGTGAACCCGTGCCTGTTCCGCTTCACTGCACGACCTGCAACTGTCCGCTGCCATCATCACGAAGACGCAGCTGGCGGCCCTGCAACGACAGCGTCACCTCCCACGCCACGCCAATCCATTCGGGGCTCAGTTCAATCGGCGTGCTCGGCTGCACCGCGATGCCCGCCGGTTGCCATTGCTGCTGACGCAGCAGGTCGTCGCGCTGAACGTCCACCCAGCGGCTGCCTTCGCGGCGGCTGAAGCGGTAGCCGGCGGCGTCGGCCTGCCAGCGCAGGGGGCGGCCATCGATACGCGCCTCGTCGCGCGCCACCTGCAGTCGCTGGGCCAACCGTTCGGCTTCCTGTCGCAGCTGCCGGCCCGGGTCGAGCAGGCTGCCCAGGCCCAGCCCGATGCCCGCCGTGCAGATACCGATGATCACCAGCACCACCATCAGTTCCAACAGGGTGAAACCACGCGGCATGCGCTGCATCGACGTTGCCTCCTGTGCTGGCCGATGCCTACCAGCCTAGGCCTGCATGATGAAACAAAAGCGTCAGCCGCAGCTGCTAGCGTGGGCAGGGACGAACGTGGCGACGGTGCGGAACATGGATGGCAGGCGCTTGGATCGCAATCGCATACTGACCCTGCTGGCGGCAACGTTGCTGCTGGCCGTGGTGGCCTACTGGGGCGTCACTCTGTCTGCGGTAGCGCCCGTGGCGGCCGCCAGCGAAGCGAAGACCGAGGCGGCGGTGCGGCCGATGTTCGATGCGGTGGCAAGCCTGCCGCTGGTGCGCCTGTTGTCTCCCGGCGCAGTGCAGACCGAGGTGGTGGTGCTGGGCGTGATGGCCGGTGACCACGCACCGCTTGCGCTGCTGTCGGTGGATGGGCGTCCTGCCGAGGCCTACGCGCCGGGCCAGCGGTTGGGGCCCTGCACGGTGCTGGCCAGCATCAGTACCAATACGGTGGAGCTGAACCAGGCAGGGCAGTCGCGCAGCCTGGCGGTTCCCACGCTGCCACCGGTGCCGAGCGATGGCATCGTGCCGGCCGCCCTGTAGAGCCGAGCCTGCGCTCGGCTGCTTCTGCTTGGCCTCGCCGACGGATACAAAGACAGCCGAGCAGGGGCTCGGCGCTACAGAGGCGCAGGCTCAGCGCGCAGGTCGCTGCGGCACCACCGAGCGACCGAACGCATCGCCCATACGCTGCCGCGTGCCTTCCAGGTTGTACTGCATCAGCTGGTTGCCGGGCTGCCGCATCAGGCGTTCGGCTTCAGGGAGCGCCGCCGACTTCGCCGGCCTTGTCGCAGGCGCCAGCTTGCGTTGCAGGCAGTCCCAGGCCGGAATCCGCTCGCCGTTGACCTGCACTTCGATGCAGGGCGCAGCTTCTTGCTGCTTCTTCGCCTCGTCGGCGCGACCCGATGGCAGCGCCAGCAGCAGGGCGAGGGTGAGAGCAGCGCGCAGGCGCGGCATCAACGATTCACACATCTCGAATCTCCCGCAGCAATCGATGTTCTGCAATGAAGACGGGTAGCCAAGGCTGGGTCCGCCTGCGTGCGTTGCGGCGCTATCAAAAGATGACAGCGCTGTCACAAAACTGTTGGCGGTTTTGACGCGATGTACACGTCCTGTTGGTAGATCCACGCGCCGCTCCCTGGCCCCTCCCTTCGATACGACGCGATGCCTTCGATGACTCCTGTTCCGTGCCGAGCCGTTCGCCTTCCGCTGCGCCTGCATCCGTTGGTGCTGGCGCTGGCAGCGCTGCCGCTGCCGCTGCTCGCGCAGGAGGCAGCACCCGCGCCCAGCGTGAACATCAACGAATTCATCGTGCGCGGCAACACGGTGCTCGATCCGCGGGAGATTGAACGCGCGGTGGAACCGTTCCTCGGCCCAGGCAAGAGCCTGGCCGATGTCGAGAAGGCGCGCGATGCCGTCCACGCGCTCTACCAGCAGGCCGGCTACCAGTCGGTCTACGTCGAGTTGCCCGAGCAGCAGGTCAGCGGTGGCGTGGTGCTGCTGAAGGTGCAGCAGACGCCGATCGGCCAGCTGCGCGTCGTCGGTACCCGCCACGAATCGCCCGAACGCATTCGTGAACGCGTGCCGGCATTGGCGGAAGGCAAGGTTCCCGACTTCGACCAGGCCCAGAAGGAACTGACCGCACTGAACGAAGGCGGGCGTCGGCAGGTGATGCCATTGGTGCGCGAAGGCCAGGTGCCGGGCACGATGGATGTGGACCTTCAGGTCGAGGAGAAGTCGCCGTGGCGTGCCAGTGCGTCACTCAACAACGACCATAGCGCCGACACCGAGAAGCTGCGCCTGAGTGCTTCGCTGGCCTACGACAATCTCTGGAAGCGTGGGCACAGCGCCAACCTTGGCGTGTATCTGGCGCCGGAAGACACGAAGCAGGCCAAGGTGTTCTCGGCCTCGTACACAATGCCGTTCGAAGGCACGCCGTGGAGCCTGGAAGCCTCCGGCTACAGATCCGACAGCCGCGTGTTGAATGCAGGTGGGCAGGTCGGCACCGGCACCGGCACCAATGTGATCGGCAACGGCCATTCGATCGGCCTCAAGCTCAACTACCGCCTGCCGGGCAGCAGCCAGTGGTGGCGCCAGCTCAGCCTCGGCGTGGATTTCAAGGACACCGAGGAGGACACGCAGATGGGCAAGGACAGCCTGAAGACGCCGCTGAAGTACGCGCCGATCACCCTGGCCTTCGTCGGCGTGCGCCAGGGCGAGCACGATCAGCTGAGCATCAACACCCAGCTGGTGGCCGGTACCCGCCGCCTGTTCGGTTACGGCAGCGACGCCACTGCGTTCGGGCAGAAGCGCTACTGGGCCGACCCGAGTTTCGTGGCGTTCAAGGCCGACGTGGCCAACACGCATACCTTCGGCAGCGACTGGCAGTGGTATGCGCGCGGCTCGCTGCAGGTAACCGATGCGCCACTGGTGTCGGCCGAGCAGTTCGCCGCAGGTGGCATGTACACCGTGCGCGGCTACCTGTCGGCCGAGGCGATCGGCGATTACGGCGGCCTGGCCAGCCTGGAATGGCGCACGCCTGCGTGGTCACTGTGGCGCGGCACCGACCTGCGCGTCTACAGCTTTGCCGACGCGGCCTACCTGCGCCTGCGCCAGCCGCTGCCCGAACAGCGCGACAAGTACAACCTGGCCTCGGTCGGCCTGGGCGCGCAGCTGCGCCTGGGTGAACACCTGCAACTGCGCCTGGACTACGCCTGGCCGTATGCCGATGGCCCGGTCACGCGCAAGGACGACCCGCGCCTGCATTTCAACATCAGCACCAGTTACTGACCCTTCCCTTGAACATGCGTTCTCCGGAGACCCTTCGCATGGACCGTTTGCTTTCCCGAGTGTTGTTGCTGCTGGCCGCGCTGGTTGCGCTGCCGGCGGCTGCGGCCGATGCCAATTGGTGGCAGGCCGAATGGAAGTACCGCAAGCCGATCACCATCGACGCCGGACCGCAGGGCGCGGGCCTGGCCGGTGACCCGGGCCGCACGCCGCTGCTGCTGCGCCTGCATACCGGCAACTTCGGCTTCGACGGCACCCAGGATGCGGGCAACGACCTGCGCTTCGTCTCGGGTGATGGCCGTACCGTGCTGGCCCACCAGATCGAACAGTTCGATCCCCAGATGGGCCTGGCCCTGGTCTGGGTGGACGTGCCGGCGGTCAGTGCCGCCGCGCCGCAGACGATCTGGATGTACTACGGCAATGAAAAGGCCCCGGCCAGCGGCAACGGCCAGCAGGTGTTCGATCCGGACTATACGCTGGTCTACCACTTTGCCGAGGCCAACGCCCCGGCGCGTGATACCACCGCCTACGGCAACAACGCCGGTGCCGTGGCACCGCCAGCGGAAGGCTCGGTGATCGGTCGCGGCGTTCAGCTGGGCACCGCGCCGCTGCCGCTGCCGGCCAGCGCCTCGCTGGCACAGGAAGCGGGTGCACCGCTGACCGTCTCGGCCTGGATCAAGCCCGGCAGCAACACCGCTGCGCAGGCCATCTACGCCCGCCGAGATGGCGCGTCCGAACTGGTGCTGGGCATCGAGAACCGCGTGCCGTTCGTGCAGCTCAATGGCCAGCGCAGCACGCCTGCGCAGCCGGTTCCGGAAGGACAGTGGGCACACGTTGCACTGACGGCAGAGAAGGGCGCGTTGCAGCTGTACCTCAACGGGCGCGTCGTTGCCCAGCTGAGCGGTGCGCTGCCGGCGCTGGGCACGGCTCCGGTGGTGGGTGCCGATGCGCCGGGCGCGGTGCAGCCACTGGCCAACTTCGAAGGTGCGCTGGATGAACTGCGCATCTCGCGCGTGGCACGGCCGGCCGCGCTGCTGCTGGCCGATGCCACCGCACAGGGTGCCGATTCGCGGCTGATCAGCTACGGCGCCGACGAGCAGTCCACCGGCCAGAGCCACTTCGCCTTCATCCTCAAGGCGATGCCGTTCGACGCCTGGGTGGTGGTCGCGATCCTCGGCCTGATGATGCTGCTGTCGTGGGCGATCATGATCGCCAAGGGGCGGCACTTCGGCCGTACCAGCAAGGCCAATGCAGTGTTCACCGAGAGCTTCGGCAAGCTGTCCGGTGTGCCGCTGCGCACCCTGTCCGACATGGACCGCCAGGGCAAGGCCCCCACCGCGATGCACGACGGTTCGTTGTGGCGCATCTACCAGGTGGCCATCGATGAAATGCAGCAGCGCCATCAGCGCGACGGCAACAGTGGCTACCTCAGTGGCGCCACCATCGCGGCGATCCGCGCGTCGATGGATGCGGTGATGGTGCGTGAGCAGGAGGCAATGGCACGACGCATGAACTGGTTGTCGACCACCATCGAGGGAGCCCCGTATGTGGGCCTGTTCGGCACCGTGATCGGCATCATGCTGGTGTTCGTGGTGGCGGCGATGGCCGGCGCGGTCGACATCAACTCGGTGGCACCCGGCATGGCCGCAGCGTTGCTGTGTACGGCGGCCGGCCTCGGCGTCGCGATCCCGGCACTGTTCGGCTACAACTACCTGGGCGCGCGTGCCGAAGCGATCGGTGCGGACATGGCAGTGTTCATCGACGAGTTCGCCGCACGCCTGGCCGAAGAGCAGGACGGGCGCGGCCCGGCCGCGGTGCAGGGCTGAGGGGCGCGCCATGGGCCAGAAGGCGAAGTTCGGCATCAAGAAGCGCGAGAAGGGCATCAACGTGACGCCCTTCGTCGACGTGCTGCTGGTGGTGCTGGTGATCTTCATCCTGACCAGCAACGCCTCCATCCCCGGCATCGAGGTCAACCTGCCGAAGGCCAGCAACGCCGTAGCGCTGGAGAAACCAAAGACCAAGGCGATCACCATCGACCCCAGTGGCCAGGTGTTCCTGGATGCCTACCCGGTGACGATGGCCGAGCTGGAAGACCGGCTGCGCACCGAGCGCGCGACCACGCCGGATTTTCCGGTGATCGTGCGGGGTGATGCGCAGGTGCAGTACGCCCGTGTGGTCGAGGTGCTGGACCTGCTGCGGCGCCTGGAGCTGGCCCAGGTCGGCCTGGTCACCGGCAAGGCGCAGGGCTGAGGCATGACCGCCCATCAACCCCCTCGGCCGGAGCCCGGCATGCGTGGTCGCCCGTTGCTGGTGACCGTCGCGCTGGTGCTGGTCGCGTTGCTGGTGCTTGGCGTCGCGCTGTGGTGGCTGTTGTTCAAGGACACCGCAAGCACCCGCCGGCCGGTGGTGCAGCCGCCGATGCTGGCGTTGCCGCCACCGCCTCCGCCACCCCCGCCGCCGCCGGAGAAACCGCCGGAACCGGAAACGCCGCCGGAAGAGGCGATGCCCGAACCGGAGCCGCTGGATCAGCCGACGCCGGCCGAAGAGCCGACGCCGACCCCGGACAACAGCGATCCGGTGACGATGAATGCCGACGCGCAGGCCGGTGGCGACAACTTCGGCATCCAGTCCGGCAGTGGTGGCGGTTCGTCCGGTGTCGGTCGTGGCGGTGCCGGCAACGCCACCTATGGGCGCTACCTCGGCTACCTGATGCAGCAGGCGATCTCGCGCGACGACAAGGTCAAGCGTCTGGCGTTCCAGTTGCAGGTGAATGTGTGGCTGGCCAGCGATGGTCGCCTGGAAAAGGTCGAGCTGGTGCGTGGCAGTGGCAACGAGGAGGCCGACGCGGCCGTGCTCGATGCACTGCGTCGCATCGGCAAGGTCGACCAGGCACCGCCGCCGTCGCTTGATTTCCCCGCCCGCGTCCTGATCCAGGGCCGCCGGCCCGGGGCCTGATTCCCCGACCTCCGTGATTTCCCTTCATTCGATGAGAACCGTGATGAACGACCACGTCCGCGCACGAACCGATTCCCGCCGCCCGCGGCCGGCCCGACGGGCGCTGCTGTGCTGCGCCGTGCTGCTCAGCCTGGCCGCCCCGGCCGGCGCGATGGCCGCCGAAACCACCATGGTCAAGCTGATCAAGGGGCTGATCGCCAGCGGTGCACTGAAACCCGAAGACGGCCAGGCATTGCTGGTGCAGGCGCAGGCCGAAGCAGCGGCGTTGCAGCACACCGCGGCCGCCGGGACACCGGCCGCCAGTGGTGGCGTGGCCCTGGAGCCCGGTGACGTGCGCGTGCCGTACGTACCGCAGAGCGTGCGCGACGGCATTCGTGACGAAGTGCGCCAGGAGGTGATGGCGCAGGCCAGGTCCGAGGGCTGGGCGGCGCCGAACGAAGTGGCTGAGTGGACCAAGCGCATCAAGGTTACCGGTGACACGCGCGTGCGCAGCGAGTCGCGCTTCTTCTCCGAACGCAACAGCGACATCGTCAGCAACTGGTCGTCGATCAATTCCGGCAACGGCTTCGACACCAACACCAACACCAACCTGCAGCTGCCGCCGCTGCTGAACACCCGCCAGGACCGCCGCAACCTGTGGCGCATCCGCGCTCGCCTCGGCATCGAGGCGACCATCGGCCAGCACACCACGGCCGGCGTGCGCCTGGCCAGCGGCAGCAGCAATGGCCCGGTGTCGACCACCGAGCAGCTGGGCGGTGGCCTGAGCAAGAAGGACGTGTGGCTGGACCACGCCTGGCTGGCCTACAGTCCGGCCGATTGGGTGACGGTGCGCGGCGGCCGCTTCGGCAATCCGTTCTGGACCAGCGATACGCTGTTCTCCAACGACCTGAACTTCGACGGCCTGGCCGCCAACCTGCAGTACGATTTCGACGGCGGTGACCTCGGCCTGTTCGCCAACCTGGCAGTGGTACCGCTGGAGTACACCTCCGACAGCGCACCCAGTCAGAGCCGGGTCAAGACCCCGAACGAGAACAAGTGGCTGTCCGGCGCACAGGTGGGCGTGAACTGGCGCTTCAACGACGACAACGCGCTGCGCGCCGCGTTGGGCTACTACGATTTCAAGAACATCAGTGGCCGCCTGTCCTCGCCGTGCGCGCTGTACGCAGGCGCGGTCGGCTGCGACACCGACTGGTCGCGCCCGGCCTTCATGCAGAAGGGCAACACCCTGATGCTGATCCGCGACATCGCACGCAACCCGCTGGATCCAGCCAACACGCCCACCCCGCAGTACGTCGGCCTGGCCTCGGCATTCCGCCTGGCCACGCTGAACCTGCGCTGGGATACGCAGCTGGCCCAGGGCATCGGCCTGCGCCTGGATGGCGACTACATCCGCAACCTGGCCTACGACAAGCAGGCGATGTTCAGCCGCGCCAACAATGGCATCGTCAACAACTACGGTGCCGGTGGCACCGCCAGCACCGATACGTTCCGCAGCGGCGACACCGCCTGGATGGTGCAGGCCACCTTCGGTGCCACCGACCTGAAGGAGAAGGGGCAGTGGCAGGCGCTGCTGGGCTACAAGCGCATCGAGGCCGATGCGCTGCCGGACGCCTACAACGACCCGAACTTCCACCTCGGAGGCACCAACGCCCGCGGCTACTACGTGGGCGGTGCCTACGCGCTGGACGCGCGCAGCTGGATCAGCGGCAAGTGGATGGCGGCCAAGGAAGTGTCCGGTGCTCCACTGTCGATCGACGTGTTCCAGCTGGAGTTCAATACCGGGTTCTGAGTGACGGCGTGATGTGGATCACGTAGTGCGTGGCGGGGGTGCAGCGATGCGCCCGTCTAGGGAAAGGAGACCACGCGCTGCACATAAGGAGGAGTGGATGAGCCGTCGCAAGCTGTTCGAGAGTTCCGAACCGTCCAGCCGATCGCTGGGCATCGGCCCGGCCTATGTCTCGGTGGAGGGGCTGCGCCAGCACCTGGCGGAGTTCCTGCTGTATGCGGGCCGGCCGGTGGTGATCATGCGCGGGCGCAGCGAAGTGGGTTACTTCCTGCCAGCGCGCTGCTGGCGCCAGCGTGACGATGATCCGCTGGCGGCCGCCGCCGCCGACCAGCTGCTGGACGCGGCCGGGTTCCAGGCCGAGGATATCCAGCAGGTGGAGCAGGAATTCAACGCGATGCGCCAGCGCACCGTACTGCATTCACGGCGCTGAGTGGCCGCCGGGCATGGCCCGGCGCTACCCGATGGCCCCGCGCCGCTCCGGTAGCGCCGGGCCATGCCCGGCGAGCGTCGTCTGTAGATCCACGCCATGCGTGGATGGGGTTACGCAGCACTCCCGCGCTCACTGGTGATGCGTGCACCCTCGCGCATCACCAGGGTCACCGGGGTCTTCTCCACCACCTCCAGCAACCGCTGCCACTGCGCATCACTCAGCTCGGCGCTGGCATGCAGCACGCGGTGCACGTGGAAACGCCCATCCTCGTCACGTTCCGAGCGCAGCTCGGCATGGAACTCGCCCAGCTCCCAGCCCTTGCGCTGCGCATACATGCGCAGGGTGATGGCGGTACACGCCGCCAGCGAGGCCAGGTACAGGTCGAACGGCGCAAAGCCCTTGCCCTGGCCACCCAGCGAGGCAGGCTCGTCCGCATCCACATCAAAGCTGCCGTTGCTGATGTGGTGCAGATAGTTGTCGGCGGTCGAAACAATGCGTGCGTAGGCCATCACGTTCTCCATCTGTCTGTGGCGTCGAGCCACGCTCGACTGCGCTAAAAAGGGCGGCCCCAGCCAGGACCGGGGCCGCCACCCCATCACTCGGTACGATCGTACGAGAACTGGATGCCCGCGGTACCACCGGTTGCGATGAAGAGGTTCATGAAATCCGGGACCGTTGCCGAGCGGGCCCAGTCGCGCTGCAGTTCGCAGAGCACCTGCCATGCGTGGATGAACGAGCCCGCGGCTTGCCGCCTGCGGCCGCGCAGCCCACAATCCACGTCCGGACCGTCGCCATCACGCCCATCATTCCCCGGTCCGGCCTTGGCACCTATGTCTCCCAATGCCCTGGCGCTGGTCGAGCTGCTGATCCGCGAGCGCCGTGCGTTGTCCCGCTTCATCGCACGCTATCTCGACCCGGCCAGTACTGAGGACACCCTGCAGAACCTGTACCTGAAGGCCAGCAGCGTGCCCGGCGATCCGCCCATCCTGGAGCCGCGCGGCTATCTGTACCGGATGGCCTACCATCACGCGCTCAACCGCAGCCAGGCCGACGCCCGCGAGCGGCGAGCGATGGCCGAGTACGCCGTCGACATGGGCGATGCAGGGCATGATGGCGAGGCGCAGGCGCTGGACCAGGCGCAGCTGCGCGAGATCACCCAGACCATCCTCGCCCTGCCGGCCCAGGTGCGCGAGTGCTTCGTGCTCAACCGCTACCTGGGCCTGAGCGAGCGCGAAATCGCCGCGCGCCTGGGAATCTCCAAGAGCCTGGTTGGCAAGCATGTGCTGCGCGCAGCGCTGCTGATCCAACAACAGCAGCAGGGAATGCGTCGATGAGCGGCGATTACCGTGGGCAGATCGCGCCCGCCGTTGTCACAACAGGAAAGCGCACCTGTTCGTGGTGCGGCAGGCCACAATCATGACCACCTCCGAACCCTCGCCGCGTCAGGCCAGGCAGGCGTTGCGCTGGGTGATACGGCGCAGTGCAGGCCCCCTGCCGGAACGCCAGCAACGAGCCCTGCAGCGCTGGCTGCAGGCCGATCCCCGCCACGCGCGGGCCTGGCGCCAGCAGCAGGCCTTCTGGCAGCGGTTGGACGCTGCCGGGCCCGAGGTGCTGGCCGCGCTGCCCGAGCTGACCGCAGATCAGCAGGGGCTGCGCCCGATCGCACCGCGCCGCCGTCTGCCCTGGCTGCTCGCCAGTGCTGCGGCCGCAGTGCTGATGGTCGCGGCCGCACCGCACGCGTTGCTGCTGGCGCGCAGCGATGTGCGCAGCAGTGATGCGCCGCGCGTGGTGCGGCTGGACGACGGCAGCACGGCGGTACTCGATGCCGGCACCGCACTGGCATTCACGTTCGATGGCCAGCAGCGGCGCGTGCAGCTGCTGCGCGGGCAGGCCTGGTTCCAGGTGGCGCATGAGCAGCGACCGTTCCAGGTCGAGGCCGGCGGTGGCCAGATCCGCGATATCGGTACGGCGTTCAGCGTGTCGATGCAGGGCGCCACCATCACCACCGAAGTCAGCGAGGGCGTGGTCGATGTGCGCCCGGGCGATGGCAGCGTGCAGCGCCTGCGCGCCGGGCAGGTGCGTGCGTTCCGTGACGGGCGCTGGCTGCAGCCGCTGCAACAGGCCGCGCCGGAGGCGATGGCGCCGTGGCGTCGCGGTGAGGTGGTGATCGACGGTCTGCCTGCCGCGCAGGCCATCGCCGATCTCGGCCGCTACCGGCGTGCCCCGGTCTGGGTGGTGGGCGGGCAGGGTACACGCGTGCGGGTCAGTGGCCTGTTCCATCTGCAGCAACCGGACACGGCCATCGACGCCGTGGCCGCGCAGGCGGGACTGCGAGTGCAGCGCTTGCCCGGAGGTGCGTTGCTGGTGTGGTGAAGCGCCCGCGGAGCACGCATTAACCGGCTGCATGAAAAAACATGAAAAAACCGTGGGCAGTCGTCGTACCCCGCTGTCTATAGAGGTATAGCCAGAGCGAAACCGCGTTTCTTCTCAAGCCAGACACACCACCGGGCACCGGACGTGGCCGTGGTCCCGCCCCGCTTGAGGAGTTCCTGTCCATGCCGTCCACGGCATCCGCCTGTCATCGTCGCGCTACCGTCCTGGCCCTGGCCATCTCCACCGCATTGCTGCCGCTGGCCTGGGTGCCGGTGGTGCAGGCGCAAGCCACAGTGGCCGCACCGCTGCGCACTTACGCCATTCCGGAACAACCGTTGGCCGATGCCGTGCGCAGCTTTGGCCGCCAGGCCGATGTGCAGGTGGTCTTCCGCAGTGACCTGGTGGAGGGCCGTCGATCCAGCGCGGTGAGCGGCGAGTACAGCCAGATGCAGGCCCTGCAGCAGCTGCTGCGCGGCAGTGGGGTGCGTGCCCAGCGCGGCATGGATGGCACCTGGAGCCTGCGCGCCGCAGCGGAGGCGGGGGAAGGGGACGGAGAAGGGGTGCGGGTGACCGAAACACTGGACGTGGCCGGTCGCCTGCAGTCGGAAGGGGGCGAGGCGCGTGATCGGCGCGGCTACGATGATGTGTTCGCGCTGGATCTGACCACGGCGTACTCGGGGCGCGACCGTGTGGAGCGCTATCGCGGCTCCAACCCGGCCGACGTGGTCAAGGATCTGGTCGGTGTGTTCAGCGGTGATGCGCGCAACAGCGGCGCGCTGGACATCAACATCCGCGGCATCCAGGGGCCGAGGCGGGTGCCGGTCAGCATCGACGGTGGCGAGCAGGCGCTCACGGTCTGGCGCGGCTACAACGGCGTCAGCAACCGCAACTACATCGATCCCAACCTGATCGGTGGCATCCAGGTCATCAAGGGGCCAGGGCTGGTGCGCGATGTGCACAGCGGGATCGGTGGCGCGCTGGTGATCAAGACCATCGATGTTGACGACATTGTTGCTGCCGGCGAGCGCTTCGGCGGGGAGCTGAAGATCGAAGGCAGCAGCAATGCGGTGGCGCCACGCCTGCCGCGGCTGCATACCGGCGAGGACTACCGCACGGTGCCGGGGTTCCCGCAGGGCTCACCCTCCGCACCGTATGCCGACAGCACGCTGCTGGTGCCGGTGAAGTCGCGCGGTTCTGAAACCCATGTGTTCGCCGGGGAAGACCAGGCCTGGCGGCTGGCGCTGGGCCTGCGTGGCGAACACGTGGACCTGATGGCGGCCTATGCCTGGCGCAAGCGCGGCAACTACTTTTCCGGCACCCGGGGCGCGGCGTACTACGACCAGGATCCGCGCGAGCAGTTCGAGTACAAGGGCCTGGACTACATCACCACGCTGGCGCGCTACTTCAAGCCCGGCGACGAGGTGCCCAATACCTCCAGCGAGCAGGAATCGTGGCTGCTGAAAGCGACCTGGCAGATCAACGACGACCAGCAGCTGCGCGCGACCTGGCGGCGCACGCTCTCGCACTACGGCGAGATCATGCCCTCGCGCATCCTGTCCGCGCCCGACTACGGTCGCATCCAGTGGCCGCTCAGCCGCGTCGATGCCGATGCCTGGAACCTGGAATACCACTGGCAGCCTGCCGGCAGCCGCTGGCTGGACCTGCGTGCCAACCTGTGGCGCACCGAAACCACCAGCGATACGTACACCGCTGGCGGCTTCCCCAATTTTGCCAGCAACCCCGACTGGAACCCCGGCAGCAGCCCGATCCTGCGCAATACCGCGCTGGCCAATGCCCGCAACGACCGCACCGGCCTGACCCTGAGCAACCGCTTCGCGTTGCATTCCACCCTGGACCTGACCGTGGGCGGCAACTGGCAGTTCGAGAGACTGCGCTCGGCGGACCCGTACTTCGGCGTCAGCGATGGCTGGCGCATGTATCCGCGCGCGGGGCGCCGCCAGGAAGGCGAGGGCTACCTGGTGCTGGACTGGCGGCCGGTGGATTTCCTCTCCCTGAGTGCCGGCGTGCGCTACGCGCGCTATTGGGCCTTCGATGATTTCCTGCAGGACCACCCGGAGCTGATGACCACCTCGGTGTTCCCCAAGGAGGCCCGCTACCGCGTCAACGAACTGCCCGAACGCCCGGCCAGCCTGCAGGGCGAGATCGACGCCATCGAGTCGCAGCGCGCGTTCTGGGACAGCATCGGCATGGGCTTCATCGTTGATGATCTGCTGAAGGGCCTGCTGGGCAGGTATGAGACGCCGGTTGCGGTGGACCACACCATTCCGTGGCTGCCGGATGCGGACGGCAACTACAGCCGTGCCAGCAACCCCTGCCTGAATGGCCAGGTGGCGGCCATTCCCGGGCTGTTGCCGGTGCAGGGGGCGCAGATCCTGTGCAGCATCCAGAGCGGGCCGCCGCAGACGGTGTCCGGGCGCAATGAGCGCAGGCGCGACCATGCCTGGCTGCCGACCTTCTCGGCCACCGCGCATTTCTCGCCCAATGCGCGCGCCTACGTCCGCTACAGCGAGGCGGTGCGTTTCCCCAGCATGTTCGAGAGCACCATCGCGTTCTCCAGCAGCCTGAGCCCGCTGTACCCGCTCAAGCCCGAGCACGCCTACAACTACGAAGTGGGCTACGTGCACAACCTGTCGGCGCTGTTCGGCAACACCGCTGATGCCGACGTGAAGTTGGCCTACTACGTGCACAAGACCCGCAACGTCATCGAGCGCGACGGCAATTTCCTGTTCGACAACCTGGACAAGCAGCGCATCCGCGGCGTGGAGCTGCAGGCGCGGTTCGACAACCGCCGCTTCTTCACCGACCTGGGCATCACCCGCACGCTGGAAAACAAGGTCTGTGACGAAAGCATGGCGGTGCAGCTCGATGCACTCGCCGGCAAGGTGCCCAACTGCGTGCAGGACGGCTTCGTCAGTGGCTACCTGCTGACCCAGGCCATTCCCCGCTTGTCGGTGAACGCGTCGCTGGGCACCCGGCTGTTCGATGAGCGCCTGGAGCTGGGCAGCCGCGTCGTGCATTACCAGCGCCACCAGAACCCGGACCTGCAGGCCTACCGTGACCGCCTGTACGCCGGCAGTGGTGGCCTGATCTGGCAGAACGTGCCGTTCACCTGGGGAAACATCACCACCGTCGATGCCTACGCGCGCTGGCGCATCAACGACCATGCCAGCGTCGAGCTGGTCGGCACCAACCTCGGCAACCGCTACTACGTCGACCCGGCCACTCGCTCCACGCTGCCGGCGCCAGGGCGCACGCTGAAGCTTGGTGTCACCGCGCGCTTCTGATGACCTGTTCCGTTGCTGTACCCGTAGTTCCCTCAACCCAAGGAGTAGTTCCATGAAGATGATCTCCCGTTCCGTACTGGCCGTGACCGCCACCTTTGCCCTGGCCGGTGCTGCCCAGGCTGCCGACATCGTCGGTGCGGCCAGCCCGGCCACCGATTCGCAGCTGTACGTCAAGGTCGGTGCTTCCGAAGTCAACGGCGGCCCGCACAGTGCCGGCAAGGCCGGCATCGGTGTCGGCACCGTCTCCAACGCCAAGCCGGTCGATTTCCAGGGTCTGGCCGCATACTCGGCCCCCACCACCGTGGGCAACGTGACCGTGCGCACGCTGGCCATGCCGATCACCGGCACCCCGGGCAACCATGCCGGCATGGGCCACTTCAACTTCGTCAAGGTGGGCAGTGGCGATGTGTGGTTCGGTGAATGGTCCAAGGATGGCGCCGCGGGTGGCTTCAACAACCGCCAGGTGTACTTCGCTGGCGACCGTGCGGGCACCACGTTGCCCAGCGGCACCGCCACGTACGCGGTGGCCGGCCTGAACAAATTCAACGGCAGCAACCTGCTCAGCGGCACTTTCGCCGCGAACTTCGGTACCGGCAAGCTGACCGGCGGCCTGGCCGGTGGTGGCCAGACGCTGGCGATCAACGCCAACATCAACAGCGCTGATGCGTCCTTCGCCGGCACCGCTGTGGCCAACGGTTCGGTCACCGGCAACAGCCAGGGCCAGTTCTTCGGCGCCAACGCCGCCACCCTGGCCGGTATCGCTACGTTCGCCGGCAACAGCCAGTACGACACCGCCTTCGGCGGCAGCAAGAACTGATTGCCACGCCCCTGACGGGGCAGGGCAGGGACAAGCCGCGATCCGCCAGTCCCTGCTTCGGCCCGCTGCATGCACCGCCACGGATCGCCCATGCGCCACCCCATCTTCCTTGTGTTCCTGCTGCTGGTTGCCGCCGACGTGTGCGCCCAGCAGGACGATCTGCGCCGCGTGCTCGAACAGGGCAGCGAACTGCGCCACCAGCAGCAGGACCAGCAGCGCCTGCAGCAAGCCGAATCACAGCGGCCGACGCTCACCATCGATGGCAAGACCGTGCGGGTGGAGCGCACCGTTGATGATCTCGGCCAGGCCCTCTACCTGTCGTTGCAGCACCAGCAGTGGCCGGCCGCCGCGGCGTTCCTGGCCGAATACATCGAGCTTCCGGGGCACGATCCGCTGCTGCGCCACTACGCGCAGGGTGCGTTGGCCCGCGTGGCCGGTGACCATCCGCGCGCTGCACAGGAGTACGAAGCGCTGCTGGCAGCGCAGCCGGACTTCCTGCCCGCCCGCCTTGAACTGGCACGCGTCTATGCCGAAGACCAGCGCGACCGCGAGGCGGTGGCATTGTTCGGTGCAATCAAGGCCGGTATCGACAGCAACGATCCGGCCACCGCAGGTGTCCGCGCTCGTGTGGACAGCTATCTGGACGCGTTGCAGGCACGCAGGCGCTGGAAGGCGGCGGTCGCCGCCGGGCCTGCATGGAGCGACAACATCAACCGCAGTTCGGCCAGCCGCACCTGCCTGTTCGTCGTCGGCGACACCTGCCTCATCGAACGCACGCTGCCCGAAGCGCAGCGCGCCACCGGCCTGGACTACGACGCCAACCTGGAACGGCGCTGGGCGTTGGCCGGCCATCATGGACTTTACGTGCGCGGTCTCGCTTTCGGTCAGGCATGGCGCGGGTACAGTGCATACAACGAGCTCAACGCCAGCGTGCAGGCCGGTTACAGCTGGCGCAGTGCACGGCACACCCTGCAGCTGGCGCCGAGCTATGACTTCCAGGCGCTGGGCAACCACGCTCTGCAGGGCGGCAGCGGCGTACACGGCGAGTGGCAGTACGCCCTGGACGGGCGCAGCCTGCTCAAGCTGGAGGCCGACTGGAAGCGCCAGCGCTATCGGCAGCCGGGCCTGGCTGACAACTACGATGGCGATCTGGCAGCGCTGTATGCCACCTGGTTCCGCGCGCTCAATCCGCGCTGGACCCTGTTCGCGGGCATGGACCTGAGCGACAGCAGCGCTGCCGACCCGGCCAACGGCTACCGCCAGCGCGGCCTGCGGCTGGGCGCGGCGCGCCAGTGGAGTGGCACCACGGCCACGGTGTTCGTGTCGTTGCGTCACCGTCACTACGATGCCTGGAGTCCGTTGCTGGAGGCGCGCAGGCAGGACGACGAACAGAACCTGATCGCCATCGTGCGCAGCGAGCGGCTGGCGGTGGGCGGGCTGGTGCCCAGCCTGAGCCTGCGCTACGCCCGTATCGACAGCAACGTCGGTTGGCTGTACAGCCATGACCGCGGCCTGCTCAGCCTGAAATGGGAGCGTGCGTTCTGAACGCACCGCTGCAAGGCCGGAGTGAATGCGCCGCGGCTCCGATCTTCATCGATCATCACGCGCCCTTGTAGCCCGGTTCGCGCATCCTACGACCGTTGCGGCGGAGGTGGGCCGCGTGTATCGAGGAGCGCCGGTCGTGCTGGAAGCGGGCAACAAACCAGAAGGCCTGAAAGGGTTGAGAGTACTGGTGGCGGAAGATGAATTCGCCATCGCGATGTTCCTGGTGGACTACCTGGAGCTGAAGGGCGCGCAGGTGGTGGGGCCGGCCGGGGACCTGCAGGCACTCGGCCGGCTGCTGGATGACAATCCCATCGATGTGGCCCTGCTGGACATCAACCTGGGCGGTGAACAGGTGTACCCGCTGGCCGACCGGTTGGCCGAAGCGGGTACGCCGTTCATGCTGACCTCTGGCTACGATGACAACCTGCCCAGCCGCTTCGCGGATGCCCCCCGCTGCACCAAGCCCTATCACATCGAGGCCCTGGTCCAGCAGCTGGCGGGACTGGTGGCGACGCCGCAGGCCCCTGCGGGCATCGCCTGATTGCGCGGCATGTCGCGCCGCACCGAAGGCCTCCGGGCCGTTGAGCGCCCGGCGGGCATGCCGCCGTCGCTGCAGGCGGATGCGCGCCATGACGGCATGGCCGCCCGTATTGCCCGGCACGACTGGTCAGGCACGCCACTGGGTGCGATCGAGCAATGGCCGCCGCACCTGCGCGCCACCGTCGACCTGATGCTTGCGCACGGCTTTCCGATGATCGTGCTGTGGGGCGAGCAGCTGGTGCAGCTCTACAACGATGGCTATGCCGAGATCCTGGCTGACAAGCATCCTGGCGGACTGGGCCAGCCGACGCGCGAATGCTGGCCCGAGGTCTGGCACATCAACGGCCCGATCTACCAGCGTGTGTGGCAGGGCGAGACCATCACCTATGAGGACAAGCTCTATCCGCTGGCGCGGCGGGGGCGCTTGGAGGATGTCTGGTTCACCATCACCTACAGCCCCATACGCGGAGAGGACGGGTGCATCAACGGCGTGCTGGTGACCATGTTCGAAACGACAGCCGCGCACGTTGCGCAGGCGGCCCGCGAACGCGAGGAACAGAAGCGCCGTGAGAGCGACCGCCGGTTGGCGCTGGCCTTCAAGGTGCTGCCGGTGGGTGTCTGCATTGTCGATGCCGACGGCAACCTGCAACTGTCCAACGACCAGATGCGGACCTATCTTCCCACCGGCAAGGTGCCCTCCACGGATCGCCCCAACCACTACCGGTGGCAGGGTACGCATCCCGATGGCTCGCGCATCGAACCCCACGATTTCGCCATCGCCCGCGCCCTGCGGGGGGAGACGATGGTCCCAGGCCTGGAGTTCCAGTTCATCCATGACGATGGGCGCGCGCGCTGGACGCGTGTCGCCGCCGCACCGCTGCGTGATGCCGATGGCGGGGTGAGTGGCGTGTTCGCGATCGCCGTGGACATCGACGACCTCAAGCGTGCCACCGAGCGCCAATCGGTGCTGCTGGCCGAACTGCAGCATCGCGTGCGCAACATCATGTCGACCATCCATGCCCTTGCCTGGCGGACCCGCGCATCGGTCGGCAGCGTGGACGAGTATGCCGAGCGCCTGTGCGCGCGGCTGATGTCACTGGCGCGCACGCAGAGCCTGTTGACCCGTGGCGCCAATGTAGGGGTCTGCCTGCGCGGCATGCTCGAGCAGGAGATCGCGGCGCAGACACCGGCCGCCGCCGCCTATCACCTGCAGGGTGAGGATGTGCTGTTGCCACCGAAGGCGGCCGAAGTACTGTCGCTGGCCATCCATGAGCTGGCCACCAATGCGTTGCGGTATGGCGCGCTGGCCCACGAGGACGGCCGGATCGATGTCTGCTGGCACCTGCAGGTGCAGGATGGGCAGCCGTGGCTGGGCCTGCACTGGTGCGAGCGCCATGCCGAGGTGGAGGGGTGGGAGATGCCACGCCAGCGTGGCCTGGGCCGGGTCCTGATCGAGCAGCGGGTGCCCTATGAACTGGCCGGCAGCGGCGAGCTGCGCTTTACCCCGCAAGGCCTGGATGCCTGGATCCGCTTCCCGCTGCGCGAGCGTGACAGCCTGCTGCAGACCGACGCCCCGGACGCTGGGGCGCCGGGGTGAAAAGGGATTTATCCCCAATTTGGCCAAATTGGGTATAGTGGCTGTCATCCACCCTGTCTGGAGCCGTGCCATGACCCTGCCGCTGGATCTGCCTTGCCTTGAAAAAGCCCCGGCCTCGTCGGTGAAGACCCGGGGCTGGCCGAGCCTGATGCGCACCGTGCGCGAAAAGCAGGCGCTGGTCATCACCAACCACAATCACCCGGAAGCGGTGATCGTGGACATCCGTACCTACCAGGAGCTGCTGGCCAAGGCCGCGGGTGGCGATGCCGGTGAGCGCAACGAAGAGCTGCTGCGCCTGCGCAGCGAATTCGACCAGAAGCTGGCCGGGCTGCAGCGCGGGGAGGGGCTGGGCAAGGTGCTGGGCCAGCCGATCCGGCGCGGCCGCAAGGTCACCCTCGGCCGCCCGCTCTGATCGATGGGACGCATCCTGGCGCTGGCCGGCGTCAATGGCGCCGGCAAGAGTTCGCTGCTGGGCAACTGGCTGGACGCCGAAGGGCTGAGCTGGTTCAACCCGGACTCGTTCACCCGTCGCCTGGTCGACGCCGGCTGGCCGCTGCCGGAGGCCAACGCCGAGGCATGGCAGGAAGGCACCCGCCGCCTGCGCCAGGCCATGGCCGAGGGCACCGACTTCGCCTTCGAGACGACGCTCGGCGGCAACACCATTCCGCGCCTGCTGCTCGAGGCCTGCGAACGGCATCAGGTGGCGATCTGGTTCTGTGGGCTGGCCGATGTCGAGCTGCACATCGCCCGTGTTGCGGCGCGGGTGGCCGCTGGCGGCCACGATATTCCGGTGGAGAGGATCCGCGCGCGCTTCGATTCCGCGCGCGCGAACCTGCTGGAGCTGCTGCCACACCTGGCCGAGCTGCACGTCTACGACAACAGCGCACCGGCCGACGCACAGGGCTGCGTGGTGCCGCTGCCGGTACTGGCCATGGCTGCAGGCGAACTGCAATACCCCATTGCGGTAGCCGACCTGCTGCACACGCCCGGCTGGGCCAAGCCCATCGTGATGCGTGCGATGGAATTGAACAGCCTGCGCTAGATCCACGCCATGCGTGGATGCCTTGGCTGTGGTTAGACTGGCCGCACACCCAAGGAGGATGACATGCACGGACCTGCGATGTTCCGCTCCACTTCGATCTGCCTGGCGCTTGCTGCGCTGGCGCTGTCCAGCTTGACGGCGGTGGCTGCGCCGGCCGCGTCCAAGCGGGTGGTGGCGCCGCCCAGCCTGGTACAAGCGTATCGGGCCGCCGAAGCCAATCTGCGGCTGATTCCCGGCGACGACATTGAATCCGAGTTCCGTCCGGTGTGGACCGCTGTTGCCGATCTCGATGGCGACGGCCGTGCCGAGGTCGTGTATTTCTACACGTCCACCTACACCGGCGGCAGCTTCGCCCAGCGCAACGTTGTTGCGGTGATGACCGCGTTGGCCGAGAACGATCCGCGGGGCCAGGAGAACCCGAAGAGCCTGTCGCCGGTGGAGGCAGAGGACTATGCCGCCATCCGCAGGTATGGCTATGGCGACGACGCGTTCGAACAGATTCCAGGCGCCATCCATGCCATCCGCATCCAGGGTGATCGCATCATTGTCGATTTCACCGTCAGTGCCGGGGCGACGGTCTGCGAATGGAAGAGCCCAAATCGCCACGTCTGTCCGCCGGACGGGAACTACACCTGGACGCTGCGTTGGACGCCGGGAAAGCTGGCGCGCATCAAGACGTAGCGCCAGTGGCGCCGCAGATCCACGCCATGCGTGGATCGCGTTTTGCACCCGATCTCAGGCAGGCTTCACCTGCTCGGGCTCGGCAACATCCGGCAGCGGCGGCAGGGTCGGGTCCACCGTCACCGGCACATCGCTCTTCAGCAGCGCAGCGGCTTCCTTCCTGCAGCCGACCGCCGGCGGTGAGCCGCGCAGCGGCAGGCCAGCGGTTTCCTTCACGAACAGCATGGTCACCAGGCCGATCACCGCCGCGCCCATCAGGTAATAGGCCGGCACCAGCGGGTCGCCGGTGCGTTCCACCAGCCACGCGGTCACCAGCGGCGTGGTGCCGCCGAACAGCGACACCGACACATTGAAGGCGATCGACAGCGCGCTGTAGCGCACCGGGGTGTAGAACAGCGCCGGCAGCGTGGACGGCATCGAACTGGTGAAGCACACCAGCGCCAGGCCCAGCAGCATCAGGCCGAGGAAGATCAGCCCGTCATGGCCGCTGCCGACCAGCAGCAGGCACGGAATGGCCAGCACCAGCAGCGCGATGCAGGCACCGATGATCATCGGGCGGCGGCCCAGCTTGTCACTGAACACGCCGCCGACGATGTTCAGCGGCATCATCACCAGCATCACGATGATGATCAGCAGCAGGCCCTTGCTCTCGGCGTAGCCCATGGTGACGCTGAGGTAGCTGGGCATGTAGGTCAACAGCATGTAATCGGTGACGTTGAACACCAGCACCAGGCCCATGCACACCAGCAGCTGGCGGCCATGCACCTGGAACAGCGCGCGCAGCCCCGGCCGGTCGTGTTCGCGCTTCTCGGCTTCCTCGGCGAAGGCGCGGAACGCCGGGGTTTCCTCCAGCTTCATGCGCATGTACAGGCCGAGCAGGCCCAGCGGGCCGGCCACCAGGAACGGAATGCGCCAGCCCCAGTCCAGCATCTGCTCGCTGCTCAACAGCATGTGCAGCGCGGTCACGGTACCGGCGCCGGCGATGTAGCCGCCCAGCGTGCCGAACTCCAGCCAGCTGCCCATCAGGCCGCGGTTGCGGTCGGTAGAGTATTCGGCGATGAAGGTCGCCGCGCCGCCATATTCACCGCCGGTGGAAAAGCCCTGCACCACGCGTGCGAGCAGCAACAGCACCGGTGCCCAGATGCCGATGCGCTCGTAGGCGGGGATCAGGCCGATCGAAAAGGTGCCCAGCGCCATCAGGACCATGGTGAACGCCAGCACTTTCTGGCGGCCGTAGCGATCACCCAGCGGGCCGAACACCAGGCCGCCCAGCGGCCGTACCAGGAACGCCACGGTGAAAGTGGCGAACGCGGCGATCACCTGCGCGGTGGGATTGCTGGAGGGGAAGAAGACTTGGCCGATGGTGACCGCCAGATAGCCGTAGACACCGAAATCGAACCATTCCATCGCGTTGCCCAGTGCAGCGGCGCCAACGGCGCGCTTGAGCATGGGCTTGTCGACCACCGTGATCTCATCGACCTTCAGGTGGCGGCGGCGCTTGAACCAGCCAAAGTGGGCGTGTGCATCGAGGGTGTCCTGCATGGGGACTCCTTGTTGAGTAAATACGGTGCGGAATAGACGGTGTGGTGTGTCCCGAGAAACGGAAACGGCGATGCAGGCGCAGGTGGAGCAGGGGCATCGGGGCTGGGGGAATGTGCGCACGCACGACGCCACGCGCACGAGATCGCACCGCAGTAACGGTGGACATGCGGAAACACACCGCTGCAGCCGCGCAATCAGCGGCCAGCGGTCACATCAGCGTGGGAATGCAGGCAGAGCGCCTGCGGGCGTCATCCGCCGGGATCCAGCGCGAGGCGATGGAAGGGCAGGGCGGGCGCCATCGTGGCAAGCGAAGCGCCGGTCGGCAGTGCTTCCCACGTAACAGGTGCGCCCGTCACGTAGTGGGTCGTGTCGATCATCGGTTCATGATAACGGCATCGGTGTGAGCATGCGGAGAAGCGGGCTGATCTGCACGCTGTGTTCCATTGCGCCTGTTCATCCGCAATGCATGCGATGACACGCGTTGAACGAACCTTGGCCGCAGCCCTCACGCAGTGCTGTCTACGGTAGTGCCGAACGCAATCGAGAAGGAGCATCGCATGACCCGTCGCATTCCCGAAGGCACCCTGATCGTCGTTGCCGATGGTGGTTCGGCCCGCGTGTTCACCAACGTGGGCAGCGAACATCAGCTTGCGTTGAAGCAGGAAGGTGAGCTGCGCCTGCAGGACATCAGCGAGCAGGGTATCTCAGGTCAGGGGCCGGCCGGTGCGGTGCCGAAGGACATGTCCATTTCCCAGCTCAACGAGGCGACGTTCGCCAAGCAGGTGGCTGAGCAGCTCAACGAAGATGCCTTGAATAATCGCTATGCACACCTGGTACTGGTGGCAGACCCGACCACGCTGGGCCGTATCCGCCCGCTGCTGCACAAGGAGGTCCAGGCGCGCCTGCTGGGCGATATTGCCAAGGACCTGACCAATTCACCGGTGGAGGACATCCAGAAGGCCTTGGCGGGGTAACGACCATGCCGTTCATGCGTGACTACCCGGCGGCGGAGCCCGCCGACGCGGACGTGGAAGCTCAGGCGGGCTGGCTGCTGCTCGAGTTCGGTGCACCCTGGTGTGGCCATTGCCAGGCCGCGCAGCCCACACTCCAGGCGTTTGTGGACGCCCATGATCTGGTGCATTGGAAGATCGAAGATGGCAAGGGAAAGCCACTGGGGCGTGCCTTCAAGGTAAAACTGTGGCCCACCGTGGTGCTGCTGCATAACGGCCAGGAAGTGGCGCGGGTGGTGAGGCCGGTCGAAAGCGCCGACCTCGCTACGTTGCAGGGCGCATTGCCGGGTTGACGGCAGCAGTCGCTGCCTGCGGCCCGAACCGCGCCGAGCAGGCTTGGCTGCATTGCGGTCTAGTGATAGGTCACCTTTTCCGCTTCCGCGCGCAACTTCTGCAGCAGGCAACGCCCATGCTGGCTCAGCATGACCATCGCATTGGCGATCTCTTTGGCGTTGTAGCCCATCGGTGCGGGTGGCTTCGGCTCGGGGCCGTACTGCTCGCCGATGAGGATGGCCATGCCTTCGGCACTGTTGAGGGCGTGTTCGATGCGCTGGAACAGCGATTCCATGGCCGGGCTGAGCGGACGTTGGGTCATGCGGGAACTCCTTGGGAAGCGAAGGCCACCGCAAGGGTGGCGGGCGATGCGAGGTTGGAACTTCGGCTGAGCTTTGGGAAAAGCCGGAGGGCCATTCGGCCGCCGCGCACCGCCCGCCGTAGTTACGGCAAGCAGATCCCAAAGCTCAAAACGGGGTTCCAATCCCGGCAGCGGCGTTTGCGCTGCGTTGCCATCCTGGGCAGATCGAGGCGCTGCATACCAATTGATGGTTCGTCTCGCTTTCTCCCGTTTCGAAGGCGCGGTCTTTCAGAGGTGCATGTGTGGACATCCATTGGCGTATCGGCACCGATCGGGAGGCGGGAGACCGCAAGGCTATGAGGCGACTCGTCGTCCGGCCATGCAATTACGTGCAAATCATCGTGCCGGTTCCGGCGGCCGCACTGCAGCATGCGACAAGACAGGCCCGGTGCTAGGATCCGACTACCACCTGAATCGATCCAAATGCCGATGCCCACGCTGGACCGTCGCCTCCTGATCGCCTTCGCTGCCACCGCCATGCTTGTCACCGGTACCGCCTTGGCGGCCCCGTCGAAATCCGCCGCCGAACGCGCCTATGCCTCGGTCGACCCGTTCATCGGCACCGGTGGCGAAGGCCACACCTACCCGGGGGCCACGGTGCCGTTCGGCATGGTCCAGCTCAGCCCGGACACGCGCATCCAGCCGCGCGAAAAGGCCTATGGCTGGGCCGCAGGCTACCGCTATGACGACAGCAGCATCGTCGGCTTCTCGCACACGCACTTCTCCGGCACCGGTCATTCAGACCTGGGCGACATCCTGCTGATGCCGTTCACCGGCAATCCGGGCCTGGAGCGCGGCGATCCGGAGAAGCCGCGCAGCGGCTATGCATCGCGCTTCCGCCACGCTGACGAGAAGGCCGAGCCGGGCTACTACGCGGTCACCCTGGATGACTACAAGGTACGCGCCGAACTGACCACCAGTACCCGCGTGGGCGTGCACCGCTATGCCTTCCCCAAGGGCACCGACGCCAAGGTGCTGCTGGACATGCGTACCAGCATGTATGACTACCCGGGCAAGGTGCTGTGGTCGCGGGTACGGGTGCGCGCCGACGGTACGGTGACCGGCTTCCGCGAGACGCGCGGCTGGGCGCCGGGCCGCCAGCTGTATTTCGCGATGCGTTTCTCGCGCCCGCTGGCCGGGCACGAGCTGCACAACACCGAGCAGGACATCGTCTACAAGGGCTTCCCGCCGCCGGGTGAGAAGGATCCCGCGCAGCGCGCCCAGATCGAAGGCCGACAGCTGGTCGGCACGTTCGCATTCGGCAAGCTGGATGCACCGCTGGTGGTGAAGGTGGCGATCTCGCCGGTCAGCGAAGCCGGCGCCATCGCCAACCTCGACGCGGAAGTGGCCGACTTCGATTTCGATCGCGTGCGTGCACAGGCGAAGCAGGAGTGGACGCAGGCGCTGTCGGTACTCGATATCGACGCCCCCGAGCATGCGCGGCGCAGTGCCTATACCGCGCTGTACCACACCCTGCTGGGGCCGACGCTGTTCATGGATGCCGATGGCCAGTACCGCGGTTCGGACAACGCAGTGCACAAGGCCGACGGCTTCACGCACTATTCCACGTTCTCGCTGTGGGACACCTACCGTGCGCTGCACCCGTTGCTGACGCTGGTGCAGCCGGAGAAGCGCAACAGCGACTTCGTCAATTCCATGCTTGCCCACCATGAGCACAGCCCGTACGGCATGCTGCCGGTATGGTCGTTCCATGGCCTGGAAGACTGGTGCATGATCGGCTACCACGCCGTGCCGGTGATCGCCGATGCCTACGTGAAGGGCATTCGTGGCTTCGACGCCGACAAGGCGCTGAAGGCAATGGTCGAGACCGCCAATTACGGTCCCTATGACGGCATCGCGCAGTACCGCGAGCTGGGCTACGTGCCGATCGACGAGGAGGGCGAAGCAGCCAGCAAGACGCTGGAATACGCCTTCGACGACTGGACCATCGCACGCATGGCGCAGGCCATGGGCAAGGCCGATATCGCGGCGACCTTCGACAAGCGCGCAGGCAACTGGCGCAATGCCTTCGACAAGGACACCGGCTTCATGCGCGCACGCAAGCGCGATGGCAGTTTCCGCACGCCCTTCGACCCCAGCGCCAGCGGCTACGGCACCGACTACACCGAAGGCAATGCCTGGCAGTATTCGTGGTACGTGCCGCAGGACGTCGCCGGGTTGGCGGCCGCGCACGGTGGCAGCGACCAGCTGCTCGCGCGCCTGGACGAGGTGTTCAACGCCAAGGTGGATCCATCGATCTTCGAGCACATGGAAGACATCACCGGCCTGATCGGCTGGTATGCCCACGGCAACGAGCCCAGCCACCACGTGGCCTACCTGTATTCGTATGCCGGCCAGCCGTGGCGCACGCAGGCGCGCCTGAAGCAGATCATGGATACCCAGTACGCCGACCGTCCCGATGGCCTGGCCGGCAATGATGACGTCGGCCAGATGTCGGCGTGGTATGTGTTCACCGCGCTGGGCTTCTACCCGGTTGCACCGGGTTCGGGCGAGTACATTCTTGGCCGTCCGTTCCTGCCGAAGACCGCGATGCGCCTGCCCAACGGCAAGACGTTCACCATCGTGGCCGAGGGGCTGGATGACGCGCACACGTACGTGGGCAGCGTGACGTTGAACGGCAAGCCGCTGCAGCGTACCTTCCTGCGCCACGACGAGATCCTGGCCGGTGGCGAACTGCGCTTCAGCATGCAGGCCGAGCCGAACAAGGACTGGCCGGGGCAGGGCGCGCAGGCGCCGTATTCGATGAGCCGATGACGCGCACTCGGTAGGTGCCAACCTTGGTTGGCACGCTTCACGGGTGACCGGGAACCTGTAGAGCCGAGCCCATGCTCGGCTCAGGCATCGTGCCAGGAGCAGCCGAGCATGGGCTCGGCTCTACAAGGGCAATTCAACAACGCTCAGCGGAACCGCAGCCCCACGCGCGCGCCACCGAGCGGCGCCGTTTCGATCTTCAACATCGCACCATGCCGTTGCGCGATCTCGGCCACGATCGCCAGGCCCAGCCCGCAGCCGTCGCCCTCGCTGCTGGCCCGGTAGAAGCGTTCCGTGACGCGCGCGCGTTCCGCTTCGGCGATGCCGGCGCCGTCATCGTCCACCCCCACCTGCACGCCGTCGGTCTCCTGCCGAACGCCGAGGGTGATCACTCCGGGCGCGGCGCCATAGCGCAGCGCGTTGTCCAGCAGGTTGCCCAGCGCCTCGCGCAGCAGCTGTGGATCGCCCTGTACCTGCACGCTGTCGTCGGGTCCGTCGTAACCCAGATCCACGCCTGCAGCCAACGCACGATCGGCGTAACGCTCGACCACGCCACGCGCCAGCGCGGCCAGGTCCAGCGGCCGCAGCGGCAGCGCGCTGCCCTGTGGATCTTCCGAGCGGCTGAGCATCAGCAGCTGATTGACCAGGTGCTGCAGCCGCGCCAGCCCGGCCAGCGTGCCGGACAGCGCCAGTTGCTGCGCTTGTGGATCATGCTGGCGCAGGGAACTCTCCAGCTCCACCTGCATCGCAGCAAGCGGCGTGCGCAGCTGGTGCGCGGCGTTGCTGACGAAGCGCCGTTGCGCCGCCTGCATCGCATCCAACCGGTGCAGCAGCGCGTTATAGGCTTCCACCGCCGGCCACAGTTCGCGTGGCGCTTCCTGTGCGGGTTCCAAGGGCGCCAGTGGGTCCGGGCGGGGGCTGGCCAGCTTCCGTGCGACCAGGTTGGCGTGGCGTGCGGCGGCTCCGGTGCCCGACCACGCCAGCCACGCCGCCAGTGCCAGGATCGCGGCCTGGAACGGGATGCTGGTCAGCAGCAGCTTGCGTTCCAGCCGGTGGCGCTTGCGCAGCGTCTCGGCCACGCGCAGCCGGATATCGTGGCCGGGCCCGGCGCTGACCACGACTTCGACCATGCGCACCGGCTGCCCGCGTAGGCGCGCATCGTAATAAACCGCGTCGTCGCTTGAAGCGGCGGTGGCCGGGCGGGGCAGGGCTTCGGCCAGGTCGCCATACAAGCGTGCACCCGCAGTATCGACCACTTCGCCATGCACTTCGTCGGCGGTGTCCCAGCTGAACATACGTGACACCGCGGGCGTGATCTCGATCGAGGCATGACCCTCCTGCACTGTCACCAGCTCGGACAGCGACATCGCCGAGTCCAGCAGCCAGCGGTCGTAGACCTGGCCGGCGTAGAAACGGGCCAGCGCGAACGAACCCACCGCGCTGCACAGCAGCAGCACCAGCAGTGGCAGCCACAGGCGTCTCAGCAGCAGGCCACGCAGGCTGTGCACGCGCTCAGTCACCCACGGCCTCCAAGCGGTATCCAAGCCCACGCAGCATGCGGATGCCGACGCCGGCACGCGCCTGTTCCAGCTTGCGGCGCAGGCGGCTGACATGCACTTCGATCACCGACAGGCTGGCCTCGTGGTCCCAGCTGTACAGCGCGTCGAACAGGCGCTGCTTGGTGACGGTGCGGCCAGGATGCTGCATCAGTGCCTCGACCAGCGACAGCTCGCGGGCGGTCAGTTCGATGCGCTGGCCGTCCACCTGCACTTCATTGCGGATGCTGTCGAAGCACAGGCGACCCAACCGCTTCTGCGCAGGCGCGTCGCTGCGGCGGCGTGACAGCGCACGCAGGCGTGCTTCCAGCTCTCCCAGTGCGAACGGCTTGGCGAGATAGTCGTCGCCTCCCCGGTCGAGGCCGAGGATACGGTCTTCTACACCGTCGCGCGCAGTGAGGATCAGCACCGGCAGGGTCACACCGTCGTTGCGCAGGCGCGAGAGCAGGTCGAGGCCATCGACGTCGGGCAATGAAAGGTCGAGCACCATCACGTCATATGGCGCGCTGGCCAGTGCAGCGGGTGCATGCAGTCCGCGCGAGAGGTGGTCGCACAGATGACCCGTGCCCTGCAGGGCACGGATCAGTCCATCGGCCAGGGCGGCGTCGTCTTCGATCAGCAGGATTCGCATTGCAAGCTTCGTGCAAGGTTGGGGCAAGATTGGCGCAAGTGCGTCACCTTACCGTGACGCGCATGAATTTCTCCCCTTGTCTTGCGGTTGTGTTGGCTGCCCTCCTGTGCGCACCTGCGGCATCGGCACTGTCCCTGCAGGAGGCGCAGCGCGCCATGGAAGCGCATAACCCGGACCTGCGTGCGGCGGCGCTGGAGCTGCGCGGGGTGCAGGGCGACGCGCAGGCCGCCGCGCTGCGCCCGCCCACCGAGCTGTCGATCGGCAGCAGCAAGATCAGCCCGAAGCACGGCATCGGCCCGGGACGCTGGCAGGACAAGCGGGTGGACAGCACGCTGGGCCTGGGCTGGACCTGGGAGCGCGGTGGCAAGCGCGCATTGCGCATCCGCCAGGCCGATGCACTGCTGGAAGTGGCCGGGCTGGAGATGCTCGATACCCGGCGCCGGCAGCAGGTAGCGCTGCATGAGGCCTACTTCGGCCTGAAGCGCGCGCAGGAGCGGGTGCAGATTGCCGAGGCCAACCGCCAGAGTTCGGCCGAACAGATGGCGGCAGCCGACAAGCAGGTTGCCACCGGGGCGATGGCGCCGGTCGATCGCGCGCGGCTGGCGGTGGACGACCTGGCGGTGGCCGACGCGGCGCGCGAGGCAGTGCTGGATCTGCGCGATGCGCGGCATGCGCTGGGCCTGCTGCTCGGCCGTGACGACAGCGGCGACCTGAGCGCCGATGATCCCTGGCCCGACCCCGCAGCCGTTGCCGCAACGCGCGCGTTCGATCCGCAGCAGCGTGCCGATCTGCGTGCGGCGCGTTCGCGCCTGGCCGCGGCCGATGCCGGTGTAGCATTGGCGCGCAGCGAGCGCCATCGCGACGTCCAGCTGGGCGTGGAAGCCGAACGCGAGCCGACCGACATCAGCGGCGTCACCTGGGGTGTGTCATTGACCATCCCGCTGGGCGGCCCGTCGCGTGCACGCGGCGCGATCCAGCGTGCCGAGGCCGACCGTGACAGTGCCGCGCTGGAACTGCAGGTGCTGCAGCGCGAAGCGCGCGCCGAACTGGACCAGTTGCAGGCCAGCGCGCAGTCCGCCGCGCAGCGTCGCAGCGACTATGAAGGGCTGCAGTCCGACGCTTCACGCAAGGCGGTGCGGGGCATCGAACTGGCCTACCGCCGCGGTGCCGCCAGCCTGACCGATCTGCTGGATGCGCGCCGTAGCTGGCGCGACTTCGAGGCTGCGCTGATCGAGGCGCGTGCCGACCATGCCATTGCGTTGGCGCGCTGGGAAGCGGCCACATCCGTTGCTGAAGGAGAGTCCTGATGAAGTCCACTGTCGCCCATCGCCTGCGGGCGCGACACGCCGTGCTGCCGGCCTTGCTGGCGCTGACGCTGCTGGGTGGCTGCGGCCGCGAGCCGGCCTCGTACATCGAGGACGCGCCGCAGATCAGCGGCGGCCAGATCCAGTTTCCGGCCGGCAGTCGCCAGCTGGACGTGCTGCGCAGCGAGGCGGTGACCGCCGGCGCCAGCGCCAGCCTGCAGCTGCCGGGTCGGGTGGCCTGGGACGAGACCCGCTCCAGTGCACTGCGCACGCCATTGGCGGGGCAGGTGGCGCGTATCGATGCGCAGCCGGGGCAGAAAGTGAAGGCGGGCCAGGTGATCGCCTGGATCACTTCGCCCGAGTTCGGCCAGGCCCAGGCCGACGGCGTGCGCGGCCGCGCCGAACTGCAACAGGCCCGCAGGGAACTGGATCGCACCCGCGAGCTGCATGCGGCGGGTGTGGCATCGGGCCGTGAACTGGACGAGGCCGAGGCCAACTTTGCCGGCAGCCAGGCCGATCACGCGCGTGCGACCGCCTTCGCCAAGGCGTATGGCAATGGCCTGCACGTCGACCAGCGCCTGCCGCTGCGCGCCCCCATCGACGGCGTGCTGGTGGAACGGCGGATGAGCCCGGGCATGGCGGTCAGCCCCGACAGCGAACAGCCGTTGGCAGTGATTGGCGATCCGGACCGCTTGTGGTTGCTGCTGGATGTTCCCGAGAGCCAGGCAGGGCGCTTGAGGGCGGGCATGCAGGTGAGCCTGGCCGGCGCCGATGGACGGCCGCTGCAGGCGACTCTGCAGCACGTGGATGACTTCGTCGACAGCGAGCGCCGCGTGGTGCAGGCGCGCGCCGAGCTGGACAACCGGGCACGGGCATTCAAGGCCGGCCAGTACGTGCGTGCGCAGGTGGCGTTGCCGGCCGAGGGCGGTGTCTCGCTTCCGGATGCGGCGGTGCTGCTGATCGACGGCAAGCAGGTGGTGTTCGTGGAGGAAGCAAAGGGCCGCTTCGTGCGCAATGCCGTGCACGCCGAGGAACTGGGTGACGGCCGCCTGTGGGTGCGTGAAGGCCTGGCGGCGGGCAGCAGGGTGGTGGTCGAGGGTGGCCTGCTGCTGCAGCAGCTGGTGGATAGCGCGCCGGCAGCCACCAGCACCGGCACGGGGCACGCCGCCCCATGATCGATCGCCTGATTGCCTATTGCCTGCGCCAGCCACTGATGGTGATGCTGGCGCTGCTGCTGTTCATCGGCGCTGGCATTGCTGCGTTCCGCGTGTTGCCGGTGGAGGCCTTCCCGGATGTGTCCGATACCCAGGTGACGGTCGTATCGCTGCACCCGGGCCGCGCCGCCGAAGAGGTCGAGCGCGAGGTGACGATGCCGCTGGAAGTGGCGCTGTCCGGCATTCCGCATTCGGTGCGGGTGTTCTCGCACACCCAGTTCGGCCTGTCGATGATCATCCTGACCTTCGACGACAAGGCCGATGACTACTTCGCGCGCCAGCAGGTGCTGGAGCGCCTGCAGGGGGTGGAGCTGCCGGAAGGGGTGACCCCGGAACTGGAGGCGATGAGTTCGGCGGTGGGTGAGATCTACCGGTACGTGCTGAAAGGCCCGCACATGAGGCCGACCCAGTTGCGCACCGTGCAGGAATGGACGATGGAGCGCAGCCTGCGCACCGTGCCGGGCGTGGCCGATGTGATCAGTTTCGGCGGCTTCGCGCGCACCTTCCAGGTCAAGCCGGACCTGGACAAGCTGCGTGACCGCGGCATCAGCCTGGGTGAGTTCGCCGAGGCGCTGGAGAAGGGCAGCTCGAATGCCGGCGGCGGCTACGTGGAACGCGGCCAGCAGCAGTTCCTGATCCGTGGCGTAGGCCTGATGCGTTCGCCGGCCGACATCGGCAACGTGGTGGTTACGCAGCGCGGGGGCACGCCAATACTGGTGCGCGACCTGGCCGGCATTTCCGACACCGGCCTGCCCCGGCAGGGCCTGGTCGGCCAGGACGACAATGACGATGCGGTGTTCGGCATGGTGCTGATGCGCAAGGGCGAGAATCCGTCCGACGTGCTCGACGCCCTGCATGCGCGCATCGCGGAGATCGAAGCCAACCAGCTGCCGCACGGGGTCAGCATCGAGCCGTTCTACGACCGCTCGTGGCTGGTCTCGACCACGCTGAAAACCGTCTTCCGCAACCTGCTGGAAGGCGCGGTGCTGGTGTTCCTGGTGCTGTGGCTGTTCCTGTACAACGCCCGCGCCGCACTGATCGTGGCGGCGATGATGCCGCTTGCGCTGCTGTCGACCTTCCTCGGCCTGCATCTGTGGGGCGTGCCGGCCAACCTGCTGTCGCTGGGGGCGATGGACTTCGGCATCATCATCGATGGCGCGGTGATCGTGACCGAGCACATCGTCTCGCGATTGTCGAAGCTGCCACCTGCGGCCGACCGTAAGACACGGTTCTCGACCATTCTTTCGGCAGCGTCGGAAGTGGGCCGGCCGACGTTCTTCTCGATGCTGATCATCATCGCCGCGCACATCCCGATCTTCACCCTGCAGCGCCAGGAAGGCCGCATGTTCGCGCCGATGGCGTACTCGGTGACCTCGGCATTGATCGGCGCGCTGATCCTGGCGCTGACCGTGGTGCCGTTGTTCTGCTACTGGTGGCTGCGGCGCGACCGCATGCGCGACGGCAATCCACTGATGGACCGCCTGACCGGCTGGTACAAGCCGATCCTGGAACGCGCACTGGCCCGCCCGCGTGCGGTGGTGCTGACTGCGGTTGCGCTGCTGGTCGGCACGCTGGCGCTGGGCACAAGGTTGGGTTCGGAGTTCCTGCCCGAGCTGGACGAAGGATCGATCTGGCTGACCGCAACGCTCGACCCGAGCACCAGCCTGGCCGAGGCGCAGCAGCAGTCGCGGCGCATCCGCGAGCTGGTCGGCACCTTCCCGCAGGTATCGACGGTGGTGGCCAAGCTCGGGCGCCCGGAGGATGGCTCCGATGCCAAGGGTGCCAACCAGATCGAGGCGCTGGTGGCGTTGAAGCCGGAGGAAGAGTGGCCGAAGGGCGTGGACAAGCGGCAGCTGGTGAGCGATCTGCAGCGCACGCTGGAGCAGCGCATTCCAGGGCCGGAGTTCTCGATCTCGCAGCCGGTGCGCGACAACATCCTGGAGAGCATCTCGCAGATCAAGGGTCAGGTGGTGATCAAGGTGAGTGGCTCGGATCTGGACGTGCTGAACCAGCAGGCGCAGGCGATCCTGGCCCAGGTGCGTGCGGTGGACGGCGTGGAAAGCGCGTTCATCGATCGCGACGGTTCGCTGCCGCAGTTGCAGATCGACATCGACCGCGACCGCGCCGCGCGCTATGGCTTGAACGTGCGCGACATCGACGCGGTGATCGAGACTGCACTGGGCGGGCGCCAGGTCGGCGAGCTGTGGGAGGGTGACCGCAGGTTCCCGATCACCCTGCGCCTGGACGATGCTGATCGTGACCTGCAGCGGCTGCGCACGGTCCCGGTCGGCATCGGCGATGGGCACACGGTGACATTGTCCGACGTGGCCGACTTCCGCATGGCCAGCGGCGCGATCAACATCTCGCGCGAGAACGCACAGCGGGTGAAGGCAGTGAGCATCTTCATCGCCGGGCGTGACATGGGCAGCGTGGTGGCCGACATGCGCAAGCGCGTGGAGGCCAGCGTGCAGCTGCCGGAAGGCTACCGGCTGGAGTGGTCCGGCGAGTTCGAGAACCAGCAGCGTGCGATGAAGCGGTTGGGCTGGGTGATTCCGCTGTCGGTGCTGATCATCTTCGTGCTGCTGTTCGATGCCTTCAAGGACATCAGCAGCGCGGCGCTGATCCTGGCCAACGTGCCGCTGGCGATGATCGGCGGCATCCTGGCCTTGTGGTTGACCGGCATCCCTCTGTCGGTGTCGGCGGCGATCGGGTTCATCGCGTTGTTCGGGCAGGCGGTACTGAACGGGGTGGTGATGCTCAGTCGCTTCGCCCAGCTGCGCGAGCAGGGCATGGACCTGCTGCAATCCGTGGTGCAGGGCTCGCTGCAGCGCCTGCGCACGGTGCTGATGACCGCGCTGCTGGCGATGTTCGGTTTGCTGCCGATGGCGACCTCGCATGCGATCGGTGCCGAGACCCAGAAGCCGCTGGCTGTGGTGGTGATCGGTGGCCTGCTGTCGGCGATGCTGCTGACCCTGCTGGTACTGCCCACGCTGTACTACTGGGTACACCGGCGCCGCGAGGACCGTAGCGCCTGACCCAACTGTAGAGCCGAGCCCACGCTCGGATGCGTCTGGCCTTCGCGCGAAGAGCAGCCGAGCGTAGGCTCGGCGCTACCGAATCCCCGAGCCACGCGCAGATGCGATCCACGCCATGCGTGGATGCCGTCCGCGCGACCTACACCATCCCACCGTTGGCGCGCAGTACCTGGCCATTGATCCATCCGCCATCGGCACCGGCCAGGAAGGCCACCGCACCGGCGATGTCCTCTGGCGTACCCAGCCGCTCCAGGGGGGGCATCTTCGCCAGCCGCTCGATCAGCTCCGGCGATTTTCCATCCAGGAACAGCTCGGTAGCGGTCGGGCCCGGCGCCACGGCGTTCACGGTGATGTTGCGCCCGCGCAGCTCCTTGCTGAGGATCGCGCCCATCGTCTCCACCGCCGACTTGCTGGCCGCATACACGCTGTAGTTCTCCAGCCGGGTCCCGACCACGCTGGTGGACAGCGTGACGATGCGCCCGGCGTCGCGCACCCGTCGTGCACTTTCGCGCAGCACATTGAAGGCGCCCTTGAGGTTGATGCCGATCACCCGCTCGAACAGGGCATCGTCGGTGTCGGCCAATGGTGCCAACTGCAGTACGCCCGCGCTGTTGACCACCACGTCGATGCCGCCGAAGCGGACTTCGATGGCGTCGAACAGCTGCCGCACCGCCTGCGGATCGGCGACATCGGCCTGAAGCGCAATGGCCTGCGCGCCGGCTGCGCCGAGTTCGGCCGCCAAGGCTTCGGCGTCGCCGCGGCGGCCCGCATAGTTGATCGCGACCGCGTGGCCGTCGGCGGCGAGCCGGCGGGAGATGGCGGCGCCGATGCCACGGGAGCCGCCGGTGACCAGGGCGACAGAGCGGGCGGGGGAGAGGGTCATGGTGGCTTCCACTGGGCACGCCGGAGCGACGCAGGGCCATCTTCGCGCCATCGCACGTTCGGATAATCCTGCATAATCCGCCTACATCATCCGGATAGCCGAACAATGGACCGCTTCACGGCCATGCGCGCCTTCGTCCGTATCGTCGAGCGCCGCAGCTTCACCCGGGCCTCCGAGGACCTCGGGCTGCCGCGCGCCACGGTGACCGACGCGATCAAGGCGCTGGAACAGCGGCTGGGCGTGCGCCTGCTGCACCGGACCACGCGGCAGGTGGTGCCGACGCTGGAAGGCGAAGCCTTCTACGGGCGATGCCTGCGCCTGATCGCCGACATGGACGATGCCGAGGCCGCGTTCCGTGACGCGCCGCCGCGCGGCCCGTTGCGCATTGAAGTGCACGGCACGCTGGGCCGGCACCTGCTGTTTCCGCAGCTGCCGGACTTCCTGCAGCGCTACCCGGAGATCGAACTGGACGTCAGCGAAGGCGACCGCTATGTCGATCTGCTGAGCGAAGGCGTGGATGCGGCGTTGCGGGTGGGGACGCTGGCCGACAGCGATCTGGCGGCGCGCCGGTTGACGATGCTGCGCGAGGTGACGGTGGCCGCGCCGGGCTACCTGCAGGCCAAGGGCGTCCCAGGCAGCATCGAGTCACTGCTGGACGGGCATGAAATGGTTGGCTATCGCTCCAGCGCCACCGGCCAGCTGATTCCCCTGGAGTTCCAGCAGCGCGGGCAGGTGCGTTACCTGCCGCTGCCGGCGCGGGTGCGTGTGTCCGGCGCGGATGCGTTCCTCGGTGCCGCGCTGGCAGGCCTGGGCATCATCCAGGCGCCGCGCTACCGGATGGACCCGTACATCGCGCGCGGGCAGCTGGTCGAGCTGCTGCCTGATGCGCCGCCGACGCCAAGCCCGTTGAGCCTGGTCTACCCGCGCAACCGCACGCCGTCGCCGCGGTTGCGGGTGTTCATCGACTGGGTGGCTGGGGTGTTCGACCAGGCCGAGGTTGCCGGCCAGCGGCCGGCACTACCGGGCCCGGTCAAACAGAGTGGGGTATTGCTTGGGTAGTGCCGGCCGCTGGCCGGCATCACAGCGCTGCCAACGACCCCTGCATGCGATGGAAACTGCCATCGGTGGCGGTGAACCAGGCCAGCGAACGCCCGCCGACGAAGTCATCGACATGCACCACCGATGCGCCATCGGCTTCCTGCCACGAAATGGCATAGACCCCTTCGCTGATCTGCTGCCACTCGCAGGCGGCTTCGCCCTGCGCACCGGCATAGGCGCCGGAGACGATGGCGTACTGCACGTGGCGGCCATCGGCGCTGTAGATGTTGTCAGCGGCCAGGCCGTCATAGCGGACGCGGAAGCGCCGGCCAGCGAACACGGGCAGGTCGGTTGCAGCGTTCATCGAATCGCCACCGGGTTGATGTTGACCTGGGTCGAGCCCACGTACAGCGGTTGGCCGAGTACGAATAGGAATTCCCAGGCCTTGTCTCGGACCAGGGCACGGCTGTCGATCAGCTCCAGGTTGTAGATGCCGCGCTTGGCCAGCATGTACTGGTTGACCGGAAATTCCTCGGCACCGTTCGGGTTCGGGTAGACCTCCGAGGCCCAGGTGTCGCCACCGAAGGCGACGATGCCCTGGTCGGCCAGCCACTTCGCCGCCTCCATGCCGATACCCGGTTCCACGTCCAGGAATTGCGTGTTGTCCTTGCCGATCAGTTCCAGCCAGCCGGTGTTGAACAGCACCACGTCGCCCTTGCGCAGGCTCAGGCCCTGCTTCTTCAGCACGGCCTGGATGTCGGCCACGGTGAACTCGGTGCCGCCGGGCACGATCGCCTTGCCGTAGTACGCGGTCATGTCCAGCACCACGCCGCGGGTGACCATCGGCGGCACCTTCTCGACGCCGAGCTTGCGCACGCCGTCCACGGTGACGAAGTCGGCGGCCCTGTTGCCGTTGTAGTAGACGTTGTCGATGCCGATATGGCCGATGCCGTTGAGCTGGGTGCCAACGCCGGTCCAGGCGTTCACCAGTTCATCGTTGAAGGTGAACCTGTTGGGGCCCAGCGACCTGCCGGCCTGCTGGCCGACCTGCACGTTGTACAGGCGGAAGCTGCGATGGCGGAACGCGGGCAGGTTCTTGTCCACCGGCACCGCCAGCGGATAGGTCTTGCCGGTCCTGACCAGCGAGACCGCGCGCTTGACCACATCCGCGGTCAGCAGGTTGGCCGCGCCGATCTCATCGTTCGCGCCATAGGCAGAGGGATACCAGTCCTCGGCGGTGGCCTGGAAAGACAGCGGTAGGGTAGCCAGTGCAAGCGCGGCCAGGGTCTTCATCTTCATGGCAAAGCTCCGGTAACGGTCAGGCCGCCGCGGCGGCGCCGGCATGGGCCGGGAAGTGCGGCAGCACGTACTCGGCGATTTCGTGGAAGGTTTCGGCCAGGGGCCGTTCGTTGCGGCGGAACTGCAGGCCGATGTGGTGGACACCGGCCGCCTGCATGGCGCGCAGTTCGGCCAGCAGGGCGTTGCGGCCGCCGCGCAGGCCGAAGCGCCAGCGCTGCAGGGGGGCATTGGCATCGGCCACCAGGTCCAGGTGGATGAAGCTGGCATAGGGCTTGTTGCCGGCCACGGCGCGCCAGGCCGCTACACGTTGCGCATGGTCCTGTGGCCTGCCCGGGTAGGCCAGGCAGCCGTCCATGTGCTGGCCGATCCACGCCGGTTGCTGCTGGGCCAGGCCGGCCACGAAAAGCGGCAGGGCCGGGCCATCCGCGGGCAGCACATCCAGGCCCTGCGGCAGGTGCGCGGCGGCGCCTTCGCGCAACAGTGCGATCTGCTCGCGGAAGCGGCTGCCACGGCTGTCGAAGTCGCGGCCGAACAGCGGGTACTCCACCGGGCGGTCGCCGCTGGCCACGCCCAGCAGCAGGCGGTCGCCGCTGAGCCGCTGCACGCTGCGCGCCGACTTCAGGGTCAGCAACGGCTCTCGGATCGGCAGCACCACCGCACCGGTACCCAGCAGGATGTGCGCGGTGATGCCGGCCAGGTAGCCGAGGTAACTGAACACCTCGAACACCTGCGCCGCATCGCCGAAGGCCGGGTCGTACACCGGCACGTCGCGTACCCACAGCGCACGGAAGCCGAGACGGTCGGCCAGCCGTGCCAGCTCCGCATGGCGCTGCAGGTCCGGTTCGCCGGGCAGGCGTCGCGCGGCGCGTCGCGCCTGTTCGCCCAGCGGCGTCCAGTCATTGTCCAGCGGTGCTTCGATGCCGATGCTGAAACCCCCGGCCTGCAGCCGCGCCAACGCACTGCCCATGGCGAAGCTCCTCAGTCCCAAGCCGGGGCCAGGCCCGGCGGATCGACTTCGCGGCCGTTGCGGTCAAGCGCGGCGATCGCGGCCATGTCGTCGGCATCCAGGCGCAGGTCCTGGGCGAGCAGGTTGCTGGCCAGGTTCTCGCGCTTGGTCGACGACGGGATGACCGCGTAGCCCAGTTGCAGCGCCCACGCCAGCGCGACCTGGGCTACGGTGGCCTGGTGCTTGTCGGCGACGGCGGCCAGTACCGGGTCCTTCAGCACCTTGCCATAGGCCAGGGTCATGTAGGAGGTGACGGTGATGCCCTGGTCCTGCAGGAAAGCAGTCAGTGCCGGATTCTGCAGGTAGGGGCTCAGTTCGATCTGGTTGGTGGCGATCTCGCCAACGCCGACCACCTCGATGGCCTGCCGGGTCAGTTCGATGTTGAAGTTGGACACACCGATCTGGCGGGTCAGGCCCAGCGTCTTGGTTTCGGCCAGCGCGGTCATGTACTCGCGCAGTTCAACGCCATTGCCCGGCGCCGGCCAGTGGATCAGCAGCAGGTCGACGTAGTCGGTGCGCAACTTGGCCAGGCTGTCGCGCAGGCTCGGGATCAGCTTGTCGTCGGCGTAGTTGTCGACCCAGATCTTGGTGGTCAGGAACAGCTGGTCGCGCGGGATGCCGGATTCGGCGATGGCCTGGCCGACCTCGGCTTCGTTGCCGTAGATCTGCGCCGTATCGATCGCACGGTAGCCGACGTCGAGGGCGTTGCGCACCGAGTCGATGACGGTCTGGCCGGTCAGGCGGAAGGTGCCGACGCCAAAGGAAGGAACGCTCATGATGGACTCCAGGGACTTCGTTGAGAGCCGGCGGGCTCGGGACAGGGCGAAGTGTGGGCGCTTTACATTTGTTGATTAAGCCGTGTATACGGGAAATTCTTTTGCAACGAGGTAAATAATGAAAACCACCCTGGATGAGCTGAAGGCCTTCGTGGCGGTGGTCGATGGTGGCTCGATCACGGCGGCGGCCGAGGCGCTGGAGCTGACCATCTCGGCCACCAGCCGCACCTTGGCGCGGTTGGAGGACAAGCTGCAGACCACGCTGCTGCGGCGGACCACGCGCCGGCTGGAACTGACCGAGGAGGGCGCGGCGTTCCTGGAGTACGCGCGCACGATCCTGGCCACGGTGGACGAGGCCGAGGAACAGATGGCGGCGCGGCGGCTGCGGCCGGTCGGGCGCCTGCGCGTGGACGCCGCCACGCCGTTCATGCTGCACGTGATCGTGCCGCTGCTGGAGGGCTTCCGCGAGCGCTACCCGCAGGTAGAGCTGGAGTTGAATTCCAACGAGGGCATCACCGACCTGATCGAAAAGCGCACCGATGTGGCGTTCCGCATCGGCGTGCTGCGCGATTCGACCCTGCATGCGCGGCCGATCGGCCACAGTCGCATCCGCGTGGTGGCCAGCCCCGAATACCTGCGAAGGCACGGCACGCCCACGCGCGTGGAGCAGCTGCGCCAGCACGACCTGCTGGGCTTCACCCAGCCCAGCTCCTTGAACGAATGGCCGCTGCAGGATGCCGATGGCGGGCCTTTCGTGATCGCGCCGGCCATCGCTTCATCCAGTGGCGAGACACTGCGGCAGATGGCGGTGGCCGGGTTGGGCATCGCCTGCCTGTCCGACTTCCTGACCCGCCAGGACCGGCGCGAGGGCCGACTGGTGCAGCTGTTCGGCAAACAGACGCAGGACGTGCGGCAGCCGATCAATGCGGTGTACTACCGCAACACCGCGCTGGCCGCGCGCATCACCTGTTTCGTCGACCACGTGACGCAGACGCTCGGCCAGCGCCCGTTCGATGAATAAAGATCGGTAGAGCCGGCCGCTGGCCGGCTTCCCCATCTGCCGGATCACCGCCGCTGCCGGCCAGCGACCGGCACTACCGGCGGTTGTGCAGCGCGCGCCGGTTTCCGATATGCGCGCATGCCAGCAGCACGCCACCGCTGGCTGTCGCCACGCCGTGCCAGAGCAGCGATTCCTTCAACGGCAGGTACAGCGAGGCCGACAACAGCAGGATGGCGCCGACGCACGCCAACCGCAGGGGGCACCAGTACCGATGCCGATACACCCCGGCCGAGGTACTCGCCAAGGCCAGCGACGAGGCCAGCAGCGCGAACAGCCATTCCCAGCGCGACATCATCAGCAGCAATGTCATTGCGCCATGGCCGGGATGCTGGAACGAGCGCAGCGCCATCATCGCGGCCGGCACGAAGGCCAGCAGCAGGGGCAGGGCGATGCAGTGGGCGGCGCAGGCCAGGGACAGCCAGGCCCCGGCAAGATCGAAGCGGGGGTGCCAGCGTGCCGAACGTGGCGGCTGGGCCAGGGCCCTTGCGGGCGTCGTGGGGATGTGGTCCATAATGTTACATAGTAACAATTGGAGCATCCCCCATGAAGTCTTCTGCTGCTCTTTTCCTGCTGCTGGCGGCCAGCACCGCGCAGGCCCATGACGTCCGCCAGTTGGGTGCGCATGTGCACGGCCAGGCCACCGTCGATGTTGCGCTTGACCAGCAGACGCTGGAGTTCGCCCTGCAGGCCCCCGGCATCGGCATCCTTGATTTCGAGCGGCCGCCGGCCAACGCGGCCGAGCAGGCCGCGCTGGCGCGTGCGACTGCGCTGCTGCAGAGCGGCAGCTGGGTCACCCTGCCTACCGCGGCGGGCTGCCGCCTTTCCGGCAACGATGCCAAGGCCGAGGGCTTCGATGCGTCGGCTGCCGCGCCGCCGCCAGGCCAGCACCGGCACGCGGGGTTCAGCGCAACGCTGCAGTACCACTGCGCCAGGCCGGCCGAGCTGCGGGCCATGGTCGTGCGCCTGCCCGTACTGTTCCCGGGCCTGCACGAAGTGATCGTCAACAGCGCCACCGGACGTGGCCAGAACCGCAGCGTGTTGACTGCGGACAATCTGCGCGTGGTGCTGGCACCGTGAGCCTGCGACCGGTGATCGCGCTGGATGGCGTGCAGTTCGGCTATGGCCGGCGCCTGGTGCTGGATGTGCCGCGGCTGTGGATTGAGCAGGGCAGCAGCGTGCTGCTGCGCGGGATCAGCGGTGGCGGGAAGAGCACGCTGCTGGGCCTGCTGGCGGGCGTGTTGCTGCCCGGCAAGGGCAGCGTGGAGGTCGCCGGCCACGCACTGCAGGCGATGCGTGGCGCCGCACGCGACCGCTTCCGTGCCGACCACCTGGGCGTGATCTTCCAGCAGTTCAACCTGCTGCCGTTTCTCAGTGTGCGCGACAACATCGCACTGGGCCTGCGCTTCTCGCGCGTGCGCAGCGCGCGCATCAGCGGCCCGGTGGATGCCGAGATCACCCGCCTGCTGCAGGCCCTGCAGCTGGACCCGGCGCTGATGCAGCGGCGCGCAGGCACACTCAGCGTTGGCCAGCAGCAGCGCGTGGCGGCGGCACGCGCCCTGATCGGCCGCCCGGCGTTGCTGCTGGCAGATGAGCCAACCTCGGCGCTCGATCGCGACGCGGCCACCGCGTTCCTGCAGCTGATGTCTGCGCAGTGCCAGGCGGCCGGCACCACGGTGCTGGTGGTCAGCCATGACGACAGCCTGGAGCGGTTGTTCGACCGCACGATTGCCCTGTCTCAGATCAACCAGGCAGGTGCCGGCCATGCTTGAGCTTGCCTGGGCCAGCCTGCGCAGCCGTGCGTTGAGCGTGGGCCTGACCGTGCTGGTCATCACCCTCAGCGTGGTGCTGTTGCTGGGCGTCGAGCGCGTGCGCACGCAAGCACACGAAGGCTTCGCCAGCACCGTGTCCGGTACCGACCTGATCGTCGGTGCGCGTTCGGGGCCGGTGAACCTGCTGCTGTACTCAGTGTTCCATATCGGCGACCCGACCAATAACGTGTCCTGGCAGTCCTACCAGGCGCTGTCCGCAATGCCGCAGGTGAAGTGGGCGGTGCCGCTTTCGCTGGGCGATTCCTGGCGTGGCTACCGCGTGGTCGGTACCAGCGATGCCTATTTCGAGCACTACCGCTACGGCGCCGGGCACGTGCTTGCGTTCGCGAGCGGACGGCCGTTCGATGACCTGTATGACGTGGTGATCGGTGCCGAGGTGGCACAGGCACAGAAGGTCGTCCTCGGCGATGAGATCGTGCTGGCGCACGGCACCGGCGCGGTCAGCCTGGCCACGCATGCCGACAAGCCATTCCGTGTCGCCGGCATCCTGCAGCGCACGGGCACGCCGGTCGACTCGTCGCTGCTGGTCTCGCTGCCGGCCATCGAGGCGATCCATGTCGACTGGCGCTCGGGCGTGCAGCTGCGCCGCCAGAGCGTCAGCGCCGAGCAGGCGCGTCATCTGGACCTGACCCCGACCAGCATCACCGCCTTCATGCTCGGCTTGAACTCGCGCATTGCCACGTTCTCGGTGCAGCGCAGGATCAACGAGTACCCGGACGAGGCGATGCTGGCAATCCTGCCCGGCGTGACGCTGCAGCAGCTATGGCAGTCGCTGGGCACCGCCGAGCGTGCGTTGCAGCTGATCAGTGCGATGGTGGTGCTGCTGGGCATGGTTTCGCTGGTGGCGCTGCTGGTTTCGACCCTGCAGGAGCGGCGGCGTGAGATGGCCATCCTGCGTGCCACCGGGGCACGGCCGGGTTACATCGCTGGCCTGCTCGTGGTGGAAGCGGTGGCGACCAGTGCGGTGGCGTGCGTGCTGGCCCTGTCGCTGCTGGTGGTCGCCAGCATTGCCGGGCGCGGCTGGGTACTGGCCACCTTCGGTTTGTCGATCAGCCATGTGTGGCCGGACGGCCGCGAGCTGGGATGGGTGGCGGGGGTGCTGCTGATCAGCACAGTGGCCGGGCTGGTGCCGGCATTGCTGGCTTACCGGCGCACCTTGGCCGATGGCCTTTCACCGGGAGGCTGAGCATGCGATGGATGCGGGTAGTGCCGATGGTGCTGGCGCTGGCCGCCTGTGAGCGGCCGGTGGATACCGGTTTGCAGGCCTTGCCACCTGCGCCGGTTGTCGACCGCGCTGACGCTTCGGTTGCGGCAGAGCAGGAGCTGGACTGGTTGCAGATGATGCCCGAGGACGAACTGGCCGCGCTGGAGCGGGGCGAGGGCCCGGAGGTCGAGCACAACGGCAACCGGCGCATGCCGCAGTTCGGCACCTTCCGCACGGTGGACACGGTCCTGCAGCGACCGGTGCGCCTGCCAGGCTACGTGGTACCGCTGGCCAATGCGCAGGACGGGCGGCTGACCGAATTCCTGTTCGTGCCGTACTACGGCGCCTGCATCCACGTGCCGCCGCCGCCGCCGAACCAGATCGTGCACGTGGTGCTGCCGCGCCCGATCGAGATGCCGGACATGTACTCGCCATTCTTCCTGGCCGGCACCCTGCGTGCCGAACGGCTGGATGACGATCTGGCCGGCTCGGCCTACACCATGCGCGATGCGGAGCTGAGGCCGTATGAACCGTAGCCCCCTTTTGCTCATGCTGGGATGCCTGTGGCTGGCGGGCTGTACGTCGCCGGGCGGCGATGCCGTGGTGGTCACGCCGCAGGACAAACCGGCGCCCTCCGCCACGGCCGAAGCCCCCATTGACCGCTGGGACGCGCTGCGGCCCGACGAAGTGACCTATCAACGCCCACCCCCGCAGATCGGCCTGTCACGCAATGGCATGGACGGGGTGGGCGGGCTGATCGACGACACCGGCTCCGGCACGCCACCGGGACAGCAGATCGATCATTCCAGCCCGGACCGCGCAAGACAGTTCGGTTCTTCGCAGGTGGTCGATGCTGCCGATGGCCGCGCGGTGGACCTGGATGGCTACGTCGTACCGCTCGGCACCAACGATGCCGGCCTGGTGGATGAACTGCTGTTCGTACCGTTCTACGGTGCCTGCATCCACGTGCCGCCACCGCCGCCGAACCAGATCATCCACGTGACCCTGGCGACGCCGATCACGCTGGGCGATCTGTGGGATCCCTACCGGCTTGTCGGCCGCCTGCAGGTTAAGCGCTTCGACGCGGACATCGCCAGCGCCTCCTACGATGCTGCCGCGGCCACGCTGACGGCGATCCACAACTGATGCGCCGGCGCTGGATCATTGCTGCGGGGATGCTGCTGGGCGCACTCGTGCTGCTGGTGTGGTGGCAGCACGCCCCCACCGCGCCGCCGTCGGTCGCATTTCCGGCGCCTTCTTCCGATGCCCGCCAGCGCATCGAACAGCGCCTGGCTGATGACCACGCCTTCCGCAACGACGTGCTGTTCCTGCTCGCGGCAACAGTGCGCGACCGCTGCCAGGCGGCGCAGGCAGGTCTGTTGGCGCGCATGGCCAATCGTGCATCGCTGCCGGTGCTGGCGGCGGTGAGTGCGGTGACCCAGCAGGACCCATCGCTGGACCGGCCGATCTACCAGTACATCCAGCATCGCGCTGATGCGACGCCGTGCGGCCAGCCGCTGCAGATGCCGCTGGCCGGTGGGCGCAGCATGGCCGTGGACATCGAACAGTACGCACGCACGTTCCCGGACAGCTACTTCGACCCGCAGCGCAGCAGCGAACCACGGGATTTTGATGGGGTGTCGTTGCAGCAGCGGGCCGGCAATGCCTGCAACAGCGTGGTGTATTCGGTGTTGCCGCTGGGTGGCACCGATTGGCGGTGCAGCAGCCTGCGCGCCAATGCCCGGGCGCGGGTGCGCGGGCTGTGCGAGGACGAACTGCGGCGCCAGCATGGGAATACAGGTGGGGAGCTGGACATGGCCGTAGGGCAGGGCATGCAGGCGGCCGTGGTATCAGCCATCGCCGCGCTGCCGGAAGACTGCCGGTGATGATCCCTGACACCGGCCACACTCGGCAGGAGCGGCGCGGCAACATGAACATTGGCCGGACCCCAATCTGAACCAGTGAGACTGTTTCCATAACTATACCGGATATCCTGTATAGTTATGGTGGTACTTCACCGCATCAGGTTCTCCCATGGCTCTGTCCCAGCCCTTGGCCGGTGCTCCGGCCCTGTCGCGTGCCCGTCGCTGGGCACTGTTGTTCACCGTCGCCGCCGGCCTGCTGCTGGTCACGCTGGATAACTCGGTGCTCTACACCGCACTGCCCACACTGACTGGGGAACTCTCGGCCAGCGCCGGCCAGGCGCTGTGGATCATCAATGCCTATCCACTGGTGATGGCCGGCCTGCTGCTGGGGGCGGGCACGCTGGGCGACCGCATCGGCCACCGCCGCATGTTCCTGATCGGCCTGGTGGTGTTCGGCGTGGCGTCGCTGGCAGCGGCGTTCGCAGCCAGCGCAGCGCAGCTGATTGCCGCACGCGCGTTGCTGGCCGTCGGCGCGGCCGCGATGATGCCGGCCACGCTGGCGCTGATCGGCCTGAGCTTCCACGAAGAGCGCGAACGCAACATCGCCATCGCCATTTGGGGTTCGGTGGCCATCGTCGGTGCGGCGCTCGGCCCGATCATCGGTGGCTGGCTGCTGCAGCATTTCTGGTGGGGCTCGGTGTTCCTGATCAACGTGCCGGTGGTCGTGGTCGCGTTCGTGGCCACGCTGCTGCTGGCACCGGAAGGCCAGCGCGACACCTCGCGGCCGTGGGACCTGGTTTCGTCGCTGCTGGCTCTGGCGGCACTGTCCGGCCTGGTGCTGGCGATCAAGTCGCTGATCGCGACGCCGCCGTCGTATGCGCTGGGCGCAGGCGCGCTGCTGTTGGCCGTCATCAGCGGCGCAGCGTTCGCACGCCGCCAGCATCAGCTGCCGTACCCGCTGCTGGACTTCGCGATCTTCCGCAACCCGGCGTTCCTGGCCGGCACGCTGTCGGCAGTGTTCACCCTGTTTGCGATGGCCGGCCTGCAGCTGGTCACCACCCAGCGCTTCCAGCTGGTGGCGGGCTTTACGCCGCTGCAGGCGGGCCTGCTGGTGTCAGTGGCGGCGCTGGGCAGCCTGCCCAGTGCGCTGCTGGGCGGCAGCATCCTGCACCGGGTGGGCCTGCGCCCGCTGATCTGCGGCGGCCTGGCCGCAGGAGCGCTGGGCGTCGGCGTGGTGGCGTTCGGCTTCCCGCACGGCCTCGGTTGGGTGATCGCCGGTATGGCCATCACCGGCTTCGGTATGGGCGCGGCCATCTCGGTGGCGTCCACGGCCATCCTCAACAATGTGCCGGCGCACCGGGCGGGCATGGCCTCGTCGGTGGAAGAAGTGTCCTACGAGTTCGGTGGCCTGTTGGCGGTGGCGATGCTGGGCAGCCTGAGCGCAGCGATGTACAGCGCGTTCCTGCCGGTCTCCGCCGATATGCCCGCGCTTGCCCGCGAGGGTTTCACCCAGGCGCTGCATGCCGCGCGCGCGAGCGGGCAGGGTGATTGGTTCGCACTGGCTGCGGCGGCATATGACCGTGGCTACCAGAGCGTGCTGCTGGTGATCACGGCGGTACTGGCGCTGGGCGCGACGATCCTGGCGCACCTGCTGCGTGGCCGGGCCGGCAGCCGTGAGGGCGCCGCCGATCGCGTAAAATGACGCCATGAGAACCAGCAAGCGCGACCGCATCCTCGACGCTGCCGTCAACGTGATCAATCGTGACGGCGTGCGTGCGGTGACCTTCGAGTCGGTGGCGGCCGAGGCCAAGCTGACCCGCGGCGGCCTGCTGTACCACTTTCCCTCGCGCGAGGCGCTGCTGCGCGGGATCGACGAGTACCTGGCGCAGGCCTGGGAGGCGTCCATGGAAACGCTGCTGGGCAAGCGTGCGGACGAAGCCTCGGCGCTGGAGCGTTACCAGACCTTCGTGCGCGTGTCGGCCCAGAGCGCCACCCGTGCCGAACTGATGTTCATGCTCGAATCGGCCGACCCGGAGGCGGGCGAGCGTCCGTGGGGCCCGGCGGTTCAGCGCTGGGCACCGTCCGCGCCGGAGGCCGGGAATGTGGATCCGACGACGCTCGACAATTTCGTGGCACGCCTGGCCGCCGACGGCCTGTGGATCTACGAGGCGATGTACGAAGGGCAGCTGGATGAAGGCGTACGTGCCCAGGTGGCCGAGCGCATCGCCGGGCTGCTGGCAAAGTCTGACGGCACGTCCAGTTGAGCGGCCGGCCGGCGCGCAGACATCGCCCGTGGTAGAGCCGACCGCGGGTCGGCTGCTCTGCGGCCAAGCCATGAAAACCCCGCGCTTTGCGCGATGGTCGGCCAGCGGCCGACCCTACCCTGACGCATTTACCGAGCCTGCGTGGCGCTCGCGGCCAGCCACGCCCTGGGCGATGCCCCCAGCCGCTTGCGGAACGCCTTCGACAGTGACGCGGTATCGGCAAACCCCACCTCGATCGCCACCTGCTTGACCGCCACGCCGGCCCGCAGCTGCGCGCAGGCCAGGCTCAGCCGCCAGTCCAGCAGATAAGCGGCCGGCGTCGCCTGCATCACCTCCTTGAACACGGCCGCGAACGCACTGCGCGACATGCCGGCGGTCGCGGCCATGCGCGGCAGCGTCCATTCGTCCTGCGGCGCCTGGTGCATCGCCACCAGCGTACGAGCCAGCCGCGCATCGGACAGCCCGCGCATCAGCCCATGGCTGACGCCCGCTGCATCCGGATGATCGACCACCCAGCGCAGGATCTGGATCAGCGCTACCTCGAACAGGCGGTTGGTCAGCAGCCGTGAACCGCAGCGCTGGCGATCGGCCTCGGCAAACAGCAGCTGCAGGGTGTCATCCAGTTCGCCGATGGCCGCCAGCGGCACCACCATCACCGGTGGCAGCGACTGCACGATCGGATTGCGCGCACCGCCATCGAAATCCAGCGTGGCGCAGGTGAAATCCGGGCCATCCAGCGGCGCGTTGAAGAACACATGGTGCAGCGGCTGCGGGTACAGCAGCAGGCTGGGTGTGTCGATCTTCAGCCGGGGCAGCGCGATATCGCCGTCGGGATGGCGGACTTCCATTTCACCCTGGCGCAGGATGTGCAGGAACGCACGACCGGGCTGCGGCTCGAAGACATGCTGCCCGCACAGCGGGCCACTGTGGAACAGCGCCGCCTGCACCCGGAAGCGTTCCAGCAGGGAGGAGAGGCGATCTGGCGCAGGGGCGGCGGGCATGCTCATGGACGTATGGACAACATGTGTGGCGAATTACGACTGATGCGTCCGGAGAGTCTCCCTAGGATGAGCGGGTCGTCCAATCCCGGGCGCTTTCCCAAGGAGATCCACCCTGTCCCGTGTCCCTCTGATCGATGCCGCCAACACCACCGCCGACCGCCAGGTCCTGCTGGGCCAGGTCCACGCCGCTTTCGGCGCCACCCCGGCCATGTTCCGCGCCGTGGCCAACTCGCCGGCCGCCCTGAAGAGCATGTGGGGTTCGTTCGGCGCACTCGGTGGCGGTCGCCTGTCGCCGCTGCTGGGCGAGCAGATCGCCGTGGCCATTGCCAACCGCAATGCCTGCGAGTACTGCCTGGCCGCGCACACGGCACTGGGCCGCAAGGCCGGCGCCAGCAGCGAGCGGATGGCTGCCGCACAGATCGGCCAGTCCAGTGACCCTGCGACTGCCGCTGCCCTGGATTTCGCGCTGAAGGTGGTCGAGCAGCGTGCGCAGATTGCCGACAGCGATGTGCAGGCGCTGCGCGCGGCCGGCTTCGACGATGAGCAGATCGTGGAGATCATCGCGCATGTGGCGCTCAACCTGTTCACCAACTACGTCAACGTCGCGTTCGACGTGCCGGTGGACTTCCCGAAGGTCGCGCTGCGCTGAGGTCTACCGGGCCGGGGGCGCTGTGCTCCCGGCCATCTTCAGCGGGCGTGGCCGTCGTCCGCCTGCAGCCGCTCCGGATGGGTATACACATTGAACCCGCTCTCCCGCGCGAACCCGACCAGGCACAGGCCGGCGCTGCGGGCCAGGTCGATCGCCAATGCGGTCGGTGCCGAGACTGCAGCCAGCACGCTGGCACCGGCGCGCACCGCCTTGCTGACCATTTCGTAGCTGGCCCGGCTGGAAATCACCAGCAGGCCGCCTTCAATGGTGTGTTCGTTGTGGTGCAGCGCGCCGATCAGCTTGTCCAGCGCGTTGTGGCGGCCGACGTCCTCGCGGACCCAGCCGATGCGCCCACTGGCATCGGCCCAGGCGGCGGCGTGGATGGAGCCGCTCACCGCATTCATCGGCTGGTGCTGCGCCAGCGTGGCCACCGCGCGCTGCAGAGCGGCGGCGGCATAGCTGCGTCGTTCGCGGACCTGCGGTAGTGGGCGCAGCACTTCCTCCAGCTGGCGCGTGCCGCACAGGCCACAGCCACCACGGCCGGGCAGCAGGCGTCCATTGGCCGGGTCCAGGTCGGCACCGGATGCCTCCTCGGCCACGGTCATCTGTAATTCGATGCCTTCCAGCTGCGGGCGGATCTCGATCGACAGCAGCTGCGAGGGCGTGTCGATCAGGCCCTCGCTGAGCGAGAACCCGAGCGCGAAGTCTTCCAGGTCGCACGGGGTGGCCATCATCACTGCAAAGGGGGCATCGTTGTAACGCAGCGCCACCGGCACTTCTTCGGCCACCATGTCGACCTGCTGCTGTTGCCTGCCGCCGCGCCAGCGCTGCAAGGGGCGCTGGGCGGTGCCGGCAGGCGGGATGTGCGGCGGGATCGAATAAGGCATGCAGCGCGTCCGGGCAAGGGGGAAACGCGGGCGGGCCACCGCCTGCGGTTTCGAGGATAGCGCAGTGGTCGCGTACAGACGCGGCTGTAACCGTTGCCCTGGCAGGTTGTGCTGAAAACAGCCAGTGCCCTCTGGCGAAGCGGCGTGGGCCGTGCTTGACTGTGGGGCTTGCTGCGCAGCCGAAACGACCGCCCGCCGGCGTCGTGCCGTTCGTTGCAGCGTTCCTCCCGCCGACCTGCCTTGGCATGCTGGCCACGTTGAATGGAACGCCAGCCTCGCCGTGGCGCGAGGCGCCGGCAGCCGCCAGTTCCCCGCAACGGGCATCGCCGCCGATGCCTGACCCGTTGCGTCCCCCCATTGCGTGATTTCCTGCAGGCGCTCAAGCGCCTGCCATGACTGTTCGACTTTTTCTCGACTCTGCCTGCGACTTCGATGCGCGGGCGGCGGGCTGCGTTGCCCGACTCTGCAAAGGAATCACTCCCTATGCACCGTACTCTCTCCCTCGGCCTGCTGCTCGGCACCGTGTTTGCCACGACCGCCTGTGCACGTGTCGCCGAAGAATCCGCCGCCGCACCGATCGCCAGCGCAGCATCGGTGGCACTCATCCAGGCCAGCCCGGCCAAGGTCGATCCGGCCTTGCCGGTGGCCATCGTGCACAAGACCGCCAGCTGTGGTTGCTGCGGCATCTGGGTCGACCACCTGAAGGCCGCGGGCTTCCAGGTCAATGTGCGCGACACCGATGACATGAATCCGATCAAGGTTCGCCTGGGCGTGCCGGTCGGCAAGGCCTCCTGCCATACCGCCGAGATCGGCGGGTATGTGGTCGAGGGCCACATCCCGGCCGAGGACCTCAAGCGCCTGCTGGCCGAACGCCCGGTCGCGCGCGGGCTTGTGCTGCCCGGCATGCCGGCCGGTTCGCCGGGCATGGAAATGCCGGATGGCTACGTGCAGCCGTATACCGTCGAGCTGGTGCGCACCGACGGCAGCACCGAGCCGTTCGCCCAGCACGGACAGGGTGGCTGATGGACGGCGGGTGCCGGTCGTCCTGACCGGCACACTTCGACGCGTCCTGTGTAGAGCCGAGCCCACGCTCGGCTGTTGTCGGCCGGCAAGACGAGCATGGGCTCGGCTCTACAGGATCAGCGTGCCGTGGCCGTTTCCTTGGCCAGCTGCGCGTCGAACTTCTTCTCGGCCGCATCCGCGTAGGCTTTGCAGCTCAGTACCTTCTCGCTGGCCTTGCTGCCGGCAGCATAGTTCCAGTTGCTGGCGCCCGGATGCGGGGTCAGCAACAGGTCGCAGGGCAGGCCGCGCACCGTAGCGAAGCTGCGTCGGTAGTCCTCGACCAGGCGGGGATAGCGGGCATTGCCCTGCAGCTGGTAGCCCGGCGCGCTCAGGCTGTCGGCATAGGCGATGCGCACCGGCTTGCCATCGCGCGTATCGGTCCAGGTCCAGGCGGTGCTGCCCGGCGTGTGCCCGGGCATGAAGTGGGCGGTGAACGCGATGCCGCCCAGCTTGACGACCTCCCGATCCATGACGATGCGGTCTGCATTGACCGGTGGAAACGTGATTTCGTCGCCGAAATGAAGGTCGTCGCTGCCGCCTCGGGCCAGCAGCACTGCGGTTTCGGCGTTCACGACCACCTGCGCCCCCGTGCGGCGCTTGATCTCGGCCACAGGGCCGGCGTGATCGGTGTGCGCGTGGCTGAGCAGGACCATGCGCAGGGGACCGGTATTGGTTCCGCTGGCCTTCATGTTGGTCAGCAGGTAAGAGGCCATTTGCGGCATGCCACCATCGATCAGGACGAGGCCATCAGCCGTCTGGACCAGCAGCGCCGTCAGGTCATGCGTGCCGATCTGCCAGGTGTGATCGGCAATCTGCAACGGCGCCATCGGTTGCAGCCAGGAAGGGTCCACCGTGTAGGCCTGCAGCTGTGGCAGCGATGCGTCGGCGGCGGCGCCGTCGAAGGTGATGAGCGTGGCGGCCAGGGCGAGCGACGAGAGGCGAAGGCGCATGATGGAAAGAAGGTCGAAAGGGAGGAGGATGAAGTTAACACGCACCTGGCGGCGCGCAGTTTCGCGAATAACTCATGACTCCGATAAGGGCGACCTCGGTATCGGCAGCGGATTGTTCGGCCGATCTGGACTGTGAATCCATGTACACGGGCTGGAGCGAAGAATCGGCCGGGGCTAGCCTGTTCTCAGGCTCAAGGAGGTGGACCATGCATGTGCTCATGGTGATGCTCGGTGGCGTGCTCCTGCTGGGGGTGTTCCTGCTGTTTGGCCAACTCTGGAGCGTGGGCACCTCGCAGCTGCGCACGGCGCTGATCGCCTTCATCGCCACCTGGCTGCTGGTGGCCGTCGCCAACATGTGGGTGGGGGTCAGCAAGGCCGGTTACGCAGTACGCGAGGAGCTGCCGATCCTGCTGCTGGTGTTCGCCGTGCCGGCGCTGCTGGCCGGGTTGCTGTACTGGCGCCTGGCGCGCTGAAGGCGTTGCATGCGTACCCGACCGCGCCTGCCCGCGCTGCGCCACCGAGATGGTCACCATGCCCGCGTGACCTACGAAGAACTGTTCTTCGATCTGGTCTACGTATTTGCGGTCACCCAGCTCAGTCATCACCTGTTGCACCACCTGGACCTGGCTGGCGTGCTGCAGACCCTGGTGCTGTGGTTCGCAGTCTGGCTCGGCTGGCAGTACGCGTGCTGGGTCAGCAACTGGTTCGACCCGCAGGCGCCGCGCATCCGCGGCTTGCTGTTCACCACAATGCTGTTGGCGTTGTTGATGTCCTCGTCCATCCCCGAGGCGTTTGCCGAGCGTGCGTGGATCTTCGCCGGAGCGTACGTCACGATGCAGGTCGGACGCACCGCGTTCGTGCTGTTCGAGGTCGGCCGCAACCATCCGTTGGCGCCTAACTTCCGTCGCATGCTGGCCTGGGTCAGCGTCTCGGCCTGCTTCTGGCTGGCCGGCGCAGTGGCCGAGGGCAATCTGCGGCTGGCACTGTGGGCGGTGGCAGTTGCCTGCGAATACACCTCGCCGATGTTCGGCTTCGCCTTCCCGGGCATGGGTCGTTCGCACACCCGCGACTGGACCATCGAAGGGGGGCACCTGGCCGAACGCTGCCAGCTGTTCGTCATCGTCGCGCTGGGTGAGACGATGCTGGCCACCGGTGGCGTGCTCAGCAACGTCGAGCATTGGAGCCTGGAAGTGGTTTCAGCGGTGCTGGCCACCTTCGCCGGCACGATTGCCATGTGGTGGCTGTACTTCGGCATCTCCAGCCACGATGCCACTGAGGCCATCACCCACGCCGAAGACCCCGGAAGGATGGGCGCCAACTTCCACTACGTGCATGCATTGCTGATCGCCGGCATCATCGCCACGGCGGTGGGCAATGATCTGGTCATGGACCATCCGGGGGTGGCCGCCACCACGGTTTACGCCAGCGTGATGGTGGCAGGCCCGCTGATCTATCTGCTGGGCAGTGCCCTGTACAAACGCGTGGTCTATGGGCACGCGCCGCGCTCGCATCTGCTGGGCGCGGTGGCGCTGCTGGTGCTGGGGCTGATGCTACCGCACGTGCACCTGCTGGCCGCCGGATGGCTGACCAGCCTGGTGCTGCTGGGCGTGGGGCTGCTGGATACGCGATTGAAGCGCCGCTTGCTGCGGGCGTGATCCGTTGGGTCCGCCCACTGCTTCAGCCTTCACGGAGCGCGAGCGCGGCGCAGTGCCTGAGGGTCGACGCTACCGCCTCCGGGCAGCACGCGGATTGCTGGCAGGCCAGGTAAGCGCTGCGGCCATCACTGCAAGCTTGCCGATTGTGTTCATATTGCGGGCGGTGCCGTGCTGGGCATAGGGCACCCGCAAGCGCGAGTCGGCCATGCCGGCACCGTAGTGGATGAAGATCTCGCGCGTGCCGAGTGCAAGCTGTTCGTCGCGCCGGCCGGTCACGCCGTCCAGCGGATCGGCAGGCAGGCTGCCGTCGAGGAACAGGGCGACCACACGGTTGCCGGCCGCCTGCGCAAACGGGTTGCGTGCCACCACACCGGCAATCTCGTTGGCCGAGCGCACCAGCACGCCCACCGGCTTGCCGGCATAGGCCTGGAGCCGCTGGCCGAGGGCCTGGCGCACGCCTGTTTCGTCGAGCGAGCTGCGCAACACCACGTTGCCGCTGGCGATGTACGTGCCGACATCGGCGAAGCCTGCGTCCTCGCACATTGCCACCAGTTCGCGCATCGGCAGCTTGCCGGTGCCGCCGACGTTGACCGCGCGCAGCAGCGCGACGTGGACGTTCATGGCGTACCCGCCTGCAGGCGGTCGTACATGCGCACCAGGTCAACCAGGGTGCGTGCGCCCATCTTGCGCATCACCTGCGCACGGCGCACCTTCACCGTGATCTCGCTGACGCCCAGATCGCCGGCAATCTGCTTGTTGAGGCGGCCGCGCACCACGCCATCGACCACCTCGCGCTCGCCGGCATTGAGGGTGTGCCAACGCAGCTGTAGCGCGCCGAGCGCCTCGTCCTCGCGGCGGCGCTGGCGGTCGATCTCGATGCCCTTGTGGATGGCATCAAGCAGTTCCTGGTCACGGAAGGGCTTGGTGAGGAATTCGATGGCGCCGTCTTTGATCGCGTTGACGCCCATCGCGATGTCGCCGTGGCCGGTGATGAACACCACCGGAAGCTGCAGGCCGTGGTTGCCCATCGTGCGATGGAATTCAAGACCGCTCTGGCCGGGCATGCGCACGTCCAGCACGAGACATGCCGGTGCGTCTTCCAGCGCGTGTTCGAGGAAGGCCTGGGTGGAGGCGAAGGCCCGCACCTGCAGGCCCATCGAGGCCAGCAGGTCTTCCAGTGCCGCGCGCACCGACGGATCGTCGTCGACCACATAGACGATGGGTGCCGGATCGGGGTTGGCGGCAGTCGGCTTACGCATGGTGGGCGTCCGTGGCAATGGGCAGGTCGAACACAAAGCAGGCACCGCCGCCTGCCGGTCGTTCGGCACGGATCTGGCCGTCGTTGGCTTCGATCATCGAGCGGCTCAGGCTGAGACCCAGCCCCAGACCGTGCGACTTGGTGGTCCAGAAGGCATCGAAGACGCGTTCGGGATGGTCGGCGGGCAGGCCGACGCCGCGGTCACGCACACTGAGGCTGACCCGCTGGCCGTCGCGCCGGGTCAGCAGGGACAAGCGGCGGTCGGCGGTGGGCACGGTCTCCATCGCGTCCACCGCATTGAGGATCAGGTTGCCGATCACCTGCTGTACCTGCACGCGGTCGGCCTGCACCGGTGGCAGCTCGGCGTCCAGCAGCAGCGCCACGGCCACGCCATGCCGGTCCAGCTCGCTGCGCGACAGCGCCAGCATTTCCTCCACCGCCTGGTTCAGATCGAAGGCGCGTCGCTGCGGTGCCGCGCCCTGGGTCAGGCCACGGATGCGGGCGATCACGTCGCCTGCGCGGTGTGCATCGGCGAGGATGCGGGCCACGGTCTGGCGGGCCTTGTCCACGTTCGGTGGGTCCTGCGCGAGCCAACGCTGGCAGGCTTCGGCGCTGCTGGCGATGGCCGCCAGCGGCTGGTTCACTTCATGCGCGATGGAGGTGGTGAGCTCGCCCACGGTGGAGGCGCGCGCTACCCGCAGCAGGCGGCCCTGTGCTTCCTGCACGGCGGCCTTGGCCGCTTCCATGTTCAGGGCAAGGTAGGTTGTGATGCCGATCACCAGCATGCCGATGACCGAATTGACCAGGCCGATGCGGTAGGTGCCGAAGCGGGTCAGGAAGAAGCTCACCCCGGTCAGCGCGATGCAGGCCAGGGCAAGCGTGATCAACCCGCGTGCGCCCAGCACGCGCGATGCGGCCAGGATGACCGCCGCGTAGAAGCAGGCAGCGGCAACCGCGTAATCGGTGACGGTGTCGATCAGGAAGATCGCCGCCATCACGACGATCAGGACCAGCAGCACCAGTGGGCGGCGGGGCGACAGCGATGGCATCGGGGAAGCTCCCTGGCGTGGGCGGAAAGGATAGCAAAGCCACCATCGGTGGATACCGACCCTGTTCGGCACCGGTCAAAGCGATGCCTGGTAGTGCCGGCCGCTGGCCGGCATCTGCAGGGTGCTTCCGGAGATCATGAGGTTGCCGGCCAGCGGCCGCCACTACTCCTCCAGGCTGGCGTTCCAGAACCCCTGCAGGACGCCGGGCGTGGTCGCCAGCGTGGCCAATACCGCATCCAGTTCGCCGGCATCGACGGTGGTGGCATACAGCACCGCTTCGATCTCCACGTCGCGCTCGCCAAACGGGCGCTGGTCGACCGCGCGCACCGGGTACTGCGCCTGTTCAAGCAGCAGCAACAGCTGGTCCAGTACCTCGGCCTGCTGCTCGCGCTGGCAGACCACGTTGATCGCATAGGTTGCCTCGCTGAACGCTTCCGGCAGCGGCTGCCGATGGATGCGGTTCACCACCGGCCGCAGCAGGGTGTTGGCGGCCAGCACGAACACCGCGGCGAGCACTGCTTCGGGCAGCAGCTTGATACCGGCACATGCTCCCACCGCCGCCGATCCCCACAGGGTGGCGGCGGTGTTCAGGCCGGACACCTGCGCGCCGTCCTTCATGATCGCGCCGGCACCAAGGAAGCCGACGCCGGAGATCACATAGGCCACCACATGCAGCGGTGACGGTGGGCCGCCGTACAGGTCATGGAAGCGCACCGCCAGATCGACGAACACCGCCGCACCCACCGCCACCAGCGTGTTGGTACGCAGGCCGGCGGTGCGTTGCCGCAGCTGCCGTTCCAGGCCGATGATCGTGCCCAGCACGAACGCCACCGACAGGCTGATCAGCGAGCTGAGCGTGGCGCCGGCGTTGAACGCCGGCAGGTTCGGATTGATGTCCATTGTGTTTCTCCCTGGACAAGCGGCGGGCGCTTACTGCCAGCCGTAACGACGGATGTAGAACCGCTTCAGCGCAGTGGTCAGCACCGCGTAGCCGAACAGGATGGCCACCAGGAAAGGCCAGTAGCCGGCCGGCAGCGCCTGCAGCTTGAAGTAGCCGGCCAGCGGGCTCATCGGCAGGGCCACGCCAATCGCCATGATCAGGCCGGTCATCAGCAGCAGTGGCGGCGCGGCGATGCTCTGCAGGAACGGCACCTTCGGCGTGCGGATCATGTGCACGATCAGGGTCTGGGTCAGCAGGCCGACCACGAACCAACCGGACTGGAACAGACCCTGGTCGGCCGGCGTGCGTGCATCGAACACGTACCACATCAGCGCGAAGCAGGTCAGGTCGAAGATCGAGCTGATCGGCCCGAAGAACACCATGAAGCGGCCGATGTCCGCCGGGTTCCACTTCAGCGGCCTGCGCACCAGCTCCTCGTCCACATTGTCGAACGGGATGGCGATCTGCGAGATGTCGTACAGCAGGTTCTGCACCAGCAGCTGCAGCGGCAGCATCGGCAGGAACGGCAGGAAGGCCGAGGCCACCAGCACCGAGAACACATTGCCGAAGTTGGAGCTGGCGGTCATGCGGATGTACTTCAGCATGTTGTTGAACGTGCGCCGGCCCTGGATGACGCCTTCCTCCAGCACCATCAGGTTCTTTTCCAGCAGGATGATGTCGGCGGCCTCCTTGGCGATGTCCACCGCACTGTCCACGCTGATGCCGATATCGGCTGCGCGCAGCGCCGGTGCATCGTTGATGCCGTCGCCGAGGAAGCCGACCACCTTGCCCTGTGCGCGCAGTTCGCGCACCAGGCGCTCCTTGTGCAGCGGCGTCAGCCGGGCGAACACGCGATGGTGGTGCAGCGCCCGCGACAGCGCGCCGTCGTCCATGCGCTCGATCTGCGGCCCGGTCAGGATGGTGTCGGCATCCAGTCCCACCTGTGCGCACACACGGGCGGTCACCAGTTCGTTGTCGCCAGTGAAGACCTTGACCTCGACGCCGTGTGCGGCCAGCGCCTGCAGCGCCTGCGCGGCCGATTCCTTCGGCGGGTCCAGGAAGGCCACGTAGCCGACCAGGGTCAACCCGCACTCGTCCGCCTGCGAGTAGGTGGTCTGGCTGGCTGCGGTCTCCTTCATCGCCACCGCCACCACGCGCAGGCCCTGTTCGTTCAGTTCCTCGGTGGTCTGCCGCACCCGCGCCAGGCGGCGCTCGTCCAGTGGCATGTCCTGGCCGTTCTCGCGCACGGTGCTGCACACCGCCAGCATCTCTTCCACGGCTCCCTTGCAGATCAGCTCATGGTGGTCCTCGCGCTCGGAGACCACCACCGACATGCGGCGGCGCTCGAAGTCGAACGGGATCTCATCCACCTTGTGGTAGTCCTGCGACAGCCGCAGCGAACTCTGCAGCTCCACGTGTTCCAGTACCGCACGGTCGAGCAGGTTGATCAGGCCGGTCTGGAAGTGACTGTTGAGGTAAGCGAACTTCAGTACGTCTTCCGAATCGTGGCCGAACACATCGGTGTGGCGCTCCAGCGCGATCCTGTCCTGGGTGAGCGTGCCGGTCTTGTCGGTGCACAGCACTTCCATCGCGCCGAAGTTCTGGATGGCATCCAGGCGCTTGACGATCACCTTGCGCCGCGACAGCAGCACCGCGCCCTTGGCCAGGGTGGAAGTGACGATCATCGGCAGCATTTCCGGCGTCAGGCCCACCGCCACCGACAGCGCGAACAGGAACGCCTCGGTCCAGTCGCCCTTGGTCCAGCCGTTGATCAGCAGCACGAATGGCACCATCACCAGCGCGAAGCGGATCAGCAGCCAGCTGACACTGTTGACGCCGGCCTGGAACGCGGTGGGCGCACGGTCGGTGGCGGTGCTGCGCTGGGCCAGCGTGCCGAAGTAGGTGCGGTTGCCCGTGGCCAGCACGATGGCGGTGGCCGTACCGGACACCACGTTGGTACCCATGAACAGCAGGTTGTGCTGTTCCAGCAGGCCGGCCAGGCCATCGCCCGGGTGCGCGAACTTCTCCACCGGCAGCGATTCGCCGGTCATCGCTGCCTGCGCCACGAACAGGTCCTTGGCGGTCAGCACGCGGCAATCGGCCGGAATCATGTCGCCTGCCGACAGCACAATGTGGTCGCCGGGTACCAGTTCGCGGATAGGCAGGTCCAGCAGGCGTGCCGGGCGACGGCTGTGCAGGTGCGCGCCGAAGTACTGATCGGCCACATCCGCAGCCTCGGTGCCGGGATTGCGGCGCAGCACGCGCGCAGTGTTGCCGACCAGTGCCTTCAGCCGCTCGGCAGCACGGTTCGAGCGACCCTCCTGCACGAAGCGGATCAGCGTGGACAGCAGCACCATCGCACCGATGACGATCGTCGCCTTGATGTCCTCGGTCAGCCAGGACACCGCCGCCAGCACGGTCAGCAGCAGGTTGAACGGATTGCGGTAGCACTGCCACAGGTGGCGCCACCACGGCAGCGGCTTCTCGTGATCCACCTCGTTGGGGCCGAGCGTGGCCAGTCGCTCCTCGGCCTCATGCGGGCTGAGGCCATCGGCATGTGATTCCAGCGTGGTCAGCAGCTCGGCTTCGTCCTGCTGGGCGAGGGTGACCAGGCCGGTGGTGAGCGCGAACGGCGCGGCCTCGGCGCTGCCAGGGCCGAAGCCGGCTTCGGGCATCGCACGGCGGCGGAACAGGTTGCCTGCGCGGCGGCTGCGCAGGAAGGCGTTGAACCAGGCGTTGAGCAGGCTCATGGGACGCTCCTCGAATGTCAGAGCCGGCCGCAGCCGGAACACGAACGGAATGGGTGAGACAGATCAGGCGTGGCGCATGGCCAGCACCGCCGGCGACCACGGCTGCATGTGCAGGCGCTGGCTGCCGCCGATGCATAGCGGCTTCATCGCATCGCGCAGGGGATAGGGCAGATGACGCAGCACGGTGATGCGCTCGCTGATCGGCAGCAGCGACAGCGCATCGGCCACCACGCGTGGCGAACCGAGCGACAGCGAACGGGCAAACATGACCGGGCCGTACTGCAGCAGCTGGCTGCGCAGGGCGGCGACATCGCGCTCGCCGATCAAGCGGCGCAGCGTGATGTAAAGGATCTTGTAGGACATGGGGGCGATCTCCAGGCAGGCGGCGCCTGGCGGTCCCCCGTCACTCAGGCAGGCAGGGACCGGCGGGCAGGCGCCAGGAACAGGCAGCAATCAGGCATACGGGTCGCGGTGCGCCCGGAAGGGTCGGGGTCCATCTGCGTCTCCATGAGGGGAGGGGGCCGGCCAGGGTTGCCCTGGCCAGTGGCGCTATTGTCCGCCCCTGAACGGGGCAGGCCTAGAGGCCGGTGGGTTAGCCCGGCTATACCTTGGTATAGCCGGGCATGCACAGCGCCAATCGAGGGTTCAGTGATGGATCAATGCGGAGCGCTGGTCTGCTTGCACACGTCGTACTCGCCATGGCTCAGCGTCTTGTCACGGTCGGTATCGCAGGCATGCAGGCGTTCGGCCCAGTCCGGCGCCACCGCATCGACTTCCGCCAGGGTGACGATGCCGTCCTTGTCCTTGTCAAGCGAGTCATAGGGCGGTATCAGCTTCACTTCGGTGACGTCTCCGGCGGCGGTGGCCCTGCTCGCCTCCTGGGTTCTGGAACAGGCGCCCAGCAGCAGGGCCGCACAAAGCGAGAGTGCAATGGGAAGGTAGCGACAAGCGATCATGGCGTGCTCCTGAAGAAAAGGCGGACGACCGGTGCGGTGGTCACGGCAGGATCTTGTGCGCGGGCCTGTAAGTGGGCTGCGAAGAATGGGGTCCGTCGACCATTGCCGGTGGGCCGCCATTCACCGGGCCGCGCAGCAGCGACTGTGCGCGGACGCCTTGGGGGAGGTGGCTCGACGGAGATGGCTCGGTAGCGTCGTGTGCTGGTCGACTATCGCGCGCAGCGCGGGGCCTTCAGCTTCCTGCCAAGAGCAGTCGACTAACAGTCCACTCTACCCTCGAACGGCAGGAAGCCGGCCAGCGGCAGGCACTCCCGTCTGCTTCAGAAGCGGTCTGCAAAGGCGTCCGTGGCTCGCACCAGCGCATCCACCGTGGCCGGCTCGTTGGCACTGTGGCCGGAGGTCACCATCTCCAGCCGCGCTTCCGGCCAGGCCTGGGCCAGGTCCCACGCACTGCGCGGTGGGCAGATGATGTCGTAGCGCCCCTGCACGATCACGCCCGGCAGGTGACGGATGCGATCGATATCGCGCAGCAGCTGGTCGGGTGCCAGGAAGATGCCGTTGCGGAAGTAGTGCGCCTCGATGCGGGCCTTGGCCAAGGTATCCAGCGGATCATCAGTGGATTGGGCGTCGACGTCGTGCTGCAGGGTTGCCGCGTTGTCTTCCCAGCCCAGCCAGGCCTGCGCGGCCTCGATGCGGGTCGCCTCATCCGGGCCGTCCATGCGGCTCCAGTAGGCCGCAATCATGTCGCCGCGCTCGGCTTCCGGGATGTAGGCCTCGTAGCGGTCCCAGCGCTCCGGAAAGATCCAGCGCGCACCGCCATCGGCCTCGGCGAACCAGCGATTCTCCATTTCGCGTCCGAGGAATACGCCGCGCACGATCAGGCCGGTGGCGCGCTCGGGATGCGCTTGTGCGTAGGCCAGTGACAGCGTCGACCCCCAGGAGCCGCCATAGACCAGCCAACGCTCGATGCCCAGGTGCTCACGCACTTTCTCGATGTCGGCCACCAGGTCCTGCGTGGTGTTGTGGCGCAGCTCGCCGAACGGCGTGGAACGGCCACTGCCGCGCTGGTCGATCAACACGATGCGGTAGCGTGCCGGATCGAAGAAGCGGCGATGGGTGGGTGAAATGCCCGCGCCTGGGCCGCCGTGCAGGTACACCACCGGAATGCCGCCCGGTGTGCCGCACTCTTCGACATGCAGCGTGTGCAGATCGCTCACCTTCAGGGTGAACTCGCGGTAGGGTTCGATGGCGGGGTACAGGGTGCGCATGGCAGGTGTCTCACAAGCAGGGGCGGCCAGCATAGCGCCGCCACCTGCGGGCTGCAGCGACGGGCTCCTGCGCGGCGCTGGAAATGGGCTGGCCGATGCGCATAAGCTTCCGCGATGCAAGCGACCACGACAGGGACGTCAACCTTCAACTTCACCCTTGGCAGCGGCGCGCGCGAGCTGCTGAAGTGGGTCGCACTGCTGGCCATGACGGGTGATCACGTGGCCAAGGTGGCCTTCGGCGGCTACGTGCCGGTGGTCAGCGAACTGGGGCGTATTGCCTTCCCGCTGTTCGCGCTGGTGATGGCCTGCAACCTGGCCCAGCCCGGGGCCGACCTGCGCAAATCGATACGCCGGCTCGTGCTTTGGGGGCTGATCGCCCAGCCAGTGCACGCATTCGCGTTTGGTTCCTGGCTGCCGCTCAACATCCTGCTTACCTTCACGCTGGCGGCCGTGGCCGTTCATGCGCTGGCGAACCATCGGCCCGTTCTGCTGTTGCTGGCTGCCGGCGTGCTGCCGATGTTCGTGGATTACCAGTGGGCGGGTGTCGGCTGCGTGCTGGGGGGTTGGATCGCGTTCCGGCATCGCGCGCGGTGGCTGCTGCTGGCCGGGCTCGCAGCGGTGTGCTGGGCGAACCACAACGGCTGGGCGCTGCTGGCGATACCGGTGGTGCTGCTGGCCGCGCGGGTGAATTGGCCACTGCCGCGCTGGCGGTGGGTGTTCTACGGGTACTACGTGGGACATCTGGCGGTGCTGGCGTTGATTGCCTATCTGCTTGCGTAATGTCGCAACTGGCGCGTCGCCTGTCTTGAATGCCGGATGCGGTCAAGGAATGCGCGGTGCCGATGCGGGTGAAGCATGCCGCCATCGGCATGGTGCAAGTTGTTGAATCTTCGGCTCGATTGTCGATATGCGACAATGCTGCCACTGCGTGAACGTTGCTGTCTTTGCACGTGGGTTGTTGGCGCCTGCCACCCCGTTGTGCACATGATGGGGTGCCATCGAAAAAGGATGGCCGGGGGCTGGAATCCCCGCTGGTTGTGTTGTTCGCGCTTGTCAGCCGGCGTCGCCTTGTGCGGCGCCGGCTGACAACCCGTCCGCGCCTTATGGCGGGCGGTGCGTGGAGGTGCGCGCAAGCGTGCCTACCGGACTGTCTTCACGCAACCACCGGATTCCAGCCACGTACCGTCCGCCGCCTTGACTGTTAAGGGCGGTGGTCCCGCATGCCTTGCACGGAGACCTGCCATGAACGCATCGGAGTTCCCCCATCAGCACGCCCCGGCCAATGCCGATGAAGGCCACGACATCCCGCCCGAGCCCAACAACCTGACGGCCCTGCTGCATCGCATCGGGTTGGGCGCGGCTGCCGACGGCCAGCCCTGGCCCGAGCGCCATCAGCTGCCGGGCCGGTGCCTGGCGTTGGCCGACGCCGACGGTGCACTGGCCGGGCTGCGTATCGTGCAGGAGATCCTGCTGGCGGCCGAACGCGCCCGCCAGAATGGCGGCCCGGAACAGTACGTGGGCGATCGCGTGATGGAAGGTCTGAAGCTGGCCGCGCTGGCGTTGACCAGCCACGCCATCTACCGCCTGCATCCCGAGTAGATCCACGCCATGCGTGGATGCCGTTCATGTAGAGCCGGACAAGACGCAGCCGAGCATGGCTGGGCGCCATGCGCGGCCGCTACCGCGGGTGCCTCATCGGCCACCACGCGGCAGCCGCACTGGCACCCCACGCCACCCACGCGCCCAGCCCCGCGTAGACCAGTGCCTGCAGGCCGGCCGCAAGCACGAACGGTTCGGCGCGCTGTGCCATCGGCAGGCACACGCCACCCAGCACCAGCAGGCCGGCCAGCAGCCATGCTGCCGAGCGCATCGACGCTCGCTCCCGGGTTGCACGCGGCAGCACCGCGCAGGCGGCTGCTACGCAGAACGGCAATAGCAGCGGCATGGCCTGCCAGGCCACACCCACGGCCAGGCTGACGCAGGCAATGGCAGCCCAGCAGATCCGCTCGCGCACCGCCGGGTGTTCGTGGCGTGCCAGCGATGTCCCCAGCGCATGGATTCCAGCCGCGATCGCACTACCCAACAGCAACCCTGCAGCAACATCGCTCCAATAGTGAACCCCCAGCCAGACCCGGGCCATTCCGGCGATCACCCCGGCCAGCAGCGCGATACCCAGCACTGCCGAGCGTTTGAACCTTCCGGTGATGTGTTGGCGTGCCAACAACCACAGCGCGACCAGCACGAAGAAGCAGGTGGCGCTGGTGGTGTGCCCGCTGGGCAGGGAAGGGCCGGCGGCACCGGCCAGGCTGAGCGTGGCGTCGAAGCTGAAGGGGCGTGGCACCGGTGCGAAGACCTTGATGCTCTGCACGGCCAGCGTGACCACCATCAACGCCATCAGCATCAGGCGGGATGCCTGCGCGCCGAACGCAACCCACAACACGGGCATCGCCAGCAGATAGAACCAGAATTCGCCCAGGACGTTGCCGATCATCGCCAGCCCGCGCACCGGCCACTGCTGGGTGCGGTGCACGCGATCCAGCTCCGCTTGGCGGAAGGCCGAGGCGGCCCCGAAGCGCGCGACGGGGCGTACTTCACTCTCGGCTACTGCGTGCAGGCGCTGATACGCGTGCTCCAGCTGCTGCGGGAAGCGCGTGCGCAGCTGGCGGGCTTCGTCACGGCTGACCCAGCGCGCCTGGATGATCTCCCGCCCGAGGTGCGGCGCATCCAGCACATTCACCGCATTGCCGTGCACCTGGACGGGTTCGAGGGCACGGCAGGCGAACACATACACACCCGCCCTGTCGTCCAGCAGGTCGGTGGTGGCGACGGCAAACCCAGCTTCTTCCAGCGCTTCGCGGGCGGCGGTCTGTTGCGGCAATTCACCGTGTTCTGCCGTTCCGCCAGGCAGCTGCCAGCGCGAGGTGACATCCTGCACCAGCAGCAGGCGCTCACCCGAGCGCATGACGCAGACCGAGGCGGCGGTTGCCAGCGGGGGTACGAGCAGGAGTGTTGCGAGCAGCACATGTCGCAACGACGTGGTGAACGAGGGAAAGGCTGGAAGGCGCATGGCACCACCGCGTGGGGAGGGTCACGCCGATGGTGGAGTACGGCCGGGAAGGGCACTATCGGATTCGTACGAATCCGATAGTGCACTTTTGTAGGTCCACGCCATGCGTGGATGGCGTTCGCGAATTGCCTGACGATCCGTCGAGCCGTGCCCGCGCTCGGCTCACCGGACCAGACGGAGCCTTGCATGGCTCAGCGCTACAGCAACCGCGTTGTGCGGGCGTACTGCGAGAAAAGACAATCGCGATGGGGCATGTCTTGTTTAGCTGGCTGCAGCGTTCGTAGTGCGGATGGATTTGCAGCAAGTTGCATGGAATTCGGTGGCGTACGGCGCGAAAGTTTCCGGGCATAACACCTTTCGATTCCTGGACGCCATGAACAACCTCACCCGACAGCCTCTGGCGGCAGCACTGGTGCTGGCCCTGGTTCTGCCCGCAGCATCGGTGGCCGCCGCTCCTCCCGGCGTGCCTTGCCCGAGCATTCCGCGCCCGGCAGATCCGGGTGATCCGGCTGTAGAGGTGTCCTACCTGTGCGGCGTTGAGATTGCCGCACACGGTCTCTGGTTCGATCGGTCGCTGGAGGTCTACGACGCCACCGTGATCGGCAGTCGCGATCGCTGGCCTGGCGTGGAGATGGACATCATCACCATGGCTATCTGGTGATGGACGACAGCCCGGTCGAGACTGAAGGGATGATGTCCGACGCCGTGGTGATGGCCAGCAACCATGTGGACGGCGCAAGGATCGGCCGGTCGCACCTGCGGATCTCCGGCGAGGCTTCGACGGGGTTGTACGCAGGCAACATTTCGCCGGACGCGTCAGGTCTTATCGCCAAGGCGAATATGACCACACCGCCTACGAAGTGCAGGCCGGCGCCGAGCTGAAGCTGGGCCAGCGCTGGGGGGCCGTGGGGCGGCCTGAGCGTGCAGCGCGGTGACCGTGGCTATCGCAACGTGGGCGGCCAAGTGGGTCTGCGCATGGCCTGGTGATGTCTGTCTGGGTGCGACGAATCAGCGGTAGCTGACAATGAATGGCGTAGATCGCCATAGTTTGTCGTGATCAACTTTGAAACAAGTTGTATTCAGATGCTCTGGGTGAACTGACACAGTGGCCGCTTCTGAAATCCGCCTTTTCTCCGGATACACAACAAGTAGAAGCATCGATGCGTTCGGCGCCACCTCGTCATCTCCTTGCCGCCTCATTGGCCGGCATCCTGTTTCACATCCCGCTGGCCATGGCACAGCATGTTGTCGCTGATGGCAGCATCGCGGGTGAGGACTTCAAAATGCCTGCAGCGGGTGACTATGTCACCACTGATCCTGCCCAGCACGCCTTCCATGCACTTAATGGCGGCATGATCTTCGGGGACGACGGCATCCACTTGTCAACCCAGGGTGAGAAAGCTGCCGGCGTGCGCGTGGAGGGAGCGGGCAGCGCCGTGTTCCTGGGTCGCTCCAGCAGCATTCTGACCACGGGTCATGGCGCGGCGGGTATTGCGGCAGTGGCGGCGGGGTTCGATGGAACGCAGATCGCCATTGAAACCCGCGGTGACGCTGCAAGGGGTGTCGACCTGGACAACGCGCAGCTCGCGTTGTCGCAGGCGACAGTGCAGACCTCGGGAAATGCGGCACACGGTATCGTCGCCACAGGAGGCAGCCACGTCCAGTTGCAACGCACTGATGTGATGGCTCTGGGGCAGGCGCGTGGGGCGCGGTACTGCGCGATGCCAGCCAGCTGCAGCTGGATGGCACGGTGGTTTTCAGTGAAAAGCATGGCTCAGTGCGCATTGAAGGTAGCGGCGACACCCGTATTGAATTGTCCAACGGCGCATTCCTGTATGGCGGGAATGGCACAGCGGTATCCCGGGATCCAGCAGCTAGCGGACGCGTCGATGTCGTGCTGAGCGGAGGCTCGGAAATCCGCGGCGATATTGTTTCGGCACCGGGCGTTACGTCGAGCCCTGTCGGCGCGGCGGCGGATCTGCACGTGCGGCTGTCCGGTGCGTCAACGTGGACGGGACGTTCGGACGCCGTGCGTTCGTTGTGGCTGGAGAATGGTAGTACCTGGGCGTTGAGTGGAGATTCGCGTGTCGGATCGCTTGATGTCCGCGGCAGTGCGCTGCATCTTTCCGAGGGAGCGCGCTTCAACTCGCTGACGGTTGAGGGTGATCTGCATACGGAGGATGCGCACCTCTACTTCCGTGGGGCGCTGGAAGGCGATGACTCGGCCGTGGATCGCCTGCATGTGGTGGGTGACACCCATGGCGATGCGCGCGTCTACGTGTCCAACGTCGGCGGTGTGGGTGCAGCGACGCTTGAAGGCATCACCGTGATCCAGGTCGATGGCAGGTCGGATGCGAGCTATACGCTTGCTGGGCGTACCGTTGCCGGCACCAACGAGTATTTCCTGCACAAGGGTGGTGTGGCCGGCGGTGAAGGCAACTGGTACCTGCGTTCCGAATTGCCGACGACGCCCGATCCGTGCGAGGTCGATCCGTTGGCGCCGGGCTGTGCGCCGATCGAGCCGATCGAGCCGATCGAGCCGGTTGACCCGGTTGACCCGGTTGACCCGGTCACTCCGCCGTCTGTGCTGCGCCCGGAGGCCGGTGTCTACCTGGCCAATCAAATCGCTGCGCTGGGCATGTTCAGCCACCGGCTGAGTGATCGGCTGGGCAGCCTGGATGGAGGTGATGCACGCAATGCCTGGGCACGGGTCGGGCATGGTCAGGCCAACTTCACCGTGGTGGGTGGCCAGCTGTTGGCCAACAGCAACACCTCGGTGCTGCAGATCGGTACTGACCTGCTGCGGCGTGGCAACGCGGCTGCCGGGGTGATGCTGGGCAGTGGTCGCGCCGACAGCAGCGCAGTGTCTGATCTGACTGGCTACAGTGCCAAGGGTCGGGTGCGTGGCAGCGCGGTGGGCGTGTACGGCACCTGGTTGCAGGAGGCCGATGGCACGCGAGGCGCGTATGTGGATGCGACCCTGCAATACGGCCGATTCGACAACCGGGTGCAGGGCATCGGCCTGGCGCCGGAGCACTACGATTCGCGCATGGCCAGTGCGTCGCTGGAGACCGGCTACACCTTCAACGTGTGGCAGGGTGCCGCAAGCGCACTGTATGTGCAGCCGCAGCTGCAGCTGAGTCATGTTGACTTCCGCGCCGATCGCCACGTGGAGCGCAATGGCACGGTGCTCAACCACGCCGATGCCGGTGGCCTGAGCGGGCGCCTGGGCGTGCGCGTGTTCGGTCATGGCACTGCCGCCGGCAACACCGTGCAGCCGTACCTGGGCGTGAACTGGCTGCGTGGCAGCGGAACCAGTACGTTGCAGTTCAACGGTGACACGCTGGGCGCGGACGTGCCGCGCAACCGCTACGAAGTGCAGGCCGGTGCCGAGCTGAAGCTGGGCCAGCGCTGGGGCGCGTGGGGCGGCCTGAGCGTGCAGCGCGGTGACCGCGGCTATCGCAACGTGGGTGGTCAAGTGGGTTTGCGCATGGCCTGGTAAGTGAGCCTGCATCGGAGTCAGATCCCCTTGCCAAGGCAAGGGGATCTGACCCCGGCTGCTGCTGGAGAGCCGAGTCTATGCTCGGCTCCACAGCAGATCCACGCCATGCGTGGATAACTTCTCAAAAATCCATGGTTGCCGAGAACAAAGCCGTTCTCGGTGCCCCCAGCGCCAGGCTGGAAAGCAACGGCATGCCCCAATACGCCTTGTTGGTCACGTTGTTCACCGTGGCGCGCAGCGCCAGCGGCCTGCCGGCCAGTGTGGTGCTGTAGCGCGCGCCCACGTCGAACAACGTGCGCCCCGGCACCGACAGGCGGTTGTCGGCACTGATGTACTGCTTCGACATCGCCGTGGCATTACCGGTCAGGGTCAGGCCTTCCAGCGCGGGCACATCCCACTCCACGCCCAGCTTGGCCTGCCGCTGCGCAATTGCCGTGGCCATGCGGCCTTCATTCACGCCGCCCGCCGTGCGGGTCAGTTTCGGCTGCACATAGCCCACGCCGCCCAGCAGGCGCACGCCGTCCAGCGGCGCACCGAAGAAGCCCCATTCCATGCCCCGGTTCCGCTGTTCGCCGCCGAACGAGAAGATATTCGTGACCGGGTCGGTGTAGCTGCTGGGGCGCTTGATTTCATACAGGCTGAAGGTGTGCGCGAAGCGGCCCAGGTCCAGCTTCAGGCCCAGCTCCTTCTGCCTGGTGCGGAACGGCGCGAATACATCGCCGGCATTGGCGGCGGTCATCGGCGCGGTGGCGCCCTGGCTGAGGCCCTCGATGTAGTTGGTGTAGAGGGAGATCGTGTCGGTGGCCTTCACCAGCAGCGCCGCTGCCGGGGTGGTGGCGCTCTCGTCGTAGCGCGAGGTGCGTGCACCCGTGGCGACGTTGAAGGTCTCACTGACCACCTGCTGGCGGCGCACGCCCAGGGTCAACTGCACGCGCTCATCGGCGAAGGACAGGGTATCGGCAACGCCGAGGCTGTCCAGCTGCAGTTCGGTATGCGAGATGTGCGGCGCTACGAACGGCGCGGCCGGGCCCCACACCGGGTTGTAGAGGTTGGTGGTCCAGTCCCAGCCCGGCACGCTGCGGCGGCCGTAGTCGTTCTGGGTGTGCTGGTAGTGGGTCACGTTGGCAGCCCACTGGTGGCCGACGCTGCCGGTCCGGAACGAACCGCGCAGGCCGGCATCGCCGGACTGCTTCCTGATATCGAAGGCGAGCTGGCCGATCACCGTGGTGAAGTCGCCGGCCGGGTTGAGGATCTGCGCGCTGATCGAACCGTTGTAGCGGTAGTCGGTCCTGCTGGTGCCGTAGGCCAGGTAGGCCATCAGGGTATCGCTGATATCCAGTTCGCCGCGCAGCATCGCGCCCTTGTCCTGGCTGTCCACGTAGGCCCAGTCCGGGTTGATCAGCGTATCGCCACGCGGCGGCCGCGGAATGGCGACGCCGGGTGCCAGGCCGACGCCACGTGCGGGGCCGTCAACACGGTCATCGGCGCTGTACAGATCGGCCGACAGCCGCGCACGTTCGCCGCGCCAGTCCAGTGCCAGCGAACCGAGCTGGACCTTCTTGCGTTGCTTGCCCACGGCGCCATCGCCATCACGGTACGCGCCGTTGAAGCGGATGCCGAACTGCTTGTCCGCGCCGAGCCGACGGCCCATGTCCACATGGGTGCCGAACTGCGCGTCGGAGGCGAAGTTGGCGCTGACCCGCAACAGCGGCTGCTCGCCAGCGCGCTTGGGCACCAGGTTGACGCTGCCGCCGACCGAACCACCCGGCAGCATGCCGTTGAGCAGCGCGGAGGGGCCCTTCAGTACCTCGATGCGTTCGAACATTTCCGGCGAGGTGCGGTAGTAGGGCGCCATGCCACTCAGCCCGTTGAAGGTGGTGTCGCTGGTGCTGGAGGCGAAGCCGCGGATTGCGTAGTTCTCGCTCCAGGAACCGGTGACGCCGTTGCTGAACACCGTGGGGTCGGTGGCGGCGATGACGTCGGTCAGGTCCTTGGCCTGGCGGTCGCGGATGAAGGACTCGGTGTAGCTGACCGTACTGAACGGCGTATCCATGAAGTCCTTGTCGCCGAGCAGGCCGATACGGCCGCCGGCGGCCACCTGGCCGCCGGCATAGTCGCCGGTCACGCGGCGCTGTTCCTGTACCTGCACCGAGGGCAGGGTGGACGGCGCGGTTTCGGCCAGCGCGGCACACGATGCCATCAGGCCAAGCGCGAGCGCCGATGCGCGGTAGCGCCGGGCCAGCCCGTGTGGAAGTGGCTGGCTGCAGGACACGGCGGCAGCTTGGTTCTGTGAAGCGGAGAAGGGGGATACGGTCATGCCAGGGTCCTGTGAATCGCGAGGGCGAGCGCGCCTGGCGCGCGGCCAACGGCAAGCACGGGGGAGGGCGCAGCGCGGGGTTGTCGGCTGGGTGGGGACCTGGCGGGAAGTGAGCCACGGGCTCGATCCGGACGGCGCCATGATTGCGAACCAGACGCATTCCGAATTAGTTGAGTAAATTAAACTAAAGAGACCGAAGCGGACAAGAGGGTCCCTTTGCTGGCACCCTCGGCAGGGTATGAGCACGCAACGCGAAACCACGGTGCCGCCTCGCGGCCGTCCACCGACCATCACCCCCGAGCGCCTGGCCGACATCGGCATCCGCCTGGGTCTGCCCAACCTGACCATGGCCAACGTGGCCGCCGAACTGGCGGTGACCCAGGCCGCGCTGTACAAGCGCGTGGCGAACCTGGAGGCGTTGAAGCGGCTGGTGGCCGAAGCCGTGTTCCAGCGCTGGCAGGTCCCGCGCGCGTCGGCCGATGCGGCGGGCGGCCTGCAGGGCTATCTGATGGTGTTCGTGGAATCGTTGTGCGAGGTGGTGAAGGCGCATCCCGGGTTGCCGCCATACCTGCTGCGGCGCACGGTGGCGACCGCGCCGATGCTGGAAAAGATTGCCTCGCACCAGGCGCATGTGGCCGAAGTGTTCGGCCTGCCGATGGACAAGGCACGCTGGCTGCTGGCCACGATCGCGTTCTATTGCATCGCCGGTGCCGACACCATCTACGCGATTGCGGACGACGAAGAAGGCCAGGTGATCACCGAGTTCAAGCAGGGCATGCGGGCGCTGGTGATCGGGTCGTTGCAGTTGTTGGATGCGGAGGACGCGGACGGGTCACCGTGATGCCATCCACGCATGGCGTGGATCTACAATGCGGCCATGCCAGCCACGCCCACCTTTGAAGATCTGCGCCGCTATGCGGTGGCGCGCACCCTGTTCAAGCCGACCACGCTGCTGACCGCGATCCGGAAGCTGGGCTTCGTGCAGGCCGACCCGATCCGGGCACCGGCACGCGCGCAGGATCTGACCCTGCGGCACCGGGTGAAGGACTATCGCGCGGGTGATCTTGAACGTCGTTATGCGCGCTTGCCGGTGGAAGAGGACTGCCTGGTGAACTACGGCTTCCTGCCGCGCGAGCATCTGGCGCTGATGCACCCGCGCGTGTCCAAGCGCGAGTGGGACGCCGAGACCCATCGCCGCGCGGCCGAGGTGCTGGCGTTCGTGCGCGAGCGCGGCAGCGTACACCCCCGCGAGGTCGACCAGGCGTTTGCGCATGGGCGGGTGACCAACTACTGGGGCGGCACCAGCAACGCCAGCACGCATCTGCTGGACGGCATGCACTACCGCGGCCTGCTGCGCGTACAGCGGCGTGATAGTGGCACGCGCATCTATGCAGTGGCCGAGCACGCCGAACCGGATGCCAGCGAGCAGGCACAGATCGAACGCGCCGCTGCCCTGATTGATCTGGTGGTGCGCAAGTACGCGCCGCTGCCATCGGCCAGCCTTACCTATCTGGTGCGCCTGCTGGGCTATGGTGCACCGCATCTGGCCGAGCAGACCCGCAAGGCATTGGCGCTGGCCAAGCAGCAGCTGGCCAGCTGCACGCTGGAGGGCACCACCTGGTACTGGCCGGCAGACGAAAATCCACGCTCGCGCCGGCACGCGCCAGACGAGCAGGTGCGCCTGCTGGCGCCGTTCGACCCGGTGGTATGGGACCGCCGCCGTTTCGAGCTGTTGTGGAATTGGGTCTACAAGTTCGAAGCGTACACGCCTGCGCCGAAACGCCAGTACGGCTACTACGCACTGCCGGTGCTGTGGCACGACCAGGTAGTGGGCTGGGCCAACCTGAGCGTGCGCGACAGTGAGTTGGTGTCGAGCGTGGGTTATGCCGGCAAGTCGCTGGCCCGCGACAAGGTGTTTGGTGGCGCGCTGGACGACGAGCTGCAGCGCATGGCGGAGTTCCTGTAGCGCCAAGCGGCGCATGGGTACCTATCTGGTGCTGGCCGCGTTGGTGTGTTCGTCTGTGATCGGGTTGGGCTTCGGCTGCTTCCCGGCACGCAGTGCTGCACAGCTGGACCCTATCCAGGCACTGGCGGCGGAATAGGGCCGCCCGCTATGGCACCTGTAGAGCCGAGCCCGCGCTCGGCTGCACTCCGTTCAAGTCGCGCGCACCGAGCGCTGCGCGCAGCAATCCGAGCATGGGCTCGGCTCTACAGCTACTCAGCGCACCTTGCCTTTGATTGGCACGCTTCCTGGCAGCTGGGAATAGCCGCCGTCACCCCAGTGCCGGGTGATGCGCTGGAAGAACAGCGAGTTCGGCACGCGCAGCAGGCAACCGCGCGCGCCGTCGCCACGATCACTCAGCGTGGTGTAGATCAGGTTGATATCAACCACCTGACCGCACAAGCCCGGCTTGTCCACGCTTTCCAGCACTTCGATGGTGTCATTGATGCGGAACGGGCGCGTGGCGACGATCAGGAACGAACAGAACAGGTTGGACAACACGCTCCACGCGGCGAAGAACGCCACCGCACCGACCGCCATGAACCCGGTCAGCGCGGTCCACAGCACCGAGCGCGACACGCCCAGTCGCTCCAGTATCAGCAGCGCGGCCGCCAGATACAGCAGCAAGGCACCGCCGCGGCGCAGGCCCACATGAAGCTCTGGTGCCAGCCTGCCGCGCCGCCGCGCCTGCACCAGCAGCCACGCCAGGGCATGCACCATCACCCATGCGACGCCGAGGATGGCCAGCACCTCGGCCACCGGCACAACGACGGTCAGCCAGTCCTCGATCCAGGCGGGCAGTCCGGCCATGAGGGGTCACAGTGTTGCCGCGCCGCCGGAGATGGTCAGCAGCGCACCGGAGGTGTAGCTGGCGCTGTCCGAAGCCAGCATCACATAGGCCGAGGCCAGCTCGGCCGGCTGTCCGGGGCGGCCGAACGGCGTCTGTGCGCCGAACTGTTCGACCTCTTCGGCGGCCATGCCTGCGGGAATGAACGGCGTCCAGATCGGGCCGGGCAGCACGGCATTGACGCGGATCTGATGCTCGGCGAGCAGCCCGGCCAGCCCCAGCGTCAGGTTGGCGACGGCACCTTTGGTTGCAGAATAGGGAAGGATGTTCGGCGTCGGTCGCTTGGAATTGACCGACGCCGTGTTGATGATCGCACCGCCACCGCGCAGGTGTGGCACGCACAGCCGGGTCAGATTGAACACGGCATGCACGTTGGTATCGAACGTCCGCTTCCAGTCATCCAGGGTGATGTCGTCGAAGTGCTCGTAGTAGCGCTGGTAGGCCGCGTTGTTGACCAGGATGTCGAGACCGTCCAGTTCACTGGCCACGCGGTCTACGAGCGATCGCGCCTGCGCCGGGTCGCTGATGTCACAGGGCACCAGCACGGCCTTGCGCCCGGCCTGTTCGATCTGCTGCTGCACATGGCGGGCGTCGTCCTGCTCGCCATCGAGGAATGCGATGGCAACGTCGGCGCCTTCGCGCGCGAAAGCGATCGCCACCGCCGCGCCGATACCGCTGTCACCGCCGGTGATCAGTGCCTTCTTGCCCTGCAGCAGGCCATGCCCGCGATAACTGTCCTCGCCGTGGTCTGGCCGGGGCTGCATCTGCGCAGTCTTGCCGGGGAAGGATTGCTGCTGGGCCGGGAAGGGCGGGCGTGGGTAGTCGGGCAGGGCCATCGTCACTCTCCGAAAGGAAACCGGCGCCAGTCTCCCTCCAAGCGGGTAAACGGCTGGAGGGCGCGGTGTCGTTGCAGCGTGGACGCCTGCGCGCGCGGCTTCACACTGGATGCGCGATGGTGGTCATGATGCTGTTGGCCGGTTGCCGTGAATCCAGCCGCGTGTGCTGCACGATGATCGGCTGGTCGGATTCGACGAGGGTGGCGAAGCCCGTGCCGCGCGGCACAGGTGCCGGATCCTGCAGGTCGTTGAAGCGCAGATGGCAGGTGCGCCGTGCCGGCACCGTGATCCGGTAGGGGCCCACCGGATCGCGGTCCTCGAAGTAGAGGGTCAGGGTGACATGTGCGTCCTCGTTGCCGGCATTGAGGACGCAGCATGTTTCGTGACTCTGCATCTCCGGTGACGGGCCGTTGCTCCAGGCCGGAATGTAGCCTTCGGCGATAGCCCAGCGTCGATGCCCGATGCAGGAAGCGTTCGTTTCCATGACGCGGTTTTAGCTGGAGGGGTGTTGCCATCGTGTCCAGTCCCCGCACGGAATCCGTGATGACCATCGGCTACCACGCATCGCATGAGCAGTTCCCGCCCGCCACCTTGCTGGGCCTGGCGCTGCGCGCCGAACAGGCGGGATTCGAGGCCCTGATGTGCTCCGACCATTTCCACCCGTGGACGACCGCACAAGGGCAGTCGGGCCACAGCTGGGTGTGGGCCGGCGCGCTGGCGGTGCAGAGCGCGTTGACCCTGGGCATGGTGACGTGCCCGATGCTGCGCCAGCACCCGGCCTTGGTGGCACAGGCAGCGGCGACGCTGGAGCAGCTGGCGCCGGGCCGGATCTGGCTGGCGCTGGGTACCGGCGAGGCCCTGAACGAGCGCATCACCGGCCAGCCGTGGCCAGCCAAGCGCGAGCGGCAGAAGGCGCTGCGCGATGCTGCCGAGGTGATGCGGCGGCTGTGGGGCGGCGAGCGGGTCGACCACAGCGGCGGCTTCCAGGTGCGCCAGGCACGGCTCTACAGTCGCCCGGCGCTGCCCTTGCCGCTACTGGGGGCGGCCGTCACTGAGGAAACCGCACGCTGGATGGGGGGCTGGGCCGATGGCCTGATCACCATCAGCCAGCCACTGGCGCAGTTGCGGCGTGTGGTGGCGGCGTTCGAACAGGGCGGTGGCAGGGGCAAGCCGATGTATCTGCAGGCCAAGCTCTCCTACGCGCGTGCCGAACAGGCGGCACTGGAAGGCGCGATGGAGCAGTGGAGCGCCAATGTGCTGCCACCGGAACTGGCCGAAGGCCTGGACCAGCCCGAGCAGTTCGAGGCACAGGCCCGGTCGGTCAGTGCCGAGGTGCTGCGCCAGCACGTGCATGTCTCGGCGGATCTTGGCCAACACCGGGCCTGGCTGCAGGAACTGCACTCACTGGGCTTCGATCGCATCTACCTGCACAACGTGAACCGCGAGCAGGACCGCTTCATCGACGACTTCGCCGAACACGTGCTGCCCGCACTGCGCACTCAGACGCCCTCGGCGGCCAGCCACGCATAGCCGTGGCCCTGCAGGAAGCAGCGGTTATCCTGCATGGTGGTGCCGTGGCCCACCAGCGTGTGCAGCGGGCCGTGCAGGGGTACGTCCACCTCAACCGGGTTGTCGCTGAAGTTGATCAGTGCAAGCGCCTGGCGGGGTGCGTCGCCGTAGCGGAGCATCAGCAGCGCGGGAGAGGGTGGATCGAGCGTGTGTGGCCCCTGCTGCAGCACGGGATGGGCATTGCGTTGCTGCAGCAGCTCGCGCACACGCCGCAGCAGCGAGCCGGGCGTCGCGCGTTGCGCCTCGACATTCACCGTCCGGTAACCGTAAGCGCCGTCTGCCGGAGGCGCGCGCCACGCATGCCGTGGCTGATCGGTAAACCCCGCCCCTGGGCGATCGTGCCAGTGCATCGGCATCCGCACGGCGTTGCGCTCGGGCAGTTCCAGGCAGTCGCCGAGGCCGATTTCCTCGCCATACCGGATCACCGGCACCTGACCCAGCGACAGCAGTGCGGCCCAGGCCATGGCCTGCCACGCGGTGTCGCCGTCCAGCATGGGCGCCAGCCGGCGGCGGATGCCGCGGCCATAGATGCGCATGCCAGGTTCGGGCGCGAAGCGCTCCATCACCGCTTCGCGTTCGTCGGGCCGCAGCTGCTCCAGGTCAAGCTCATCATTGTTGCGCAGCCAGGCGATGCGGGTGTGCGGCGGCGCCTGCGATCCGTATTCGGCCATGACCCGGGCCACTTCGCTGGCGTCGCCGCGCGCCAGGGCCAGGAAGAAATGATTGTTCAGATGGAAGTCGAGCAGGTGCGAAAGCCGCCGCCCCTGGCACAGGAAGTCACCGTAGCGGGACGCGCGGACATCCGCTTCGCCGATCAGCGGCAGGCCTGGCTGTTGCGCATCTGCCGTGGCGCGCATTTCCTCCAGCAGCCACAACCCGTCGTCGCGCGGGTCCGCGTGGCGGGCGCGCTCGACCATGTACGGGACCGCATCCACGCGGAAGCCGGTCACGCCGCGCTGCATCCAGAACGCCATCACCCGCAGCAGTTCGTCGCGTACTGGCGCATGGGCCAGCTCCAGGTCTGGCTCGTGCCGGTAGAACATGTGACGGTTGAACGCGCCGGCCTCGGCGTCCCATGTCCAGGCAGACGCCTCGATCGGTGGGAACATCGGCTGCAGGCCGTCGTCGGGCACGTGGTCGCTCCACAGGTACCAGCGGCGCCATGCCGGGTCGCCCCGCTGCGCGGCGACGAACCACGGGTGGGCGCTGGCAGAGTGCTGCATGACCAGCTCGACGATGATGCCGATACCGCGTGCGTCGGCAGCATCGACCAGGCGCTGGAACGCCGCCTCGTCACCCAGGCGTGGATCGATGCGGTAGTGATCGGTGACATCGTAGCCACCGTCACGGCCGGCATTGCAATAGAACGGCAGCAGCCACAGGTGGCTGACACCGAGCCACTGCAGGTAGTCCAGCTTTTCCGTGATGCCATCCAGGGTGCCCCAGCCGCGCCCATTGCTGTCGCGGAACAGGTAGGGGTCGACCTGGTAGATCGCGCGCAGCGGGCGCACCGCCATGGGGCTTCTCCGTCACTGGCCACGGGTGACCAGCCTGCTGTCGCCCGTGGCAGCGGTTCGTGAAACGGATGGCACCCTGTCATGACATGGCATCCACGGACTCTGCATGCGCGGGCGCGCACAGTGAATGCTCATTCCCGGCGCCGAGGAGTCTTCCTGCATGGCCCGACGTAAAACGCTTCGCATTGCCACGTTCAACGTCAACGGCATCGGCACACGCTTGCCGCAGCTGTTGGACTGGCTGCACAGGGAATCGCCGGATGTGGTTGCCCTGCAGGAACTGAAGGCGACCGACGCCGCGTTTCCGGCTTCAGTATTGGAAGAGGCGGGCTACGGCGCGCTCTGGCAGGGCGAGGCGCGGTGGAACGGCGTGGCGCTGCTGGCACGAGGGACCACGCCGGTCGAGAGCCGCCGCCGATTGCCGGGCGAGCCCAAGGACACCCAGAGCCGCTACCTGGAGGCGGCGGCGCATGGGGTCATCGTGGGTGCCCTCTACCTGCCCAACGGCAACCCGCAGCCCGGGCCCAGGTTCGACTACAAGCTGCGCTGGATGGAGCGCCTGATCCGGCATGCGCGCAGCCTGGTCGAGCTGCCGCATCCGGCGCTGCTGCTGGGTGATTTCAACGTGATTCCCACGGACGCCGATGTCTATGACCCGAAGGCCTGGCGCCGCGATGCGCTGTTCCAGCCTGAAGTGCGCGAAGCCTTTGAACGACTGCTGGCGCAGGGCTGGACCGATGCGGTGCGGGAGGTGCACGGCGACGCCACGATCTATACCTTCTGGGACTATTTCCGCCAGCATGCCGAGCGCGACCGTGGGTTGCGCATCGATCATCTGCTGTTGAACCCCGTACTGGCGGAGCGACTGAAGGACGCTGGCGTCGACCGCTGGGTACGCCTGCAGGAAAAGGCCAGCGACCACGCGCCGGCCTGGGTGACGGTAAGCGCGTGATCAACGCGCGGCGGGGTCCTCGCGTCGCTCGCGGCGTACCCGTGCGCGGGTGCGATACAGGCGGCTGTCCGCTTTCTGGATGGTGTCGGCCACCGGCTCGCCGGGCGTGTTGATGGCCGCACCCATCGAGAACGCGCTGGGCGAGAGCGCGGCGTGGTCCTGGTACCAATGCTCCAGTTCGCTCAACCGGCCGTCCGCGGGCGCGACCAGTACCACCATGAATTCGTCGCCGCCCAGTCGCACCACTGTCTCATCCTTGCCCAGCGGTGAGCGCAGGAACGTGGCGAACTCGACCAGGACGGCGTCGCCACGCCGGTGGCCTTGGGTGTCGTTGATGTGCTTGAAGTGGTCCAGGTCGAACATCACGCAGGCCCAGCGCTCGTCAATCAGTTCATCCAGCCGGTGCAGGTAGCGCCGGTTGTAGCACTGGGTGAGCGGATCCTTGAAGGACATTTCGCGCAGCTGCTGCTCCTGCATCCGCAGCGCGGTGACGTCCTGTGCATGTCCCAGCACGTAGGGCGGGCTGGCCTCGCTGTCGAGCACGTTGTGGTACGCCCAGTAGTGGCGCGTACCGTCGGCGGCAATCAGCTCGATCACGCCAGCGTCGGTGTGATTTGCCCGGATCCGAGCGAGGTAGGCCTTGAAGCCCTCGCGTTTTTCCGGCGGCATCAGGTCACACAGGCTGCGCCCGATCATCTGGCTTTCCTCGAAGCCCAGCGACTGCACCGCCGCGGGATTCACCGAGGTCAATGTGCCGTCCAGCGCGTGGGTGCAGATCAGGCCCAGGCTGTAGTGGAACAACCGCCGGTAGCGGGTTTCGCTCGCTTCCAGCGCGTCGAGCGCGGCTCGCTCGTCCGTGATGTCCTGGATCGCCCCGACCAGGCGCGGATGGCCGTCGACCTGTTGCCGGCTGCCAACGACCCGGGTCCAGATCGCACGACCGTCGGCGGTGGTCATCGGTAGCTGTACTTCCCAGGAAGCGCCTTCGTCGATGCAACGCTGCACTGCTGCCCGGATGATGTTGCGGCTGTCTTCGCGATAGAACGAGAGTGCGGTCTCCAACGTAGGCTCGAAGTTGCTGCGTACGCCATGCAACTGCTTGGTTTCCCGTGTCCAGCGCACATCGTTGGTCAGCAGGTCCATCTCCCAGCCGCCTACCCGTGCGGCACGGTTGGTACGCTCCAGGAAGTCCTCGCTGCGTTTCAGCTCGCGGTGCAGCGCCTTGGCCTGGCCCACCTGCGCCATCAGGGTGCTGCGCTGTTCCAGCACCTGGGTGGTGACCCGCGCCAGATGCACCATCAGTTCGCGCTGGGAGGGGGACAGCACACCGGGCATCGGGTCGAGCAGGCACAGCGTGCCGATACGTGCGCCGTGCGCCGAGCCCAGAGGGATGCCAGCGTAGTGGCGGATACGCGGCCCACCCGTCACCAGGGGATTGGTGGAGAAACGTGGGTCCTGGCGCGCATCGGGTATCTCGAACAGCTCGTCCTGGCGTATGGCATGGGTGCAGAAGGAAATTTCGCGGGCCGTTTCGCGGACGCCCTCAAGGCCGATGTTGGCCTTGAACCACTGGCGGTCTTCGGCCACCACGCTGATCAGGCCCATGGTCATGCCGGTTGCGGCGCGGGCGGCGGCGACGATGGCATCGAACACCGGCTCCGGCGGCGTATCCAACAGGTGCAGTCGTTCGATTTCGAGCAGTCGTTCGGCTTCGTCCATGGCGCTTTTCAGGGCTGGGTGGCGAGGGCGGTTGCGGCGGCTGTCTGGGACTAACGTAGTAGGTGCGGCGTTATGTATCGCCATGGCTGGGTGATGCCGACGTGAGCTGGGTGCGCCGGTTCAGTGCTCGCGCAGCGACGCCTGCAATGCGGTTGCCAGTGCCGCGTCCCCGGACACCAGATCCTGCCAGCGCAACGCAATGCCCTTGCGTCGCCCCTTCTCCGCCAGCTTCAGGCCTTCAGGGTCCACAGTCAGGGTGTAGGGCTGGCCATCGATCTCCAGTTCGCGTCGCAACGGCTTGTCGAGAGGTGTCATCAACGTTTCCTTGCGGGGGCGGAGATGCGGCGTCGCCGCACCGATACGTGACGGTGGTCACGGACGTGCCATCGCCAGGGGAAATCGACGGCTCGGGTGATGCCGATGCGTGGACCAACTTCCGGGTCGGACGGAGGCGGGGTGCCATCGCTGGCGATCACGATGCCATGGCTGCCTGTTACCAGATCGGCGCCGTCGAAGCTGCGGTCCAACCCGAAGGCCTGCGAGAGCTTGCCGGGGCCACTGGCCAGATCGTGGTCGCGGCGCGCGGCGGGGCGCAGTTCGCGCATACGCTCCAGGCCCAGCAACGGCTCGATGGCCCGCAGCAGCACCGCCACGCCTTCACCGACCTCTCCGCAGACCACGTTGCTGCCCCAGTGCATGCCGTACGTGAAGTAGACATAGAGGTGGCCGGCCTCACCGAACATGCTGGCCGTGCGCGGCGTTGGCCCGCGATAGGAGTGCGCGGCGGGATCGTCGCTGCCGGCATAGGCTTCAACCTCGACGATGCGGCCAGCGCGACCATCGTCGCGCACCAGCAGCTTGTTGAGCAACTCCGGCGCAACGTCGGTCGATGGACGCCGGTAGAAGCGGCGCGGCAGGATCTGCAGGGAGGCGGGCAACCAATCCGGCACGGTGGTGGCAGGCTCGGGTGAAAGACCGTGGCACTGTGGCATCGATCAGGTGAAACGGGCGCGGACGCCGCGTCATTCCGGCGCAGGCGGTGCGGCCAATGCAGCGCGCCGGGCGGCATACACCTCCGGCGTCTGCGGCTTGATGAACAGTGCCACCAGTTCCGGATACTCGCGCTTCACCGCCGTTTCGATGCGGGTGATGCAGGCTTCGATCTGCGGGGTCCGGCGGTCATCCTCGAACTCGGCGCTGAGCATGGCCACGACCTGTTCCGGGCCCATCTGCATGGTGGTCACGCCATTGGCGCGGCGCAGGTCCGGATCGGTTTCGGCCACCGCCATGATCCGCTCGGCCACTGCTGGATGGGCAGGTTCTCCGACCAGCAGGCCCTTGGTCTCACGGGCCAGGAGGAAGGCGGTGGCGGCCAGCACGCCGGCGATGCACAGTGACGCAACGCCATCAAGCACCGGCATGTCCAGCACCTGCGCGGCCACCAGGCCGATCAGTGCGAAGCCCAGCCCGAGCAACGCAGCGCTGTCTTCCAGCAGTACGGTGAAGGTGGAAGGATCCTTGCTGCGGCGGAAGGCTTCGAAGTAGCCAAGTTTGCCTTTGGTACGCCGGAACTCGCGCAGCGCCACCCACCAGGAGCCACCCTCGAACAGGATGGAAATGCCCAGCACGCTGTAGCTCAACGCATGGTTGGTGGCCGGCTCCGGCCTGCGGATGTGCTGGATGCCCTCGTAGGCCGAAACGCCGGCACCGGCCGCGAACACCAGCAGGGCGACGATGAAGCTCCAGAAGTACAGCTCGCGGCCATAGCCGAACGGATGCAGGGAATCCGGCGCCTTGCCGGCACGGCGCAGCCCGTACAGCAGCAGAAGTTCATTCAATGTGTCGACCAGCGAATGCACGCCTTCGCTGAGCATGGCCGAGCTGCCGGAGATGCCGGCGGCGACGAACTTTGCAATGGCAATGGCGAGGTTGCCGGCGAGTGCGGCATAGATGACGAGACGGGAGCCGGAGGGAGCGGACATGTCAGCTGCGGGGTGGGGCGGATGCCTGATATTCCCGATCAGCGCGTGCCTGCTGCGTGCACGGTGCGATCAGCGCCCCTTGGGATTGAGATACAAGCGCGCACCATCCGATTCACGGTACCCCGTCCAGCGTCCGCCGCCCGACGCGCGGAAGCGCCCGAATACGGTGTTGCTGGTGTCTGTCAGCAGCAGCTGGTTGCCCGACAGCACCCAGCGGTTGGCCGAGAAGAAGCCATCCGGGCAGCCGGCAGGCACATAGGCACTGTAGCCGCCGAACCACTCGATGTTCTTCAGCTCGATGGTGCAGGTGCTGCCGTTCTCCTGGCCCAGTGTCCAGCTGCCGACCAGGTCGCTGTCGCGTGTATCGCGGTCATCGCGCCAGTCGTCGTTGTTGTCATGGACGCCGAAGCCCACGTCGATGCCTTTGCTTTCGCTGCGCGACTCGGATTGCGAGCTGCCGCTGGTAGTGGTCTGCGTGGTCATTGAGCCACTGTTCTGGATCTCGGTGCTGCTCGAATGGGTGGTCTGGTCGGTGCGGGCGGTCTGCTGGCCGAAGCCGAACGAGGCCTCCTGGGCGAGGGCGGGCAGCGCCAGGCAGCACAGCGCGAGCAGGCAGGTACGGGGGAGCACGGCGGCCATTGCAGCATCCTCGGCAGGTTGGATCGCGCGAGTATCGAACCGGTAGGGCGGGAGGCGGTGTGAGGGCGCGCCTCAACGCCCCTCAATCGGCCATCACCCGCGCAATGGCATCGGCCAGCAGGGCGCGTACCCGTTCCGGCGGCAGGTCCGGGTCGCGTACCGCACGCATCGCCAGGCCTTCCACCAGCAGCCGCAGCAGCAGGGTGCGTCCGGCAATCTGCTCTTCGTCCACGCTCCGGCCCTGATCGACATCACGCTGGCGCAGCCAGGCATGGATCGCGGCACTGGTCTGCTTGTCATGGGTGCGCAGCACCCCGGCCAGCACCGGGTCGCGATGCGCCTCGGCGTTGATTTCCGCATACAGCGCCACGCTGGCGATGGCATTGCCGTGGATCGGCAGCACCTCGCCGCGTGCCCATTGCTGGTAGCACGCGAGCAGGCCATCGACCAGATCCGACGCCGCCGGCATCTGGCTGATCGAGGCCTGGTCGTGGCGCAGCTGGCGCTCGATCAGGGCCAGGATCAGGGCGCGCTTGTTGGCGAAATAGCGGTACATCAGCCCCTGGCTGATCTCGGCCTCGGCGGCGATGTCGCCGATCGAACCTGCATGGAATCCGCGGGTGATGAAGCACTTCTGGGCGGCGTCGAGGATGCGACGGCGCTGGGATTCGGCATGGGCGGCGGCTGGGGCGTCAGCGGCTACTGCTACGGCGGATTTCGGCGTCATTGGGTGAAGTCGGGGCATCCAGAGGCGGGATAGTACGTCACAGAAGGTGTGAATGAACGGTCATTCATTTGTAATTCCCGCCTCCCAGACTGCGCCGGTCCTCTCCTCCCGCGAATGAGTCCGATGCGCCACGCCACGCTGCACTGCCCGTTGCTCACCCTCGCCATCGCCGCCGCTCTGCCGACGCTGGCCCATGCCGAAGACAGCCCTGGCGCCGACGCCGGCGCATCCGCCGATGCGGCTCGCACCGTGGTCGCCCTGGACCAGGTGACGGTGACCGCACAGAAGCGCGCCACCAACCTGCAGGACACGCCGATCTCGGTGTCGGTGGTCGACGCCGAAGCGCTGAAGGATCGCAGCGCGATATCGCTCGGCAGCCTGTCCGATGGCTCCATTCCCTCGCTGCGGGTCACGCCGTTCGCCACCCGCAGTTCTGCGCTGAACATCGGCATCCGTGGCATCGGCGCCTCCGGCGACGCCAACCAGCCGGCGCGCGATGCCGGTGTCGGCCTCTACGTCGACGGGGTGTTCATGGGCCGCGCACAGGGGCTGGGCAGCATGCTGTACGACGTGGAGCGCATCGAAGTGCTGAAGGGCCCGCAGGGCACGCTGTTCGGCCGCAATACAGAAGGCGGCGCAGTGAGCATCGTGACCAAGGCGCCCACCGGTGAATTCGGCGGCAGCATAAGCGCCGGCGTGTCCAACTTCAGTGGGTACAACAGTGCGCTGCACCTGGACCTGCCCAAGGTGGGCGATGTCAGCTTCAAGATCGACGCCGTACAGGCCAAGCGCGGCGGCACCACCGAAAATCCCATGCGCGGCGAGCGCGACTTCAACAGCTACGACAAGCGCGGCGCACGCCTGAGCGCGCTGTGGCAGCCGAGCGATGACTTTTCGCTGCTGTACGCCTTCGACCGCTCCTACGATGCCACCACGCCGTATCACACCCAGGTGCTGGTGCCAGGCGCCTACCTCAGCCCGCTGCAGAAGGCAGGTGCCAGCCAGGACCGCCGCGACAGCGCCATCCTGGGCGGGCCGCAGGAAGACAATATCGGCCGCACCAGCGGCCATCTGTTGAACCTGTCGTGGGCATTGAATGACAACCTTGAGCTGAAGTCGATCAGTTCCTACCGCGAGCTGACCCAGGGCCAGTTCGACATGGGCCTGGTCGATGCGATCTCGGCCTATGGTGGCGCCGGCACGCCGTTCGGCCGCTACAGCCTGGCCCAGGTCTACCAGCACCAGTACAGCCAGGAATTCCAGCTGATCGGTAACACCTCGCAGGTGCAGTTCCTTGGCGGTGCGTTCTACTACCACGAGACCGCTGGCGACAATGCACAGACCCCGAACATGCTGGTGTGGGGGCCGGGTGGCAACAGCTACACGGTGAACCCCGCGACCAATCCGCTGGATCTTTCCCGGGTGCGTATCGACCGTGCCAGCAAGGCGTGGACCGACAGCCTGGGCGTGTTCGGCCAGGCCACGTGGACACCGGAAGCACTGCAGCGCCTGCACTTGACCGCCGGCGGTCGCTACACCCGTGATGACAAGAAGGGCAACCTGTACATCGTCAACGGTGCCGCCACCAACCTTGCGTTCAAGGACCGCTGGAGCCGCTTCGACCCGATGGTCAACATTGCCTACGACCTTGGCGAACACGCCATGGTCTATGCCAAGTACAGCACCGGCTTCAAGGCGGGTGGCGCCAACTCACGTTCGACCAATTACGCGGCCTTCGGTCCGGAGGAAGTGACGGCCTATGAGCTCGGCTTCAAATCGCAGTTCTGGGACAACCGTGCACGCCTGAACCTGGCCGTGTTCGATTCGACCATCGCGCACAAGCAGATGGACTTCTCGCTGCCGTTCGACCCGAACAGCGGTGAAACACGCACCACCATGGTCACCACCAACGCACTGAGCGATGGCAAGTCCCGGGGTGCGGAGCTGGAATTCAACGTGGTGCCGGTGGACAACCTCACCCTCGGCCTCAACTACGCCTACACGAAGATCGATGCGCAGACCGCGACGGACCCGTTCGGCGCTGGCGTGCAGGTGACCGTGCAGCCGCTGCTGGCACCGAAGAGTGCGGGCAGCCTGTCGGTCGACTATCTGGTGCCATTCGCCAACTTCTCGGCACTGAAGTTCCATGTGGACGGCAACTGGTCCGACGGCTACTACACCAGCGAGTACGACCAGATGCTCACCGACAGCTCGTTCGTGGTGAATGCACGGGTGGCATTGGTAGATGTGCCGGTCAACAGCACCGGCACCACGATGTCGTTCTCGCTGTGGGCACGCAACCTGCTGGATGAGCAGCACCTGTTCTACAAGATCAACAGCGCGGCACTGGGCCAGAGCGGCATCTTCAACGACCCGCGCACCTTCGGCCTGGATGTGGCCGTCAACTTCTGATTCGAACGGAGAACCCCATGAAGACCCGCCATACCGAACTCGCCCTGGCCCTGATGCTGAGCCTGCCGCTGGCCGCGACGGCTGTTGCCGCTGATGCGCCACACGCCGTCGCCGCGAAGGCCTCCGCCGCCGCCAATGTGAAGCCGGTCGCTGCCGATGCACAACGGGTGATTCCGCTGCAGGGTGCCTGGAATGTACGTACCTTCGCCGGCCTCCAGGGCCGCCACGGTCCGATTCCGGCCGATGCATTCGTGCGCACCGCCGATCTCGGCCGCCTGACCGAAGCCGACCGTGATGCCCTGGTCGCCGCCGGTGTGAAGCTGGACATCGATCTGCGCACCGCCGATGAGGAGGCACAGTCGCCGGACCTGCTGGCCCGCGATGATCGTTTCGATTATCAGCGCATCTCCCTGATGGGCACCGAGAAGATGGACCTGCAGAAGATGATGACCAGCTTCCCGGATTCGCTGGGCGAAGCCTACGTGCAGTGGCTGGGCCACAGCCAGCCGCAGTTCAAGCAGGTGTTCCAGCGCATTGCCGCGCAGCAGGACGGTGCGGTGCTGTTCCATTGCACGGCCGGCAAGGACCGCACCGGCATCATCGCAGGCCTGCTGCTGGACCTGGCCGGCGTGCCGAAGGCCGAGATCGTGCACAACTACGCGATCTCCGCGCATTACCTGGAAGGGCAGCCGAAGGATAGCGCGATGAACGCGCAGATCATGGCGCTGGTCAAGCAGAACCCGGAGATCGGCCGCAAGTTGGCGGGCATGGCCGGTACTGCGCCGGACAACATGGAGCAGTTCCTGGCGGCGCTGCACAGTCAGTACGGTGGTGCGGAAGGGTACCTGAAGTCGATCGGGGTCAGCGAGCAGGAGATCCAGCAGTTGAAGGTGCGGCTGGGTCAGGCTGGCTGATAGGTCGTGCCGGCTGTTGGCCGGTTGACGTGCAGATACCGAAGGGATGCCGGCCATCGGCCGGCATGACCCGCAGCCAGGCATGGCCTGGCGCTACTGATCCGGCTTCACCCTTGCCACCCGTTTCCGGTACTCATACACATTGTCACCGCGGATGCGCTTTTCCTCGGTGCCGGTGACCCGGCCGACCTGCTGGTCCGAGCCGGTGACCGGCTTGGCCTCGATCTCGGTCTCGTGCTCGAAGGAGTGCGATTTGTCGGTGTTGCGGTAATAGCGGTACAGCGCCCAGTACAGCGCGGTTGCGCCGGCCGGACCTGCCGCCAACAGCCAGAGGCCACTGTCGTCGCTCATGTCGATGCCACCAGGAAGGCAATTGCGAGGGCTTCAATGACGGTGCCGGTGGCCAGGGCCGCCAGCAGCATCTTCCATTGCTGCACGGGCACACTGCCCATGGTTTCGCCGGTACGGCCGTTCACCGCGATGTAGTGCAGCATGCCGCCGTTCTTTCCGGGCTGGTGATACGAGTACAACCACACCGGCAGGTACATCGACACCCAGCGCGTACCATGCACCTCCAGCTGTTCCTGTTCCCAGCGCACGCCACGGTTGTAGCGCCTCACCGACCCTTCCACCTGCGCGCGGGCGATCGACAGCAGCTGGTCTTCCAGCCGCGGCCGCAGCTTTTCCACATCCAGGTTGCGCTTCTCGGAGGTGAAGCCAGCCAGGTATGAGGCGTTCCATTTCACCGCGTTCTTGGTGTCGAACGGCAGGATGGTGTTGATGATGTTGTTGGTGTTGGCGCGGGTATCCAGATTGCCGCGCTCGGCCGAGGATTCCAGAGGCAGGTCATCAACCGTGAAATCCACCTGGCGTTCGACCTGGTAGACATCGGCGTCGTACAGGGTGCGCTTGTTCTTCTCGCTGCCGACCGTGTATTGCCGGGTCTGGATCTCGCCCTTGCCGGCCACGGCCACGCTGACGTTGCTGTCCACGATCATGTAGGGCAGGAACACGCCCACCACGTTTTCCGGGGTGAACTGCTCCTTGAACGCCTTCAGCGCGAACATGCGGCGCTTGTCGACGAACTGGCGGATGCGCGCGACCGCATCGTCCTTCTTGATGTGGAAGGGCAGCACCGCGTCGGGCACCGCACCATTGCTGATCTGTTCGTTGACGCCGAAGACGTGGCGGCACCAGTGGCAGCGCGCCGTCATCGTGCTTTCGGTGTTGACCGTGACTTCGGCGCCGCAGCCCGTGCACTTGAACGTCATCAACGCCGAGGTGTCGGCGTCGATGTCACGCGCGCCGGAGGCGATGACCGTGCCACGCAACTGGTGGATGGCCTCGCCCAGCCCGAATTCCTCCTCGACCCGCGCGCCATGCCATTCGTGACGGCAGTACAGGCAGATGAGGATATCGGTGCCGGCCTTGGGCCGGATGTCGGTGGCGCCGCACTTCGGGCAGCGGTTGAGGCCGTCCTTCAGCTCGCTGGCCGAGGTATCAATGGCCACAGGATCGGGCGCTTCCACTTCATCGCGGATGGCCTGTGGCAGTTTCGAGGTGTCCAGCGGGAAGCTGCCGGGCAGGGGAGGGACGTCCTGCGGCGAACCGGGCCCATCCAACGACGCCGCCGGCAAGGACGGCGGCGTCGCGGGCACGGATCCGGGCAGCGGCGGTGGGCCGTTTCTGGGATCGGACATGTGGGTTGTGCGTCCTGCTGTTACAGGCCCAGCGCCTTGGCTTTCAGGGCGTCATAGTCGCCCTGGGTGATCAGGCCCAGGTCCAGCATTTCCTTGGCCTTCTTCAGCTTGGCCACCGGATCGTCGGCAGCCGGCGTGACCGGCTGCTGCATGCCGCCGACACCGAACATGCCTGAGGCCATGCCGACACCGACCAGGCCAGCCGCACCGCCGTTCTCGCCGGCCGACTGGATGCCTTGGGCGACGCTCGCCTGCAGGTTGGAATTACCGCGCGAACCCGACAGGGCATCGGCGCGCTGCACGGTCTTCAGCAGTTCGCGGGTGTTGGCGTCGTACTCGATCGAGACAATGGCGGTCTTGACGATGGCCAGGCCGCGATCCGACTTCCACTGGTAGCCCTGCTCGACGGCGGCCGACAGGCTCTGTGCAAAGCCCAGCGAGTCCTGCTGCAGCCTGGTGATGCGGTTGCCCTTGCCCGGATCGTTCGTGTACAGGCTGAAAGCCGGCGCCAGCGAACCGACCACTTCATTGAACAGCTGGCTGGCGGCGGCGTTGTCCAGGTCGGTGAAGTCGAACACCTGGCCCGGCTGCAGGTAACTGGCCGGCACGAAGTTCTTCACGAACAGGATCGGGTCGACGATCTTCAGCGTGTACGAGCCACGCGTGACTGCACCCACCTGGGTATTGAGGAAGCCGTCGTCCCAGTAGATTTCCGACTGGGTCCCGAAGCGGTTGTCCGGCAGCTCCTTCAGCGAGACGAAATAAGCCGCCTGCTGAGAACCGGGCTGGCCGCCGAACTTGAAGCGTTCCCAGCTCTGCTTGATGAAGGTGCTGACCAGGCCGTCACCGGCGAAGATCGATTGCGAGTTCAGGTCGTCCGAACGCCACTCGTAGCCGCCCGGTTCGGCGACGAACGCGGTGATCGCGCCGTCCTGGAACAGCAGCAGGCCGTAGCCCTCCGGCACGATGATCTTCGAGCCGTTGCTGATGATGTTGGACGAGCCGCTGGTGTTGGAGCCGCGGCCGGCGTTGGTGCCGCGCGGCACCGCCGCGAACAGGGCCGCCGTCGAGGGCAGGCCCGTGGGCACGGTGTAGAAATCCTTCCACTGGTCGGCCAGCACACCACCGACCGCACCCTTCACCGCCTGTACCAGACCCATGTCCAACTCCCTGTGATTCGAGGGCAGGCACCATGCCTGCCGAGCTGGGCTGAATATAGCAGCGGGCAGGGACCGCTGTGGTGCCGGAAGATGAATCCAGGCCCTGCCGGGGCGCAGGACCGTGCCTGGCGCTGTCTCTACAACATGTACGGGATCTTGAAGGCGAGAGTGAAGTCCGGTGCATCCGGGGTCAGCCCGATGCCGAGCAGGGTCACCAGTGTGGTGTGCTGGTTGAGCGCGTAGGTCACGCCCAGATTCAGTGATGCCGCGTTGGCGTCGCTGCCGATCACTTTCATCCACTTCCCGCCTTGGAAACGGGTGGAAGCGCGGGCGCTGATGCGGTCGCTGAAGGACAGGCTGAGGCTGGTGCGCTCGTTGAACGCAAAGGCCACGCCAGCGCCGAAGTAGACCGCGCCGCCGAGCTTCACGTCACCCGGGTTGACCGTGTCGGGGTTGCTGTCGATATCACTGAAACCACGCGGGAACGAATGCACATAGCCAACGTTGGCGAACAGGATTGCCGGATCGGCGGTCTTGACCATCGACAGGCCCACATTGGCCTGCCACACGCCATTGCCGGTGGGCTGTTCCCTGGGAACGGCGAAGCGGATGTAGTCATCGTCGTCGCGCTCGATCACCTTCCAGTCCAGACCGTAGGGTGCGCGCCCGGTAGGGGCGGTGACTCCGGCGGTGAGCACCGTTTCCGGGCGCCAGCCGCGTTCGCCGAACAAGCGGTAGTTCGCACTCAAACCGATATCGCCCAGCCCGTTGCCATTGGTTTCTTCCTGCGCGATCGCGGCCGCCGCGCCGCCGGCGCCGCCCTTCTGGTAGACGGTGCGCCGCGCCAGGTAAGGCACGTCCAGGTTGAGCGTCAGGTTCGGGCTGACACCCCAACGTGCGGCCAGGTTGTAGGTGAGCGAATCGGATTCAACGTTCTCGATGGCGATGTTGCCGAGGAAGATCGCGTCCAGCGCCAGGAAACCATTGAGGGTGAGCTGCTTGCGGTCGTAGCGGGCGTAGGTGAGGCTGTTCTCGACGGTGAAGCGGCGCGAGAAGAGGGCCGACTGCTGTTGTTTCACGTCATCCACGCTGCGCCGCGATTCCTGCTTCGCCTGCTGTGCCTCGGCCGCCGTGCTGGCGTAGCCCTCGCTACCCTGCGACGTCTGTAGCGTCGAGCCATGCTCGACTGCGGCGCCCGTTGCCGCCGCCGTTCCCGGCCCGGTGGGCCCGGTGCGTCCACTCAATCGCGCCTGCATCGCCTGCACCTGCATGTCCAGTTCGCGCAGCCGCCGCACTTCCTGTGCATAGTTGGATTTGAGCTGCTCCAGCTGGCTGGCCAGTGCCTGCACGTCGGCGCCATCGTCCGCCGCTGGCGGTGCGGCAAAGGCGGTGCCCGCCAGCGCCGCCAGCGCCAACGGGGTGATCCTCATCAAGGTGTGCATGTTCGTGTCCTGCGTTGTGGAACGCTTCCCCCAACGCCGTGCCGTGGTGCTATCGGCCCGGCCCCATGCCGCGGTTCATCGCAATCGCCTGGGCCACGTTCTGGCTCAACGGCAGGTTGCCGCCCGCGGTATCCCGCACCAGTTCCAGCCGCAGCTGGTTGCTGGCGATCTGCCCGTCACCGGCCAGGGCGATGCCCTGGCCGACGCTGCCGTTGCGTATCCATTGCTGGACCATGCCCTGGCCCTCCACCTGCAGTTGCAGGCGTGCCTGGTTGCCGTCCAGCACTGCGGAGGCCGAGGCGCCTGCACCCTGCGCACTGAGCGAATGGGCACCGTCATCGGAAAGGCCCGGTACCGTGCCGTTGCGCACCACCAGCGTGGTCGCATTGCGGGCGACGTTGCCATCGCCGGCCACCTGCACGCTCTGCACCAGGCCATTGGCGTTGGCCAGGCCGGTGCTGTCGATATGGCGGCCCTGCGTGTCCGGCAGCGGCGCATCTGCGGCAGTCACGTGCACGCTTGGCTGGAAGCTCAGTTTCGGGCTGCCGCCGCCGCGGAAGTCCATGCCCAGGGTCAACGCACCCTGCAATACGTTTCCGTTGCCGGCCTGCCACTGCGAGACCATCGTCACCCCGAACCACGCGACGGTATTGCCGCCCACGGTGTAGCGGCCGCGCATCAGGTTCAGTTCGGGATCCGGAATCTCCTTCAGGCCGCGTCCCGGCGCAGCATCCGCCGCCTGCAGGGGCAGGGCGGAGCTCGCCAGCAGCAGGAGCATCAACAGACGGTGGCGGAACATGGCGGAACCTCCTTCAGAACAGGTCGGCGTGGCTGAAGCCGAAATCGACCAGTTCGGCATCGGTGATCGGCCCCTGTCGCGCGTAGAGCGCGCGGGCACTGGGCCGTTCGCTGGGTTGCAGCAGGACTGTGTTGCGATCGAAATCACTGCCGATCACCACGAATACGGCACGCGATGGCCACGCAGCGAGGAATTCAGGCAGCGCCAGGCTGCGGTTGCCAAGGATGGGATCAGCCACCTCGACCACACCGCCGCGCACCTGCTTGAGCACCACGAAGTGGCGGAAGCCGCGCACGTCCATCAGCACAAGACCCGGAACCCGAAGCGTGCGCAGGCGTGCCTCATCGATGCGATAGCCGCGCCCGCGCATGCCCAGCGATTCCACGTAGCGCTTGATGTCGAGCAGCGAAAAGCCACGCTCGGCTACCAGCGCCGGGTCGGACACCCCCATCATCCCTTCGATCACCGTCGCCTCGTCGGTGTCCAGGTGGTAGGCATGGCGCAGGATGGTCGCCAGTGCGGCCGCTCCGCAGCTGTAATCGGTGTGCTGGCGTACCACGTTGCGGTAGCGCCGTTCCTGCATGCTCTCCACCTTCTGCTGCAGCAGCGCACCATTGGGCAGTACGCCGGCGAAGCCGACGTCGCCCGCCCGCGCGGACGCGCCGCCCAGCAACAGCAGGCAGGCCAGCAGGCGTATCGAGAGACGGTGGCCGAACATCGCATTCTCCGGCAGCAAGGGGGAGCCCCTGTCCCAAGGGGGAGGAGGAACAGGAGCTCCCGGGAACCCGGCCATTGGCGGACGGCCGGGGTGTTGCGCTTACTCGCCGCTGCCACCACCGCCGCCGGTGCTGGGCTGGGCGACTGCCAGGGCCAGGCTGTTGGCCTGCAGGTTGCCGGTGCCCGCGGCCACGTTCACGCCGATGTTGCCCGAGGCGCCGGAGAAGGCGCTGCCCGACAAGGCCGAGGTGTTGGTCGCGTTGACGTTCACCCAGCGCGTGGTGCTGACCGTGCCGCTGAGGCTGGCATACAGGTCGGCCACGCCCAGCTCGACGAACTGGCTGGTGCCACTCTCACGCGTATCGAAGCCCAGGCCACCCACCCCCGGCCGGTTGGGGTTCATCGTGGCGTTCTGGATCTGGTTGTCCAGATCGATATGGCCGGTGCTGTTGCCACCCGGGTGCGGCAGCTCGCCACTCCAGGTATCCAGATAGTAGTTGGCCATCTGGTAGGCGTTGCCGGTACCGCGGTAGGTGCCGGCGCCATAGGCCAGGGTCAGGCCGCTGACGCCGCCACGCATGCCGACCTGCACGGTATCGGTGTAGGACTGCACGAAGCCGGCGTTGCTGACCGTGTTGCCGGTGGAGACCTGGTTGGAGCTGATGCTCGACTGCGCCACCGCGGTGGTCGCGACCGACGCCGCCAGCGCGTTCTTCTGCTCGTTGTTGTTGCCCGAAGCAATGTTGACGCCGATGTTGCCTGACGCACCGCCGAAGGCATTGCCACCGAGACCTGCGGCATTGGTGACGCCGGAGTTCATGGTCGCGTTGCCGAAGCCGGCCTGGTTGACGAACACCTCGGCATCGGCCATGCCGAAGCTGAAGGACGCGTCGGCGGCGGACAATGACGCGGCGTTGTCCTGGGCGTTGTTGTCGCCTGATACCACGTTGAAGCCGAGGTTGCCGGAGGCACCTGCGCCCACGCTGTCACCGATGGAGGCACTGTTGGTGACCAGGCTGTTGCTGGTGGCGTTGTTGCTGATCGACTGGCGGTTGTCGATCACGGCGATGGCCGCCGAGTCGAGGTCGATGTCGCCGGTGATGTTCGGGTCGCCGGAGAAATTGATGTCAGTGCTCAGTCGCAGGTCCTTCTCCAGGTTCACGTCGACGCCGTGGTTGTTCTTCTCCTTGCGTTCGTCGGCCTGGATGGTGCTGTGCTTCTGCACATTGACGTTGACGGTGCGGTTGCGCACGTCGTTGTCGGTGTGGTTGTGCGTCTCGTTGCGGGTTTCGCTGACGGTGTGGGTGTGGTTGATGTTCGCGTTGGCGTTCTGGTTGTCCCAGCCATTGGCCGCAGCGGCGGTCGAGGCAGTGGCAATCGCCATGGCGAGCATGGTCCGTTTGACGGTCGCTTTCATGGTGCCCTCTCTCTCATCAGGTGGTGCATCGGTTGGGTGGTTGTCACGGGCGGTCCTGCACGACCAGGCCCAGTACATTGGCCGTGTCATTGCCGCTGCCCGCGATCTGATTGAGTTGCAGGACCCCGTCGAATCCCCGCAGCGCGGTGCTGGTGACACCGGCGCTGCGGGTGCCCGTCGCGACGCCGCGACCGGCGTCGTCCCGCCCCCCTGCCAACGCGGAACCCTCGGCGGCCAAGGCCGTATCGTCGGTTTCGCGTATGCCCTGTCGGGCCAGCGTCGCGCTGACGACGTTGAGCGTCGTGTTGGCGATGCCGCTGGCCTGGTTGATGGATGCGATGCCGCTGGCACCGGCCAGCGCCTTGCCATCGATGACGGCGGTGGCGTGCATCGGTGCACCCAGCACGCGGTCGCCACCGCGCAGTTGTCGGTTGGCGATCGAGACGTCGGCATGTTCGCCCGTGGCGATGCCGCGCAGGTTGGCCTGCAGATTGAGGTCGCCGGCCGCCTGGTTGACCGCGATGGCGCCGTTCGCGCCGGCCAGTGCATGGCCGTCGATGCGGGCAACGTCGAGGTAGGCGAGCATGCCGCTGTAGTCATCGGCCTGCGCGATCAACGGCATGGCAGGCAGGATCAGCAGCAGCCAGTGCGCCCGCCTCACTTGCCACCTGCCGGGGCCATGCCCTGCAGCGGGAACTGGCCGAGCGCGCCGCGCACGGTCTCGCCGATGCCGCGGGTACTGTTGCCGACCGCGCCGAGCGGCCCGCTCATGGCGCCACCGAGACTGCTGCCGACCATGCCGTCACCGTTGCGGCCGAGCGTACCGCCCAATGCCTGCTGCGTCACACGTTCGACCGTGGTGCCTGCGGGTGCGGTGGCTGTGGCTGCCTGACCTGCCCCCATGCCTGCGTAGTCCTCATCGCTCAGCTCGTCCATCCTGTTTGCCGGGGCACCCGCACCGAGGGCCGCCGCGATCTCGCGCTGGGGTTTCGGGTCGGCGATCAGCGCCATGCCGGGCGGCGCCATGCGATAGGCCGGGCGTGCGGACACATCACGCAACAGGACGATTTCGCCCGGTTGAGCCTTCACGCCCTGGCGTGCACCGGAGGCAGAGGCGCTCGCGCCAACCGACAGCAGGGCCACGGCCAGCGTTGCCAGCAGGCCGCGAATGGGGGTGATGCCGTCCATGCCGATCTCCCGTGGTGGGTGCGGCGGAAGCACGCATCAACCGTGCCAACCCTGCAAGGCTTGGCTGCCCTGGCGCCAGGCGCTGGCGGGAGTCGGGTGCTGCTGCCGCGCTGTTACAGCACCATCGGAAAAATGTTGGGATCGCGCTGTACCTAGCGCCGCAGGGCAAGGCGGGCGCCCGACTGTCACACTGGCGTTACAGGTGCCGTCGCGGACTGCAACGATGCCGCTTCAGCCGGTGCTTTCTTGACGCGGCGCTCATTGCGCCGCCGTTTAGCGCAGCGCTAGGATCCGCCCATCAAAGGCCGCTGCGGTGGCCGTAAAGGGTCCCGGCGGAGGGCGGCACGCCGGTGATTGCCTGACAGTCCGCCGACGGTGTCCGGATGCTGGGGGAAGCATGGCGGCGGTCCCGGAGGCTTCTACATCACGTTGCGTGCTCTGGTTCGGCGAGCCGCTGGCGAACGAGCGCAGCGCAATGGCGGCCGCAGGCTGGTACGTGCGCCGCATCCATCCCGACCCGGCGATGGCGATCGGGCTGCGCGGGCGTGACCGGCTGCTCGCTGTGCTGGATCTTCGCCATCTGGATACGCCCGCGCTGCAGTTGCTGGCGCCATGGATCGAACAGCACGTGCATCTGCCCTGGCTTGCGGTGCTGCCACCCGGCGCAGGGCCCACGCCTGCAGCGTGGCTGCCCTTGCTGCAGCGTTGCATCTCGCGGTTCACGCTGCCTTTCGGCCTGCAGGACCTGGTGGCTGCGATGCGCCAACAGTTCGACGCGGATGATCCTTCTGCCAGCGAGGTATGCGGCGGCCAGGGGCCACGCGCACTGATCGGCGAGAGTCCTGCGTTGCATGCGGTGCGCACCGTGTTGCACAAGTTCGCGCCGGTCGAACTGCCGGTGCTGGTCACCGGCGAAACCGGTACCGGCAAGGAGCTGGCGGCTCACGCGCTGCATGCGTTGTCCGGCCGTGCGGGCAAGCCGTTCATCGCGGTCAACTGCGGTGCCATTCCGGCCAACCTGGTGCAGTCGGAGCTGTTTGGCCACGAGCGCGGCTCGTTCACCGGCGCCGACAAGCGCCAGATAGGCGTATTCGAAGCCGCACACGGCGGCACCGTGTTCCTCGACGAGGTGGGCGACCTGCCGGCGGAGGCGCAGACCAGCCTGCTGCGCGTGCTGCAGGAAGGCACCTTCGAGCGCGTCGGCAGCAGCCAGCCGCTGCGGGCCGACGTGCGTGTACTCGCGGCCACCCACGTCGAACTGGAGCACGCGGTGGCGCAGGGGCGGTTCCGCAGCGATCTCTACTATCGGCTCAATGTGCTGCGCCTGCTGATGCCGCCCTTGCGCGAGCGTGGCGCCGATGTGCAGCTGCTGGCCGAGCACTTCCTGCGCTGCTTCCGCCTGCGCCACAGCGTGCGTGCACGTGGCTTTGCGCCCGCTGCGCTGCATGCGATGCGGCGCTTCGGTTGGCCCGGCAACGTGCGTGAACTGCTCAACCGGGTGCAGCGGGCGGCGATCATGGCCGAAGGCGAGCTGATCAGCGAGCGCGACCTTGAACTGGGTGGGGCCGAGCATGCGCCGCCGGGCGCGATGCTGCAGGATGCCCGCGGCCAGGCCGAGCGCGATGTGCTGCTGCAGACCCTGCGCCAGACCGGCTACAACGTCTCCGAGTGCGCACGGCAGATGCAGATCTCGCGGGTGACCGTGTATCGGCTGTGCCGCAAGCATCGTCTGGAACTGCCGGCGCAGCGTTGAGTGCGGATCATGGTTCGCCCGAACGGTAGCGGATGCGGTACAGGTCCAACCCCGCACCGTCTGCGCGCCGCGCCGAATAGGTCAAAGTGTCAGGTTGCGAGCCATCCAGCATCGCACCGTAGCTGTCGCCGGAGGCTTCGTTCACCGGGGAGGGCAATGCATGGCCCGCGTCATAACGGCCTCCACGCTCGTAGGCCATGAACTGGCGGACCGGTGCAGTGGCGAAGTCCAGGGCGCGGGCAAACACCACCGTTTGGCCGTCGCCCAGGAACGTGGCATCGAACTCCTGTGCGGCGGTATTGATGCCACCCGCCAGCGGCCGCGCCGGCTGCGCCACGCCGCCGATCATCGTGGCGCTATAGAGGTCATGGCCGCCGGCACCGCCCGCGCGATCGCTGGAGAACAACAACGTACGACCGTCCGGCGAGAGCATCGGCGCGAACTCGTCGGCCGCGCTGTTCACCGCGGGGCCCAGATTCTCCGGTTCGCCGAATCGACCGTCACGTCCAATGCTGACCCGGTACAGATCGTCGCCGCCCTGGCCGCCTGCTCGATCCGAACAGAAATACACCGTGCGGCCATCGGCAGAAAAGGCGGGATCGAAGTCTCGTCCCGGCGTGTTGAACGAGACCGGCGTCGCCGGCCGCCAGCCCTGCCCATCGTGGCGGGAGACCCAGATGTCATACCCGCCCGGACCGCCGGGACGGTTGCGGCTGAACCACAGCGCGGTGTTTCCGTCCGGGCTCAGGGTCAGTCGAATCTCGTCGTACTGCGTGGATGCAACGCCCGGCGCAAAGCGTTCAGCGGAGCCGACGATCTGCAGCACGCTTGAGGGAGTCGCGGGGGGCGACGCAGCAACCAGCAGCATCACGGCCAGCCGCGCTTTCATGCCTGCCGCTCGAAGTCGCTGACCCAGTTGGTTTCCCAACTGCGTCCCCCATCGGTCGAAGCCGCCTGTTCCCAGCGCGCCGAGCGCGGGGTAATGCGTGACCAGATCACCCGCGTCTGGATCGCCCGTCCGTCGTGCTGGTCTTCGCCGAAGAAGCGGCCGACACCGGCCTCGAAACCACCGCGCAGCGGCGCGCCGATCCGGGCAGGCTCCCGGCCATCCAGCCACCAGCTCAGCCAGTGCCGCTCAGCGGCGTTCCAGGCGCGGATACCCATGCCGCGCAGCGGTGCTCCCGGCACGTCCATCAGGTTGTCGCCTACGTTGCCGAATCCTCCGAGTACCGCCCAGTTGTGCAGGGTGCCGTTGAACGCGTCCCACGCATCACTGCCTGCCAGCCGAGCGCGCAGGCGACGATGGCGCACGTTCCAATGGCCCACCAGGAAATCAAAATCGCGCGGTGCATCCGGCAGCTTCGGAAGCGGAGAGGGGACCGCCGCAGTGCGGCGGAACCAGTTGCGTCAGTTCACTTCCCAGTGCGCGCCGGCATCGTCGGAGAACGCCTGCTCCCACCACGGCTCCTCGCCATGGATGTCATGCCAGCGGAACCAGACGTCGATGGGGCGTCCCTTGAAGTGATCACGACCACGGAAGCTGCCGCCATCGCCTTCGAAGACACCGCGCACGGGCGCTTCGATGTGGGCAGGGTTGCGCCCATCGATCCACCAGATCGACCACGTGGAAGACACTGGATCAAAAGCACGCACGCCGAGGCCTCTGTACGGGCCCGAAGGCAGCGCCATGACGTTGTCATCGATGGTGCCGAGCCCGCCCAGGGTGAGCCAGACCGCGCTGGCGCCGGTGAAGGCTTCCCAGCGGGTGTCGCCCACCAGGCGCTCCTTCAGGCGTTGGTGCCGGACCTGCCAGTTGCCCTGCAACCATTTCCAGTCTTCGCTGTGGCTGGACAGGGGCCGCCCCGAGGGTAGGGCGCTTGAGGCTGCCACTGCGGCCAAGGTGGCCAGGAACTGCCGTCGATCCATGTGCGTGACCCCTTGCCGGAAGTGCCTCCATCGTTGCGGGTGCGAGGGGGATTGACCACGCAGATATCCGGGCTCAGGCTAAGCCACACTTATGGTGACCCAACGCCAGCTTCCATCGCTTGCCGCCATCCGCGCCTTCGAAGCGGCGGCGCGGCTGGGCAGTTTTGCCCGTGCCGCCGAGGAGCTCGACACCAGCGCGGCATCGGTGAGTTACCACGTGCGCCGGCTGGAGGCCCAGACCGGCACCTGCCTGTTCCTGCGCCACGCACAGCATGTGGAGCTGACGGAAGCGGGTGCCAGCGTCGCGCAGGAGGCCACCCGGGCATTCGATGCACTGCGCGCCAGCTTCATGCGCGCCGCAGACATGGATGCGGCGCGACTGCGCCTGTCCGTGCTACCCACGCTGGGCACCAGTTGGCTGACACCGCGGCTGGGCAGTTTCCGCAGCCGCCATCGGAGCATCGTGCTGGAACTGGACCTGTCGGCAGAGCCGCAGGACCTGGCCGCCGGGCATTTTGATGCTGCCATCCGCAATGGGCATGGCGAGTGGCCCGGGCTGCAGGCCACGCCCCTGTTCCCCAGCATTTTCACCCCGTTGTGCGCGCCAGCGCTGCTGCCGGCGGCAGACGGGCTCGGGCGCCGGGCCTTGGAGGTTCCGCTGCTCGGCAGGCCCGACTGGTGGGCACTGTGGTTTTCCGCACATGGCGCGGTTCCGCCGCCGGCCGAGGAGAGCCTGGTCAGCCCCTTTGCGGTAGAGCATCTGGACGTCGGCGCGGCCATTGCCGGGCAGGGCATCGCCATTGCTTCGCCAATCCTGTTCCAGGCCGAACTGGACAGCGGGCGCCTGGTGCAGGCACATCCCGGTGTGGCCAGCGACGGGCGTGGTTTCTGGTTCGTGGCACCGACGGCGCGCAGCCGGAGCGCCAAGGTCATTGCATTCGGTGACTGGCTGGGCGAGCAGGCCGCGCAGGCCAGGCATGCGGCGCGACATCATCTGGGGCGCACGGTGGCGGCATGAACCAGAGCCCTGAACTGCTGCGACGCCTGCTGCGTGCCAAGGACCGGATGGACCATGCCAGTCACGAGGACTGGCCGGTGGCCCGCCTGGCCGAAGTGAGTGCCGTATCGCCCGCGCATTTCGCGCGTTCGTTCAAGCAGGCATTCGGGCTGCCGCCGCACCGCTACCTGTTGAGCCGCCGCATCGAACGGGCCGTGGCGATGTTGCGTGACACCGATCTGCCGGTCACCGAGATCGCCGCGCAGACCGGCTGGAGCAGCCTGGGCACCTTCGGCCGCATCTTCCGTGACATCACCGGCGACAGCCCGGGCAACGTGCGCGAGCGTGAGCGGGCCGGCCAGGCGACGCCGGCCTGCGTGCCGGAGTGCCACGCACGTGCCGCGCAGCGACCGGACCTGAACATGGCAGTTTTGGAGAAGCGCCGACGCGCGGCGGTTGCTAACGTGGATCCCACGTGAGGGAGGTTCCATGACAAACACTGTGAACACGGTCGGCCTCTATGTGCGCGACCAGGATGAAGCGCTCGCGTTCTACGTCGGCATGCTCGGTTTCGAAGTGCACACCGATGTGCGCAATGGCAGCTACCGTTGGCTGACGGTACGCAGCCCCGACCAGGACGGATTCCAGCTGGGGCTGTTCGTTCCGGGCCCGCCCACACACGACGCGGCCACCGCGCAGGCACTGCAGCAGCTGGTGGCGAAAGGCGCAATGCCGCCGCTGGTGCTGGCCGTCGATGACTGTCGGGCGCGCTATACGCAATGGCTGGCACGGGGCGTCGAGTTCACCCAGGAGCCGGTCGAACGCTATGGCGCCATCGATGCCGGATTCCGTGACCCGTCCGGCAATGGCTGGAAGATGATCGAAGCCCGCTCCGAAGCGAGGCGCCGTCAATGAGCCGGGGTGGCTGGGCGCGGCCCGTGCATCGCTGGACCTCGATCGTCTTTACCCTGGCGGTGATCGCCAATTTCGCCGCTCGCGGGCTGGGGCAGGGCGAGCCGGCAGCGTGGATCACCTATTCGCCGCTGCCGCCATTGTTCCTGCAGCTGTTCACTGGCCTGTACCTGTTCGTGCTGCATTACACCGGGAAACGCCGCAGCGCCACGCTGGGCGCTGCAGGCTGAGGCCGCCTCAGGCGGCAGCGTCGGCGGCGTAGGCCGCCAGCAATGCCGGCAGCTGGTCCATGCGCTGGAAGATCACCTTCGCACCCGCAGCGCGCAGGGCCTCCGGCGTGCTGTGGTGCGGGCCGCCCTCGCTGAAGCCAAACACGGTTGCACCCGCCGCGACGCCGGCGGTCGCGCCGGTCACGGTGTCTTCAATGACCGCGCAGCGCTTCGGATCCACACCCAGCGCGGCAGCGGCCGCCAGGTAGACGTCCGGGTGCGGCTTGGTGTTCGGCATGTCCTGGCCGCTGTAGACGTGGTCGCAGAAGGCATCGAGGATGCCGACCTTGCCCAGCTGCAGTTTCACCTTGATCAGGTCGGCACCGGACGCGCAGGCAATGCGGCCACCGGTCGCTGCGGCGATCGCACGCACGGCCTCGGGCGCCCCCCGGATCGGCTCCAGATCCCGTTCCAGCGCCCGGTTGCGCTGCTGGCGGAACTCCTCCAGCCATTCCTCGGTGAACGGCTTGCCGGTGCGCTCTGCGATCAGCCCTGCCAGATGGGCCACGGACTGCCCGAGGAAGACTTCACCCGCCTGCGCCGCGGTCAGCGGCCAGCCGCGTGCGGTCAGCATTTCCGAGAGAACGCGGGCGACCAGCGGCTCGGAATCGACGAGTACGCCGTCGCAGTCGAACAGCACGGCATCGAAGGGGAAACGGGGCATCTACAACTCCAGGGCGCAATGCGGTGGTGCAATTGCCCGTCATTTTCCCACAGCCATCCTTGCCTGGCACCCGGACCGGGTGCCACGCATTCCCGGCAGGCCGATCAGCCCAGATCACAGCCCGCCGGCTGCGGCCAGGTGCTGGCAGGCAGCATGTTCTTCAGCGAGGTCGGTGCGTTGATCGCCACATAGCTGGCGCCCAGCAGCTCCTCCAGATCGGCAATCGTCACCAGGTAGTTGTCGAGGCTGCCCAGGTTGGCCTCGTTGGGAATGATCCAGCTGATCGCCTTGGCGGTTCCGGTGTTCGGGTCACGGGTGATGATCGTCTTCCAGAAGAACTCCGGGGTCGGGATGCCATGGCTGGCCAGGAAGTAATCGTTGGCGGCGTCGCCGTAGACCACGCCACCGTAGACGTCCACTGGTGCGATGTCGCGGTAGCACTCGGCCACGTTCTCGGCCTTCACCCAGATGCCCTGGTTGAAGCTGGACACCTGCGGCACGATGTTGGTCATGTAGTTGGCGCGACGGATGTAGGTCGCGTCGTAATCCATGTGGTTGGACGTGACCAGATGGCCACGGTCGTAGCCGGATCTGATGCTGGCGTAGGACGCGGTGCTGGTCTGGCCCAGGCAACCGGCCGGCAGGTCCGGGTCCTTGTAGAAGCTGGACGGCCGTGCGGCCGAACCGGTATCGGCGGTAAGCGTGTACTCGTAGCGGGTGGCGCTGTGGATGCTGCAGTCGTAGGTCAGCACGAAGCCGCCCTTGTTGAGGGTGACCACCTGGGCCTGTGCAGCACCGGCAAAAGCACTGAGTACGAAAGCAAAGACAAAGCTTGCAAGGCGCATTTCGATTCTCCAGCAGAAGATTCAGGGCGCAGCCGCCCGTCACGACCTGGCCAGGGCGAGGACATGCGGAGATGCTGCGGAGACGGATGCTGCGGATTGCGGTGGAACCTGGCCGCGTTGTTGGGCCATCAGCCCTGCGGTGTCATAAGCGTCACAAGCTGGCGCCTTGTGGTCAATGACGAAAGGGCGAAGCTGTGATCATGCGCAAGCACTGGTGATATGTCAGATCACGCGGCGCGTGGATGACACGCGCGCGTGCTAGGCGCCTGGCAGGCCTGCCAGCTGCGCGCCTGGGCCTGCGGCGTCGGGCGCTACAGGAATGTTTCCTGTTCTTCGTCCGGCGCCAGGCATGCGGCCTTGCTTTGCTCGGTCGAGCGCGCAATGGCCGCCTCGTCGAAACCGCTGCGGCTCAACCACAAACGATTCCAGCGGGCCAGTGCGTCGCTGTCGCGTGCCAGGCAGGCATAGCGGACGATCGATTCCAGGTTGTCGATGGTCGGGTACTGCTGGGCGATTTCGTCCAGTCCCTGGCGCATCAGCGGCCAATCGGGCTTCGCCGCGCGGAAGTGATCGGGCGAATACTCGGTGGCCGACCAGTACAGCCGTGCGTAGCGCATGGCCCGCTTCTTCTTCGGTGCGCTGGCCATCGAGTGCCGCGCGAAGGCTTCCATCTTCTGCGCGCTGCCACCCCAGGCCGGCGTGAAGTACTCCATGGCAATGAGGTGCAGTGGTTCGTAGTCGGGGAAGGCCTTCGCTGCGCGATCAACGAGCGCCAGCATTTCGTCGTCATCCGCGCTTTCGCGCAGCGCGATCAGCACGTTCATTTCGTGCCAGAACGGGTCGCCGCCGGCAACATCCTCATGCGATTGCAGGTAGGCCCGCGAAACCGCGTTGTACTCATGGAACTGTGCCCAGTCTTCGGCGTTGACGGTGTTGGCGTAACCGTTGCCGCGGTAGCTCCAGGCCAGGTTGAGTGGAATCCGTGCGGTGATCAGATGGGCCGCCGCAGACTTCGGCGCGTACTGAACCCAGCGCGCCGCCCATGCAGACCAGTCGTTCCAGGCTTGAACCTCCTGCCGCGACGTGCCGATTGCACGCGACATGCAGATGTAGAAATGGCCGAGCCGGGATTGGCCGGCGGCGTTGAGCTCGCCCTTGCGGAAACGCGCGGCCATCGCGTCGAGTGCCGCAAAGTCGTCGTTGGCCATCAGCCGCGCAATCTCCGCGCAGTCGTTGGCCGGTTCGGGGGCATCTTCCGCCAACACTGAAGGGGCGAACAGACAGGCGACGCTGGAGAGCGTGCCTGCGACGAGCATCCTGTGCATCGGGGGCGTCCTTGCTTTGATGGGAGACTGCGGAGGGCCCGCAGTGCCTCGAAGCATAGCAAGGCGCGCTTTGCGGCATGTTGCGTCGCAAGGTGCCAGCCACCATTCGCACTGGTACGGTCCGATCCGTTGCACCACCACCGACGGGGAGAGACAACGATGCGCAAGGTTCTGCTGCTGTTGATCCTGCTGACCGGGCTGGCGCCCACGGCCCTGGCGGCCACGGTCAAGACCACCCATCGCACCATCCCCAGCTGGGATGGCACGCCCCTCGGGGCCTTCGTCATCGAACCCCAGGATGCCGGCAGTGGCCGCTATCCGCTGCTGGTGATGCCCAGCAGCTGGGCAGTGCCCAGCGTGGAGTACGTGGGCGTGGCACAGTCGCTGGCGCAGCGCGGCTATGTAGTCATCAGCTACAGCTCGCGCGGCTTCTGGGAGTCCGGCGGCAGCATCGACATCGCCGGGCCCGCCACGGTCGAAGATGTCAGTGCCGTGATCGACTGGGCGCTGGCCAACACCCGGGCCGATCCGGCCAGGATCGGTGTCTCTGGCATCTCCTACGGGGCCGGCACCAGCCTGCTGGCGGCGGCACGCGACCCGCGCATCAAGGCCGTTGCCGCGCTGAGCGGCTGGGCCGACCTGCAGGCGTCGCTCTACAGCCATGACACGCCCAGTGCGCAGGGCATCGCCCTGCTGGTGGCAGCCGGCCTGGCGACTGGCCGCCCCGGAGCGGAGCTGTCCACCATCAACCGCAATGTGCTGGTCGGCAACTACCAGGGGGCGGTGGACTCGCTGCTGCCGGTAGCGGCACAGCGCAGCCCGGCCAGCAGCCTTGATGAGATCAATGCCAACCAACCCGCGGTATTCCTCGCCAACGCCTTCAACGACAGCCTGTTTCCGCCGGGCCAGCTGGTCGACTTCTTCACCCGTCTGAAGGGACCCAAGCAGTTGCAGCTGCGCCATGGCGACCACGCCCTCAACGAAGCCTTCGGTGCGCTCGGCATTCCGAATGAAGTCTATTCCGCGGTGGGCGACTGGTTCGACCACTACCTCAAGGGCGTGGCCAATGGCATCGACCGCCAGCCGGCGGTGCAGTTGAAGTCGCAGAAGGGCAGCTGGAGCCGTTATCCGGACTGGCAGGCCACCTCTACCGGCGCCGTAAGCTACGGGCTGACCGCGCCGACCGGGTTTCTGCTGCCCACCGGAGGGCTGGCCGAGAGCGGTGGCGGCACCGGTTGGAACTACCGGATCGGCAGCGGCCTGCTGACCGCCGCCAACTCCGGCGTGGTGATGGCGTCCGGCGCGCTGCAGATGTTCAACCTGCCGCCCGGCGCCCATGTGCCGTTCGTTGGCCGCAACGCCGCAGGCGTCTGGCAAGGCCCGATCTACTGGAGTGCACGCCGCCTGGATGGCGCACCGGAAGTGCGGTTGACGGTGACGCCCACGCGCGCCAACACCACGCTGTATGCCTACCTGTATGCCGAGGATATGCTGGGCAACGGCCAGCTGATCAGCCACAAGCCGTACACCCTGCGCGGTGCCACGCCCGGCCAGCCGAGAACCATCGATCTTCGCCTGGAAGCCAGCAGCTGGAACCTACCGACCGGCAGCCGGCTGACCCTGGTGGTCGATACCGTGGACCTGCGCTATGCGGGCATCAGCCAGCTGGGCGGTGCGGTGACCTTCAGCTCGCCGGCCAACGCGCCATCGGTGCTGAAGGTGCCGCTGCATTGATTCAAAGCCACACGGCCTTCGCTCGACGCCATGCCGGGCGAAGGCGTTTCCGGGTGGATCAGTTGCTCCGCACCCGCGCTGCGGCGGAGCTTGCGCGACGGATGCGATCCAGGTGCAGGGCAGGGTGGCGCGGCTCACTCCCCCTGCGGCAGCAACACTCGGATCATTTCGTGCTGCCTGGACGGGTTGGCCCGTTGCACGAAGCCTTGGATGATCGAGGCCGCCACCTTGCGCTGGTTGTCCATGTCCAGCAACGGCGCGATGGCCTGCCCGGAATCCTCGGGAACGTCACGGAACGGGCAATCGACCGGGCCAGCCGTGGTGAACGTCAGGATTGCCTTGGCGACGCGCGCCGACGGCGAACGCGGCGCATCGAAGATCACCAGCGTCCGCTCGTAGCTGACGCCTGTGGCGCGTACGGTCGAGTGCAGGGAATCCTCGATGGTCATGTGCGCGCCGAGATCCTCGACAATCACAAGATGGTTGCGGATGATGTCCGACCACACTGTCACGGCCTCCACGGTATCGCGTGCGCATGCCCGAGCGGATGTCATAGCGGCTGTCCATCGGCGGGTAGGCGCGCAGGAACGGATTGGGCGCCAGCATCTTCGAGCCGCGCATGCCGGACTGATCGTCGATCCAGTCCAGTGCGAACTGCACGTCGAAGTCATCGCCCGCATACGCGCCCAGGTTCAGGCGTGCCGCGTTGATCTGCTTGTCGCTGACCGGCTGGCCGTTGAAGGTGTTCTCGCCAAACCCGTCGTGGTTCATGCTGGCCACTGCCACACGGGCGCGCAGGCCACTGTTGGCACCGCCGATCGGGCCGCCGATGGCCGCCTTCGCATCCAGCTGGCTGTAGTTGCCCATGGTGATCTGGGCGAAGCCCTCGGTCTGGGTGGGCAGGCCGCGCGAGATGTACTTGATCGCGCCGCCGATGGTGTTCTTGCCACACAGCTTGCCCTGCGGGCCGCGCAGCACCTCGATGCGCGAGACATCGAACACATCCAGCAGCGCACCCTGCGGACGCGCGATATAGACGTCGTCCAGGTAGATGCCCACACCCGGATCCGCGCCCCAGGTGGGATCGGACTGGCCGATGCCGCGGATGTAGGCGGTAATCGTGCTGCTGGCGCCGCGGGCGGCGTAAATGGTCAGGTTGGGCACCTGCGCATCCAGGTTGCTGATGTCCTGGACATTCATCTTGTCCAGCGCCTCGGAGGTAAACGCAAGGGCTGGGTCAAGGCCAGTTCGGGGGCGGCCATGGTCGAGTCCCGCTGGAGGTGCCAGATGGCACCTCCAGACGCGGCTGACAATGGGCTATCTTGAGCGCCCGTTCCCACGCCGCCTGGATCGCCCACGCATGGAAGCCCGTTCGATGACTGTCCGAAGCAAGGTGTGGCTGAGCGCCTTTGTCCTGTCCACTGCGTTGCTGGCCGCAGGCTGCACGCACAAGGACGTACCGGCGAAGGATCTTGGGACGGATATCGAGCAGGTGGCGCAGACACTGATCGAGCAGCCACTGCTGCACTCCACTTCGATCGCCGTCGTGCACCGTGGCAGGACGTTCATCCGTCATCACGGCGAGATGGTTGCCGGCAAGCCTGGCGCACCGACCGATGCGACGCTCTACGAGATCGGCTCGTTGAGCAAGACCTTGGCTGGCACTCTGATCGCCCATGCGGTCCTGGAGGGCAGGCTGGGGTTGGATGACGATGTTCGCAAGTATCTGCAGGGTGACTATCCCAACCTGCAGTTCAAGGATGAGCCCATCCGCATCCGCCATCTGCTGTCGCATACCAGTGGCCTGCCGAACATGCTGCCGGAGCGCGCGAATACGGTGCTGGAGGACTTCACCGATCAACGCACGCCCGGTGAGCTGAATGCCATCTATGCCAGCTACGGCAAGTCGGACTTCCTGCGGGACCTGCATGCGGTGCAGATCCTCCGGGCGCCGGGAGGCGAGTACGCCTACTCCAGCGCCGGAACGCAGCTGGTCGCGCACATTCTGGAACAGGTCCATCAGCGCGATTACGAGGTGCTGCTGCGTGGCTTCTTCAGTGATTCGGCCGGAATGACGGGCATCAGGATCGGCCTGGACGACACCGAGGCATCACGCCTGGCGATCGGTTACCACAGCGACAACCCGGTGCCGACCACCCCCATGCCGACGTTGCCGTGGGGCGCCTCCGGGAACGTGAAGGCCACCGTTCCGGACATGGTGAAATACCTTGAATTCCAGCTGGCCAACGGTCCGGTGGTAACCGAATCGCATCGTGCACTGGCCAGGTTCGACGACACCTTCAGCATCGGCTACTTCTGGAACATCGTTTCCGGCGATCGCCTGAAGGGCGTGTATTACGCCCACCATGGGGGAGTGCCGCGTTCGCAGTGCTACGTCTACATCATCCCCAAGCACGATCTTGGCATCTTCGTCATCACCAACCAGAGCGGTGACCAGACGGCGCACGCCATGGAAACGGCGATCGATACGCTCGTCGAAAGAATTGCTGCACGGGATGGCAATGGAGGGCTCCGATGATCTGCCGCCTCATCCTGGTGCTTGCCTTGATCCCGTTCGCCGCCGGTGCCGTGGTCATCCGCGACGATGTTGACGATGCCCGATACCACATCGACGCATCGGTGTTCCCCGCACTGGCCGACATGCCGGGTGAGGGTCATGGCGTCCTCATGCTCCGCAATGGGTGCTGACCGCTGCGCATGCAGCACCGAACCATCACCGGCGGCAACGAACGCTATCTCTGGTACCGGTTCGATCCGCCCGCGCGGGGGGCTGCCACTGGAGGGCGTGTTGGGAAACGGCGACAGCGGTGGTCCGCTGCTGATCGAGGATCACGGAACGCCAGAGGTGGTGGGTCTTGGATCGTGGATCACCGCCGTTCCCGAGCATGCGCTAGAGGCGGGCTTCTATGGCCAGGTGGTTTACAACGTCCGCGTGTCCCGCTACCTCGACTGGATCGAAGGCGTCATCGAACGTGACGCGTCACGTTGATCATGCATCCGGGCAGCCTTCCGCGCAGATGTTCGCCCGGTCTCAAGTCATGCGACGGGTGTTCGTATCCTTCCCGCCATGGCCTCTTCGTCCAAATTTCCTGCGTGCATGACCGCCTCCCGGCCATCCGGCTGGGTGCAGAGCGGCGAGCGCTGGGATCTGTGGTGGAACGGCCGTTCGGTGGCCAGTATCGTGCCGCATGCCGCGCTAGGGTTCCGCCTGTACCTGGACGCACGCAAGATGTCACAGGTCAAGGTCGTGTCCGCCACCAGCACCCGTCAGGCCAAGCGCTACGCCGAGCGATGGTGTGCTGTACGGCTCTGCCCGCAGTTGCCTCTGCGCGATGCGGTGGCGCGATTGGTGGATGCCGGTACTCCACCGCCTCCGGCGCTCACGCGGGAACAGCGGCAGCAGGCCCGGCGCCTGGCCGAAGCCGGGGCAGGGGAGATGGGGCGGATCAAGGAAGCGCTGGCACCACGGCCGCGCATGACGGCCGCCAGGCCCGAGGTGCAGGGGCGAGGTGGAGCCTGGTCTGTACCCGGCCAGGTTCCATCCTCCCCGCGCCGAAACGGGAACACATCCCCAGCCAGGGCTACGCTGAAAGCTCCTCACGTACGATCCTCGCCCCCGCGCTGAGTGCGCGCAGCTTGCCCCTGGCCACATCGCGCGCCAGCGGCGCCATGCCACAGTTGGTGCTCGGGTAAAGCTTGTCAGCATCCACGAACTGCAGGGCCTTGCGCAGGGTGTTGGCTACTTCATCGGCGGTCTCCACCGTGCTGGAGGCCACGTCGATGGCACCGACCATCACCTTCTTGCCACGCACCAGCTCGATCAGGTCCATCGGCACGTGCGAGTTCTGGCATTCCAGCGAGATGATGTCGAGGTTGGAGGTCTGCAGCTTGGGGAACGATTCTTCATACTGGCGCCATTCCGATCCCAGCGTCTGCTTCCAGTCGGTGTTGGCCTTGATGCCGTAGCCGTAGCAGATGTGCACGGCGGTCTCGCACTTCAGTCCTTCGATCGCACGCTCCAGCGCGGCCACGCCCCAGTCGTTCACTTCGTCGAAGAACACGTTGAAGGCCGGCTCATCGAACTGGATGATGTCCACGCCAGCCGCCTCCAGCTCCTTCGCCTCCTCGTTGAGGAGCTTCGCGAATTCCCAGGCCAGTTTCTCGCGGCTCCTGTAGTGCGCGTCGTACAGGGTATCGATCATGGTCATCGGGCCGGGCAGCGCCCACTTGATCGGCTGCGTGGTCTGCCGGCGCAGGAACTTCGCATCCTCCACGAACACCGGCTTCGGACGGCTCACTGCGCCGACCACGGTCGGCACGCTGGCATCGTAGCGGTTGCGGATGCGCACGGTTTCGCGCTTCTCGAAATCAACGCCGCTGAGGTGTTCGATGAAGGTGGTGACGAAGTGCTGCCGGGTCTGCTCGCCGTCGCTGACGATATCGATGCCGGCATGCTGTTGTTCCTGCAGGGACAGGCGCAGGGCATCCTGCTTGCCCTCGATCAGGCCTTCGTCCTGCAGCTTCCACGGTGACCAGAGCTTCTCGGGCTCTGCCAGCCAGGAGGGTTTGGGCAGGCTGCCTGCGGTCGAGGTGGGGAGCAGCGTCTTCGTCGGCATCGTGTGGTGTGTCCTGGGGGCGGATGGAGAATCGATGGATCAGCGGGCGGCCCACTGCTCAAGCACGGCGCGATAGGGCTTGATGAAGTGCTCTTCGGTGAACCGGCCCTGCTTGATGGCCAACTGGCTGCGCTCTTCGCGGTCGTAGACGATTCGGGTGGAGGAGTAATCCTGGTGCTTCAGGCTGGGCTGGTAGACCTTGCCGGCCACGGAATTGGCGTTGTAGATCTCAGGGCGGTAGATCTTCTGGAAGGCCTCCATCGTGCTGATGGTGCCGATCAGTTCCAGGTTCGAGTAGTCTCCCAGCAGGTCGCCCTGGAAGTAGAAGGCAAGCGGCGCGACGCTGCCCGGTGGCATGAAGTAGCGCACCTGCAGGCCCATCTTGTCGAAATACTGGTCAGTGGGGGAGGACTCGCCCTGGCGGTATTCCACGCCCAGGATCGGATGGTGGTTCTCGGTGCGGTGGTAAGTCCTGCTGCTGGAAACACTGATGCAGATCACCGGCCCCTTGCTGAAGTTGGCGCGGTAGGCGTCCGAGCGCAGGAAGTGCTGGAACAGCTTGCCGTGCAGGTCGCCAAAGCCCTCCGGAAGGCGGAAGGTGTCCTTGCCTTCGTTGCTGGCCGGCAGCACGACGCTGAAGTCGTAGTCACGGACATAGGACGAGAAGTTGTTGCCGACGATGCCTTCGGTGCGCGCGCCGGTGTGCGTGTCAACGATGGTCGGGCGCAACACTTCGATCAACGGGAAAGGATCGCTGCCGTCGGCGCCGTCGATGTGCATCTCCACCGAGATGATGTCCAGCTCGACCGCGTAGCGATCGGCGCTTGGGTTGTCCCAATGCGCCAGATCATTGAAGCGGTTGTTGATCATGCGGATGGTGTTGCGCAGGTTTTCCTTCCGGGACGCGCCGCGCGCCAGGTTGGCGAAGTTGGTGGTGATGCGCGTGCCTTCGGCCGGCTGGTAATCCTCGTTGAAGGGGATGCGCGTGATGCTGAAGGTGAAAGCGTCGGTCGTCATGGGCGGCGTTCCGTGTTGCGGGGTGGCACCCGGATGCGGGCGAGGGCATCCGGCATTCAAAGAGCTGCGGCGGTCTCAAGGGCGGTGGCACGATGGCGGGGCAGCGCCAGCAGCGGCATGGCCCGCCGTACCGCCAGTCGCGCCCGCTCGATCAGGGCGTCGCTGTGCACGCGGCCGTCGGCGAAATCGCGATCGGTGGCGTAGATACCCAGTGGCAGGGTGCGCGCCTGGAAGAAGCTGAAGAGCGGGCGCAGCTGGTGATCGATCACCAGTGCATGGCGGTCACTGCCGCCGGTCGCGGCCAGCAGGATGGGGGTATCGACCAGCGCGTCCTGGTCGATGAAGTCGAAGAAGTGCTTGAACAGCCCTGTGTAGGAGCCGCGATAGACCGGCGTGCTCACCACGAGGACATCGGCCCGTTCGACGGCCACCAGCTGGCGCTCGACAACCTCCGGGAGCTGCGAACGCCAAAGCGCACCGGCCAGCTGCGGCGCCAGCTCGCCGAGTTCGATCAGCTGTTGTTCGCTGCGCATGTTCTCGCCGATCAGGCCCAGCAGATGCTGGGCCAGCGTGGCGGCCCTGGAAGGGCGTTGCAATCCGCCGGAGACGGCGACGATTCGAAGGGGGCGGGCAGGTGAAAGCATGACCCGATCCTAGTCAGTGCCTTCCATGACGTAAAATGGTATTACTTCACCAATCCATGAGCGAGATTCATCATCATGCTGGAGCGGATCCACCTCAGCATCGTGCAGCAGGTCGAGCTGCAGGGCTCGCTCACCGCTGCTGCCGGCGTGCTCAACCTGACCCAGTCGGCGCTCAGCCACAGCATGAAGAAGCTGGAGCAGCAGCTGGGTACCGATGTCTGGCTGCGCGAAGGCCGAAGCCTGCGGCTGACCCAGGCCGGGCAATATCTGCTGGCAGTCGCCAACCGGGTGCTGCCACAGCTGGACCTGGCCGAGGAGCGGCTGGGCCAGTTCGCACAGGGCGAGCGTGGCGCGCTGCGCATCGGCATGGAATGCCATCCCTGCTACCAGTGGCTGCTGAAGATCGTCTCGCCGTATCTGGCCGCGTGGCCGGATGTGGACGTGGACGTCAAGCAGAAGTTCCAGTTCGGCGGCATCGGCGCGCTGTTCGGCTACGAGATCGACCTGCTGGTCACCCCCGACCCGCTGCTGAAGCCAGGCCTGAAGTTCATCCCGGTGTTCGACTACGAGCAGGTGCTGGTGGTGGCCAGCAATCACGCCCTGGCCAAGGTCGACCACGTAAAGCCGCGCCAGCTCGGCCAGGAAGTGCTGATCAGCTACCCGGTGCCGTTCGAGCGCCTGGACATTTACAACCAGTTCCTGCTGCCGGCGGGCGTCACGCCGCGGCGCCACAAGGCCATCGAAACCACCGACATCATGATGCAGATGGTGGCCAGCGGCCGCGGCGTGGCCGCCATGCCGCGCTGGCTGGTTGAGGAGTACGCCGCGCGCATGGACGTGGTGCCGGTGCGCCTGGGCGCCAAGGGCATTCCCAAGCAGATCTATCTGGGTGCGCGCGAGGCCGATACCGGCATCGACTACCTGCAGGCCTTCATCGAACTGGCCCGTAACAGCTCGCCGCTTGCCGGCAATGTGGGCGGAGCGCGTTGATGCCGGCAGGCCTGTCACTGCGGGCGGACGCCTTCATCAACGCCTTTTCACTGGAAGTCAGTGCGAAGGCCATGCCCGCGCTGTGCGCCGAGGCGGATCGGATCCCGTGCGGTACCGTCATCTCCATTCCCTGGCTGGCCAGCGAGGATGACGACGCCCGACTGGCCGCCGCGCGCACGGTGCGCGCGCTCGGATTCGAGCCGATGCCGCATCTGTCTGCGCGGCGCGTCGGGTCACGCGCAGCGCTTGAACGCTTTCTGCAGCGTGCCGCCAGCGAAGCCAGGGTCGCGCGTTGCCTGCTGATCGCGGGCGACTTGGCCACGCCTGTCGGACCGTTTGCCGACAGTGCTTCGATCATCCAGACCGGTGTTCTGGAGCAATCCGGCATCAAGGTCGTTGCTATCGGCGGGCACCCGGAAGGGCATCCTGTAATGAGCAGTGACGAACGCTGGCAGGCGCTGGAGGGAAAATGCCAGGCCATCGAAGCACGTGGCATGGCCCCCTTGGTCGTCACCCAGTTCGCCTTCGATGCCGATACCGTGCTGGCCTGGCTGGATGCACTGCGCGCGCGTGGCATCACGGCTCCGGTGCTGGTCGGGGTTCCGGGGCCGGCAAGCATCCCCCGGCTGATGCGCTACGCCGCGATGTGCGGCGTGGGCGCCAGTGCATCGATGTTGGCCCGGTATGGCATCTCGATCGGCCGGCTGCTGGGAACGGCGGGGCCGGAGGTGTTCGTTGACCGCCTGGTGAAGGGGCTGACCAGCGCCCATGGCCCGGTCAGCCCGCACTTCTTCCCGTTCGGCGGTGTTGCGCCGTCGCTGGAGTGGATGGCGCAGTACCGGCGGCGCATTTCCGGCACCGGTGGTTGAATCGCCTCAGCCCGGCAGGTCGCACTTCATCCTGCCGTCCACGTAGTACGGCTTGGGTACGTTCGGGTTCGGGCTGGTCTTCTCGAAGACCACCTCGAACGAGGCAGCATCGGGCGAGCCCTTGCGCTCGGTACACGCGTCCTGCAGTTTCTTCTTGACCGCAGTGATACCGGCATCGCGGTTGGCGCCCTCGGCGCTGTTGGTCAGATTCACGGTCTCGGCCGAGGCCAGCGGGCTCAGCGCGAGCAGGCCGCCGGCCAGCATCAGTGCGTGCAGCTTGGTCATGGTTTTTACCTCGCAGGTCTCCAATGAGGCCCCAGCATAGGGCCGGGCCGTTAACGGCATGTGCCCGGCCGGGTGAGGGCAGGGCGGGCGCGCCTCGGCGTAACCCGCGATGGCTGACAGCTGTCACTGGCTGCAACCCGGGCGGAAGCGAATAGTGAGCGCCAAGGCGAGGGAACCTCGCCACCACTCACCAAGGGGACCGCTCATGAGCATGCTTCAGCACCTCGCCTCGCAGACGCCGATCTGGGTCTGGCTGCTCCTGGCCTTCCTGGTCACCCGTGGCGTCGCCGCCATGAAGCCGGCCGAGACCTCGCTGCAGAAGCTGGCGATCGTACCCGCCTTGTTCGCCGTCTGGGGTGCGTGGTCGGTCAGTCATCGCTTCGGCGCGTCGCTGAGCGCCTGGAGCGAATGGCTGGCCGGCATCGCCACGGGCGCCGCGCTTGCCTGGCTGCTGCTGAATCGGTTGAAGCTGACGCTGGACCGCAGTACCGGCAAGCTCTGGCGCAACGCGGATTTCAGCCTGCTGCCGCTGCTGTTGATCACTTTCCTGGTGAAGTACGGGTTCGAAGTCGCATTTGCGGTGTCGCCGTCGCTGTCCGCCAATGCTGGTTTCAATGCCGCCTACCTGCTGCTGGCAGGCGGATTCACCGGCATCTTCGTCGGCAAGTACGGCCGATACCTGGCCTCGCTGCGGATGGATGCGGCAGGCAAGGGGCTGGAAACCGCAGGCTGATTGAACTGGTAGTGCCGGCCGCTGGCCGGCTTCCCCATGCAGGGTTGTGCGGGGCTGACGCAGGCGTCACGATGCCCACCACTGGCCACCACCGGAAACGCTGACGTCATGAAGACCACATCCTGGTTCTGGATCAACGTGGCCAGTCACTTCAGCATTGTCGCCGCCCTGGCCTGGCTGCCCGCACGGTGGACGGGCCAGCTTGTAGAGGGTTTGGCCGGCACTCAGCCGGCTATTGGCGATGCCCAGCATGTGGCCCTCATTGGTTCCATTTTTGGCTTCTGCGTGACCGCACTGATCTTCATGGGGGCGCTGACAGTCACCGGCGAACTCCTGGGTTTCTCCAGGCCCTATGCGCGACGGTCGGAGGCCCAGAACGAAGCGCAGGCCGTCCACCGGAAGGTACTGCTGACTGCATTCGCCACGCTCTCATGGGGGGCCGTGGGATCGCTTGCAGGTATTGCGTTCGCGGCTTCGTCATGAAGGGCGGCCCTGCCAGCGTCTGGCGCGCCGGAACGCATAGGCGCGTGAACCGCGCAGTTGCTCACGCCTCCCCGCGCCACTGGCTCATCAGCATCTGCAGGAATCGCTCCGCCGTGGGCGAGAGCAGGGCGCCGCGGCGGCGGACGATGCCGATCGTGCGTGACACCACCGGGTTGCCGATCGCGCGTGTCACCAGGGTGGGGTGATCCCCGTCCGGCGTGGCCATCTTCGGTAGCACCGACACGCCGATGCCTGCCTCGACCATGCCCAGTGACGTCGACAGGTGGGTCACTTCGTAGTGCCAGCTCAACTTGAGGTTCTCGCGCGCCAGCGCACCATCCAGCAGCGTGCGGTTGCCGCTGGTGCGATGCACGGTGATCAACTGGTGCTCGGCCAGGTCGGCCCATTCCACCTTGCGCTTGCGCGCCAGCGGATGATCGCGACGGCACGCCAGCACGAACGGGTCCTCTGCCAGTACGTCGAAATCGAGATTCGGATCGTTGGCGCCCATGAAGTTGATGCCGAACTCCACTTCGCCACGTTCCACTGCCTGCAGACCCTCCGTCGCCGGGATATCCAGGATGCGGAAGCGCACGTTCGGGTGCGCTTCGTGGAAACGCGCCATCACGCTGGGCAGGAAGTAGAACGCCGCCGTCGGCAGGCAGGCGATGGTCACTGTCGCGCCGCGGGTGTCTTCGCGGCCGCGCAGCGAGAACAGTGATCCATCGAATTCCTCCAGCATGCGGCGCACCAGCGGCAGCAGGTTCTCGCCGACAGCGGTGGTACTGACGCTGCGCGTGGTGCGCTCCAGCAGCGGCGACCCCACCGCCTGTTCCAGCTTCTGGATCCGCCGGCTGAGTGCTGGCTGGGAGACGTGCAGGATTTCCGCGGCGCGATGGAAGCTGCGGGTCTCCGAGACCAGCAGGAAGGCGCGTAGATCCAGGATTTCGCAATTGATGCTCATGGGGTATCAATCATCCAAAAATCAGCAATTCACAGATCAATTGGGGCCATGCCAGTATCGAATCACAGAGGGGTCATTCATCCCCTATACGCATCAATCTAGCACACGTATGTCCAACGATCTGCTCAGCATTCCCTGCGTCCTCATGCGCGGCGGCACCTCCAAAGGCCCGTTCTTCCTGGCCAGCGACCTTCCGATGGACACCGCCGAACGCGATCGCCTGCTGCTGGAAGTGATGGGCTCGGGCCATCCGTTGCAGATCGACGGCATCGGCGGTGGCAACGCGCTGACCAGCAAGGTGGCGATCATCGACCGCTCCAGCCGTCCGGACGCCGATGTCGACTACCTGTTCGCCCAGGTACGGGTAGAGCAGCAGGTGGTGGATACCTCGCCGAACTGCGGCAACATGCTGGCGGCCGTAGGCCCGTATGCCATCGAGCGTGGGCTGGTGCAGGCGCAGGATCCGCAGACCGAGGTGCGCATCCACAACGTCAACACCGGCAAGCTGATCATCGCCACGGTGGAAACGCCCGGCGGCAACGTGGTGTACCGAGGTGACACGCGAATTGCCGGCGCGCCGGGCTCGGCCTCGCCGGTCAGGCTCTCCTTCCTTGATGCGGCAGGCGCCCGCACCGGCAAGCTGCTGCCCAGCGGCCACGCGCAGGAGGCCATCGATGGCGTGCCGGTCAGCCTGGTGGACTGCGCGATGCCGATGATGCTGGTGCGCGCAGAAGATCTGGGCGTGCGCGGCGATACCCCGCCCGCCGAACTGAACGCGGACGCAGCGTTCATGCACCGGCTGGAAGCGCTGCGCATCGAGGCAGGCGCCCGCATGGGCATCGCCGACGCCGGCAACAAGGTCATCCCCAAGCCGGTGCTGCTGTCGGCGCCGCAACATGGGGGCGATCTGCAGGTGCGCTATTTCATGCCGCATCAATGCCACACCGCGCTGGCCATTACCGGCGCGGTCGGCCTGGCCACCGCGGCCGTTACGCCGGGCACGCTGGCCCACACTTTGGTCGGATGCCTGTCCGTTCCCGGCAGCATTACCCTCGAACATCCGAGCGGGGCCCTGGAGGTGGGCCTCAGTCGCAGCTCGCAGGACGCGCCGGTCGTTGCCAGCGTCGTGCGCACCGCACGCCGGCTGTTCGAAGGACGCGTGTTTTCCACCACGCCAGCACTTGCCGTGGCCGGTTCCACCCAAGCCCGCCAATGGACGTCAGCGGCATGATCTGAACCCGGACGGGCCGGCGCAGGTGCGCATGCCCGCCATTACAACGTAGATGCTTCACTCCTGGGAGGGATGATGTACAAGCAGTTCTTGATGGCCGCGCTGTGCGCGGCTGGTCTGGCCGCGGCCGGATGTAGCAACAGCGGGCGCACCGAAGGCGCATCCGCCGGCGGTGGTGACAATGCACCGGTACGCATCAGCGTCGGCTCCTACAACCTCAACAACCTGCCGTTCTTCATCGCCGACGCCAAGGGCTACTTCAAGGACGTCGGCCTGCAGGTGAAGACCGAGAACTTCGCCCAGGGCGGCTCCAAGGTATTGCAGGCGCTGGTGGCCAATTCCACCGATGTGGCCGTCGGCTTCTACGACCACACCATCCAGATGCAGGCCAAGGGCAAGGACGTGGTGGCCTTCGTGCTGCTCTCGCGCAACTCCGGCCTGGTGATGGCCGGCCGCGAGGATGCCAGCTTCGATCCGGCACGGCCGGAAACCATCAAGGGCCAGAAGGTCGGGATCACCGCGCCGGGCTCATCGTCGGACTTCTTCGTCCGTCACTTCCTCGCTCAGCACGATATCCCCGTCGACAGTGTCTCGCTGATCGGCGTCGGCTCGGGCGCCGCTGCGGTGGCCGCGCTGGAGCAGGGCAAGATCGACCTGCTGGTCAACTACGACCCGGCCGCCACCCTGATCACCGAGCGCAAGGTCGGCAGGATCCTCCTCGACGCGCGCAGCGATGACGGCGCCCGCCAGGTCTATGGCGGCCTGTACCCGACCTCGGTGATGTACGCCAATCAGAGCTTCCTGGACAAGCGCCCCGAAGCGGCCGAGAAGATCGCCCGCGCCGAACAGATGGCGTTGAAGTTCATCGCCGACAACAGTGCTGAAGACATCGTTGCGGCGCTGCCGGACAGCTACGTTTCTGGCGACCGCGCCACCTATGCGCGCGCGGTGGAGAACGCCCGCGCGATATTCACCCGCGACGGTCATTTCACGCCGGCTGATCTGGAAACGCCGTTGAAGGTGCTGCGCGAGTTCAATACGGATGTGGCCAAGGCCAACATCGATCTGTCCCGCACCTACACCAATGCCTTCGTCGAGCGTGCCAGCGCTGCGGCGCCGGCTGCCCAACCGTAAGCGGAGGTAACCCCATGGCCCTCAATGCCACCGTGCGCCAGTTCAATGGCGCGCCGCAGCTGGAGCCTGCACAGACCATGGTCGCCATCAACAAGGTGACCATGTCCTTCGGCGAATTCACCGCCGTCCGTGATGTCGACATCCAGGTGGGGGACGGCGAGTTCCTTGCCATCGTCGGGCCGACCGGCTGCGGCAAGAGCACCATCCTCAATTCCGTGGCGGGCCTGCTGAAGCCGTCGTCCGGCCAGGTCAGCATCGATGGCCGCGCCGTCAGCGGCGTCCAGGAGTCGGTCGGCTACCTGTTCCAGCAGGACGCGCTGCTGCCGTGGAAGACGGCTTACCAGAACGTTGAGCTCGGCCTGCGCTTCCGTGGTGTGCCCGAAGCCGAACGCAAGGCCAAGGCCAACGCGTGGCTGGCCAAGGTCGGCCTGGCCGGTTTCGAGGACCGCTATCCGCACCAGTTGTCCGGTGGCCAGCGCAAGCGCGTGCAGATGGCGCAGGCGCTGATCGTCGAGCCGAAGGTGATCCTGATGGACGAACCTTTCTCGGCGCTGGACATCCACACCCGGCACCTGATGCAGAACGAACTGCTGCGCCTGTGGCAGGAGGACCGGCGCTCGGTGATCCTGATCACCCACGATCTGGAAGAAGCGATCGCCCTGGGGGACCGCGTGGTGGTGCTGTCCTCCGGCCCAGCCAGCCGTGTCGTGCGCAGCTTCGACGTGGATCTGGAGCGTCCGCGCAATGTGGCCGAGATCAAGCTGGATGACCGTTTCACCGACCTGTACCGCGACATCTGGGCCTGCCTGCGCGGCGAAGTGGAGAAGAGCTATGCACGCCAAGACTGACAAGTTCATCCAACTGGCCCTGGTAGTCGCCGTGTTCGGCGGCTGGGAGGGCGGCATCGCGCTGGGCGTGATCGATCCGTTCTTCTTCCCGTCGCCAACGGCGATCGTGCAGCAGGCCTGGACCTGGCTGTCCGATACGTCGTTCTACCAGCACGTCTACATCACCCTGACCGAAACCGCGCTGGGCTACATCATCGGCACCGGCCTCGGCGTGGCCGGCGGTGTCTGGTTGGGCCTGAGCCGCCGCTCGGCGCGCATCCTCGATCCCTTCATCAAAGGCTTCAACGCAATTCCGCGCGTGGTGCTGGCCCCGATTTTCGTGTTGTGGCTGGGGCTGGGCCTGTGGTCGAAGGTGGCGCTGGCGGTCACCCTGGTGTTCTTCACCACGTTCTTCAATGCCATGCAGGGCGTACGCGAGGTGAATCCGGTGGTACTGGCCAATGCCCGCATCCTGGGCGCAAGCCGCAGCGACCTGCTACGCCATGTCTACTTCCCGGCAGCAGCCAGCTGGATCCTGTCCTCGCTGCGCACCTCGGTGGGCTTCGCCGTGGTAGGCGCGATCATCGGCGAGTACCTCGGCGCCTCGGCGGGCCTGGGCTACCTGATCGCGCAGGCAGAAGGCAACTTCAACGCCGTCGGTGTGTTTGCCGGCATCATCATCCTGGCCGCCTTCGTGCTGGTCATCGACGCGCTGCTGGACGTGGTCGAAAACAAGCTGATCACCTGGCGTCCCAACGCCCAGGCCCAGGCCACCAGCTGACCGGGCCGGGCTGAACCCGCCTGCCGCGCCGCCGGGACGATCCGGCGGCGCGCGCTTCCTCCCCCGATCTTCCCCCGCACCACCGCAACAGGCCAGCGCCGGGCCAGGGGGCCGGCTGGCCGGAGAGAGAGTCCATGAACCATTCCACCGTGCTGCCACCGGCAGCGCTGTCGGTCGCGCTCGGCCTGCTGTTGGCCAGTGGCCATGCTGGCGCACAGGCTGTTTCGTCCCCACCCGCACCACTGAGCCAGGCCGAACTCTCACGCCTGGTGCAGCAGCAGGCGCTGCAGATCCAGCAGTTGGAGGCGCGCCTGCGTGCCGTGGAGGGCGGGCACAGCACCGCCGGTGCGGCGGCCGCAACGCAGCCCCCCGCGCTGGACACCCGCGTCGCCGCACTGGAATCCAGCCAGGCCAAGGCGCCCAAGGTCACCTGGTCCAAGGGCGCACCGGAGTTCAGCAGTGCCGACGGCACCGTGGCGTTCCGTCCGCGCGGACGCCTGTTCGTCGACGCATCCAGCACCGATGGATCGTCAGTGAGTGACCGCAACATCTCCGGTACCGAGATCCGCTCGGTGCGGCTGGGCGCCGAAGGCCGCTACGGCATCCTCGGCTGGGCGGTGGAAGGTGACTTCGCCGACAACGCGGTGGCGTGGAAGTCGGTCTACGCCACCGTGGACCACCGCCTGTTCGGGCTGCCGGCCGACCTGACCGTGGGCAACCGCCTCAACGACCGGGGTATCGACGGCTCCAGCAGCACGTCCAACACGCCGTTCCAGGACCGCAACGTGGTCGGCACGCTGATGCTGCCGCAGCGTGGCCTGTTCGGTGTCGGCCTGACCGAGCGCGTGTACGGCAAGGACTGGCATGCCAGCCTGTCGGTGGCCGGCAACGATCTCAACAACGCCGGCACCGACAACGACAGCCAGACCTGGGCCACGCGCGTGCATTGGAACCCGGTGGCCAACGACGCAGTCACGGTGCACCTGGGGGCCTGGGCCTTCCACGAGGAGATTGCCGCAGGCGCCAGCGGCGTCGTCCGCAGTTCGGCCATCGCCGGGCACTTCAACGACCTGGTCAAGATCGTGCCGGGCACACTGCTGGGCGCCGAGCGCAGCACGTCCTATGGCGCGGAACTGGCAGGCTTCTTCGGGCCGGCCTGGGCGACCGGCGAATGGGGTACGCGCAACCTGCGCGGGGCCGACGCCAGCGGGCGCTACGATCTGGACCACGAGGCCTGGGCGATTTCGGCGGGCTGGTTCCTGGCCGGTGCAAGGCCGGCCTATTCGGGCAAGGCCGGCACCTGGGGCCGGGTGAAGGTGGCTGACCCGGTCACCCGCGGCGGCGCCGGGGCATGGGAACTGAAGGGGCGCTACGAGGACGTGGACTATGCCGAGCTGCCCAGTGGCGGTACCGGCCACGCGTGGACGCTGGGTGCGAACTGGTATCTCAACGACTTCAGCCGCGTGATGTTCGAGGCGATCCGTTGGCAGACCCGCAACCGCAGCGGCACCGGCCAGGGCAGGGATGAAGGCACCACCTTCAACACCCGCCTGCAGGTGGCCTTCTAGAAGCGCATGCCGCTCGCGCGCCGATCAGAGCAGCAGCAATGCTCCGATCAACGCCGGCGGCATCACCAGCGCGCCGACGCGCAGGAAGTCGAGCGCGCTGACATGCTCGCCCTCGCGGCGCAGCGCCACCAGCCACAGCATCGTCGCCAGCGAACCGGTGACCGACAGGTTGGGTCCCAGATCCACGCCGACCAGCAATGCGGCACGGGTCTGCGCCGGCAGGTCGGCCATCTGCCCCAGCGAACCGGCGGCCAGGCCGACCGGCAGATTGTTGGCCACGTTGCTCAGCAGCGCAGCCGCGCCACCGGCCAGCCAGCTGGCCTGGCGGGGAGACGCCTGCGCCACGGCCTGCAGCGCGCTGGCCGCGCTCTGGATGACACCGGTCTGCGCCACCGCTTCCACCAGCACGAACAGTCCCGCCACCAGCGGCAGCACGCCCCAGGACACGTGTCGCAGCAGTGGCAGCGGGCTGCGCCGCTGGCGGATCGCCACCACGGCCACACTCAGCGTGCCCGCGCAGAACGTGGTCAGGCCCAATGGCCCGTTCAAGGCGGACGTGACCAGCAACACGGTGCCGGTGAACAGCACGCCCAGTGCGCTCAGCCGGCCGCCGTCGGTCAACGGGCGATGCGCCGGCGCGGCCACCAGCGGCTGGGCGATCTCGCGCCGGTGCACCCAGCGCAGGACCAGATAGGTGGCACCGATCGCCGCCGCCGACGGCAGCGCGAACTGCGCCAGCCACTGCAGCAGCGGCGGCATGTGCTGGCCGTACACCACCAGGTTGGCCGGATTGGAAATGGGCAGCACGAAGCTGGCCGCATTGGCGATGAAGGCACAGACAAACAGGTAGGGCAGGGGGTTGGCGCGCGCCGCCTTGCAGGCGGCGTAGACCGCCGGCGTCAGCACTACGGCCGTTGCATCGTTGGACAGGAACACCGTCACCAGCGTGCCGACCAGGAACACCAGGTCGAACAGGCGTCGCCCGGATCCGCCCGCATGCCGCACCGCGTACAACGCCAGCCAATCGAACAGGCCTTCGCGCCGCGCCAGTTCGGCCAGCACCATCATGCCGACCAGGAACAGGTAGACGTCGCGGCCTTCGGCCACCGCGCCCCATGCGGTGTGCAGCGACACTGCGCCCAGCAACGGCAACACGGCGGCAGCGCCCAGCGCCCACACATATTCGGGGATGCGGAAAGGACGGAACAGCAGGCCGAGGGTGGCAACGGCGACCGCTGCCCAGATCAGGAGGGGGGCTTGGGAGGCAAGCATGGAGTGGGGCTTCAGCGGCACCTGCAGCGACCCCGGCGCAGGGGGGGCCTGGCGCGCGCGATCAGCGGATGGGCGGCCGCTGCAATCATCGCAGGTTCCGGGTCGCCGCATCATACCGTGCGGCGCGGCATGGCGACCGCGCGGACGACCGCGTTGCAGGTGGGCCGGGGCGGCGCCCAGCCCACGTCCAGCACGCAAGCGCGCCATCACTTCAGCCACTGCAGTGGGACTACACATGTAGTCACGCTGCACGCACACTCATTGGACGAGATTGCGATGCCAGGATCCTGCTGGTTGTCCTGCGCCCTGGCCCTGGTGTTCGGCATCACCGGGCCAGCCAAGCGGCGCCGCGTGCCGAAGCCCTTGCCGCGATCGAGCGCAACGCGCGCGCCGCGCATTCCGATGCGGTCCTGGTGATGCACCACCGGGAGACGCTGCTTGAGCTGAAGCCCGCCGCCGCAGCCAGATCTCCGCGCGCGGACTGAAGCTCGCCGATCTCTACGACATCACACGGGGACCGGTCGTCGGCTTTGCCGCCAACGGCTACCTGGGCCAATACCTGATGATCGTCCCGGAACAGCGGGTGGTCGCCGTGCGTCTGGTCCACCGGCGCGAGACCCACAGCGCTCCACAGGACGACTATCCCTCCTTCTTCGCCGATGTCCTGCAGTTGGCGCGGACACTGCGATAGGCCCTGTCGCCATCATGTCCACGCGCGCTGAACATCTTCCTGGAGCGTTCTTCACTGGCGTGCCGCCTAAAGTGGGATGACATCCTGGCCGCACACCAACTTAGGCATGTTTGATTATCAGGACTGGACCTTCCACGCCAATGGCCGAACGGTAGTGGCGCGGGTAGCGCTGGACGGCGACGGTGGCGGCACCATCAACCGCTACCAGCTGGTGCCGGGGCCGGCGCAGTCGGGGCTGTGCATCAAGGTCGCCTCCCAGGACGAGGCCGTGCAGAAACTGGAGGCCGAAGTGACCAAGCTGCTCGGGCCGGAGTGGTAGCCACGACGCCATGCCGGGCAGGGATCCGCATGGTGACGTCGGGATGACGGGCCCCGGGCAACGGGCATCGCGCCGGATGCCCGTTGCGTGAGGCCGCTTACTTGGGCATCAGCACGGTGTCGACCACGTGGATGACGCCGTTGGACTGGCCGACATCTGCAATGCTGATGCCTGCCTTTCCACCCTTTGCGTCGATGACCCAGAGCTTGCCATCGTGGAGCGCCACGGTGAGAGGCTCACCCTGCACGGTCTTCAGGGTGGCCTTGCCGCCGTGCTTGCGGGCATCGGCCAGAAGCTGGGCCGAACTGTAGCTGCCCGGGACGACGTGGTAGGTCAGGATCCGGGTCAGCTGTGCCTTGTTTTCGGGCTTCACCAGTGTATCGACAGTGCCTGCAGGCAGCTTTTCGAAGGCCGCATTGGTGGGCGCGAAAACAGTGAAGGGCCCGGCGCCGTTGAGGGTGTCGACCAGGCCGGCTGCTTTGACCGCTGCAACCAGCGTGGTGTGATCCTTGGAATTGACGGCGTTCTCGACGATGGTCCTGGTGGGGTACATTTCTGCCCCGCCCACGATGACGGTGTTGGCGGCGAAAACCGAGGAGCCGGACGAAACGAGTACGGCGAAGCCGACTGCGGCGGCGATGCGCTGAAGAGCGTTCACGGTGCGTTCCTTTCTGGATGACCCGCAAGTGCGGGCATCTTTCCTACGTCGGGTGAGCGTGACCGGATGCAGCAACGGCCGAGTCATTGGCGCGCTGCCGGTTTTGCTGCGCTGCATGGTGACAACGGCGAACCTCGGTGATTACTCTCCGCTGCAACGCGATGGTAGCGCTACCAGTCGGACGGGGATCCAGGGTCCGGGAGGCTGCCTTCTTTGCCGCGTGTTTGTCCTGGCAGGCTTGAAAAGCAAGTGTAAGTCGCGGCGTGCCCGAGCACCCGTGCTGTTCGGTTTGGAATGCGGGCCACGCCCGTGCGTGCCCCTGGGAGGGGGCGGTACATCCATTCGATCGTATGTCAGAGGGGACTTTCATGAGCACCTGCAGTTTCCGTGGCACCCCGGGCCCGAGGTCCGGTTCATGAGCCGCGCGTTGGCGAAGTTCCGGTCCCGGGCCATGTTCACCTTCGTGGGTGGTGCCCTGGTCATCAATCCCGCCTTTGCGCAGGACGCCGCACCGGCGACCGGGCCGCAGCCGCAGAGCCAGTCGCAACCCACCCAGCTTGATGCAGTGCAGGTCACGGGCATACGCAACAGCCTGAGCCAGGCCATGGACATCAAGCGCGACTCGGCGGGCGTGGTCGACGCGATCAGTGCCGAGGACATCGGCAAGTTCCCCGATACCAATCTTGCCGAGTCGTTGCAGCGCATCACCGGCATCTCCATCGAGCGCCGTGACGGCGAGGGTGCGCAGGTGACCGCGCGTGGCTTCGGCCCCCAGTTCAACATGGTCACGCTCAACGGTCGGCAGATGCCGGGTGCCGATGCATTCGGTGCCTCTGGACAGGTCGCCATCGGCGGTGTCGACGGCGGCACCCGCGCCTTCAATTTCGCGCAGCTGGCCGCCGAGGCCATCAATGGTATCGAGGTCTACAAGACCAGCCAGGCGCAGGTGCCCAGCGGTGGCATCGGCGCGACGATCAATATCCTGACCTCGCGCCCGCTCGATCACGCCGGCATCGTGGCCAACGCCGGGGCGAAACTGGTGTCCGACCAGAGCCAGCCGTTCGACAATGACCTGACACCGGAGCTGTCGGGCATTTTCAGCTACAGCAATCCGGAAAAGACCTTTGGCGTCAGCCTCAGCGCGAGCCAGCAGAAGCGCAAGGGTGGCTCGGTCCAAGCCACGGAGAACTACTGGAACGTGCAGCCGTGGACGGGGTCGATGCCGGGCAACCCGACCGTGGTCAATGCCCCGGCCGTCGGCCAGCTTTACGCGCGGCCCAACGACCTGCGCTACGCGTTCTCCGAATTCGAACGCGAACGCATCAACGGCCAGGCCGTGCTGCAGTTCGCACCGACGGACAGCCTGACCCTGACCGTGGATTACACCTACTCGACCAACGAAATCACCGAGAATCGTGGCGAGCAGGGCATGTGGCTGCAGAACAGCAACTACACCAACGTCGAGTTCGACACCAGTGGCGCCGTCGCGACGCCGGTCTACATCCGTGAAATCGCCGGCACCAAGGATTTCGGCCTGGAACAGCAGCGCAGCATGCAGGAATACAAGCTGGGCTCGCTGGGCTTCAACGCCGTCTGGAATGTCAGCGACCGCTTCAAGCTCAGCTTCGATGCGCACAACTCGAAGAACGAGAGCCGACCGAATGACCCGCTCACCGGCGGTGGTTCGATCTTCATGAGCATCGCCGGCACCAACAACTGTACCCGTGGCCCGCATTGCGGTGGCTCCTGGGTACAGGAGCTGAACTTCAACAATGGCCTGCCGGTTGGCACCCAGGTCTGGTATCCCAGCACCGCCGATGCGGTCGCCGGGACCAATGGCGTGGTCAACCCGGGCTTCCAGGAAGGCGAGGTTGGCACGCAGGTGCTGCGCGTCAACGCGCAGACCCAGATCAGCGAGATCAAGCAGGCGCGCGTCGATGGCGAATGGAACTTCGACCACGGGCGCTTCCAGTTCGGCGTGGACACCAACAAGTCCACCACCCACCGCATCCAGGCCGCCGAGGCCTACTCGACCCTGGGCGACTGGGGCGTGGCCAACGTGGACCGGGATACCGCCGCAGGCCTGATGGACCTGCTGCAGCCGGTCAGCATCGTCGGCCTGTTCGACGACTACAGTGCCAACAGCTGGCCCGCCTGGCGCGGCAATGCCGGGCAGCTCGCGCAATGGGCATCGCGCGAGTACGGCGTCGGCCTGGGTGTGAACCCGCAACGCGCGGCCGACAACTTCGTGGAAGAGAAGACCAAGGCGGCGTACTTCCAGGTGGAGCTGGACGGGGAGCTGGGTGGCATGCGCACCAACACCCGCCTGGGCGTGCGCTATGAAACCACTGACGTGGTGTCGACCTCGGTCATTGCTGTCCCCGAGTCCATCGAGTGGCAGGCCAACAACGATTTCCGCATCGTGCTGTCCGATGAGCAGCAGCCCTTCACAGAGAAGGCGCGCTACAGCTACATCCTGCCCAACCTTGATTTCAGCATCGACCTCACCGAGGAACTGAAGGGCCGCGTTTCGTTCGGCAAGAGCATCGCCCGCGCGCCGTACGGCAATCTCTATGCAGGACCCGGGGCCCAGCAGCCGTTCGGCTCGGTGCTGATCGATCCCTCGTCGCGCGCCAGCGGCAATTCGCAGAACCCGAGCCTGAAGCCGCTGGAATCGGACAACCTCGACCTGGGGCTGGAGTGGTACTTCGCCGATGCCAGCTACGTGTCATTGACCTACTGGAACAAGTCGGTCAGCAACTTCATCGGCAACACCGTCGTCCAGGAAAGCCTGTACGGCCTCACCGACCCGACCTCCGGGCCGGATGCGCGGGCGGCGTTGGACTTCCTGACCAGCGGCGCCTGCGTCGCCCAGGTCGGGCCGACCAACGCGGCCGCCTGCTCGGCCAACGACACCTCGCTGTTCACCGCGCTGGCGTTGCTGCGCAACAATCCTGCTGGCCTGGGCGCCTACAACGGAACCGATGCGCAGGTTCTGGCTACCGAAGCGGCCTACGATCTGTATGGGCAGGCCAACGATCCGCTGTACCAGTTCAACGTCAATCGCCCGATCAACCAGAACAAGTCCAAGCTGCACGGCTGGGAGCTGGGCGGGCAGTACTTCTTCGGTGACACCGGGTTCGGCGTACTGGCCAACTACACGGTGGTGAAAGGTGATGTCGGCTACAACAACGGCGGCGATCCGGGCATCGACCAGTTCTCGCTCACCGGCCTGAGCGACACCGCCAACGCCATGCTGATGTACGAGAAGTACGGGTGGTCGGTGCGCCTGGCATGGAACTGGCGCGACCAGTACCTGATCCTGGCCAACCAGGGCTCCAGCCGCAATCCGTACTATGTGGAGCCGTACGAGCAATGGGATCTCAGCGTCAACTACGCGCTGGATGACCACTGGTCCTTCAGCCTGGAGGCGATCAACCTGACCGGCGAGGATGTGCGGTGGCGCTCGCGCACCTCGCAGATGATCGTCAAGCTGGCTGACCAGAGCCCGCGCTACATGCTGGGCGTCCGCTACAAGTTCTGAGCCTGGTTGCCGACGCGTCCGGCACGGCACCGCTGCCCGCCAGCGGTGCCGTGCCGGGACGGTGTCGCCGCACCTGTCGCGCCTGCGCTACGCTGCCGGCCAGCCACCCCGCACTGGACTGGATACCCTGATGGCCCGCTACGAAATGCTCAACAACATCGCGCATCGGGACCTGAAGGTCGCCACCGGATTCGGGCCGCAGTTCGGCGATGCGGTGGGCATGGTGCCGGCCTATCCCAGCGAGTTCGCCGAACTGCAGCGTGAGTATCCGATCTTCCTGCGCAGGGAAACCGGGACGGAAGCGTGGCAGTCGGTGGCCCTGCTGGGTTTCGAACAACACGAGAACCTGTTCCTGCAGGACGGGCGCTGGAATGCTACCTACCTGCCAGGCGCGGCCGCCAAAGGGCCGTTCCTGATCGGCTTCCAGGAGCACTACGTCGATGGTCTGCTCACGCACGATGCGGTGATGCACGTGGACCTGGACCATCCGCGCGTCACCGACGGGGGCGGGGAGCCGGTGTTCCTGCCGCAGGGCGGCAACACCCCTTACCTGGATCACATCGCCGGGGTGCTGCGCGGCATCCACGAGGGCAGCGCCTTCGCGGCCAGTATGTTCACGATGCTCGACGACTGCGGCCTCATCCAGCCGGTCACGCTCGACGTGCAGATCGCGCCGCACCACCGGGTGAGCGTGAGCGGATTGCATGGCATCGACCGCGAGCGCCTGGCGGCGCTGGACAGTTCGCGACTGGCTGCGTTGAACCGCGCCGGTTACCTGGAAGGTGCGTACCTGATGCTTGCCTCGCTGCATAACATGCGCCGCCTGATCGCCGAGAAGCAGCGCCGTCTCCGCGTCCAGGACGGCACCGCGCAGGCGGCCAGGAACTGACCGGTGCACGCCAGCCTGCCGATGCGGATCCTGGAAGGCATCGATCCTGCCGCCCTGCCACTGGCTGCCCTGGTGGAGGCCGGTGAGCCGGTCGTACTGCGTGGCATCGCCACCGATTGGCCACTGGTCCAGGCCGGGCTGGGCGGGGTGCAGGACGCAATGGCATACCTGTGCAGCGTCGATGCGGGTGCGCCCATCCAGTACTCGTTCGGCGGCGCCGAGATCGGGGGGCGCCCGTTCTACAGCGCGGACTTCACCCGGTTGAACTTCGAAGTGCGGCGCGGTGGGCTGGCCCAGGTGCTGGAAGAGATCGCCATGACGCTGCATGCACCGCAACCGCCAACCTACTACGTGGCCTCGCTGCCGATCGCGCGGGCACTGCTGCCGGCATTCGCGCAGGCCAACGACGCCGGTCTGGCGAAGCAGGGCATCGACGCCACCGCCAGCATCTGGATCGGCAACCGGGTGACGGCCTCGTGCCATTTCGACACACCCGACAACCTCGCCTGCTGCGCGGTGGGGCAGCGCGAGTTCACCCTGTTCCCGCCCGACCAGATCGACAATCTGTATCCGGGCCCGCTCGATCCCACGCCGGGGGGACAGGTGGTCAGCGTGGTGGACTTCGAACAGCCCGACTTCGATCGGCATCCACGTTTCCGCGAGGCGCTGGCGCACGCGCGCCGCGCGGTGCTTGGGCCCGGCGATGCGATCTTCATTCCCAGCATGTGGTGGCACCATGTACGCAGCCTGGAACCGTTCAACGTGCTGGTGAACTACTGGTGGCGAAGCTCGCCGGCCTGGCTGGGATCCGCGCTGGCGGCGCTGCACCACGCGATGTGGTCCGTGCGTGATCTGCCAGCGCGCGAAAAGCAGGCCTGGGAAGGGCTCTTCCGCTACTACGCATTCGGCCCTGGCGAGCGCGCGGGGCAGCACCTGCCTGACGCCGCGCGCGGGGATCTGGCACCGTTCGACGAGCAGCGCGCCCGCCGCATGCGCGCGATGCTGCTGGGCAGGCTCAACCGTTGAGAGAGGGCACCATGTTGGATACCCAGAGCACGCCTTCAGGGCGCATCCGCAAGGTGGTCATTGCCGGTGGCGGTACGGCGGGTTGGCTGGCCGGCTGCGCGCTTGCGCACCAGTTCCGTGACCAGCTGCAGATCACGCTGGTCGAGTCCGAGCAGATCGGCACGGTCGGTGTCGGTGAGTCCACTGTGCCGCCGATCCGCACCTTCCACCGCTTCCTGCAGATCGACGAGCAGGAGTTCCTGCGCGCGGTGGCAGGCACCTTCAAGCTGTCGATCTCGTTCGAGAACTGGCGGCTGCCGGGCGATCGCTTCTTCCATCCGTTCGGCACCATCGGCCATGGCACCTGGGCGGCCCCCTTCCATCACTTCTGGCTGGACAGCCTGCGCCGCGGCATGCCCTCGGACCTGGGCGACTTCTGCCTGGAGAGCATCGCCTCGCGTGGCGACCGCTTCTCGCTGCACACCCAGCCGCAGGCCAGCTATGCGTATCACTTCGATGCCGGGCTGTATGCGCGGTTCCTGCGCGGCAGGGCCGAGGCCCACGGCCTGCGCCGGATCGAAGGCCGGATCGCCCAGGTCAGGCAGCACGCGCACGACGGTTCGGTGCAGGCGCTGGTGCTGGACGACGGCCAGATGATCGAGGGCGATCTGTTCATCGACTGCACCGGCTTCCGCGGCCTGCTGATCGAGCAGGCACTGGGCACCGGCTACGAGGACTGGCACGAATGGCTGCCGTGCGACCGGGCCGTGGCGGTGCAGACCGAAGCGGTGGCGCCGCCGGTGCCCTATACCCGGGCGATCGCCCACGAGGCGGGGTGGCGCTGGCACATCGCGCTGCAGCACCGCGTTGGCTGCGGGCTGGTGTATGACAGCCGCCATCTGTCCGATGACGAGGCCGCCGCGAAACTGCTGCGCGACGCCGGGGCTCCACCCTTGCGCGATCCATGGAAGGTGCCGTTCCGCAGTGGACGCCGGCTGAAGGCCTGGAACAGGAACGTGGTGTCGCTCGGGCTGGCCAGCGGCTTCATCGAACCGCTGGAGTCGACCAGCATCCATCTGACGATCAGCGCGGTAGTGCGCCTGATCCAGCTGTTCCCGTTCGACGGCATCAGTGCGTCGCTGGTGCAGCTGTACAACGATGTCAGCCGCCAGGAAATGGAGCATGTGCGCGACTTCATCATCCTGCACTACCACGCCACGCAGCGCAGCGAACCGATGTGGAAGGCCTGTCGCGAGATGCGCGTGCCGGAGTCGCTGCAGCAGCGGCTGCAGGCGTGGCGCGAGCGTGCGCATGCGTGGCAGGACCCCGGCGAGCTGTTCCGCGTCGAATCCTGGACCAGCGTGCTGCTCGGGCAGGGCATCGCGCCCGGTCCTGCGCACCCGCTGGCGCGGGCCGTGAGTGATGCCGATCTGCGCACCTTGTTGAAGGGCATCCAACGGCCTGTGCAGCAGGCCGCCGCGCAGATGCCGGCGCAGGCGGAGTTCATCGCGCAGTACTGCAGGTCCGGCGTGGACGTGTGGCGTTCGACGGCAGCAAGCGCGTAGCAGGGTTTTGCGTTGCAGCACGCTTTTTCCGCTGCAGCTGGTTACAGTGCGGCAACACCGCGGGCGATGACGCACGCGGTGGCAACGAGGGGGGCCGGACACCACGCCCCCTTTTTGAGTCCACGGAATGTTAGCGCTACCTTTTTTGATCGGAGGCGGTTTCGATGGGTCTGGTTGCAGGGATCGATGCAGGGACGCAGAGCCTGAAGGTGCTGGTCTATGACCCGCGGAAGCAGGCGGTGGTGGCCTCGGCCAGCGCGCCGCTCGCGCTGGACAGCGGTGCCGATGGCAGCCGTGAACAGGCGCCTGCCGACTGGGTGTCGGCCCTGCGCGACTGCTTTGCCCGGATCGATCCCTCGCTGCGCGCGCGCATCGTCGCACTGGCGGTATCGGGCCAGCAGCATGGGTTCGTGCCAGTTGACGATGCTGGCGAGGTACTGGCACCGGCCAAGCTGTGGTGCGACACCAGCACCTCGGCCGAATGCATCCAGATCATGGACGCCGTGGGCGGGTTCCAACGAACCATCGCGCTGGCGGGCAACCCGATCCTGGCCGGCTACACGGCCTCCAAGCTGCCCTGGACCCGCACCCACCGTGCCGACGCCTATGCGCGGCTGGCGACCATCCTGCTGCCACACGACTACCTGAATTTCGTGTTGACCGGGCAGCGGTTCTGCGAGCTTGGCGATGCGTCCGGCACCGGCTGGCTGGACGTGCGCACGCGCACCTGGTCGCAGGAACTGCTGCGCGCCACCGATCCTGATCGTGATCTTGCTGCCTGCCTGCCGCTGATCGCTGCGCCCGATGCCCTGTTCGATATCGCGCCGGAGGCCGCGGCCGCGCTCGGGCTTGCAGCGGAGGTGAAGGTGGCCGTTGGTGGCGGCGACAACATGATGGCGGCGATCGGCACCGGCTGCGTCACGGAAGGGCGGCTGGCGATGAGCCTGGGAACCTCCGGAACGCTGTTTGCGTATTCCGGCTCGCCGGTGATCGATCCGGATGGCGCGTGGGCGGCGTTCTGCTCGTCCACGGGGGGCTGGCTGCCGCTGATCTGCACCATGAACTGCACCGTGGCCACCGAACGCGTGGCCAGCGCCTTCGGTTTCAGCACCCGCGACGGCGACGCGCATCTTCGCGCAACGCCGCCGGGGGCAGGGGGCCTGGTGATGCTGCCGTTCCTCAATGGCGAACGTACCCCTGACCTGCCGCTCGGCAAGGGCGTGCTGGCGGGCCTGGATATCGCCAATTTCACCCCGGCGCATCTCTACCGCGCCGCCATGGAGGGGGCGACCTACAGCCTGAAGTACGGCTACGACGCCTTCGTCCGCGCGGGCATGCAGTTCGATCGCATCGTGCTCACCGGCGGCGGCAGCAACAGCGCTGCCTGGCGTCAGCTGGTGGCCGATGTATTCGGCCTGCCGGTGGAGGTCCCGGTGCAGGCCGAGGGTGCGGCGTTTGGAGCGGCGCTGCAGGCGTTGTGGGCGCTCGCCCGGGCGCAGGGAGACGCCACTTCGATCAGCGACATCACCGCACGGCACGTCAGCGTCGACCCCGCGCTGTCCGCGCGCCCGGATCCGGATCGCAGCGATGCCTATGCACGGGCCTACGCACGCTTCCTCAGTCATCTTGATGCCATCACGCCGCTGCAGCGCGGTTGATGGCTCCTTCACGACACCCCGTACAACGACAGGAGCACGCACCATGAGCACGCAGCCCTTCATCGGCGCCAAGGAATACTTCCCCGGCGTCGGCCGCATTCCGTTCGAGGGCAAGGGCTCGGACAATCCGCTTGCCTTCAAGGTCTACGATGCCAGCCGGGTCATCGGTGGCAAGACCATGCAGGAGCATCTGCGCTTCGCCGTGTGCTACTGGCACACCTTCTGCAATGCCGGGCACGATCCGTTCGGCCCGGGCACCCGGCAGTTCCCGTGGGAGGCCGCCTCGCCACTGGCCACGGCAGAAGCAAAGGTGGACGCGGCGTTCGAGTTCTTCACCAAGCTGGGGGTGCCGTACTGGTGCTTCCACGATATCGACCTGGCGCCGGATGCCGACGACATCGGCCAGTACCAGAAGAACCTCTCGCACATGGTGGGCCTGGCCAAGGCACGCCAGGAGGCCACTGGCGTCAAGCTGCTGTGGGGCACGGCCAACCTGTTCTCGCACCCGCGCTACATGAACGGCGCATCGACCAATCCCGACTTCGCGGTGGTCGCGCGTGCAGCCGTGCAGGTCAAGGCCGCCCTGGAGGCCACGGTCGAACTCGGTGGCGAGCACTACGTGTTCTGGGGCGGGCGCGAAGGCTATGCGTCGCTGGCCAATACCCAGATGAAGCGGGAGATCGAGCATTTCGCGCGCTTCCTGACCATGGCACGCGACTATGGCCGCAGCATCGGGCTGAAGGGCAACTTCCTGATCGAGCCCAAGCCGATGGAGCCGATGAAGCACCAGTACGACTTCGACAGTGCCACGGTGGTGGGCTTCCTGAAGGAACACGGGCTGGACAAGGACTTCAAGCTCAACATCGAGGCCAACCACGCCACGTTGTCCGGCCATACCTTCGAGCACGACCTGCAGGTCGCGTCCGATCATGGCCTGCTCGGCAGCATCGATGCCAACCGCGGCAACGCACAGAACGGTTGGGACACCGACCAGTTCCCCAGCGATCTGTACGACACCGTGGGCGCAATGCTGGTCGTGCTGCGTCAGGGCGGGCTGGAGGGCGGGTTGAACTTCGATGCGAAGGTGCGCCGTGAGTCGACCGACCTGGAGGATCTGTTCATTGCCCATATCGGCGGCATGGATGCGTTCGCACGCGGGCTGGAGGTTGCCCATGCACTGCTGACCGAGTCGCCGTGGGAGCAATGGCGTGCGCAGCGCTACGCCAGCTTCGATTCCGGCGCCGGCCAGGATTTCGAGCGTGGCACGCTCAGCCTGCCGGACCTGGCGGCACTGGCCGCCCGCCTCGGCGAACCGCGCCAGGCCAGCGGCAAGCAGGAGCGTTACGAAAACCTGCTCAACCAGTACCTGCTGCGCTGAGCGCGGCAACGGTGCATTCAAGGGGACGGGGATGAACCAGGCAGCAGGCAGCGGTGAGAACACACGACTGATCGTACTGATCAGCGTGGTAGCGACGATTGGCGGTTTTCTGTTCGGCTTCGACAGCGGTGTGATCAACGGCACCCAGGATGGCCTGCACCAGGCGTTCCGGTCCGGCGAGTGGATGCAGGGCTTCGAGATCGCGTCGATGCTGCTGGGCTGTGCGGTGGGCGCGTTCAGTGCAGGCCGGCTGGCCGACCGCCTGGGCCGTCGCAACGTGTTGATCCTGTCGGCAGTGATGTTCCTGCTGTCGGCACTCGGTGCCGGGGCGGCGGTCTCCTCGGGTTGGTTCATTGCGGCGCGGGTGGTGGGTGGATTCGCGGTCGGCGCAGCCAGCGTGATCTCGCCGGCCTACATTGCCGAGGTCGCTCCGGCCCGTTACCGCGGCCGCCTGGCTACGGTGCAGCAGATCGCGATCATCACCGGGCTCACCGCCGCGTTCCTGTCCAACTACCTGCTGGCGGCTGCAGCGGGCGCGTCGACCGAACCGCTGTGGGGTGGGCAGGCCGCCTGGCGCTGGATGTTCTGGATGCAGGCCGCGCCATCACTGGTGTTCCTGCTGCTGTTGCTGACCATTCCGGAGAGCCCGCGCTACCTGGTGGTGAAACGGCGCAAGGACGACGCCCTGCGGGTACTGACCCGGCTGCTGGGCAGCGACAAGGCCAGGGCCACGCTCGAGGAGATCGATGCCTCGCTGTCCAACGACCATCATCGCCCGCGCCTGTCCGATCTGAAGAGCCGGGCGACCGGGCGGATCCGCCCGATTGTGTGGGTCGGCGTCGGGCTGGCCTGCTTCCAGCAGCTGGTCGGCATCAACGTGGTGTTCTACTACGGCGCCGTGCTGTGGCAGGCGGTCGGCTTTTCCGAGAACGACGCGCTGCTGATCAACGTGCTGTCCGGCGCGCTGAGCATCGGCGCCTGCGTGGTCACCGTGCTGCTGATCGACCGGATCGGCCGCAAGCCCTTGCTGTGGTTCGGCTCGGCCGGGATGTCGCTGTCGCTTGCTCTGGTGGTGGTGGCGTTTGCCAGCGGTTCGCTGGCCGACGGGCATCTGCAGCTGCCCGGCCGCATGGGCACGCTGGCGCTGGTGGCGGCCAATGCCTACGTCGTGTTCTTCAATCTGTCCTGGGGGCCGGTGATGTGGGTGATGCTGGGCGAGATGTTCCCGAACCAGATCCGCGGTTCGGCACTGGCAGTCGCCGGCGCGGCGCAGTGGACCTCCAACTTCGTGGTCACGGTGACGTTCCCGATGCTGCTGGCCGCGGCAGGGCTGGCAGCCACCTACGGCATCTACCTGGTCGCTGCCGTGATCTCGGTGATCTTCGTCGTCCGACATGTGCACGAGACCAAGGGCAAGGAACTGGAGCAGATGGAAGGATGAGCGCCATGACATCGCAGACCTTCGTAATCCGCAGCGGCGCGCTGGTCGCCGCACTGATGCTGGGATTGCTCGGCTGCCGCGGCCAGGACCGGGCTGCCGCCGCCGTAGCCACCGACAAGGATCCCTGGCCGGAGGTCACCTGGCCGCTGGCTGCGGACCCGGCGCTGGAGAAGCGCATCACCGACCTGATGGCCGGCATGACGGTGGAAGACAAGGTTGGCCAGCTGGTGCAGGGCGACATCGCCAGCGTCACTCCAGATGATGTGCGCCGCTACCGGCTCGGCTCGATCCTGGCCGGGGGCAACTCCGATCCCGGTGGCCGCTATGACGCGTCGCCGGCCGAATGGCTGGCGCTGGCCGACGCCTTCTACGACGCCTCGATGGATACCTCGAAAGGCGGCAAGGCCATTCCGCTGCTGTTTGGCATCGATGCCGTGCACGGGCAGAGCAACATCATTGGCGCCACGTTGTTCCCCCACAATATCGGGCTGGGCGCCACGCGCAATCCGGAGCTGCTGCGGCAGATCGGTGGCATCACCGCGCTGGAGACCCGCGTCACCGGCATGGAATGGACGTTCGCGCCGACCGTTGCCGTACCCCAGGATGATCGCTGGGGACGCACCTACGAAGGCTACTCCGAATCGCCGGACGTGGTGGCCAGCTATGCCGCCGCCATGGTGGAGGGGCTGCAGGGCAAGGTGGGAACGCCGGAGTTCCTCGATGGCCGCCATGTGATCGCCTCGGTGAAGCACTTCCTGGGCGATGGCGGCACCACTGACGGCAAGGACCAGGGCGACACCCGCATCAGCGAGTCAGACCTGGTGCGCATCCACGCCGCCGGATATCCGCCGGCAATCGCCGCCGGCGCGCAGACCGCGATGGCGTCGTTCAACAGCGTCAACGGTGAAAAGATGCATGGGCACCGGCACTACCTTACCGATGTACTCAAGGGCCGCATGAACTTCGGTGGCTTCGTGGTGGGTGACTGGAATGGTCATGGACAGGTCAAGGGCTGCACCACCACAGACTGCCCGGCCACCATCATCGCGGGCCTGGACATGGCGATGGCCTCGGACAGCTGGAAGGGTTTCTACGGGACGACGCTGGCTGCGGTAAAGGATGGGCGGATCACGCCGCAACGCCTGGACGATGCGGTGCGCCGGATCCTGCGGGTCAAGTTCCGCCTTGGGCTGTTCGAGGCCCGCAGGCCATCCACGCGGGCCGTCGGCGGGCAGTTCGCACTGATCGGCGCGCCGGCACATCGCGCGGTTGCCCGGCAGGCCGTGCGCGAATCGCTGGTCCTGCTGAAGAATCAGAACGGCCTCCTGCCGCTGTCACCGAAGCAGCGGATCCTCGTGGCCGGCGACGGTGCCGACGATGTCGGCAAGCAGGCCGGCGGCTGGACGCTCAACTGGCAGGGCACCGGCACCACCCGCAAGGACTTCCCCAATGCGGACACGATCTACGAGGGCATCGCGCGCCAGGCCAGCGCGGCGGGGGGTGAAGCCGTTCTTTCCGTCGACGGTCGCTACGCAGTGAAGCCCGATGTGGCGGTGGTGGTGTTTGGCGAGGACCCCTATGCCGAGTTCCAGGGAGACCGGCCGACGCTGGCCTACAAGCCCGGCAACGAAACGGACCTGGCGCTGCTCAAGCGGCTCAAGGCCGATGGCATACCGGTTGTCGCGGTCTTCCTGAGCGGGCGGCCGCTCTGGGTGAACCGGGAAATCAATGCCGCCGATGCCTTCGTGGCTGCGTGGCTGCCGGGTTCGGAAGGCGCCGGGATTGCCGATGTGCTGCTGCGCGGAAGCGATGGCCGCGTGCAGTACGATTTCAAGGGCAAGCTCAGTTTCAGCTGGCCGCGCACTGCCACCCAATACGCCAACAACGTCGGCCAGAAGGACTACGATCCATTGTTTGCGTTCGGCTTCGGCCTGACCTACGCCGACAACGGCGACCTGGACGCGCTGCCGGAGGCATCGGGCGTGACCGGCAACGAGGGCGCGACCGGCGTGTTCTTTGCGCGCGGTGACGCGGGTCCTGGCATGGCGCTGCGGCTCGAGGATGCTGCTGGCCAGGGCCTGAGCGTGACCCGCGTGCCGGATGCATTGCCCGATGATCGGCTGAAGATCACCGGCGTGGATCATCTGGCGCAGGAGGATGGGCGACGCCTGGCCTGGTCGGGCAATGGCGAAGCCGTCGCGGCACTGCAGTCGCACACGACGCTGGACCTGCAGCGCGAATCCAACGGCGACCTGATGCTGCTGACCACGCTGCGGGTGGACGCAGCCCCGAAGGGTGATGCGTGGCTGTCGGTCGGTTGCGGCGTGGGCTGCTCGGCGCGCATCGCCATCGGGCCGGCGCTGGCGGCGCTTCCACAGGGCCAGTGGAAGCGTGTCGGCGTGCCGCTGAAGTGCCTGGCCAAGGCGGGCGCCAAGCTGGACGCGATCGACCGACCGTGGTCGGTGGCGACGGGCGATGCGATGACGATCTCCGTGTCACGCGTCGCGCTGGGTGCGCTGAACGAAGCCGAGGTCACTCTCGGATGCGGAGCATGAGGCCTGCGCTACCGCGCACGGGGCGGCGCGGCGACCGAACCGCGTGCGATCAGCCGATGCGGCATCACATGATCGCGCAGCACCGTTGCGTCCCCCGCCGGACGGCGGATGGTGCGCAGCAGGATGTCGACGGCCGCGTTGGCCATCGAGGCGATGGGCTGGTGGATCGTGGTCAGTTCCGGCCACACGGTAGTGGCGGCCGAGGTGTCATCGAATCCCACGACCGACAGGTCGCGCGGCACTTCCAGCCCGCGTCGGTGCGCGACGGATATGGCGGCAGCGCCCATGTCGTCGTTGCTGGCGAAAATCGCGGTCGGTGGCCGGCGTTGGGACAACAGCTTTTCGGCCGCAGCCAGGCCGGATCGGTAGGTGTAGTCACCGTGCTGGACCAGGCTGGGTTCCACCGCCAGCCCGGCCTCGCGCAGGGCGGTGACGAAGCCGTCGTAGCGGAGCGCACTTGCGCTCAGGTCATCGCGCCCACGGATGAAACCGATGCGGGTGTGTCCCTGCCGGAGCAGGTGATCGGTCATTTCCTTGCCGGCACTGAAATCGTCGATGCGGACGCAGGACAGGGCCTCGCTCAGGCGCCCCGATGCGATGGCTACCACCGGAATGCCAGCCTTGACCAGTTCGCTTACGGCGGCCTGCGATTCGCAAAGGGGCGGCGGCAGGATCACCCCGTCGACGCGTCCGGCGAGCGCGCGCGCCGCCCTGCGTTCGGATTCGGCATCCAGGTTGTCCCAGTAGTCGATGACCAGCTGGATGGCGGAACTGGAGGCGACGCGCAGCAGGCCCACCAGCAGTTCGCGCAGGTAGGCGCCGCTGGGGTTGGTGTAGATCAGCGCAATGCGCGTGTGCTGTGCGGCGGCCAGCGAACTGGCGGCAAGATTGGGCGTATAGCCCAGCTCACGCACGGCGCGCAGCACGCGCTCGCGGGTGACGTCGCGCACCTTGCCCTGGTTGATCACCCGCGACACGGTCATCGGCGAAACGCCGGCAAGGGCCGCAACCTCGTCGATCGTCACGCCAGCGGTTCTGCGGCGAACCGATTTCTTCGGCTTGTCCAATGCACGATCCCTTTGTTCTTGGTGGCGCTGCCGCGCGGGTGCGAAGGACGATGATGCGCTGCCCCGGGCCCGGACGTAGTCTACAAAGGCGCATGTTAACGCCGTTGTTGCGTGCTGTCGGCACGCGCCTGTTGGCCGTGGTCGCACTGCTGGCCTGTGCTGGCGGGGCACGGTCGGAGGATGGCTATGCGCTGTGGATGCGCTACCAGCCGGTTGCCGCAACGGTTGCTGCCGATTACCGGCGGCAACTGGCCGAAGTGGTGGCCCCGGATGGCACGCCGATGCAGCGCGCCACCCGCGACGAGCTTGCGCGGAGCCTTTCTGGATTGCTGGGAACGGCGCCGCCAATGCGAACGGCAATCACTACTGACCATGCCCTGGTGCTGGGTACGCCGCAGTCTTCGGTGCTGGTTGCCGCGTTCGACAACGAGATCGCCACGTTGGGCGACGAGGGCTTCCTGATCCGGCAGGTCCGGACCGAGGGGCGCGATGTGCTGCTGGTGGCCGCACGCCGGGATGTCGGCGTGCTGTATGGCACGTTCCACCTGCTGCGCCTGTTGCAGCGTGGCATGCCGCTGCGGGGGCTGAACGTGCGGGAGTCGCCGCGGGTCGCACTGCGTGTGCTCGACCATTGGGACAACCTGGACCGCTACGTCGAGCGTGGCTATGCAGGCAGCTCGCTGTGGGACTGGCAGACGTTGCCGCAATGGCGTGACCCGCGCTACACCGACTACGCCCGTGCCAACGCTTCGCTCGGCATCAACGGCACCGTCCTCAACAATGTCAACGCCAGTGCGCTGAGCCTGTCGCCGGCCTATCTGGCCAAGGCCGCCGCGCTGGCCGACCTGTTCCGCCCCTATGGCATCCGGGTCTACCTGAGCGCACGCTTCAGTGCGCCCATCGAGCTCGGCGGCCTGGCGACGGCTGACCCGTTGGATCCAGGCGTGCGGCGCTGGTGGCGCGACAAGGTCGATGAGATCCATGCGCACATACCGGATTTCGGCGGCTTCCTGGTCAAGGCGAACTCGGAGGGGCAACCCGGCCCGCAGGATTACGGTCGTTCCCATGCCGACGGCGCCAACCTGCTGGCCGACGCGCTGACGCCCTACAACGGCGTGGTCATGTGGCGGGCCTTCGTGTACTCGCACGAGGTTCCCGAAGATCGCGCCAAGCAGGCATACAGCGAGTTTGTCGGGCTGGACGGCGCCTTCCGCCCCAACGTGATCGTGCAGGTGAAGAACGGCCCCATCGACTTCCAGCCGCGCGAGCCGTTCCACCCCTTGTTTGGCGCGATGCCGCGCACGCCGCTGATGATGGAGCTGCAGATCACCAAGGAGTACCTGGGTTTTGCGACGCACCTGGTGTACCTGGGAACGCTCTACGAAGAAGTGCTGCAGGCCGACACCCATGCCCGTGGCGAAGGCTCCACGGTTGCCCGCGTGGTCGATGGTTCGCTGGAGGGCCACGCACTGACCGGTATCGCCGGCGTCGCCAACATCGGCATGGACCGTACCTGGAGTGGCTCGCACTTCGACCAGGCCAACTGGTACGCCTTTGGCCGACTGGCCTGGAACCCGCAGCAATCCGCGCGCGCGATTGCCGAAGACTGGGCAGCGCTGACGTTCTCGACCGACCCGCAGGTGACCGGCCCGATCGTGCGGATGATGATGGACTCGCGCGAGGCGGCAGTGGATTACATGACGCCGCTGGGCCTGCATCACCTCATGGCACGCGGCCATCACTACGGCCCCGGCCCCTGGGTGGACGGCGGCCCGCGTGCGGACTGGACGTCGGTCTACTACCACCGCGCAGATAGCCAGGGCATCGGCTTTGACCGCAGCGCCAGCGGAAGCAACGCCGTGGGCCAGTACGCGCCGCAGGTGGCCGAGGTCTATGGCGACCCCGAGCGCGTGCCCGAGTCACTGCTGTTGTGGTTCCATCATGTGCCGTGGGAACGCCGCATGCGCTCGGGCAGGACGCTCTGGGAGGAACTGGTCGGGCGCTATTCGCGCGGCGTGCGCCAGGTGCACTCGATGCAGGCGACCTGGGCCGGCCTGCGCGACCGGATCGATCCGCAGCGGCATCGGCACGTCGCGGCGTTCCTGCAGATCCAGCACGACGAAGCGCAATGGTGGCGTGACGCCAGCGTGGCGTACTTCCAGTCGCTCAGTGGCCGGCCGCTGCCCGCCGGCGAACAGCCGCCGCCGCATCCGTTGTCGTACTACCAGACGTTGCAGTTTCCGTTCGCACCGGGAGATGGCCGATGAGCAGGTTCGGAGCAGTCGGGTGTGCGCTGTTGATGATGGCCGCGCTAGTGGTGGCGATGCCGGCCTCGGCGCGGGAAGTGGCGGGCCTGCTGCATCCCCTGTTCAGGGATCACGCCGTCCTGCAGCGCGACCGGCCCATTGCGGTCTGGGGGCACGCAGGCCCCGGGCAGGCGGTTTCCGTGACGTTTGCCGGGCAGGCGGTAAGCACCCGGGCGGATGCCGCAGGCGGCTGGCAGGCGACGCTGCCCCCGGTGGCCGCGGGCGGTCCGCATACGCTGGAGGTAAACGCCGGGACACGTCGAGAGATGGCGCGCGACGTGCTGGTCGGCGACGTGTGGCTGTGCTCGGGCCAGTCGAACATGGAACTGCCGGTGTGGCGCTCGCTCAACGCAGCCAGCGAGATCGCCGCAGCCACGATGCCACGGATCCGGCTGTTCACCGTGCCGCAGCACGCCGCCGTGCAGGCACAGGAGAGCTTCAACGGCAGCACTGCCTGGACATCGGCAACGCCTGATACGGTGCGCGATTTCTCCGCCACCTGCTTCTACTTCGCGCGCGAACTGCAGCGCACCGTCGACGTGCCGATGGGGCTGATCGAGGCGGCGTGGGGCGGCTCGCGGATCGAGGCCTGGACCAGCGTGGGTGCACTGCGAGAGCAGGGCGGCCTGGACGAGCCCCTCGATATCCTCGCGCGGTCTGCGCGTGATCCGCTGGAGGCACGCGCAGCCTGGGGCCGCTACTGGCAGCACTGGTGGGCCATGCGTGACGGCGCGCTGCCCGGCGACGAACCTTGGCGCGCGGACACCGATGACGGCGGCTGGTCACGCGCACCGGCCGCGCTGGGGGCGTGGGAGCGGTGGAACGTGCCCGCGCTTGCCGACTACAACGGCATGGTCTGGTATCGCACGCAGGTGGTGCTGAGCGCTGAACAGGCTGCACGCGGCGCGACCCTGGAGCTGGCATCGGCCGACGAGGTGGACGTGACCTGGGTGAACGGCGTGTCCGTGGGCAGCCAGTACGGCTCCGGCCAGAGGCGCTACCCGTTGCCCGGCGGCCTGCTGAAAGCAGGGTCCAACAGCATTGCGGTCAACGTGCTGGACACCTACGGTGAAGGCGGCCTGGCTGGCCCCACCACGGCATACGGCCTGCAGTTCGACAACGGTGAGCGGGTGGCACTGCAGGGTCCGTGGAAGTACCGGGTGGCGCCGAGCCAACAGGCGCCGCCATTCGCCCCCTGGCAGGCCGCCACCGGGCTGTCGACGCTGTACAACGGAATGATCGCACCGCTCGGCGCTTTCGGGCTGCGCGGCATGCTGTGGTACCAGGGTGAATCGAACACCGGTGATGGCGCGGCGTACGCGGCGCGGTTGCGTGCGCTGCGCGACGATTGGCGGCGTCAGTTCGGTGCGCGCACGCCACTGCTGTTCGCGCAGCTGGCCAGCTATGGCCAGCCGCCGGTTGCGCCCGCCGACAGCGGTTGGGCGCAGGTGCGCGAGGCGCAGCGGCGCGTCGCCGCCGAGGACGCGCAGAGCGGGCTCGCCATCGCCATCGACATCGGCGATGCCTACGACATCCACCCGCCGAACAAGCAGGAGCTCGGGCGCCGCCTGGCGCGCGTGGCCCGCTACGTGGTGTACGGCGAGCAGGATCTGGCACCGTCAGGTCCGCGGGCGGTCACGGCCGTGCGGACGCCCACGGCCGTCGCCATTGCGTTCGAGGATGTCGAAGGCGCGCTCACCGCAACCGGTGCGCTGCGTCCGATCGGCTTTGAACTGTGCGAGGCCAGGGGCCATGCGCGCCACTGCGAGTACGCCGACGCCGAACTGGATGCACGCCGGATCCTGCTGCGAGGCCCGCTGTCGACGCGCGCAACGCATGTCCGCTACTGCTGGGCCGATGGCCCGGTGTGCACGCTGCGCGATCGCAGCGGGGCGCCGGCCGGCCCGTTCGAACTTCCCATTGCCGAAGCCGAGGCCCGACGATGATGACGTTGTCCACGCAGTCCCCTGTGGCCCGCGACAGGGCCCGCCTGAGATCCATGGCGCGCAAGCTGCTGGCGGCAGTGTTCCTGCTGTCGGCCGCAGCCGCCCGGGCCAGCGCGCCGCCGGACGCTCCGCCGGTGTACTTCGACTGGTTCGAGTACCGCGGCAATGACCAGGCGTTTGAAGTGCCGCTGCCGGCCGGGCACTACCGCAATCCGGTCCTGGCCGGCTTCCATGCCGATCCCAGCATCGTGCGCGCGAACGGCCGGTTCTATCTGGTCAATTCCAGCTTCACCTACTTCCCGGGCATTCCGGTGTTCGAGAGTGCCGACCTGGTGCACTGGAAGCAGATCGGCAACGTGATTGACCGCCCCACGCAGCTGGATTTCGACGGGCTGAGCGTGTCGCGCGGCATCTTCGCGCCGACCATCGAGTACCACGACGGTACCTTCTACGTCGTCACCACCGCCACCGACAGTGGTGGCAACTTCATCGCCACCGCGCGCGATCCGGCCGGTCCGTGGTCCGATCCGCACTGGCTGCCCGGCATCGATGGCATCGACCCGTCACTGTTCTTCGACGACGACGGCAAGGTGTACCTGGTCAACAACGATGCACCGCCCGGTCCGCCGCGCTACGACGGGCACCGCGCCATCTGGATGCAGCAGATCGATCTGCCGGCATTCAAGCCGGTCGGGCCACGCCGGGTGCTGGTTGATGGAGGCGTGGAGCCGGCGAAGAATCCGATCTGGATCGAGGGACCGCACATCTACAAGCGGGAGGGCTGGTATTACCTGTCCGACGCTGAAGGAGGTACCGGGCCGCAGCATTCACAGGTGGTGCTGCGTAGCCGCGCGGTGTGGGGACCCTACGTTCCCTATGCGGGCAATCCGATCCTGACCCAGCGCGAGCTGCCGGACGACCGTCCGCTGCCGATCACCAATGCCGGCCACGCCGACCTGGTCGAAGGCCCGGATGGCTCGTGGTGGGCGGTGTTCCTGGCCAGCCGCAACTATCAGACGCGCCACTACAACACCGGGCGCGAGACCTACCTGTTGCCGGTGCGATGGCAGGATGGCTGGCCGCAGATCCTGCCGACCGATCAGGCCATTCCCTACGTGGCCAAGGCGCCGTCATGGATGCAGGGCGAGGCATCGCAGGCCCCGTCGACCGGCAATTTCGTGGCGCGCGACAATTTTGATGGCCCAGCGCTCGATCGCCAGTGGCTGCGCGTGCGCGTGCCCAGGCATGCCTGGGCTGACCTGCACAAGCGCCCGGGCATGCTGGCCGTGCACCCGCTTGCCGAGGATCTGGACACGTTGCGCAATCCGGCATTTCTCGGCCGCCGCCAGCAGCATCTGCGCTTCGAGGCGAGCACCGCGATGACCCCGCCAGCCCCCGGTGTCGCCGCCGGTCTGGCGGCGTTCCAGAGCGAGGCGTACTGGTACTTCCTCGGCGTTCGTGACCTTGGCGGGGGGCGCCTCTCGCTCTTCCTCGAAGCGCGTGACGGGGGTGGCAGCACGCGCACGCTGGCCAGCCATGACGTGCCGGCGTCTGCAGCACTGCGCCTGAAGATTGCCGGCAACGAGGGCGACTACGCGTTCTGGTTCGACACCGGCGACGGGCAGGGCTGGCAACTGCTCGCGGGCGACGTGGACGGCACCGTTCTGAGTACGGACCGGGCAGGCGGCTTCGTGGGCGCACTGCTGGGTCCCTTCGCGCGCGACGAGCGCACCGGGAGAAGCAAATGAGACTGTCGATTTCATCCAGGGCCCGCCGCCGTACGTGGCGTGGCCGGGCCACCCTGTTCGTCCTCACCTGCGTGGCGGCCGCGGCGTCCGCGTCCGCGGCCGCGCCACGGCCCTGGCTGGATGCCTCTACAAGCTTCGAGCAACGGGCCGCCGCACTCGTCGCGCAGATGACCCTGGAAGAGAAGGCCGCGCAGATGCAGAATGCTGCACCGGCAATCGAACGGCTGGGAGTGCCCGCCTACGACTGGTGGAATGAGGGGTTGCATGGCGTCGCACGGGCGGGCCAGGCCACGGTGTTTCCGCAGGCAATCGGCCTGGCCGCGACCTTCGATGTACCGTTGATGGGGCAGGTGGCCACGACCATCAGCGACGAGGCCCGCGCAAAGCACCACCAGTTCCTCCGAGAAGGCGCGCATGGCCGTTACCAGGGCCTGACCTTCTGGTCGCCGAACGTCAACATCTTCCGCGACCCGCGCTGGGGGCGCGGACAGGAGACCTATGGCGAGGATCCGTACCTCACCGCGCGCATGGGCGTGGCCTTCGTACGCGGCCTGCAGGGCGACGACCCCGTCTACCGCAAGCTGGACGCCACCGCCAAGCACCTGGCCGTGCACAGCGGCCCGGAGGCCGACCGCCATCACTTCGATGCACGCCCGAGCCGGCGCGACCTGTATGACACCTACCTGCCGGCGTTCGAAGCGCTGGTGAAGGAAGGCGAAGTGGATGCGGTCATGGGCGCCTACAACCGCGTGTACGGCGAGTCCGCCAGCGCCAGCCGTTTCCTGCTGCGTGATGTGCTGCGACGCGACTGGGGCTTCAAGGGCTACGTGGTCTCGGACTGCTGGGCCATCGTCGACATCTGGAAGCACCACCATATCGTTGCCACGCGCGAAGCCGCCGCGGCGCTGGCGGTCAGGAACGGCACCGAGCTGGAATGCGGCCAGGAGTACGCCACGCTGCCTGCGGCAGTGCGCCAGGGGCTGATCAGCGAAGCGGAGATCGACGATGCGGTGACCCGCCTGTTCACCGCTCGGATGCGCCTGGGCATGTTCGATCCGCCGGAGCGGGTGCGCTGGGCGCGCATTCCGGCCTCGGTGAACCAGGCGCCGGCCCATGATGCGCTTGCCCTGAAGGCCGCGCAGGCATCGCTGGTGTTGCTGAAGAACGACGGCGTCCTGCCGCTGTCGCGCGACACCAGGCGCATTGCCGTGGTTGGACCCACCGCCGACGACACCATGGCGCTGCTCGGCAACTACTTCGGTACACCGGCCGCGCCGGTCACCATCCTGCAGGGCATACGCGAGGCGGCCAAGGGCGTTGAAGTGCGTTATGCCCGCGGCGTGGACCTGGTGGAAGGGCGCGACGATCCCGGTGCCACGCCGTTGATCGAGCCGACCTTCCTGCGGCCCTCGGCGGACTCGCCCGAGCGCGGCCTGCGCGCCGAGTACTTCCGCACGCCCGACCTGTCTGGCACTCCGGCCCTGGTACGTACCGACGCGCAGATCGGCTTCCGCTGGGACCGCGGCTCGCCGACCGACAACCTGCTGGCACGCGGCGAAGCGGCACCGGGGCAGGGGATTCCCAACGACCGCTTCAGCATCCGCTGGAGTGGCCAGCTGCTGCCCCCCGTGTCCGGTCGTTACCGGCTGGAGGTGGCCGGCGATGATGGCTACCGCCTGTACCTGGACGGCAAGCGTGTGATCGATCACTGGGTGAACACGGATCGCCTGCATGCCGAAGGTGTCGAACTCGACCTGCAGGCGGGGCATGCCTATGCGCTGACACTAGAGTACTACGACGACCAGCGCGATGCCGGCGTGCGCCTGGGCTGGCGCATGCCCGGCGCCAAGGCGCCGTTCGATGAAGCGCTCGACGCCGCACGCGAGGCCGATGTGGTGGTGTTCGTTGGTGGACTCACCGGCGATGTCGAAGGCGAAGAGATGACGGTCAACTATCCGGGCTTTGCCGGTGGCGACCGCACCGACCTGCGGTTGCCCGAGCCGCAGCGCACCCTGCTGGAGGCCCTGTACGCTACCGGCAAGCCGGTGGTGATGGTACTCACCGGCGGCTCGGCCATCGCCGTGGACTGGGCGCAGGCGCATCTGCCGGCGATCCTGATGAGCTGGTACCCCGGGCAGCGCGGCGGCACCGCCGTCGGCCAGGCGCTGTTCGGCGACATCAATCCGGCGGGTCGCTTGCCGGTCACCTTCTACAAGGCCGGCGAAGTGATGCCGGCATTCGACGACTACGCCATGGAGGGCCGCACCTACCGCTACTTCCGCGGCACGCCGCTGTACCCGTTTGGTCACGGGCTCTCGTACACGCGCTTCGATTATGGAGCGCTCCGCCTCGATGCGGACACCATCGGCGCCGATGGCCGCCTGGGCGTGACGGTGGATGTGACCAATGCGGGCACACGCAGCGGTGACGAAGTGGTACAGCTGTACGTGCGGCGCGAACACGCCGGCAGCGGCGATGCCGTGCAGGAACTGCGTGGCTTCCAGCGCGTCCAGCTGGCCCCGGGCGAACGCCGCACGGTGACGTTCACCCTGCAGGCGGCGCAGGCCCTGCGCCACTATGACGAGGCGCGTGCGGCGTACGCGGTGCAGCCCGGTGCCTACGAGGTCAGGGTGGGGGCATCCAGTGCCGATATACGTGCGCAGGGCAGGTTCACCGTGGTGCCCGCCCATGACTGATCGCCCTCGTTGGCATCGGTTCCTCTTCGACCAGATTCCTTTTCAAGGACGTCCGCTGCATGGCAAGCACTGAACACGCGCTATCGGTACGCGAGAAGCTCGGCTACAGCCTGGGCGATCTCGCCGCCAACCTGATCTTCCAGACCCTGATCACCTACCTGGCGTTCTTCTACACCGACGTCTACCGCCTGCCGGCTGCCACCGCGGCCACGATCATCTTCGTGGTGGGCCTGCTGGGTGCGTTCGTGTTCACGCCGTTGATCGGCATTGCGGCGGACCGAACGTCCACCCGCTGGGGCCGCTTCCGCCCGTGGATCCTGTGGACGGCCATCCCCTTTGGCGTCCTGTCCCTGCTGGCGTTCAGCACCCCGGACCTGGGCGAGCGCGGGAAGGTGATGTATGCACTGGGCACCTACGCGCTGCTGGTCTGCGTCTACGCCGCGAACAACCTGCCGTACTCGGCGCTGAGCGGCGTCCTGACCGGCAGCATGGCCCAGCGCAACAGCCTTTCGGCGTACCGCTTCGTGGCCGTGATGATCGCGCAGTTCATCATCCAGGTGCTGCTGATGCCGCTGGTGTTGATCCTGGGTGACGGCGACCGGGTGCGCGGCTTCGAACAGGTCATGACCGCCTTCGCAGTGATCGGCACGGTGTTCTTCCTGATCACCTTCGCCACCACCCGCGAGCGCATCGTACCGACGCGCGAGCAGACCGGGGGCGTACTGCAGGACCTGTCGGACCTGCTGCACAACCGCCCGTGGCAGGTGATGCTGGCCCTGACCGTGCTGGTGTTCATCAACCTGGCGTTGAAAGGCGGCACCTACATCTATTACTTCCAGTACTACATGAGCGAAGCGGCGCTGGCCGGCTTCCTGGAAAACTCAGGCTTCAACGGCCTGATCCGTGCATTGAATGGCGCCCTCGCCAGCGCCGGCTTCGCGGCGTTCACCTGGCCGAAGGACGCGGCCACCTCGGCGTTCAGCCTGTTCAACGCGTGCGGCATCCTCTGCATGATCCTGGGTATCGGTGCATCACGGCGGCTGGCGGATCGCTTCGGCAAGCGCGATGTCTTCGGTGGCGCCCTGTTTGTCTCGACCCTGTTCCTGCTGGCCTTCTACCTGTTTCCACCCACGGGCGTGGCGGTGGCCTTCGCTGCCTTCATGCTGCATGGCTTCTGCTATGGCATCACCATCCCGCTGCTGTGGGCGATGATCGCGGACGTCGCGGACTACTCCGAGTGGAAGAACCATCGCCGGGCCACTGCGATCATCTTCTCGGCGATGCTGTGCGGCCTGAAGATCGGCCTTAGCGTGGGCGGCGCACTGGTCGCTGCGATCCTTGCCCACTACGGCTACCAGGCAGGCCTGGTGCAGCAGCCTGAGGCCGTGGTGCAGGGCATCCGCTTGACCGTAAGCGTCTACTGCTCCCTTCCTTTCCTGCTCGCCGTGGCGCTGCTGTTCTTCTACCGGATCGACAAGCGCGCGGAAACCCGCATCGAGCAGGATCTCCACCTGCGTCGCCGTTCCGCCGACGCCTCCGCGTAACGCCAAGATGACAACCATGATCGACCTCTCTGCCGGTGAAGACGGCCAGGCCAGCGAAGCCCGTCTTGCGCAGCTCAGCGCACACGCCATTTCGCAACCGCTGGTGACCCACATCTACACGGCCGACCCTTCGGCGCACGTGTTCGAGGGACGCCTGTACATCTATCCGTCGCATGACATCGACGGTGGCCAGCCCTTCGACGACGAAGGCGGCCATTTCGGCATGCAGGATTACCATGTGCTGAAGATGGATACGCCCAACGGCACCGCCGTCGATTGCGGCATGGCGTTGCACGTGCGCGACGTGCCTTGGGCGCGGAAACAGATGTGGGCCCCCGACGCTGCCTGCCGCGATGGCCGCTACTACCTCTACTTCCCAGCCAAGGACGCCGAGGGCCGGTTCCGCATCGGCGTGGCGATCGGTGCGCGACCGGAGGGCCCGTTCGTGCCCCAGCCGGAGCCGATCAAGGGCGCGTACTCGATCGACCCGGCCGTGTTCGAAGACGACGATGGCAGCCACTACCTGTACTTCGGTGGCATCTGGGGCGGGCAGCTGCAGAAGTATCGTGACAACCAGTTCAGCGAAGCGCACGAGGAACCCGAGGGCAGCGCGCCGGCCCTGGGCCCGCGCGTGGGCCGCCTGGATGCCGGAATGACCGAGCTGGCCGAACCCACCCGCGAAGTGCAGATCCTGGATGAGCATGGCCAGCCGCTGCGTGCGGACGACCATGCGCGCCGCTTCTTCGAAGGCCCGTGGCTGCACAGGTACCAGGGTCGCTACTACCTGTCGTACTCCACTGGCAACACCCACCAGCTGTGCTACGCCGTGGGTGACAGCCCGTACGGGCCGTTCACCTATGCTGGCGTGATCCTCACCCCCGTGGTCGGTTGGACCACCCACCACTCCATCTGCCAGTTCCAGGGACAGTGGTACCTGTTCTATCACGATGCGCTGATGTCCGGCGGCATTACCCACCTGCGCTCGGCCAAGTGCACGCCGCTGCACATGGAGCCGGACGGAAGCATCCGCACGATCAATCCCTATGGGGCCTGAGCGCATGTTGCCGAGGGATGATGCGCTGGCCCCGCTGCCGGCCGGTCAGCTGCACTGGCTGAGATGCGGCGAACTGGAGGTTGCGCTCGCCGCAGCGGCGGGCGGGCGCATCGCGCACCTGCGTTACCGGGGCGTGGAATGGCTGGTGGACGCGCAGGAGACCGGGGCGGCGGCGATCGCCTGGGGCTGCTACCCGATGGTGCCGTGGGCCGGGCGCATCCGCCGTGGACAGTTCCGTTTTGACGGCATGCCGCATCGGCTGCCGCTCAACTTCGACGGGCATGCCATCCATGGGGTGGGCTTCTCGCGACCCTGGCAGATCGACCGGCTGGATGCGGCCGCAGCCGAGGTGTCGCTGCAGCTGCCGCGCGACAGCTACTGGCCCTTCGGTGGCATTGCCATGCTGGAACTGCGGTTGCAGGGGCACACCCTGCAGATGCGCCTTTCGGTCCAGGCCGGCGAGCAGGCGATGCCGGCGGTGCTGGGCTGGCACCCCTGGTTCAGGAAGCCGGACCGGTTGCTGTTCAATCCTCGCGCGATGTATCCGCGGGACAGGGAAGGTATTGCCACGCTGCCTCACGTGGAGCCCACCACCGGCCCCTGGGACGACTGCTTCGTTGCCGACGGTGACATCACGCTGGTACGCGAAGGCCAACGCCTGCGGCTGAGGTCGGACCACGACCACTGGGTGGTCTACGACGCTGCGCCGCACGCCACCTGTGTCGAACCGCAGAGTGGCCCGCCGGACGGCTTCACGCTGGCACCGCACCGGCTGGAGCCTGGCCAGCGCCTCGCGTTGACGTTCGAACTGGCGTGGGTGGCGGACAGCAGCTGAAGCCCGGCCAGAGTATCGGTACGCCGCCCGGACCGGTTGTGGACCCTGGTGCCTGACACGGGCTGCGCCTCACCACCACGTGCCATCTGCTACAGGTTCCAGTCAACCCGCATGCCCGCGATCAGTGCATTCGGCAGGTCCCGCTGCCGCGCAGGTTCGTTGAACGGGTCCGGATGCACGATGTAGTGCAGGTTCGGTGCAATCCTGAGCTGCGGGGTGAGCTGGATGCCATAGCTCAGCTCCATCATCACCTGGCTTCCGTGCGGGGTGCCGCTGCCGCCGGCGGCAGCGCGGGCCAGGCGGAGGTTCTCCAGCGCGATGTCGCTGTACTTCTGCCGGGTGACGACGAAGCCGATGCTGTCCTGCGGCCGGCCGGCGAACGTGCCATTCTGCACAAGCCCGGCCTGCAGGAAGTGATCCTCGATCAGCTGCCCGGAGGTACCCTTGAGCGCCGCGCCGAAAAGAGTCAGGCCGCGGCCATTGCCATCGCCGGTAAGCTGCTGCTCGAAGCGCGCGAACGCACCGGAGCGACCATGGCGTGCCGTGTAATCCTGGCCACTGAGCAGCGCGGGAATGCCGTTGGCATCGCGCAGCGGATCGCGATAGGTCGAGTTGTCCTGCCAGCCACCGAGTTCGTAGCGGGCTTTCAGTCGTGCCGAAGCAGGGCTGCGCCAGCCGATCGTGTAGGGCACGATCCACCCGGTGGCCTGGTTCGTATTCCACTTCAGGCCATGCTGGCCATCCTCGGCCTGGCTCGGGTCGACTTGGTAGGCACCGATGCGCACGTAGACATCGGGCGTCACCCAGGCCGTGGCGTCGGCCATCCAGCTTGATACGGGCCACCAGGTGAAGTTGCTGGTGCGGAAAACGTAGGTCGGGTTGCCGCACGCCGAGTTGCCCTGGAAGTACTGGCACAGCTCCGACCCGAGGTGGTGGATGTTGGCGACGCTGCGACCGGCCTCCAGCACCAGCCGGTCGTTGAACAGCTTCTGTTCCAGGGTCAGGTTGGCCAGGCGGGTCCCCTGGCCGCCGTAGATTTCCTGCACCGAGGTGCTGTTGCCGGTGCTGCTGTTGGCGAGGTTGGTGCCGTGGCGATTGATGCCATAGGCCTTGATCGTGGCCCCCCGCCAGCCGAACGCAGCGTCGAGGTCAACATCGGCGCCGAACATCAGCTGGCCGGCGTAGGCGGTGCCGCTGCGCTTGCCACCATCGAGCGTGGCGGCCGCCTCGCCGGTGTAAGCCAGTTTGGGAGTGAGGACATCACTCGCGTTGGCAGCTACGGCCAGTGAGGGCAGGGCCAGCAGGATCGCTACCGGCACCAGGCGGCAGGAAGGGCAGGTCATGGGCGGGGTTCCTTTTACAGGGTGGGGGCCGTGACCGGCTTCTTGAGGATGCGCAGTGCAATCGCGGTGACCGCCACGCCGGCCAACAGCGCCAGCAGGTAGACACCAAGATGGGTGACTGCGTTCGGGATCGGCAGCACGAACACACCACCGTGCGGCACCTTCAACTCGACGCCTGCGGCCATCGAGATCGCACCGGCCACCGCCGAGCCGAGGATCAGCGCAGGAATGGTGCGCAGCGGATCGCGTGCCGCGTAGGGAATAGCCCCCTCGGTCACGAAGCTCAGGCCGAGCACGCCGGCGGCACCGGCGGTGCCGCGCTCCTCGGCAGTGAAGCGGTTGCTGAACAACCACGTCGCCAGCGCGATGCCCAGCGGTGGCGTCATGCCGCCGATCATGGTCGCCGCCATCGGCGTGTACACCTGGCTGGAGATCAACGCGGTGGAGAAGGCGTAGGACGCCTTGTTGACCGGTCCACCCATGTCAACGGCCATCATGCCGCCCAGCAGCAAACCGAGCAGGATCGCGCTGCTGCCTTCCATGCCGCGCAGCCAGTCGGTCAGCCAGGCCAGCAGTGCGGCCACCGGCGTGCCGATCACGTACATCATCAGCAGGCCGACCAGCAGCGTGCCCAGCACCGGCAGGATCAGCACCGGCTTGAGGCCTTCCAGGCTGCGCGGCAGGCGCAGCGCACGGTTGATCCAGTGCACGCCATAGCCGGCGATGAAGCCCGCGAGGATGCCGCCGATGAAACCTGCGTCCATGTTGACCGCAACCAGCCCGCCGATCATGCCGGGCGCGATGCCGGGGCGGTCGGCGATGGAGTAGGCGATGTAGCCGGCCAGCGCCGGCACCATCAGCATGAAACCGGACTTGGCGCCGATCTGGAACAGCGACCAGGCCAGCGTCCCCTTGTGTGCGTCGTCGAAGGCATAGATGCCGCCGAGTGCGAACGCCAGGGCGATCAACAGGCCGCCGGCTGTCACGAACGGCAGCATGAACGACACCCCGGTCATCAGGTGCTTGTAAGGACCGGTGGCCCTGGGCTTTTCGGTCGTGCGGCCTGAAGTCGCCGTACCTGCCTGCACGCCGGCCTCGGCCAGCGCCTTGCGGATCAGGTTCTGGCCGTCATTGATCGCCGGCTTGGTACCGCTCTTGAACAGGCGCTTGCCGGCGAAGCGCGCCAGATCGACTTCGCGGTCGGCGGCGATCAGCACCACATCGGCGGCGGCGATTTCTTCATCGCTCAACGCATCCTGCGCGCCGACCGAGCCCTGTGTTTCCACCCGGATCGCATGGCCCAGCGCTTTGGCAGCCTGTTGCAGGCCTTCTGCCGCCATGAAGGTGTGAGCGATGCCGGTGGGGCAGGAGGTGACGGCAACGATGCGCTTGCCAGCCCCGGTGGCGGGGACACTGGCCGGCGCGGCTGCGAGCGGTGCAAGCGCGGCGACCGGATCGTCCAATACCTCGCCCAGGCTGGCATGCACGATCCGGGCATTGCCGAAGCGTGCGATGTCTGCCTCGCCATTGCCCACCAGCAGCAGTTGGGTCGCGGAGGCGGCGTCCGAGGCGGGCAGCGCGCCGGTCACGCCCTGGTCGCTGCGGATTTCGATCATCAGCTCAAGCCCGCGCTGGCGGGCCGCGCGACGCAGGGCCTCGGCGGCAAGTACCGCCTCGATGCTGCGTTCGCCAGCGGCGATGACTACGGTGGAAGCGTGCATGGAAACTCCTGGAATGCTTCGGGTTCGTCCTTGCCGGAGGCATCGCGGGTGGCCCGAAGCCAACCGCTGCTCCTCCGGCAGGTGTTTCAATCCAACCGCTCGATCAGTACATCGCCGGCCCCGGCGCGCACCTGCGCCGGATCGAGCCGCCGCGCGTCTCCGCTATCCAGCCGGCTCATCGAGAACGCCGTGGCCAGTCGTGCACAGGCGGCCAGGTCGAGGGAGCGCTCCAACAGCGCGGCGGCGATGCCGGCGACCATGGCATCACCGGCGCCCACCGTGCTGCCCTGGGCCAGACGCGGCGGTCGCGCGACCAGTGCGCCGGCGCGATCAATGAACAGCGCGCCGTCGGTCCCCATGGAGATGGCGACGAGTGCGACACCGCGTTCGACCAAGGCCTGGCCTGCAGCGCGCAGTGCGCTGCGATCCGGCAGCGACGTGCCGGTCCAGGCCTCCAGTTCGTGGCGGTTGGGCTTGATGGCGTAGGGCAGCGCGCCCTGCGCGCCGTCCAGCGCAGCTACGAGCGCATCGCCGCTGGTGTCCAGCAGCACGCGCGCACCGGCCGTTCCGGCCTGCGCCTGCAACCGCGCCCATGCATCGGCCGGTAGTCCGTGCGGCAGGCTGCCGGACAGCACGACCGGCAGGCCGGGCGCGAGCAGGGCGCCGAGCTGGCGCGACACCGCGTCCAGATCGGCAGCGTCCACGGCCAGGCCTGGCAGGTTGATGTCCGTCGTTTCGCCGTTGGCCTCTTCGACCAGCTTGATGTTGGTGCGGGTATGGCCCGGAACGCGCAGGCAGCCGTCAATGATGCCCCGCTCACGGAACAGCGTGCGGAACACGCCGTCGTTGCCGTCGCCCAGCACACCCAGCGCGGTGATCGGCACGCCCCAGTCGGCCAGGCAGGCCGCCACGTTGATGCCCTTGCCGCCTGCGTCGTCGCGGGAGCTGCCGGCGCGATGCACCCGGCCTGGCTGCAGGCGGGCCAGGCGCACGGTCTGGTCGATGGCCGGGTTCAGGGTCACGGTGACGGCGCGGGCAGTCATGCGCGCGCTCCATCGAGGCCGCGCACCTGCTCGGCGGTTTCGCACCCCAGTGCGGTGCTGGCCAGCGCTTGCAGTTCGGTCATCGCGGTGCCACGCAGGCGCGCCTTCACCGCCGGGATGTCGTTCGGGGTCATCGACAGTTCGTCCACGCCCAGGCCAGCCAGCAACATGGCGCCGAAGGGATCGCCGGCCAGGCCGCCACAGACGCCGACCCAGCGCCCATGCAGCCGTGCGCCTTCAACCGTGGCACGGACCGCGCGCAGCACCGCCGGATGCAGGCTGTCGGCCTCGGCGGCGAGTTCCGGGTTCTGGCGGTCGATCGCCAGCACGTACTGGGTCAGATCATTGGTGCCGATCGAGAAGAAGTCGGCATGGCGCGCCAGTACGTCGCTCTGAGCGGCGGCAGCCGGCACTTCGATCATGATGCCGATCGGCACCACCGGCGCCTCCAGCTCGGCACGCAGGCGCTCACAGATGGCGCGCAGTGCGACCAGCTCGGTCACCGACGTGATCATCGGGAACATGATGGACAGGCGTGCACCGTCCTTGGCGGCGCGATACAGCGCACGCAGTTGCGGCTCCAGCAGGTCAGGGCGGCGCAGCAGCAGGCGCGCGCCGCGCACGCCGAGGAACGGGTTCTCCTCGCGTGGCAGTTCCAGGTGCGCCACCTGCTTGTCGCCGCCGATGTCGAGCGCGCGCACGATCAGCGGGCGGCCGTTGAGTGCCTTGGCCATCGCCAGATAGGTGGTGTACTGCTCCTCCTCGCTGGGCGTACTGCCACGTTCGAGGAACAGGAACTCGGTGCGCATCAGGCCGACGCCTTCCGCACCCTGTTCCAGTGCCAGTGGCACCTGGTCGGGCAGGTTGACGTTGGCGCCGATGTCGATGCGGTGGCCGTCGGGGGTCTGGGCGGGTTGCGCGCGTTGCGCGGCTTCGCGCTCGCGGATCTGCTGCTGTTCGGCGATCCATTCGCGTGCCGAGGCGAGATCGGCTTCGGAGGGGGACAGGTAGAGCCGTCCGCTGCTGCCGTCCAGGATCGCTTCGCGGCCTGGCTGGATCGCCAACAGCCCGGCGCCGCCGGCCACCAGCGCCGGCAGGCCCAGCGTGCGCGAGAGGATGGCGGTGTGCGAGGTCGGCCCGCCCTGCGCGGTGGCCAGGCCGAGCACGCGACCGGTGTCGAGATTGGCGGTATCCGAAGGCGAGAGATCTGTGGCGATCAGGATGCACGGTTGCGACGGCAGATCCGCCAGGCCACCACCTTCAGCAGAAGGGTCAAGCTGCGCCAGCACGCGTCGGCCGACATCACGCAGGTCCGCCGCGCGCCCGGCCAGCACCGGATTGCCCAGCGCCGCCAGCCCGGAGGCGATCTGCTCGATGGCCTGGTGCCATGACCACGCCACACCATGGCCTTCGACCATCAGCTGGCAGGTGCGGGTGATCAGGTCGGTGTCGTCGAGCAGCGCGGCCTGCGCCTTGAAGATCGCCGCATCCGAAGCGCCAAGGCGGCGCTGGGTGTCGTCCTGCAGGGCGGCCAGCTGCTGGCGGGTGCGGCCGAGTGCATCCTGCAGGCGTGCGCCGCCCTCGCCAAGCGGGGCAGGACGGTCAGTGACTTCCGCCTGCGTGCTGGCCAGCACATGCACCGGGCCGATCGCCAATCCGGGGCTGGCGCCGATGCCAATGATCGTTGCCTGCGCTTCGGGTGGTTTCCACCCGGCGACAGGGGCTGCTGCCTTGCGCTGGGCTGCACGCTCGGCATCAGCCCTTTCCTGTGCGACCAATCCATCCATGACCTTGCGCAGCGCAGCCAGCAGCGCGGGGGCATCGGCGCCCTCGGCAGAAACACGCACGGCATCGCCCTCACGCAGCCCGAGCTGAAGCAGCGCTACCAAACTCTTGGCATCGGCCGCCTGATCGCCTGCGCGGACCTGCGCGCGGGCTGCGAAGCCGCGCGCCGTCTCGGCCCAGCGCGTGGCAGGACGGGCGTGCAGTCCGTTGGGGTAGGCGATGGTCCATTCGAAGCGCTCGGCCAGATCCACCGCTGGCGCGTGGGTGGCGGCAATCGCAACATCGCCGGCCAGCGCGTTCATGATCTCACCCGCCTCGGTGGTGGTGAACAGCCGCTGCAGCGTGGACTCGTCCTGGATCAGCCGGGTCAAGCGGCGCAGCACCGTGATGTGGGTATCCGACTGGGCAGCGATGCCGACCACCAGACGGGTGATCTGTCCCGGGTTCCATTCCACGCCTTGCGGCAACTGCAGCACGGCGATGCCATCGCGGAGCACCAGATGGCGGTCCTCGCCAAGCCCGTGCGGGATTGCCACGCCGTGTCCAAGGAAGGTGTTCGCCAGCGTTTCGCGCCGCCCCATGCTGGCTTCGTAACCCGGCGCCACGCAGCCGGACGCGACCAGCATCTGCGCGACCTGGGCAATGGCATCGGTCTTGTCCTGCGCCCGCGCGTCCAGGCGGATCAGTTCCCGGCTGGCCGGGGAAGGGGAGGTCTGGGGCGACAAAGGGGGCTCCGCGGAAGGGGTGGCTGAGACGTATTGGGAACGTTCCCACTCGCCATTTCAATGTGCAGTGCACAAAAATCCAATAGTCCTTTGGCGTTAACATGGTCCTGGACGGCCGTCCGGCCCAGAAAAGCGCTCGATTCCGGGAACGTTACCAGTGAGCATCAGCATCAATGACGTCGCACGCGTGGCGGGGGTATCCAAGTCCACGGTGTCGCGCGTGCTCGGCGGAGGCCCGGTCAGCGAGGCCGTGCGCGGCCGGGTGGAGGCGGCGATCCGCCAGACCGGGTACCACCCCAACCTGCAGGCCAGACGCCTGCGCGCCCGGCACACCGGCATCATCGGCCTGATCGTGGCGGATATCCGCAACCCGTTCTTCACCGCGCTGATCCGCGCCGTGGAGGAAGTCGCGTACCGGGAAGGCCTTCGCGTCACCCTCTGCAACACCGATGAGGACCCCGAGCGCGAAGCACTGTACCTGCAGTTGATGCATGAGGAGCGCATCAGTGGGTTGATCTTTGCGCCCACCCGGACCACGGTGGGGCGGTTGAACCGGTTGAGGCTGGATTATCCGACGGTGCTGGTCGACCGTGCCGCACCGGGTGGCACGATCGACAGCGTGGTCCTCGACAACGCAGCGGCGATGTCAGGCCTGGTCGAGCACCTGGCCGAGCGCGGTTATCGCCGCATCGGTGGCCTGTTCGGCAGCACCAGTACCACGGCGGCCGAACGCCGCGACGGCTATATCGCAGCAATGCGCAGGCACGGGCTGGAACCGGACTACCGCGAGGTAGAGCCCACGGCCGAGGCCGCCATCGCAACGGTCGAGCAGTGGTTGTCCAGTCCTTCGCGTCCCGATGCGCTGGTCGCCAGCAACAGCCTGCTGCTCATGGGCGCATTGAAAGCGGCCCGCAGCGCTGGGCTTGCGATTCCAGGAGAGCTGGCGCTGGCAGGGTTCGACAATGAGCGATGGACCGAACTGGTCGAACCCGGGGTTACCGTGGTCGAGCAGCCGGTTGAAGAGATGGGGCGAGCTGCGATGTCGCTGTTGCTGGAGCGCCTGCGCATGCCGGAGCTGCCGGTACGCAGACTGGTGATGACGGGAAGGTGCGTGGTCAGAGGGTCAACGGCTGCGCGATAGTCTGGCGCAGTCCATGAGGCTGGCACTGGGGTGTTGGCGGGTCGCGCGTTGTCTGCTAAAAGCCATCTGGACACGCAGACCGGATGGATCATCGCCTTGTCAGAGCCTTATTCAGCGCTGTTGCGCCTGCAGTTGCGCCACGAAGATCTCTCCAGATGGCTGGCGGCGCCCCTGCCTTCGCCATCCCGATGGTCCGACTGGCGATGCATCGCCGGGCCGTGGCGCTTGCGCAACGGTGAATGCCTGGCGTCTTCAAGCGACGAGGCGTTGGATGAACTGCTCGTAGACTGCCAGGCCCTGCTGGCCCGCTACCCCGACAATCGCGCCGCATTGAAGGCCTTCCTTGCATCCGCGCAGGCCGAGAACATCCAGGTTGCCGTCTATGACCGCACTGGTACGCACTTTGTTGCGGGATCGCTGACGTATTCGGAAAGCCTCTACGATCTCATCGCGTTTCTGACTGTGGCACGGGGCGCGGCCGATTTCCTGAAGGCGGGCGACCACGGGGTGGCACTGGTCCACGACTATCTCTGGGCAGAGGAAGGTGAGCGCGAGACCGTTGCCGCGATTGCCCTGGCCGGCCAGGGGCAATCCGGATTCCTTTCTTCCACGGACCTGGATACCGCTGCCGCGCCCTTCGACGCCTTGGTGGATGCCATGCTGGACGCTGAGGACGACCCGGCGTTTCAACCACGCAACCAGCTTGATCAACTCTGACCGGCGCCGCGTGGAATCCGGAAAAACGACAGCCAGGACCCTGATATGAAAGGACATCACGCCCGCCGCGCACACCGCCGCATGCGTTGGCTCCTGACACTGGGCCTCGGCGCCCTGGTGGGACCCGCCGTGGCAGGCACAACGCAACCGGAACGCACCTGGCTTGTCAGTGGGGCGGAGCTCATCACGCTGCTGGAGGGCAAAGGCGCTGACGGGTTCTGCGATGGCGAACACTGCCGGGGGCTGTCCAGCGCCCGGGCCAGCAGCTACATACTGGGCGTTGCCGATGCCAGCCGCGGGCAGTGGTGTGGGCAGGGCCGGATCCTTCCGCATGAACTGGTCGATCAGGTGTCTTCCCATCTGCGGCAGCTGCCCCGCGAGCGATTGCAACAGGATGCGTCTCCCCTGGTTGTCGAAGGGCTGCGCGCTGCGTTTCCCTGTGGTCACGGCAAATCGCCTGGTGGCAGTGCCGAGCCCGGCAAGGCACGCTGAGACGCGTGGGCTGGGCGTTGCCAACGCGCGCTGCGGCCTGCGTAATGAACACATCGGTGTTCTGCACGCTGGCGACACGATGCATTCACGACCGCCGACACCCGCGCCCGCGACACTGCATGCTCCTTCCTCCGCATGAGGTGCCCCATGGCCACCTGTGATGTCTGCGGCAATGACTACGACAAGAGCTTCACCCTCCAGCAGGGCGGACGCAGCGGCACCTTCGATTCGTTCGAGTGCGCCATCCATGCGTTCGCACCGCGCTGCGCACATTGCGACTGCGCGATCATCGGGCATGGCGTTGAAGGAAGCGGTCAGATCTTCTGCTGCGCACATTGCGCCGGTCACGCCGGTGTAAAGGGAATCGCAGACCGGGCCTGAGCCCGCTCCGGCCTGTCATGCCGGGACGAGCGAGGCGAGCCGTGCGACCCGGGCTGCACCCGAATCGGCGAGCAGCGCCATCGCACGCTGTTTCCGGGCCGGCGTCCCCGCCACGGCCTCCCGTGCCACCACTACGTCGAATTCCCTGGCGTTGGCGTCCAGCGCGGTAGCCAGGACACATGAATCGGCCGTCATCCCGCTGAGCCAAAGGCTGCGCACGCCAAGCTTGGCCAGCAGAATCGGCAACGGGCTGGCCAGGAACGCCGAATGCTTGGGCTTGAGCACGAAGTAGTGGCCGGGCAGGGGAGAGAGGAGGTCGGCAATCCGCCCGGCCGGTCCTCCGTCCCGCTGGCACTGTGCTACTTGTTGGCGGAAGTCACGCTTCCAGTCCGAGAAGTTGTCATTGGCGTAGATGACCGGCCATCCGTGGCCATCAAAGTGGTCTCTCAAGCGTCGGATCTGTGTGGCCGCCCGCTCCGCTGCTGGCGCCAGCGCCTGCGCGCCTGGGAAGTCGAAGCGACTGAACATATCGATGATCAGCAAGGCGGTCGACGGAGCATTTCCCATGGTTCAATCCCCTGTCTGCGCGTGCGGAGCTTCGACCGGCTTGGATTGCGGTGAGTCCTTCTGCCGCAGGAAGATCGTAAGCACGACGAGGGACAGCACGGCAAGGAATTCGCTCTGCCAGTTCTGCATCGATTCGAACCAGAACGTGCTGCTGGCCAGATGCTCCAGGAAACCCGGCACCGGCAACCCCTGCAGCTGCTGCTCGACCTGCTCGGCGCGCCAGCTACCCAGTGCATGCAATGCAAAACTGAGCAGGAACAACAGCCCGAAGGCAATCGCAAGCGAGTGACCGTAAAGCACCTTCCATGCGCCGCCGCGACGAACCGGCCACGGCGCAGGTCCCGGCTCGATGCGGTTCTGCTCCTGCGCCGGGTCCAGGGGCCGGGATTCGGCTGAGCCACGCTGGCGCAGGCTGACGGTCAGAAGAACGTACATCCCCATCTGCAGGAACTCGCTCTCCCAGTTCTCGAATGTAGCGCTCACGAAATGCCCGGTCGCCAGGTAGTGCCAGAGGCCGATCGGCGCGCGTCCGTGCTGCGTCAACGCCTGATTGTGCACGTGATGTCCCGCAACTGCCTGCCCGACAATGAAGACGACAGTGAGTGCGAGCAGTACCAGCGAGAGACCGTTGCGTTTCCACATGCAACACCTCTTTCAGCCTGACCAGAAGCCGTGCATGCAGCTTGCGCCGGCAGCACATCATGACGCGTGAACCCGGCGCATCCAGGATGTGAGGCGGCCTCAACGCTTGCCCGTCGGATCGGGATCGGGACGCTCGTAGTCCTCGGGTACGGCCTTGGGGCCATCACCGTCGTCCGGCATGTCGTGCTCCTTCCACTTCGCTCGATCATTGTGCCGCTTGTCCGGCGTGTGCGCTTTCGATTGATCGTCCACGTCTGTTGTTGGATTGAAAGGCAGCTTGTCGTTCATGGTGAGCTCCTGTGGCGGGTGTTCGCAGCGTGCCCCGGGCCGGGTTAACGCCACGACGCCGCGGAATGAACGCTGCGCACACCTGGATGTCACCGGGGCAGGAGGACGTCCCTGCAATGCTGTCGTTCCGATCTTCTGGAGAAGCACGATGCAGGCATTGACCTATCACGGACGCAAGGATGTGCGCGTCGAGACCGTGCCGGACCCGGTGCTGGCAGCCGAGGACGACCTGATCCTGAGGGTTACCGCCACCGCCATCTGTGGCTCGGACCTGCACCTGTACAGGGGCAAGATTCCCGATCTGCACGACGGCGATGTGCTGGGGCACGAATTCATGGGCGTGGTGGAAGAGGTCGGCAGCGGCGTAACCCAGGTGAGGCCGGGCGATCGCGTGGTGATCCCTTTCGTGATCGCCTGTGGCGAGTGCTTCCACTGCCGGCTGGCCGAGTATGCCGCCTGCGAGACTACCAACCCGGGCAAGGGCGCTGCGCTGAACCAGAAGGGCCTTCTGCCTCCGGCGGCGTTGTTCGGGTACAGCCATCTGTATGGCGGCGTGGCAGGCGGACAGGCCGAATTCGTGCGCGTGCCCAAGGCGAATGTGGGCCCACTGCGCATTCCGGAAGGCGTGGCCGACGAACAGGTTCTGTTCCTGTCAGACATTCTGCCCACCGGCTATCAGGCCGCGCTGAACGCAGGGGTCAAGCCGGGCTCGACAGTGGCGATCTTCGGTGCCGGTCCGGTGGGACTGATGAGCGCGGCCTGCTGCCGGCTGCTGGGAGCTGAGACCATCTTCATGGTCGACCATCTTCGCTACCGCCTGGACTACGCGCGCCGCGCCTATGGTGTGACGCCGATCGACTTCAAGGAGATCGAGGACCCGGCCGACTACATCCTGACCCAGACCAGTGGGCGCGGCGTGGATGCCTGCATCGAGGCCGTCGGTTTCGAGGCCGAGGGCAGTGCGCTGGAGTCAGCGCTGACCGCCGTGAAACTGGAAGGCAGCAGCGGCGTGGCCATCCGTCAGTGCATCGCAGCCGCCCGCCGCGGCGGCGTGGTCAGCATTCCCGGTGTCTATGCCGGTTTCATCCATGGGTTCCTGCTGGGCGATGCGTTCGACAAGGGCCTGACATTCAAGATGGGGCAGACTCACGTGCAGGGACTGATGCCGGAACTGCTGGACGCAATCCTGGAAGGAAAGCTGGATCCGGGAGACATCATCTCGCACCGGATGCGCCTGGCCGACGCAGCGCAAGGTTATGCGATGTTCGATGCCAAGGACGACGACTGCCGCAAGATCGTATTGACCCCCTGAGCAGGCCGTCATGAGTGGGATTGTCATGGCCTGTGTCTACGCAGTCTGGCTGGCCGCCGGTGCGCTGGACTTCCACTTTCACCGGCGTACCGACCTGCCGCACACGTCCGCGATGCGCGAGAGCCTGCTGCATGGGCTGCAGCTGCTGCTCATCGGCAGCGGCGTACTGGCGTGGCTCGTGCTGGAAAGCACGTGGTCGCTCGTCACGCTGTTGGCAGTCCTGGTCATCGCGCACGCAATCGCCGGCTACTTCGACACTGTCAGCGCGGACGGGCGGCGACGCATCAGCCCGGCCGAGCAGCACGTGCACAGTGTGCTCGACGCCGCTCCTTGGGTCCTGCTGGGCGGGGTGGCGTGGCAGGCCGAACCTCGATGGGCAGTCAATGTGGCACCGGCAGCACCGGCGCTGTGGTGGTTCGTATTGCTGCCGGCACTTGGCCTAATGGTGTTGCCATGGCTATGGGAGCTGCGCCTGTGCGTGCGTGCCAGCGAACATCGCCAGCGGTGAGCGCGTGAGGAACACTGCGCCGGGTATTCATGTGGCCGCCACACCGCCAAGACAGTGATGTGACCGCAGGGCGCCTACGTTCATGACCTATCTTCATTGCAGATCGGCCATGCAGGATGTGATGTTGCCTTCTTCGCTGTTCAACCGTGCACGCCAGGTTCTCGCCCAGCAGCCCGCACTGCCTTTGCCCGGAAGTGGCCACACGCTGCAGCGCTGGCGGGCGCTGGCGGCGTGGGGCGCAGAGGATCTCTGCCTGGCCAAGGTACTGGAAGCGCATTACGACGCCCTGGCGATCATTGCCGAGCTGAACGCGCCTGTGGTTGCTGAAGGGCAGCTGCTGGCGGTATGGGCCGCAGAAGGCCCAGCCAACACCCTGCGCATCGACGCCGGCGATGGGCTGTATGGCGACAAACCCTGGTGTTCAGGCAGCGCTTGGGTGGATGCGGCACTGGTAACCGTGCGGAGCACACAGGGCGTGTGGCTGTGCCACGTGGAGGCGGAGCATTGGTGCACGCTTTCGGGTGAGCCCTGGCCGGCCGCTGGCATGGCTGGCATTCCGTCCACGACGGTGCGCTTCGACGGCGCACCGATGACGATTCTGGGAGCGCGCGACGCCTACCTGCAACGCCCGGGCTTCTGGCACGGCGGGGCGGGCATCGCGGCGGTCTGGTTTGGCGCAGCGGTGGCACTGGCTGAACGCATGCGACCGGCCTGCAGCGACGGCAACCGCGCACGGCTGCTGGGTGCAGTGGACCTTGCCCTGGGGCCGGCTGCGGCGCTGCTTCGCGAAGTGGCCGCGCGCATCGACGACGCGCCCCAATCGGCGCATCGGGAAGACGTAGTGCGGCTGCGCTGCGTGGTCGAGCGGGCGGCGACGCGCGTCCTGGACCTTGCAGGTCGGGCGCTCGGGCCGGCGCCGATGTGCCTGGAAGACGGTCACGCCCGCCGCTGGGCGGACCTGACGGTGTTCCTCAGGCAGTGCCACGCCGATCGGGATTGGCAGTGGCTGGGTGAGCAGCGGGCAGCAGAGGAGACCGCATGGGCGCTGTAGCCAGCACACCCCTGCAAGGACAGGGAACGCAAGAACAGGCCTGGCTGCGCTGCGATTGGCTCTGGCAGCAACCGTCCACGCCCGCCCGCTCGCTGTGCGCCGACCATGACCGCCTTGTGGTCGTTGCGCCGCATCCCGACGACGAGATCCTTGGCTGTGGCGGGCTGCTCCATCAAGCCGCGGCACAGGGCATGGAGATTGGTGTCATTGCCGTGACGGATGGTGAAGCGTGTTATCCGGGTGAACCTTGGTGGACACCGGACCGCCTGCGGTCGGCGCGTCGGGCAGAGCTTGCCGCGGCGCTGGCGGAGCTTGGGATTCCGGCTGACGCCACGTTTCATCTCGGCATCGGCGATGGCGCGGTCAGTAAGCACGAACAGGGCCTGCAGGACTGGCTGCAGCAGCACCTGCAGCCGGGTGATCTGGTACTGGCGCCCTGGCGCTTCGATGGACACCCGGATCACGAAGCGGCAGGGCGTGCAGCCTGCCGCGCCGCGCGCGCAGTGGGTTGCTGTCGACTGGAGTACCCGGTATGGGGCTGGCACTGGCTGGATCCGGCCTGCGCGCACATGGCGTGGGAGCTCCCGCGACTTGTCGATATTTCCGCAGTGGCGTCGGTGAAACGAAGCGCCATCGCCCGGTTCCGGACGCAGACCGGCAACGTGCCGGGCCTGAACAGCCCGCCGGTGCTGCCTTCCCATGTACTGGCCCGATTTTTCCGCGATTACGAGGTGTTCCTGGCATGAGCGCGCAACCATACTTCGATGAACTGCATGAGCAGGAAGATCCTTTTGGCTACCGCAGCCGGTGGTATGAAGAACGCAAGCGTGCACTGCTGTTGGCAAGCCTGAGCCAGCGCCAGTTCAATCGTGGCTGGGAGCTGGGTTGCTCCAACGGCGTGCTGACCGAGGCCCTGGCGGCGCGCTGCGAGCGCCTGCTGGCCACCGACATCAGCCCGCGCGCAGCGTTCCGGGCCCGCCGCAACCTGGCCCACCTGCCGCACGTGCAGGTCCACTGCGCCAGCCACCCCGAGCAATGGCCGCCGGGGCGCTTCGACCTGATCGTCTGCGGTGAGATGGGCTACTACCTGGGGACGAGCGCCCTTCGCGAGCTACGGGCCGGAATCGATGAAGCACTTCGTGACGACGGATTGCTGGTCGCCTGCCATTGGTTGCCCCCGTTCCCTGGGCGGGCGAGCCGGACCGAAGTCGTGCATCGCTGCCTGGGAGACGGCCTGCACGAAGCCTTCCACTATCGCGATGCGGACTTCGTGCTGCAAGGCTGGACGCGCGGCACGCTGTCACTGGCCCGCAACGAGGGCCTGCGGTGATAGGCGTTCTGGTCCCCGCGCACAACGAGGCAGCCAGCATGGCGCGCTGCCTGCAATCGATCCGAAGAGCTACCCTGCACCCGGGCCTGGGCGGCGAAGCAGTGGACGTGGTGGTTGCACTGGACGCTTGCTCGGATGCGACGGCGTCCATCTGCCACCAGCAGCGCGTCGGCATTGTGCGGCTGGATGCACGCTGCGTAGGGGTTGCCCGCGGCGTGGCCGCCGCCGAGCTGCTGAGTCGTGGCGCCAGGTGGCTGGCCAGCACGGACGCCGATAGCGAGGTCCCTGGCGATTGGTTGGTTGGACAACTGGCGCAGCCGTGTGACGCCTTCTGCGGACTGGTGGACATTGCGGCGACCTGCCCGTCCGAACAGCGCCTGCGCAGGGTATTCCAGGGGCGGCAGCAGTGGGGCGAGGGCCACGGGCGCATCCATGGTGCCAACCTGGGTGTCTCTGCCCATTCCTATCGTGCGGTTGGCGGTTTTCCTGCCTTGCGCTGCGGGGAAGATGTTCAGATGGTGAGGGCGCTGCAGGCCCGCGGCGCGGATGTACGCTGGGCCGGAGCTCCCGTCGTCCTGACCAGCGCCCGTCTGGAAGGGCGCGCCGCAGGGGGATTTTCGGCTTATCTGGCGGAGATGGGGGCGGCGGGTGCCCCTGCCGTGCTGACCGGGCCGGCCATTGCGTAAACACCGGCCGTTTCGCCGCACCGCAGCATGCACTCGCGCCGTCAGGCGTCTCCGATCCAGCCCGAATCCATGAAACCCGCGCACATGGGCCCATGCGTGACGCGCTCCCTGTACGCGTTTACGGCGTGTGAACGCTGTCGCCCTTAGATTGATCGGCTGGGAGAGTAGGAGCAGCCGATGCCGAACAGCGCGATTGTCTACGCCAGCCGGGCTGTCCCCGGGTTCACGCCGGAACGCCTGGCTGCACTGATGGAAGATGCGGCCCGCTTCAATCGATCAGCGGGCGTGACCGGGGTCCTGTTGTTTGACGAGCAGCGCTTCCTGCAATACATGGAAGGCCCCGCCGACGGGTTGGATGTTGCGTTCTCCCGCGTAAGCGGCGCCCGCAGCCACACCGAACTGACCGAACTCGGGCGTGGCCGTGTCGGGCAGCGGCGGTTGCCGTTCTGGCCAATGCGCTGCCTGTCGGTCAGCGCGGGCGAGCTGCAGAGGATTGCCCTTGCCGACTGGAGCCATTTCATCCAGCGGGCGGTAACGAGCCAGGACGAAGGGGGAGCGATGGAAAAGCTGCTTGCAATCGTTGAGCCCTACGCGAACGCCGCCTGAAGTCCGGGTCGGGTGTTAGCGGAGTGTGCAGCCGAGGGGAGGGGGCGGTGCCCCAGCGCCTGAAGGCCCTCATCCGCGCCTACAGCGGGGCAGCGATCATTGCCGTGCAGGAAACCTCCTGCGCCAGAAGGGACGAATGTGCCCCTCCGCGCGATCGCCTACGCAAGTGAGGCGATACCGGGGCTTTCCATGGACCATGTGGACGACCTCGCCAGGGCCGCCGCCGGCTTCAACTTCGAATCCGGCGTTACGGGTGTGCTTCTTTATGATGGGCTCCGCTTCCTCCAGTACATCGAGGGACCGGAAGACAGCATCAACGTGGTGTACAGCCGCATTCTCAGTGCCCGCAGCCATCGCGAACTGATCGAACTGGGCCGCGGCAGGGTTTCAGGCCGGTTCTTTCCTTATTGGTCGATGCGGTTGCTGTGGGTTGAGGCCTCCGAGATCCGCAGCGTGGCGCGTAGCAACTGGGACGGGCTCTCCCGTGGTGGTGCGCTGCGCCAGCTGAGCCTGGTGGTGGCCCCACACCTCGCTTGACCGCTGCGGTTGGGGTCAGTGTGCGGAAGGGGGTGCGCAGGCGTCGCCCACCACGCGCCGCACCGTCTCCTGCAACTGATCGACGTGGAACGGCTTGGCCACGAAGGCGGCGCGGCGGTGACGCTGTGGCACCAGCTGGTCATAGACCGCAGAGACGAACAGAAAAGGGATGCCAAGTTCCGCCAGGCGATCGGCGACCGGAAACACCACGCCGTCACGAAGCTCGACGTCCAGCACGGCGCCGTCGAACCGCTGGGTGTCCAGCAGCCCCAGCGCGTCGAACACGCTGTAGGCGTGTGTCACCTGGTCGCCTGCCTCCTCAAGTGCATGTTCCATCAGTACTGCCAGGTCGAGCTGGTCTTCCACCAGCAGCAGGTTGCATCTGCGCTGGCTCATTCCGGATTGCATGTGTGCAGTCTGTATTGCTTCGGGAGTGCCAGTCTGTGCTGTGCAGCATCAATACGGCGCGTGCGGGTTGTCAGCCCCGCGCGAAGCCCGTGCAGCGCGCTTCCAGCACCGTCGAGGCAGCGTGCAGGGCCGGATGGCGTTCGTTGACGGCGCCTTGGCGCGTGCCATGGATACTGCCGCCGTCCCCCGCATTGGAGCTTCTCTCATGCCGCTATCCGGAACCGATTCTGCTTCTCCACGCGTGCTGCGTGTCGAGTGCATGCCGCTGGACTGCGGTGGCACTGCGATCGTAGTGGAACTGGACCGCATGCCTGAACGCACGTGGATGAAGTCGCTCAAGCGGGCGCTGCAGGCCGACGATCTCCTGGAGGGCGCGCACGCCAAATTCGATGGGCGCTTCGTGTATGTCGTGGGCGTGGAAGGCGGCGCTCATCGTATGCAACATCGTGTGGTACAGGCGCTGGTGGCAACGGACGCTCCGCGCGCGTCGGGCGGCAGCCGGCAAGGTCAAGCCGGCGGCGCGGCACTGTCCAGCCCGATGCCCTGATCGCGGACCGGGGCCAGCCCGCAGTCCGTGCATGTTATCGCTGCATCAGGGCCGCGTGCAGCGGCCACCTCCAGCGGTTCACAGCGCCCGACAAGGCGGTGATTGCCAGCGTTCCACCATGTTCTCCGGAGGCATGTCGCCCCAGACCGGAGATCGAGATGGCAGACCACAACGACACCCGACGCGAACGCCTGCTGAAATGGCTGCAGGATGCCTACGCCATGGAACAGGAAGCGGAGACCATGATGAAGGCCATGGCTTCGCGGATCGAGAACTACCCCCAGCTCGCTGCCCGGATCGGCCAGCACGTCCAGGAGACACAGGGGCAGGCCGCTTCCCTGCGGCAGTGCATCGAGGCGCTGGGAGGAAGCGTGCCCACCGCAAAGGGATTGTTCGCCAGCATGACCGCCGCCATCCACGCCGCTGGCAACACCCTGATGGAAGATGAGGTAGTCAAGAGCGTGGGCCTTTCGTTCGGCTTCGAGAACACCGAGATCGCCACGTACCGGGCGCTGGTGATCGCTGCCGAGCGCGCCGGTGCGCCCGACATTGCGGCGGTGTGTGGCCAGATCCTGCAGGAAGAGGTTGCCATGGCGCGCTGGCTGGAGGACCACCAGGACGGCCTGGTCGGTGCGTTCCTCAACCGTGACGAAACGCCTGGCGCCCAGGCCAAGCGTTGACCGCAAAGCCAGCCCACGCCAGCCACTGGAGAAATCCTCATGTTCTTTCATCACAAGAAACTGATGTATACCGTGCGCGTCCGCGAATCCAATCCGCAGCTCGCCAGCCTCATGCTTGAGCAGTTCGGCGGCTCGCAGGGCGAGTTGGCCGCCGCGATGCGCTACTTCACCCAGGGACTTGGCGAATGCGATCCCGGGCGCAAGGACCTGCTGATGGACATCGCCACCGAGGAGATCAGCCACTTGGAGATCATCGGCACCATCATCGCCATGCTCAACCGCGGGCCCAAGGCGATCCAGTCCGAAGGGCTTGCCGAGGCCGAGGACATGCGGCTGCTGGGCCAGAACAGCACCAGCCACACCGAACAGATCCTGTACGGCGGCGGCCCGGCGCTGGTCAGTTCCAGCGGGGTTCCGTGGACAGCCGCCTACATCGACTCGATCGGCGACCCCAGCGCCGACCTGCGCTCGAACATTGCGGCCGAAGCGCGCGCCAAGCTGGTGTATGAGCGCCTGATCAACGTCACCGACGACCCGGGCATCAAGGATGCGCTGCGCTTCCTGATGACCCGCGAGATCGCCCACATGAAGTCGTTCGAGAAGGCGCTGCACAGCATCCAGCCCAACTTCCCACCGGGCAAGCTGCCGGGGGATCCCGCGTTCACCGATCTGTACATGGACATGTCGCAGGGCGACGGCGCCGACAACCTGCAGGGCAGTTGGAACAGCGGCGAGCTCTGGGAGCGGGTCAGCGACCGCGAGGCACAGGCCGCTGTGGACGGTGGCGACGGCAGCGGCACGGTAGACCTGGATCCGCGCGAACAAGCGGCGGTGCAGGCCATGACCCTGCGCACGCTCTCCGACCCGGAAGCACGGCCGACCACCGGGGCCGAGCTGGGGGCCGGCCCGGGCGCGGGCGCACTGGACCTGCCACCACGCGAGCCGTGAAAAACCTGGGGCGCGCGCCTGCGGCGCCCCAGTTGAAACGCCCGTGAGTGCCGCGAGGGCGCACGAAAGCGGGCGGACATCACGTCCGCCCACGAAGGGGTACATCGGGTTTCAATGCCGATCAGCGCTGCTGGCCACCGCGGTTGTTGCCGCCGCCACGTTCCTGCTGTTGCTGCCCGCCTCCCTGGTTGCCGCCCTGGTTGCCACCACCGCGACTGTTCTGGCCGCCTTCGCGGCCGATGTCGGCCATGTGCTGGCGGTCCTGGCTCACTGCTTCGCCGCCCTAGCGGCCGGCTTCGCGTGCTTCTTCCGAGCTGAATTCATGGGCGCTACCTGACTCGTGCGCGGCACGTCCACCCTTGGCGGCGATCTCGCGCTGCCTGTCCTCGTCCATCGAAGCGAAACCGCGGTTGCTGTTGCCCTGGTTCTGGTTCTGGTTGGCCATGGAAAGTCTCCTTGGGTTCAGCCGCCCGATTGGCGGCAGCGACCATCTTCCAGATCCGGCGCTAGACGGCGGTGGCATGGCTGCCAGCGTGGCCTCATCCGGAAGCCCGCGATTCCTCATCCTGCCTCCACGAACCATGGTGCACGCGTGTGCGCACCGGCAGACACGTCTTCCGCAACCCAACCGCGCGTCAACGCGATGCGGAAGGGACACGCCACTGTTCGACGCGGCGTCCACACCGATCTCACCGCGCGTACGCTCCGCGTGGCTATGGTAGAGCGGTCTGCAACAAGCGGTGGTGCCATGCCTTTTCGAGCAATTGCCTACGTAAGTGAAGCCTCCCGCAACCTGACGGAACAGCGGCTGCAGCAGCTTGTGGCGGAGGCGGTGCAGTTCAACGAATCCGTCGATGTCACCGGCACACTGCTGTTCGATGGCTCGCGCTTCCTGCAGTACCTGGAAGGCCCGGAGGCAGGAATCAAGGCCGCTTACATGCGCATTCTGGGAGCCAGCAGCCACAGTGGGATCGTCGAGCTGAACCGGGGCAGGGTGGGGCGTCGACAGTTTCCGCACTGGCGGATGCGCAGCGTGCGGGTGGACGAGCTGGCGCTGGGAAAGGTCGCCATCTCCGACTGGACCGGCTTCGTGCGCAGCGCGTCGGCGCTCGACTCGGGGAAGAGTGCACTGGATCGTCTGCTGTCGGTTTCGCAGTCGCACACGGAGGCAGGTGCGGGCGGCATCACCGAACCGGACGGGCAGCTGGCACGATGAAGGCCGCAGCCGCCCCGGTCGCGCCCGCCCCACCACGCGTCGGTTGTGCGGGATGGTCGCTGCCGCGGGCGGATCAGGAAGCGTTCGGCGCGGGCGACAGCCTGCTGCAGCGTTATGCCACACGCCTGCCGATGGTGGAGATCAACTCGTCCTTCTATCGACCGCACCAGCCCAGGACTTACGCGCGATGGGCCGCGAGCGTGCCGGAGGGCTTCCGGTTCGCGGTGAAACTGCCGCGCGAGATCAGCCATGAGCGTCGGCTGCGCGATGCAATGCAACCGCTCGAACAGTTCCTTGAAGGCGTGCTGGCGCTGGGTGGAACGCTCGGTCCATTGCTGCTGCAGTTGCCGCCCAGCCTGGTGTACGACACGATCACGGCCGAAACCTTCCTGCGGGGCCTGCGCGCACGCACGCGGGCCGATCTGGCGTGCGAGCCGCGCAACCCGAGCTGGTTCACGCCGGAAGTGGATGCGCTTCTGAGCGCGCATGGCGTGGCACGGGTCGCCGCGGATCCGGCACGTGTGCCGGCGGCAGCGATCCCCGGCGGTGACCGCACGTGGAGCTACTGGCGCTGGCACGGCCAGCCGCAGATCTATCGCAGTGCGTACAGCGAGCAGACCCTGGCGGAGCTGGCGCAACGGCTGCAGCGCGAAGCCGATGCGCAACGGCCGGCCTGGTTCGTACTGGACAATACCGCACTCGGCCACGCCACCCGCAACGCCCTGCGCCTGCAGGCGCTGCTGCAGGAGAACGCCCATGCCTGAAGGTCCTTCCATCGTGCTGTTGCGGGAAGCGGCGAGCCATTTCAAGGGGCACGTGGTCCGCACCGTGTCCGGTAACAGCCGCATCGACCTGTCACCGCTGCAGGGCCGCCGGGTCAAGGCGGTCCGCAGTTGGGGCAAGCACTTCCTGCTGGAATTCAGCCGCCACACGCTGCGCATCCACCTGATGATGTTCGGCAGCTGGCGCATCGACGAACGGAAGCCAACCCCGCCGCGTGTATCCCTGATGTTCGACAATGGCGAGCTGAACTTCTATGCGTGCTCCGTGCGGCTGATCGACGAGCCGTTGGACGATGTCTACGATTGGCGCGCGGACGTGATGAACGAGGCCTGGGATCCGAAGCTGGCCCGGCGCAAGCTGAAGGCCCTGCCGGACGTCCTGGTCTGTGATGCGCTCCTGGACCAGAGCGTCTTCGCCGGCGTGGGCAACATCATCAAGAACGAGGTGCTGTTCCGGATAGGCGTGCATCCCGCCTCCCGGCTGGGCGACCTGCCGCCACGAAGGCTTACCGCCTTGATCGAGCAGGCTCGCGCCTACAGCTTCGATTTCCTGGAGTGGAAGCGCCGCTTCGAGCTGAAGAAGCATTGGCAGGTGCACACGAAAAAGGTCTGTCCCCTGTGTGGTGGCCCGATCAGCAAGCTCTATCTGGGGACAACGCGGCGACGCACGTTCTTCTGTCCCAATGATCAGGTACTGTACGGGACCTGAGGCTGCCGTCCGTGGCAGCCGTATTCCGCGGCGCGCCGATCAGGCGGCCTGTGCAGCCTTGGCGTTGCCGCCGCCCTTGGCCAGCAGGGTCAGCTTCTCGTCGGTGGCCTTCTCTTCCTCCAGCGTCTCCAGCAGCAGCGGTAGGGCGTCCTTGTAGCCCAGCTGCTTGGCCAGCGCGGCGATGGTGCCGTAGGACGCAATCTCGTAGTGCTCGACCTTCTGCGCGCCGCCAATCAGGGCCGCATCCCGCACCGGTCCCTTGTCGATGCTGTCGATCACTTCCTTGCCTTCTTCCACCAGGCCCTCCATCGCCGCACACTTGATGCGCTTCAGGCGAATGCCCAGGATCTCCACCACCTGGTCGATGCGCTCGATCTGGCCCTGGGTTTCTTCCAGGTGCGTTTCGAACGCTGCGGCCAAGTCCGGGTTCTCGGCCGCACGGGCCAGGCGCGGGAGGGCCTTGGTCAGCTGCTTTTCGGCACTGTAGATATCCGAGAGTTCATGGATGAACAGGTCTTCCGCCGTCTTGATAGCCATACTGGGCTCCGCAGTGAGTGGAGTGCTCAGCGTAGGTCCTGCCCGGTTGCGATCGGGCAGGGGCCAGGTGAAGGCGGCATGTGAGCGCCCGCAGGATTACTGCGCACGGTCTTTACGAGAGTGCGCCCGAACCACACGGCATGCAGCGCTCCTTCCTGGACTTGATGTCTGCAGCGGTCTTCGCCAGTGCCTCGCAACGCTGGCGAATGTCCTCAAGATGCGCCGGCTCCATCGACTCCAGGTTCAACAGCTCCTGGTTGGCGTCCATGCTGACCCGGATCAGTTCATCCAGCTTGATGTGCAACGCGGCCGTATCGGCGTTCTGCGTGTGCTGGATCAGGAACACCATCAGGAAGATCACGATGGTTGTTCCCGTATTCACCACCAGCTGCCACGTGTCATTGAAGTGGAAGGCCGGCCCGCTCGCGGCCCAGGTGATGATCACACCCAGCGCTGCGACGAATGCCCCCAGGCTGCCGGACAATCGCGCCGTCGCGGCCGCGACACGGGCGAAACCGCGCCGGATCACTGGTCACCTCCCCCGGCCTCCTCATCCGTGCGACGGTCTGGCAGCCTGACCCGCTCCCCAAGGCGCTTGTCCTGCTCGTCCGGCGTTGGCGCAGCGACGAAGGGTGAGATCGGGTCACTGGCGGGGAAGGTTTCCTGCAGCGCCTCGTCATGATTGCGGCGGTTGTGCAGCGTCGCCTGCAGCGGACTGACAGGATCGGGGCGCTGCGCCTCCGTGTCCGGATGGAGAAGGTCTTTCTGGTCGCGTTGCATGGTGCATCTCCAGGTTGATCACCACCTCGCAGGTGGCGGGCCCAGCATAGGAATGCACTGTGAGCGGCCCCATCAAGGGCGGGGCAACGTGGCGTCAATCCTCAGGCAACGCGCGTTAACAATCAGCGTGGCGGCGCGGTCTGCGTCGGCCATGGCGTTCTGATGCGGCACGTGGTTGCGCACCCCCTCACGCCATTCACCCCGCAACAGCGAGAATGGCCTACCGGGCGCACCATGCGCGAGCCGCCCACCGATTGCAGGAATGCTGAGATGTCCAACACCCCCTTTGGCGAGTCGTCATGTGCTGCCGCAGCCAGCGGCTGCATCGAGGTCCGCGGTGCGCGCGAGCACAACCTGAAGAATGTCGATGTCTCCATTCCACGCAATGCGCTGGTGGTGTTCTCCGGCGTATCGGGGTCCGGCAAGTCCTCGTTGGCCTTCGGCACGGTCTTCGCCGAGGCGCAGCGGCGCTACTTCGAATCCGTCGCGCCGTACGCGCGTCGCCTGATCGACCAGGCCGGCGTGCCGGACGTGGACGCCATCGACGGCCTGCCGCCGGCGGTGGCCCTGCAGCAGCAGCGCGGCGCGAGCAATGCGCGCTCGTCGGTGGGCAGCGTGACCACGCTGTCCAGCCTGGTGCGCATGATGTACTCGCGGGCGGGGGCCTACCCGGCCCACCAGCCCATGCTGTACGCCGAAGACTTCTCGCCCAACACCCCACAGGGTGCCTGCAGCACCTGCCACGGCCTGGGGCACGTCTATGAGGTGACCGAAGCGCGGATGGTGCCGGACCCATCGCTGAGCATCCGCGAGCGCGCCATCGCCTCCTGGCCACCGGCCTGGCATGGCCAGAACCTGCGCGACATCCTGGTCACGCTGGGCTACGACATCGATGTGCCGTGGAAGAAGCTGCCGAAGAAGGACCGGGACTGGATCCTGTTCACCGAGGAAACCCCGACCGTGCCGGTCTATGCCGGGTTCACGCCCGCCGAGTCCCGCGCCGCGCTCAAGCGCAAGCTCGAGCCCAGCTACATGGGCACGTACACCGGCGCACGCCGCTACGTGCTGCACACCTTCGCCAACACCCAGAGCGCGCTGATGCGCAAGCGTGTTTCCCGCTACATGGAGGGCCGGCTGTGCCCCGCATGCCACGGGAAGCGCCTGAAGCCGGAAGCGCTTTCAGTCACCTTCGCCGGCGTGGACATCGGCGAGTTCCTGCGGCTGCCGCTGGACCAGCTGGCGACGTTGCTCGAGCCCATCGCGCAGGGCGACTTCAGTGCACACAGCCACGGCGCGCGTACCAGCAGGCGTGCAACGCCCCGCGATCGCGCCAAGCGGGCAGCAAGTGGCCGCGCGACCCACGCCGGCGCACCCGACGTGCGCCTGACCTCAGCCTTGTCTGAGGAAAAGCGCCTGGCGGCGCAACGGCTGGCGGGCGGGGTCATGGCGCGGGTACGGCAACTTCGCGAGCTCGGCCTTGGCTATCTCTCGCTGGATCGCGCCACGCCCACGCTGTCGGCCGGCGAACTGCAGCGCCTGCGCCTGGCCACGCAGCTCAGCTCGCTGCTGTTCGGCGTGCTGTACGTGCTCGACGAACCGTCGGCCGGCCTGCATCCGGCCGACAGCCAGGCGCTGTACGACGCACTGGAACGGCTGCGCGACGGCGGTAACTCGGTGTTCGTTGTTGAACATGATCTGGAGCTGATGTGCCGCGCGCAGTGGCTGGTCGATGTGGGCCCGCAGGCAGGAGAACATGGCGGACGCGTTCTCTACAGTGGCGAGCCCGACGGCCTGCGCAACGTTCAGGATTCGCGCACGGCGCAGTACCTGTTCGACCGGGTGCCCGCGCCGGCCAGCCGGCAGCGCAGTGCCAACAGCTGGCTGGAGCTGAAAGGCATCCACCGCCATAACCTGAACGGCGTGGATGCGCAGGTGCCGTTGGGGTTGCTGACCGCAGTGACCGGCATTTCCGGATCGGGCAAATCCAGCCTGATGGCGCAGGCGCTGCCCGAGCTGATGCTGCTGCACCTGGGGCACGAGACGGTAGATGACAGCACCGACAGCGCGCCCACGGATGGACCCAGCGTGATCGAAGCCACGCGGGGCCAGCTGGCCGGCGACGTGGACGCGATCCAGCGCGTGGTGCAGGTGGACCAGAAGCCCATCGGCCGCACGCCACGCTCCAACCTGGCTACCTACACGGGCCTGTTCGACCACGTGCGCAAGCTGTTCGCCGCGACACCCGACGCGCGCCGCCGCCGATTCGACGCGGGCCGCTTTTCGTTCAACGTGGCCAAGGGCCGATGCGAGACCTGCGAAGGCGAGGGTTTCGTCAGCGTCGAACTGCTGTTCATGCCCAGCGTCTATGCACCATGCCCGACCTGCCACGGTGCCCGCTACAACGAGGCCACGCTGAAGGTGCAGTGGAACGGTCGCAACATTGCCGAGGTCCTGCAGATGACGGTGGACCAGGCCCATGCGTTCTTCGCCGAAGAAGAAGCCATCGCCCGCCCGCTGCAGCTGCTGCAGGAGATCGGCCTGGGTTACCTGCGGCTGGGCCAGCCAGCCACGGAACTTTCAGGGGGTGAGGCGCAACGCATCAAACTGGCTACAGAGCTGCAGCGCAGCCAGCGCGGGCGCACGCTGTACGTGCTGGACGAACCCACCACCGGCCTGCATGCAGCAGACGCGGACAGGCTGCTGATGCAGCTTCAGCGGCTGGTGGACGCAGGCAACACGGTAGTGATGATCGAGCACGACATGCGTTCTGTCGCGCAGGCCGACTGGGTGATCGACGTCGGCCCGGGCGCTGGCGGCGCGGGCGGCACCATCGTGGCGGCGGGGGCACCGCATCAGGTGGCCCACGCCAAGGGCAGCAGGACGGCACCGTTCCTGGCATCCGAGCTGGGGCAGGGTGTGCGCGAGCGGAATCATCCGGCAGGAGGCGCCTAGCCGCAGGACAGCAGCGTCCAGCAACGATCGGCAATCTCTGCCGCGCCAGGGTGGCCGCGCAGGCTTGATCGTTTCGCAAGGCGGCACTGCAGATCGTCCATCCAGGCTGACCGGGTACCGTGCGGATCTCTCACATAGATGTCGCAGGCAAGCCGGATGACCGGCGCCACTTCGTGCCGGAGACTCACCGCGGGCAACGCGCCCAGGTTGAACGCGGTTTCCCAGTGGGCCAGCTCGCGCTCCACATCGACAACGTGCTTGCTTCTTCCGCGGCTCACGGCGCCTACCCCTGTTCGAAACCTCACAGTACACGCTTGCTGCCGGGAGCCTGTTCATCACAACCGTTCATACAACGCGCTTGCCGGCACGTTCCCGTAGCGGCAACAGGCCCACAGTCAATCGGCAGCACACTTGCTGCGACGGAGCAATCGTGGCGCAGCGTTCGGCTGGCTGGAGTCGTTCCGCAGGGTCCAGCAGGACGAAGCACACGTATTCGAATGCGCAAAGCGCGCCGATGCGGCATCTTCCTAGGCGTCGCATCCGGACCTGACATCGCGCAGGCGTATGCTCGGGTCATCCAGGAGCAACGCGATGACTTTTCCGATCTGCATCTACGATAGAACGGGCACGGGGCTCCGGCTGCCCGCGGGGTGGTGGATCGACCTTCAGTCCGATCTGCCCGCGCTGGTGAACGGCGCCGCACGCATCGACCTTCCGCGCTCTTCGAAAGACGAGCATCCACGCTTGGATCCAGAGGTCCTGAGGGACCTTTTCCGGCGCATCGGGGGTTCGCAATGGCTAGGTTGAATCCGGTGCGTTCCCTGGGAGTGCGCTGGCTGTTCTTCCGTCTTCGCAATGGCCAATCCATCAGTCCCGCCAGGTTGATGTCCGTCTGGTCCGAGGCTGCCGAATCCAATGAGTGCGCCGTGCGCCGCGAGACCATCGACGGCGCAGGCTACGTCTATGCCCTGTACGCGCCCAACAGCCTGCTTTCCCCCCGGCGTGTGGAGCTGCGCATGAGAGCGCTGCTGGAGGAGGCCGGCTACGCCTTCACGATGGGCAGCCTGGCGGGGCGGCACCCGGGCGACGGTTGAGGCACGGCGCTGAGGCGCCGGCCGGACAGTCCATGCGTCGCTCTCATTCGGGGCCATCAGACTCCAGTGGTTCGTCAGGTGCGGGATCGAAGAGCGCCAGCATCCGTTCCCGCCGACACTGTTCGAGCCAGTGGTGCCATATCTCCACCTCGTCCATCAGCCCCGTGGCACCGCACGCGGGGCACGTGAGCGTCGTGCCCAATGGACTCGTCTTGAGGCCCTCGTCCTGAGTCATTGATGAGCGCAAGCCGCAGCTCTTGCAGGTCGATCGCAACTGATCGAGGCGAACGATGGCGCCATTGCGCGCAAGAAGGGGCTGGATCGCGTGGATCCGGAAGGCATTGGGAGGATGCATGGCCGTGTCGTCTGGGGCTGGACACGGGAGCAAAGGATTCTGCGCCGGAGAAGAGCCGTGAGAACGCAGTGTGCCTTGTTGGAGGTTAACCCTTCATCAAGGTGCGCACCGCGCTCCATGATTGGCCTGAAATCCCATGGCCGCAATCGTGCACTGACGTGGCAGCCGGCGCTCGTCCGGTGCCGGCCCTGCCTCTGGGCAGGAAGGGCTCCGCCATCACGACGGAGCCCCTACACTCACTTTTCCTGCAGGAACGCCAGCAGATCCTGGTTGACCTTGTCCTTGTGGGTGTCGGTCAGGCCGTGCGGCGCACCCGGGTAGACAATCAGCTTTGCGCCCTTGATCAGCTTTGCCGACTGGCGGCCCGAGATATCGATCGGCACGATCTGGTCGTCGTCACCGTGGATGACCAGGGTGGGCACATCGAATTTCTTCAGGTCCGCGCGGAAATCGGTGGCCGAGAACGCAGCGATCGAGTCGTAGGTGTTCTTGTGGCCGCCCTGCATGCCCTGTGCCCACCACGCATCGATCAGCCCCTGCGACACCTTCGCGCCAGGGCGGTTGAAGCCATAGAACGGGCCCGACGGAATGTCCTTGTACAGCTGCGCGCGGTTCTCCATCTGTGCCTTCCGGATGCCGTCGAACACTTCGATCGGCAGGCCGTTCGGGTTGTCGGCGGTCTTCAGCATGAACGGCGGTACCGAGCTGATCAGCACCGCCTTCTTCACCCGCCCGGTGCCATGCCGGCCGATGTAGCGCGCCACTTCACCACCGCCGGTGGAGAAGCCCACCAGGGTCACATCGTGCAGATCCAGCGTATTGATCACCGTGGCCAGGTCATCGGCGTAATGATCCATATCGTTGCCGTCCCACGGCTGGCTGGAGCGGCCGTGGCCGCGACGGTCATGGGCAATGACGCGGTAGCCGTGGTTGGCCAGGAAGATCATCTGCGACTCCCAGCTATCCGAGTTCAACGGCCAGCCGTGGCTGAAGGTCACGACCGGGCCGTTCTTCGGGCCCCAGTCCTTGTAGTACAGCTGCACGCCATCGGCGGTGGTGATGTAGCTGGCGGTGCGCGCGATGCTGGTGACTGCCGCCGGCCTGGGCGGTTCGGCGGCCTGCGCGGACAGGCCGGCCTGGACCGAGAGGGCGAGGGCGGCAACGGCCAGGGTACGGGCGAAGGTGTTCATGCGGGAACTCTCATGGGTGGGTGGTGAGACGTACTTTGCGCCTGCAATCAGGCGTCCGGGTGATGAACTGTCCTGATTTCTTGATAGATCGTCTTGCACGGATGTGCGCGTACGAATCGATCGCGATCGCCCGTTGACAGGGTAGAACGATCGTTCTACTTTGCAGCCATGAGCAAGCTCACCACCGACACCCAACAGAAGATCTTGGCCACGGCCGAGGCGCTGATCTACCAGAACGGGATCCACGCCACCGGCATGGATCTGCTGGTGAAGACCTCGGGCGTGGCGCGGAAGAGCATCTACCGCCACTTCGAGAACAAGGACGACCTGGCCGCCGCCGCGTTGAAGGCGCGCGACGTGCGCTGGTTGGCCTGGTTCCGGAACGAATGCGATAAAGCGGACACCCCGGAAGCGCGCATCCTCGGAATGTTCACCGCGCTCAAGAGCTGGTTCCAGTCCGAGGGCTATCGCGGGTGTGCGTTCATCAATACCGCGGGGGAGATCGGCGACCCGGCTGATCCGATCCGGCAGATCGCGCGTGATCACAAGCAGAAGCTGCTCGATTACGCGCTGGAACTTACCGAACAACTGGATGTGGAGCAGCCGGCGGATCTGGCCCGTCAGCTGCTGGTCCTGATGGAAGGCGCCATCACCCTGTCGCGCGTGATGGGTGATTACGACGCCGCAGACACCGCGAAGGATGTCGCGAAGCTGTTGTTGGAACAGGCCAAGCGTTAGCGCCTGGGTACGCCAGATCCTTTGAAGCAACCCGTGTATCCATTTCGATTGGAGGTCTCCCCGTGTCCGCAGAACAACCCCGTCCGCCGCTTCCTCCGTTCACCCTCGAATCCGCCACCCAGAAGGTGCGTCTTGCCGAGGATGGCTGGAATTCCCGCGATGCCGACAAGGTGTCGCTTGCCTATTCGCTCGACACCCAGTGGCGCAACCGTGCCGAGTTCACCAACGGCCGGGAGGAAGCCCGGCAGTTCCTGGCACGCAAATGGAACAAGGAACTCGAGTACCGCCTGATCAAGGAGCTCTGGGCCTTTACCGAAAACCGCATTGCGGTCCGCTACGCGTACGAATGGCACGACGACTCCGGCAACTGGTTCCGTTCCTATGGCAACGAAAACTGGGAATTCGGAGAGGATGGCCTGATGCAGCGCCGCTTCTCCTGTATCAACGACATGCCGATCAAGGAGAGCGACCGCAAGTTCCATTGGCCGCTGGGGCGTCGCCCGGATGATCACCCGGGGTTGTCGGAGCTGGGTATGTGATTCCCGCTGAGGCGCCATCCGAAGCACGCTCAGGTACGATGGGGCGGCCGGCATCCGCGCCGGCGGGGCAGGGGGCGCAATGGACATGCAGGCACGGGGCGGATTCGTTCCGCCCGCGAAGACCGATTCGCAGGAACTCACGTTCCACTGGCTCTACCAGCGGGTGCAGGGGCTGGTTGAGCACAGCATCTACCCCAAGGCGGGAAGGGTGGAGACGTGGGCGTTCCGCATCGGCATGGGTGCGGCGATCATCGGCATTCTCATTGGTCAGCTTCCGGATCGATGGCTGCCTGTTGGCGCAGTGCTCCAGGTGGTGGTTGCCTGCCTGGCAATCGAAATCGGAGGGTTCATTGTCGGTGGCGTCCTGGCCGCCCGCAGGGGCATTCGCCAGTTCAGCCAGCCGCGGCTCTCGCACGCCCGGGAGATGGATGAAGACTTCGCTCACTGGCAAGCGGTGGTGACCGAGCTTCGCGGATTCCCGCGCGTCCAGCGCGAGCGGCGACTCAAGTTCGTCAGCACCTTGCGCACAAACATGATTGAGCGCATGGGCATGATGTATGGCGGCCTGCAGCGGCTGGGACCATTCCCGCTGTTGATTGCCCTCTACCTGCAGTTCCGTGGATGGAAATGGGGTGACTGGGCGGGCGCTTTCGATGTTGGCCTGCTAGGCGCACTGCTCATCTTCGCCATGGTGCTGCTGTACGTGCTGGGCTGGATGCTGATCGGCCTTCGCACCAGGCTCGATACCTACGTTGCCTTGTTGGAAGGCTCCATCCACGAGCCCGAGCCCTCCCAGTCAACGCCCTTGTAGCGTCGGGCCATCATGTTCTTCATGTTGAGGGACAAACAGGATTGTGAGCCATCCAGTGAGGCATACGCATCGCTCAAGTTGGCAGGTTCGTACATTTCGCCGGCTTCACAGATCTGTACCCCGCAGATGGGCATAGTGGCCTTTGGGTAGTGTGAGCGCGTCCATCCAGCCACGGGATTTTCCCGAACGCCAGGAGGTCACTGTGCCAAGTTGTGATGAAGGAATGAAGTTGACGCGTCGCCAGGTGATCGCCGGTGGCGTCACGACCGTGGCGATGTCCGCCGCACCGGGGGCATCATCGCTCGCCGCCGAACTGGCGGCGCCCACGCCGCCCAGGTCCCCGGTCATCGGCACGGTGGCCTTGACCGTCAACGGCGAGCGGCGGGAGCTTGAGCTCGACACCCGGACCACGCTGCTCGATGCCCTGCGCGAACATCTGAAGCTGACCGGCACCAAGAAGGGCTGCGACCACGGTCAATGCGGTGCCTGTACCGTGCTGGTCAACGGTGAGCGCATCAATGCCTGCCTCAGCCTGGCGGTGCAGCACCAGGGCGATGCCATCACCACCATCGAAGGCCTCGGAACCCCCGATGACCTGCATCCGATGCAGGCCGCCTTCATCAAGCATGACGGCTACCAGTGCGGGTATTGCACGCCGGGGCAGATCTGCTCGGCGGTGGCGGTACTGGACGAGATCAAGCGGGGTGTCCCCAGCCATGTGCAGGCGGATGTCAGCGCACGGCCCCGGGCCACCAACATGGAAATGCGCGAACGCATGAGCGGCAACCTCTGCCGCTGCGGCGCCTATTCCAACATTGCCGAGGCGATGGCAGAGGTCGCTGGCGTGACCTCTGCAGGGAGGCGCGCATGAGGGCCTTCAGTTACGAACGCGCGAAATCCCCGGCCGAGGCCGCTAGGGCCGTCGCCGGTACCGAGGGCGCGAAGTTCCTGGCCGGAGGGACCAACCTGCTCGACCTGATGAAGCTGGAGGTCGAGACGCCAGCGCACCTGGTCGATGTGCAGGACATCGGCCTGGACAGGATCGAACCCACCGACGAGGGCGGCCTGCGCATCGGCACGCTGGTCACCAATACCGCGCTGGCCTCGCATGAGCGTGTGCGCCGCGACTACGCGGTGCTGACCCGCGCGATCGTGGCAGGCGCCTCCGGGCAGTTGCGCAACAAAGCCACCACCGGCGGCAACCTGCTGCAGCGCACGCGCTGCCCGTATTTCTACGACCCCAATCTGCCCTGCAACAAGCGCCTGCCCGGATCCGGCTGCGGCGCACTCGAGGGGTTCTCCCGGCAGATGGGCGTGATCGGCACCTCGGACAGCTGCATCGCGACCTACCCGGGCGACATGGCGGTGGCCCTGCGGGTGCTGGACGCCTCGATCCAGACCGTCAGCGGTGACGGCAGTACGCGCAGCATCCCGATTGCCGATTTCCATCGTTCTCCCGGCGACAGGCCGCAGCAGGACAACGTGCTGCAGCACGGTGAGCTGATCACCCACGTCACGCTGCCGAAGCCCCTGGGCGGTCGGCACGTGTACCACAAGGTACGTGACCGCGCGTCCTATGCGTTCGCACTGGTGTCGGTCGCCGCGGTCGTGCAGCGAGACGGCTCGGCGCGGTTCGCCTTCGGTGGGGTTGCGCCGAAGCCGTGGCGCGTCGAGGCAGCCGAACCGCTGCTGCGCGACGGCGTAAAGGTCGCGACCCGGCAGGTGTTCGCCGGTGCCCGTCCGACGCCGGAGAACGCGTTCAAGATCGCGCTCGCCGAGCGCACCCTCGCGGCGGTGCTGGTGGAAGGAGAGCGCTGATGCCCCTTGAATTCAACGCCCCCGCCGGCGACAACCTGTTCGACAAGGCCAAGGTCGTCGGCAAGTCGACGCCGCGCATCGACGGTCCACGCAAGACCACCGGCACCGCCCCCTATGCCTACGAGCGCCATGACGTGGCGCCGAACCAGGCCTACGGCTACATCGTCGGTGCGGGCATCGGCAAGGGGCGCATCATTTCGATGGATGCCTCCCGCGCACGTGCCGCGCCCGGCGTACTGGCGGTCATCACCGCACCGGAAACCAAGCCAGTCGGCACATCGAACTGGAACAATGCGCCGCTGTTCGGCGGACCCGAAGTGGCCCACTACCATCAGGCCATCGCCTGCGTGGTGGCAGAGACCTTCGAGCAGGCCCGCGCCGCCGCGGCGCTGATCCGCACCCGCTACGAGCGCGGCAGGGGACGCTTCGATTTCCCAGCCCTGGCGCCGTCCGCGCCGCTGGCAAAGGGGCGCGGTGGCAAGCCCGACCGGCAGACGCTCGGCGATTTCGACACCGCCTACGCGAGCGCCGCGGTCAAGCTCGACCAGACCTATCACACCTCCGACGAAAGTCATTCGATGATGGAGCCGCACGCCACCATCGCCGCCTGGGAGGGTGACACGCTCACGCTGTGGACGGCGAACCAGATGATCGACTGGGCCAGGCAGGGCATGGCGGCGATCCTCGGCATCGATCCTGCCAAGGTGCGCGTGGACTCGCCCTATATCGGCGGCGGCTTCGGCGGCAAGCTGTTCATCCGTGCCGACGCGGTGCTGGCCGCGTTGGCGGCCAAGCAGGTCGGGCGGCCGGTGAAGATCGCGCTGCAACGCCCATTGATGCCCAACAACACCACGCACCGGCACGCCACCCTCCAGCGCGTGCGGATCGGCTGCGGAAAGGATGGCCGGATCTCCGCCATCGCCCATGAGAACTGGTCGGGCAACATCAACGGCGAGGACGGCGAAAACGGTACCCTGCAGACGCCCAAGCTCTATGCAGGCGCCAACCGCCTGGTGGCCAACTACATCGCCACGCTCGACATGCCCGAAGGCAATGCGATGCGCGCACCAGGCGAAGCACCGGGCCACATGGCGCTGGAGGTGGCGATGGACGAAATGGCCGAGAAGCTGGGCCTCGACCCGATCGCGTTCCGCATCCTCAACGAGCCCGAGGTCGTGCCCGGCGATCCGTCCAAGAAGTTCTCCGACCGCAACCTGGTGCGCTGCCTGCGCGAAGGCGCGGAGCGCTTCAACTGGAACAAGCGCAACCCCAGGCCGGCGCAGGTCAGGGAAGGGGACTGGCTGGTCGGCATGGGCGTGTCCGCGGGCTATCGCGGCGCACCGACGATGAAGTCGGCGGCGCGGGTCCGGCTTGACGGCCAGGGCGGGGTGATTGTCGAGACCGACATGACCGACATCGGCACCGGCTCCTACACGATCATCGCGCAGACGGCAGCCGAGACCATGGGCGTGCCGCTGGACCGGGTCCAGGTGACCCTCGGTGACTCCCGTCATCCCGCCTCCGCCGGTTCCGGCGGCCAGTGGGGCGCGGCAAGCTCCACCGCGGGCGTGTACGCGGCGTGCGTCAGCCTGCGCCGTAAGGTGGGCGAGAAACTCGGCTTCGACGGCGACACCGCAGACTTCGCCAATGGCCGCATCCAGGCGGGTGGGCGGACGATCAAGCTGGCGGAAGCGGGGACACTGTCGGCGGAGGACGGCATTGCCTTCGGCGACTTCAAGCAAGGCTACGACGTCGGCACCTATGCAGGGCATTTCTGCGAGGTTGCCGTGCATGCCTACACGGGAGAGACACGCATTCGCCGCATGCTTGCCGTATGCGATGGCGGCCGGATCCTCAATCCGCTGTCCGCACGCAGCCAGGTCATCGGCGGGATGGTGATGGGTGCGGGCGCGACCCTGATGGAGGAACTGGTGGTCGACAAACGGCTGGGCTTGTTCATCAACCACGACCTGGCCGGCTACGAGGTTCCCGTGCACGCCGACATCCCGTACCAGGAAGTGATCTTCCTCGACACGCTGGATCCGGTGATCTCGCCGATGAAGGCCAAGGGTGTGGGTGAACTGGGCATCTGCGGGGTCGGCGCCGCGATCGCCAATGCGGTCTACAACGCAACCGGCGTGCGCGTGCGCAACTATCCCATTACCCTGGACAAGCTGTTGCCCGGCTTGCCCGACGTGGGCTGATCCTTGCGCATGGACCGACCCGCAGCTTCGCCCACTCTGGAGGCCTCCGCCGCGGGCGGAGGGGAGCCCGGCGATCTTGCCGAGGACCTGTCCGCAGCGCCGGGCTTCCTCGCCGAAGGCAGCCCGCGCGGCGTGCTTGAGACGGCCTTGACGCACGTGCGCGCTGGGGAGCACGCCGTGCTCGCGCTGGTGCTGGAAACCGATGGCTCCACTTACGCCGGTGCCGGCGACATGGTGCTGTTCTGCAACGGCAGCCAGGTCGGCTGGCTGAGCGGCGGATGCCTGGAACCCGAGCTCGCGCGACGCGCGGAGCAGGTGAGCGCGGCAGGGCAGGTCGACTGGATCGAAATCGACACCCGCAGTGACGACGACCTGTTGAGTGGGTCCGCCCTCGGGTGCCGCGGCCGGCTGCGGATTGCGCTCCTGCCGTTGCGTGCCATGGCCGGCATCGACGACGTCATCGAGGCCTGGCTCCGCGAGGGCGTGTCACTCCAGCGCGACCTTCGCACGTCGGGGCAGGTCGTTTTCCGCGCCGGCCATCGCGAGCAGGCGTGGCAGCTGCATCCGATGGAGGGTACGCAGTCCTTTGGCGAGGGTGCGTGGCGTTTGCCGTTGCTCCGGCTTCCGCGGGCCCTGGTGTTGGGGGGCGGCCCCGAAACGCCCTTCCTGGTTCCGTTGCTGCGCGGCCTGGGGTGGCGGGTCAGCGTGGCCGAACGGCGAGCGCGCTGGGCCTCAGCAGGGCAGTGCGCGGATGCTCATCTTCAGACCAACCCTGCCGAAGCCCTTCATGGCGACCCGTGCGACGCGGCACTGGTGATGCATCACGATTTCGAACTGGACCGGGAGACGCTGGTGGCCCTGGCTGATACCAACGTCGCGTTCATTGGGCTGCTGGGTCCGCGGCGAAGGCGCGAGGACCTGTTCAAGCTGCTGACACCGGATCAGCGCCACCGCCTGTCCCCGAGACTTCGGTCACCGGTCGGCCTGGACATCGGCGGCCGAGGGCCAGAGGCGATTTCGCTCAGCATCGCCGCGCAGCTGCAGCAATGGCGAAGCGCGCACGGCAGGTGACTGACGCGCATGCGGTCGTCGTGCTGGCTGCCGGCGGGAGCACCCGACTTGGCCAGCCCAAGCAGCTTCTGACCCGGCAGGGCGAGACCCTGGTGCATCGCGTGGTGCGGTTGGCGCGGGAGCTCGCGCCAGCGCAGGTACTGGTCGTGGTGGGCGCGAACGCACAGGCGGTGACATCCAGCATTGCCGGGCTGGATGCCACCCCGGTAACCAACCACCACTGGGAACGCGGCCTGGCGAGCAGCCTGCAGGTTGCCGGCGCACACCTGCTGCCCACGGTGACTGCGGTGATGGTCGTGGCATGCGACCAGCCCGCAATCGAACGCTCCCATCTGCAGGTGCTGCTTTCGGGCGCCCGCGCCGCAGCGTCAACGTGCGCGGGCACCCGCCACGGAAATGTGCTTGGCGTTCCCGCAGTAGTGCCGCGTGCATGGTTCAACTCTGCGGGTGCAACCGGTGACCGCGGCTTCGGAGCGCGCCTGCGGCAACTTCCTGTCGATACGGTGCATGTCCTACAGGCACCGGAACTGGGCCTGGATATCGATACGCCAGAAGATCTTGCGCTTGCGCGCGATGCGGGCTGGATCGATGCCGGGAGGTGACCCGCATGATCACTGGACCAATGCCTGTCGCGCACGTGACGAGCGGAAGGACTGGAGCCCGAACCCTCGCAGCCCGCAGCCCTGTAGAGTCGAGCCATGCTCGACTACGGCACGCCACATCGCGCCCCATCAGGCACATCGCCAGCAAGAATCTGCAGCACCCGATCCAACACAACAGGCTCCGGCACGCCCGCCAGTACCTGCTCCAGGTAATCCAACGGCTCCAATTGCCATTGGAGGAGCGCCCGCAACCGCACAACGGCGGGCGCCCGCTGCTTCGCGTCCAGCGAGGCCCACAACAGCAGATGGTGCGGGCGCCTCTCCAGCCACAGCACGGGTATGCCTCGGCAATGAACCTGGAACGCGGCATCTCGATGCCGCTCGACGAACTGGAAGCCCTGTCGTGGCCGATCCTCCACGAACTGCATGGCTTGGCGGCGCAACTGCAGAAAGCGATCGCCAGGGATGCTGTGGAAACCGATAGGCGAGGGCTTGGGCGGTGCCAGCCACTGCGTCTGTGCCGCAACCACCACCACAAGACAGAGCGCGTTGGCCGCCCAGCGGCACCACGCCACTCAGCCCTCCGGATGCAGTCGGGTACTGGCGTGTGCGGTAAGGCCGATTCCGGCCATGATCAGGCCCTCCATCACGCGCGGGCCGACGTATTGCTCCAGCTCGCCGTTCTCGCGAGCGCGCTGCGCGGCCAGCAGGATCTCCAGCACCACCCGAAGACCCGCCAGCGAGCAGTCGGTATCCGCCAGGGCGATGCGTCGGCCGGGCATCTGATGGCGCTCAGGCCAGGGCTGGCCATCGGAGGCGGCGCCGGCGCCGATGCTGTGCAGCAGGGCGATGAGGGTGTTCGGGTCCAAGGCAGGACCGTTGGCGGACGCGTCGTGGATCGGGTGCGGGGCAGGGGAGTGGGGCTGGGTCATGGCGGGGCTCCTTGCGTGCATGCAGAAGCCGCCACCGATAAAGGTGGCGGACGATGCGTGGTTCGAAACCCCGTGTGTGGATGACCGGGCAGGCGCAAGGCCTCCACGCACCGCCCGCCATAGCCGACTGACGGATTGCCAGCCGGCACCGCGCGAAGCAGTGCCGGCTGGCAAGTGCGAGCAACATCCACACAACCGGGGTTTCGAATCCCGACCACCGATGCACGGTGGCAGGGCAAGGAATACGCGGACCTATGCGTGATGCCAATGCAGTAGGGCCGATGACGTCACCACTTTCAACATTTTCAGAATCGTTGCATACGGCGCAACCAGGCTGGAGCCTTGCGCTACAACGCTATCGGCGATGTCGGTGGTGCAAGCCTAGCGAGTGTCGGCATCCGCCCGGCGAGGCATTGAGCGAGGCGAATGCGACAGGATTGCCAACGGCTGCCAGGCGTCAGTAGGCCTTCAACGCGGCCTTAGTCCGCTCCAGCCATGCGGCATTGTGGCTGCGCGCATGGCGCGACCAGTGCTGGGCATCATCGATGATGCTGGCGAACAGACTGCGGGCCTGCTCGCGATCGTCGGGTTGCGGCTGCGCCATCAGCCATTCGGCGTAGAGGCAGCGTGCGGCCGCATCGTTTCCGCATTCCACGGCGCGCTCGAACGCGGCACGGGTGCCGGGCGCTTGGGCAGCCGCCAGTGCCTGCGCGTAAAGCAGGGTCTGTTCCGGCTTGCGGCCCACGTCCGGGTGGCGTGCGAACAGGCCGTCCAGCGTCTCCACCGCAAGCGCAGCGTGCCCGGACTCGAGGCGGGCACGCGCCAGACCGGTCAGGATGTAGGGGTCGTCACCCAGCGGCGAGCTGGCCGCGTGCTCGAGCAGGGTTCTGGCTTCCTCGGCCTGGCCGGCATCCAGCAGCGTCATGCCCAGGCGAACCCGGTTCTGCACGGTCGGCGTGCGCGCCAGTTCGGCACGGGCGCTGCGCAGGTCCTGGCCCGGGTCCATGAGCTGCTTGGCGGAACGGACGACCTGCCGGGCGCCGCGCGAATGGCGGACTTCCGGGAAGTAGATCGCCAGGAAGTAGACGACGCTGCCGAGCAGTGGGAACGAGAAGAGCAGGATGAGCCAGTAGAGGCTCTGGCCCGAGCGGATGGCGTGCACCGCGAAGTAGATGGCGGCCAGTACGTGGAGTCCGATTCCGATATAGGGCATGTGTGCCGCCTCGTCCTTGTGAGGGTTGGCACTATAGTGGGAGAGGGGGAGGGCGCCAATGGGGTGGGGGTAAACGGGCGTGACGCGTCACGTTAATTGAATTAAATCCTGCCGCGCGACTCGCGATAAGGGATGTTTATCGGGGGAAAGGCGAGTGCCTGCTCCTGGTCGAAAGCAGAAGTCAGGCAAACTCCTGCTTTCCTTGGTCAACAAGGCCGCAGTCGCCCTTCACACTGTCAAATCAACAGGCGGGGTGCCAGCACTCGATGCCGGCACAAGAACAAATCCGGCTCGAGCCGCCATAGGACATCTTGAAGATGATCAAGCACTGCCCCCTGGTGTACCAGCCGTTCCGGATGGCCGCAACGCTGAAAGTATCGCGTCCAGCGAAGGCTGTTCAGGGCGTTTGGACAGATTGAGACAGCAGGTTCCTCGCAACCTCTACTGCCTTCTCACGCGAAGTGGCAATATGAAGAGGGTAGCCCCAGAACTTCGAAAAGGGCACCGAAAACGCCTTGTACGCAAGGCGTTTGCTCGGATTCGGCTCGACCAGGACCATTGCCAGAACCAGCCTTCGAAGCTCAGCTTTGTGCTGCTTCATCCACAGTCCCATGCGTTTTTTCTCGGCTGGAGAGTGGTCATGTTCCTCCGATGGCGCAGTATCTGTAAGAAGCACAAAGGGCTCCCCCCGGCGCAAATTCTCCTCGAACGCTTCGAAGTCATCTCGATGCTCATGCCCCGGGCCTTGCGTGAGGTCCATCCAGACCAGGGGAAAATCAGTACTGTTCATCGACATGGACTTCTCCGTTGAGTTTGATGTGCCGCCAAGTGGATGCCACAGCGAAAAGGCCGGGCAGCGTAATAAAGAAGATTGCAGAGAAGGTGACGTGCCAACCGTCCCTGAAGCCATCGAAGACGCCTCCGAGAGTATTCAAAAGCACAAGCGCGCTTCCCAGTATCAGCGCAAGCCAGTAGGCTCTGCGGGTGGCTGAAAGTGCGAGAAGCACTGTCACGATCCAGCATCCGTAATAGGCGGGAAAAGCCCACAGCGCGTCTTGATCAAACGTGATCGCTGGCGTCGCTCCTTTGGCCCTCGCGAAGTCGTTCACGTAGAAAAACAGTTGGAAGGTGACAAAGAGAATGGCGCCAGCGGCAGTCGCTAGCCAGAATAAGGCGACGGTGTTTGGAATGCCTCCGCGCCTGGGTGTGGCGGTGGGTGAGGAAGGTTGAGTGGACATCGCGGCTTCTTCTCCGATGAACGGGTATGGATCTTGTCGTGTAAGGGGGCGAGTCGTGGAATGGCTGCAAGGGGCTGGTCAGTACTTGTAGTTCAGCGTCACCATTACGTTGCGCGGCGCGCCATAGCCGACGGTGTCGAAATCCCCCTTCTGAAGCGCGTATTTCCTGTCCAGGATGTTGTTGATGTTGATAGCCACACTGGATTTTTCCGTGATGGAGTAGCGGCCCATCACCGAGAGAAGTGCATAGGATCCCTGTTCTCCACCCAGCGAACTGGTTCCTGTGTTGGGCGCGTTATAGAAGCGGCTTTGCCATCTGAACCCGCCACCCAGGGTCAATCGGTCCCACTGACCGGGCAACCGATATGTCGTGAAAAGCTGCGCCGTCGTTCGAGGCAGCTGCGAATTCAAGCGATCGCCGGCACCGTCCTTCGCAGTGAAATGCGCGATACCCGCGTAGATGTTCCATCCAGCGGACAGTTCTCCCTGAAGATCCAGCTCGACGCCGCGAGACTTGGTGCCGTCGGCGCCGCGGTAGGCCTGTGCTCCACTGGGTGTGTATGCTCCGGCGACCGATTGTGCGGCGTTGTCCAGGTCGGTCTGGAAGAGGGCAATCGAGGCACTCAAGCGCCCGTCGAGAAGCGCCCCCTTCAGGCCCACTTCGCTTGTTCTTCCCCTGGACGGGGCCAGCACGTTGCCGTTGCTATTCCGGTACTCGGTCTGTGGATTGAAAACTCCTGTGTAGCTGGCGTAGATCGAGTACGTCGTGTTGATGTCGTAGATCAGGCCGGCGTATGGAGTGAACTCACCACTTTTCTTGTAGTGCAACGGCACTGAACCGGCCGCGTCGTCCACTTCATAGTTGCTGAGGCGACCTCCGACAATTAGTCTCAGGGGCTCACTCAGCGAGAGTCGCGTCGCACTGTAGATGCCACTTTGCTTGATTCGGGTGCGCGTCGGCGTCCTGGGCATCGCATCGAAGTCGGGCCTGCGGAATTCAGGGCTCAGCTCATAGACGTTCACCGGCGAGACGCCTGCATAGAATGGTGGGACGTCCTCCTGATCTGCCTTGCGCCGAGAGCCGGTGGCGCCGACGACCAGGTCGTGCTGTCGGCCAAACAGTTGGAAGGGGCCACTGGCCATGGCATCGAAGGTGTTCTGCCGGCTGCGTCCCTCGGATGCCAGTGCTACCGGATAGGCCCCGTTGGGGAAGAAACCCAAGCCTGTGGCACGATCAGGGCGGCCGATCAGGCCAAGGAGTTCGGCAGCGTGTTCCGCTCGATACTGATTCGCGGTGGCCTGAAACTTCCATCCATTGCCGAACAGATGCTCAATTTCGGCGAAGGCGGTTTTGAACCTATTGTTCCAGTAGCTCCAGTCCTGCGCGTAGTTCTTGGAGCGTGCATACTCCGCTTGCGTGCCATCGCTGAACCAAAGCGGCAGACCTCCCCAGGTCGATCCTTTCGGCGTGATGTCCTGGTATTCGTATCCCACACGAAATATCGTGTCTGCGGTCAGATCTGCCTCGATCACGCCGTACAGTGACTTCCTCTGCGGCCTGTAGCCGTCAAGATAGCTGTCCCCGCGTTGGTACGTTCCCACCAGGCGGGCCCGAATCCGACCCTCGGCGGTCAACGGTGTGGAGATATCGCCGACGCCGCGATAGGTTTCCCAGCTTCCGCCCCCCAACGACGCGGCCGCCGAAAAATCACGGGATGGTCGCTTGCGGACAAGGTTGATTGCGGCTGAAGGGTTGCCGGTACCTGTCAGTAGGCCCGACGCGCCACGCACAACTTCCAAGCGATCGTAGAAGGCTGTATCAACTGAGCCGATGCCGCTTCCATTGACGGTGCTGCCGACCACCGTGGGTATGCCGTTGTACTGGATGTTGTTGACCAGGAAACCGCGCGAATAGAAGCTGGTGCGCTCACTATCGGACTGATACGTGGCGATGCCTGAAGTGTTCTCCAGGGCAGCCTGTACCGAATCAAGTTGCTGGTCATCCAGACGCTGGCGCGTTATCACAGTCAGTGCCTGTGGCGTTCCCTTGAACGACAGCGGCATGCGCGTGGCGGCAGAGGACTCCTGCGTCGTATAAGAGCCGGTGCCTTCTGTGGCTGCTTTATCCTTGCGGCCAAGCACTGTAACCGTGGGCAACGCGATCTCTTCCGGAACTGCCTCTTGGTCGGCGCGCTCCGACGGAGCGGGTTCGCCTGCCAATGCAGTCGGCGTGATCACCAGGGCCAGTGCAATCGCCACGGTCAGGCGAGCGCATTGAACGGTCCGCGATCGCCTATCAGCTGGATAAGAACGTCCTACTGTGCTGGCCAGTTGTTCGATCTGGCAGTGGAAAGCATCGGCGATCAGCAAGCCGGTCATGAATAATAGTCATTCGCATTTGAGGTAGCGCATTTAACAACGAAATCCGTTGGAGAAATGGCGAACCCAGGCCAGTCTATTGTTCAGTTAGGCCAGCGGCAGGTGGGCAGGCATGCGAAGCGTCAGGCGACCAGGATCCCGGCGGCGCAGAGCGACCAGCGTCCATGCGCGGTCCTGGCCAGCTCAATCCGGCCTGAGGGACGGAAGGCCTTTGAAAAACACCTGATGGAGTGACGCGGTTCCGGGTAAGGTCGCAGCAGGCCATGGCCCGCCTTGAGCTGTAGTTGGCTAGCCCATTCAGCTCGGTAATCGGCCGTCCAAGCGGATTCCCAGCGGCGCTATTTGCGGCGCAATCATGGAACGTTCCAAAAGATATCGCCCAGGCGGCTTCCCCATCGCCTTGCGGAACATGGTCACAAAGCCGCTCGCACTACCGTATCCTAGATCCAGTGCGACCGTTTGGACGCTTTCACCTTTAGCCAAACGCTGGAGCGCGAGGATAACGTGCAACTGCCTGCGCCAACGCCCAAAGCCCATTCCAACTTCATTCTGCAGGAGGCGGCTCATGCTGCGCTCGCTCATGCCGACGCGGGCAGCCCATACGCCTTTCGTGGTCTTGTCAGCCGGGTCGATCAGCAGCAGTTCGGCCAATCGACGGAGTCTTGCATCACGAGGCATCGGCAGATGCAGATCTTCAACTGGGGCCTCCACCAGTTGGTCGAGGAGTGTAGCAATGAGCCGCTCCTCCTTACCTCCAACTTCATACTGCTCCGGAAAGTCAGCCGCCTTCAGCAGCAGTTCGCGTAGCAATGGCGATACGGCAACGGTACAACAGACTTTGGGGAGGCCTCGTGCGGCGTCGGGTTCGACAAACAGGCAATAGCATTCTGTCTGCCCAGCCCCCCTCGCCGAATGGGGAAGATCGCCAGGTATCCAGACTGCGCACTGCGGCGGAACGATCCAGACGCCGTCTTCCACCTCGCAGGTCAAGACACCCCGAACCGAGTAAATCAGTTGCGCCTTATGGTGCTGGTGGCGCCCGTTCTCCCAGTCCCGCGCCAGTGAGGTGGCAGCAACGGCTACAACTGCCTGGGAAAGGCTGTCGATGTTCGCGTGCGATGCGATATCGTTAGTGAATGTTCTTGACATGATGTGGGGATCGATAGGCAAGCGGCACTCCGTGGCCCGATTAGGAAGCGTGACTACTCAGTTGTCAATCAAGCAGTGCTCCCTTCGGCTGTGCGCTCCTCGCGGCTTTGCACGGTAGAGGCGCGCCCAATGATCGACTCTGAAGTCGCCTCGCGCATCTCAGTCTGCTCTTGAAGCCCTGCCCAGCGGAGGTGCGCCTTCAAGATCGCCCTGTTCTTTCACATGCTGCGGCCTCAACTGTCGTTCGCGGGTTGCAACGAGAGTCGGCAGACAGGCTCTTCTGACAAAGGGCATGCGCGCGTAGACCCGCGCCAACACGAAGGGCAGGGAATTAGGGGGATTTATCGGGGCGGGGGTAGGGCGGCGGTCGAATGCTGATGAGGATCGGAGCTCTAGCGACCTGGAGCAGTAGCAGCGATCTAGTAGGATAACTTCAGTCCGTTAGAACGTGATCATTTGCTAGACCAAGTCCGGTTCACGATGGCTCCTTCGTGCTGTACGACGAGGCGCATTCGGATGGCAACACTCAGGGGCTGGAGCGCTATGGCAGGCTGTTCCCGTCCACATCCACTACGAGGTGAGCAGCCTGATCGGCTCGCATACCCACATGAATCGTGCGTTTGGCATGCAGCGAGCTGGTGTTCTGGCGTGGACCCGCGTGCAGGCTGATCCTTACGACGAGCGGATACGCGACAAGGCCGAGGAAGAAATCTGGGTCTACCCGAAGAACCTCTACGACAGGTATCGCAGTGCAATGCTGCATACGGCCAGCCACAAGTTCAAGGTGCCGAAGCGAGTCTGGCAGGGCCTGTCAGTGGCCGTCGCCTTGATAGGCATACGCAGCCCGAGCTGTACTGTATGGCCTCGGGCACCACTGAGCAGGACACCACTTGCACCTGCGTAACGGAGCAGGGCACCAAGGCAAAGATTTCGCTGCCGGTATGCGTGGCTATCGCACGCGATGGCCCGGCCTACAACCCTTATCGCGCACCACGCCAGGAATCGGAGTCGAGTCAGGATCACCCAGCTCGCGGCATCGCTCAGTCCGCGCCATCTGGCGCGCCTGGGAAGTCACCACATGCACTGGTTGAGGTCGGGAAACACCCTATGGGGACGTTCCCGGAGACACCGCCTTACCCGGCCAGCTTCTGATTATCGTGACGCGTCACGGGCAATGATCTCGCGGCGAAAGAACCCAGCCTCCATCAGCAGACATCTCAGTCCTAGCTGTCGACGGCTGCTCAGCGGCCTCAATGGATCGCCGTACACCATCAAAACGCTCACTCCAGGCACTGTTTGTGCGGCCCAGGGTAAGCACGCCAATGGTTGTAAGACTCACCAGAGTCAAAAATCCGGTAATTAGCCACGGGAAATTCCAACACTTCCGCTCAATCGGCGGAAGGTACTCAGGCCGTTCGCGCTCCATACGCCCCGCCAATCACGTCCAGATTGCATTGTACTGGGGGTGTAGGGGCAGCGCCCCTACGGAAGCGCTTTACACGCGCTGACGCGGCTTTGGCCCACGACTCATGTAAACCACATTGGACGTCTCGGCGTCGGGGCCGGGATCAGGCACGCCGAACCGTCGTTCTCGGCAAATTCTGAGTGCTTCGGCTAGGTAGATCACGATGGATTTCGCCGTGCTTGAAGCTTTCCGTGTAACTGCAGCCCGGGGAGCTGCCTCAGCCATCATCAGCCGCCATTCCCGCGCGATGTTGCAGGTCAGGGGCCACTAGGTCATGTCGCAAGGTTCCAGCTGGTGACCCTCAGGCGTAAACATGTGCCCAGCTTGGAATCCGAAACCGGCCCAAGGGCCGGTCAGGTCGATGCGATCATGGGGATCGATCTTGCATGCTGCAATCTCATCCTTGTCGGGGGAGCCAGCAGGGAGGCAAGAGCCAAGCCAGAGCCGGGGCCATTGCCAAGCGGAGCCCACGAACTGGATCACCCCCGATACAACATTGCGCATAATGTATATCGTGCAAGGCTTTACCTGGCTGCGGCATTGCCTGGACATCACGGGGCAGGGCGAAGCCAACTGCCAGCATCACCGCCATTGCGGTCGCCGCCAGTCTCTTCCAGAAGTGTCGCTCCGGCGAGGTCTGGGCCTCTGACTTCATGATCTGGATTGCCGCCTTCTCCGGCTGCGGATGCCCTTGAATCTTCAAGCATTCCGCGACAACCCACACTTGAGGAACACGCTTCCCGGTGCGGTAGTGAGAAATGGCGCCGTCGGAAATGCCGAGCTTCGGAGCGAGCTTCGCAAAGCTCTCGACGCCTGCCGCCTGCCGCGTTTTCTCGAAAAACTCCACCCAGTCCATGACCGTCTCCACCCGTTGACTACGGGCGAAGACTACAGGTGTTGACGGCTACGGGTGTAGCCGGTTATGGTGCGCCCCATCGACTACGCCTGTAGCCGATACCCCCGGTCGGCACCCCAAGGCCGCCCGGGGGCCCCTTGGGGCTTGGGGAGGGGTAGGGCACATGGACGCACTTGTTCTCGCCGTGCTGCTGGGGTGTATCGCAGCCGTGTCGTTGGGGTTAGCTAAATTCGTGACGTGGTGTGTTGATCGGCGTGCGTTCTCCGCTGGTCGCGCTGCACGCGAAAGCGAGTTCATTGCTCAGTCGGTCGCTGAGCTGCGCCGTCTGGAAATCGAAGCTACGAAGCGCGGCAACCTGCTTGCCGCAGCCGAGCTTGCCGACGAACAGGAGCGCGTCGCATGAGCAGGTACCCGTCATTCGCCGAGCTGGCGGAGTTCGATATGGGCCTTGCGGCACTCGTCGCCTTTGTGGCCGTGGTACTCGGGTTGGCGATCATTTCCATAGTCATTGAGCAGGCGTGGCTGGCACTTCGTCACTGGTTCAAGCGGCGGAAGGGCGATGGCCGATGAACAGTCATTTCCCCAACAGTCCGTGCTACCTGTGCGGGGGCAGCCTACAGATCCTCCGAGCATCGGATGCGACGCTGAATTGCTGCACCAGCTGCGGCGCGTTGATTACCAGGCGCAGGGATACGCCGAGCTACTCCAGCGCGTTCCCTGGCAGCAGTTCTGGACGCTCACCTTCAAGCTCAGCAAGACCAGTCGAACAGGCGGCATGCACGAGGAAGCGGCTGATAAAGCGTTCCGCTACTTCGTCAGCTGCCTTAACCGCAGCATCTACGGTCCCAAGTGGGCATCGCGTTGGCACGGCGGCATTCAGTGGGCGCGAGGGCAGGAGTTCCATCGCGATGGTCGCTTGCACTTCCACGCCGTTGCAGCTGCACCTACCGATGACCTCAATCGCCTCGCCAGTCGTTACGAGTGGCACGAATGGTGGTACCGGGAGTTCGGTCGCAATCGCATCGAAGCGCCGCGCAGCCAGGCAGACATTACCGGTTACGTAAGCAAGTACGTCACGAAAGGGGGTGTGGTCGATTTCTCGCGGAACTTCGGGGCATGGAACCCGCCGCCCATCGACTACACCCGCCGCCCAGAGCAAGACGCCTTGATCGCAGGTGACAGCAAGACGCGATCCGACCGGCCAGGGCGACACCTGGTCACCGGGCGGACTGATGCAAGCATCGCGCAACGGGGCAACAAGCGGTCCACCACGTCTCCCTGCGGGGGGGTAGGGGGGGACTTAGCTTGACCCCACAGTACCGCCCGAAATTTGCCAACGACGAAACGACAACGCTAATCAAATAGACCAAGGAATCGAACCCATGAACGCTCCGAAGATCACGATCAATACCGCCGTCGAAACCCGCACCGTGACCACCAGCAAGGGCATGCAGAAGCCGATCTACAGTCAGCGTGCAACGCTCGAAACCGAAGCCATGCGCATCCAAATCGAAGTCGAAGTCGATGGCCTGGATAAGGGCTATCCGGTTGGCGCGGTGAAGGAGTGGGACCTCACCACGGACCTGGTGCCGGGCCGCTTCGGTGTGGAGCTCGCTCGCCGCATGACCTTGGTTGATCCGGTAGGCGTGAAGGCGCAGCCGGCTAACAAGGCGGCCTGATCATGTCCGGCCCGGCACCTCTCTACGTGGTCGGTTGCGCTGCTGAGAAAGTGCAGCAGGACGGCACGTGCTCGGTGCCGGTCTGGATGCCATACCACCAGCCAATTCTGCCTCCCCTGGATTTGGCCGATGGGACCCTCGTTGCAGGAGCGATTGTTTTGTCCTGGGCGATTGGGTTGAAGGCGCGCCTCGTATTCCGCGCTGCGCGCATAGGGGTCTACTGATGACGAGGAAACCGCAATGAAGCACATGAACACCCTGCGCCGTTTTGGCGCCTCCACCCTCACCAAGATCGGCGCCGGTGCCGGTGCCCTGGCCGCATCGGGCGCAGCCCTGGCCTCCGGCAGCACCTCGCCCGGCGCAGCCATCGCTGCCGAGGTCGCGAAGGGCAACGCAGACATGGCAATCGTGATCGGCGCCATCGCCCTGCTGCTCGGCATCTTGGTCGTGTGGGCGTACACCAAGCGAGCCGCCAAGTAACGCCGTGCAACGCGGAGCAGGGGGCGCGCGGAAACGTTCGCCCCCTTTTTATTGGGAGAAGGGATCATGGGCTACTTCGTCATCGTGGCTATCTGTGGTGCATGCTGGCTCGCGTTCGAGGGTCTGTAATGAACTGGTTAGCGCGTGTTTTTGCCAGGGCATTGGTACGGCGAACCGTCTACGCTTTCATGGCGCTTCTGCTCGCGTGGGCCGGCCTTGGACACGCTGAGGCGCAGACAACCAAGAATTGCAGCATTGACGGCACTAATTGCACGCCGGCCGAGGCATCAGCGCAATGCAATGCCTTTGTCATTACGGGCAATTCGAGCATTCCTGGCGGCGTCACCCGCAGGGAGTGTCAAATGTCGTCCGGCCAGACGACGGGGCGTTTCGTGCTGGTTTACTGGGGGCTAAATTCTCAGGGCAAAGAGGTCGGTCAGTTCTTGGGAGGCACGTGGTACTGGCGGAATCAGTGTTCTAGCGAGCCGAGCAAGACCACCCCATTCTTTCCTCCGAGCGGGTCTGTTAGGTGCATAAGCAACTGCGAAGTTACCTATCGTCAGAACGAAGACGACACGACTACGTACAGCCCCAATGGGCGGGTATGTGATCGGAAACCAGACTGCGCGGCTCAGGGAAAGAACATGGTCTGGAACGCCATGCTTGGCGTTTGCCAGCCCGTTGAGCCGGAGTGTCCACCGGGCAAGGTTATGGTCGGCAATACCTGCGCTGATGAGAAGCCCTGCCCGGATGGCATGGCGCTCGTCAATGGGTCGTGCAAGAAGGAGGACAACGAATGCCCGTCCGGCATGATTCGCAGCCCATTGGGCAATTGCATTCCGGGTGACGGCCAGTGTGCTCAGGGTGAGGTGCGCGGCCCGGACGGAACCTGCAAGCGGGATAGCGACAACGATGGCGACCCTGACCCGACCGGGCCAGATGATCCGGAGACGTTTAGCGGTGGCGACGCCTGTAACGCGCCGCCTTCGTGCAGTGGTTCTCCGATCATGTGCGGGCAGGCCCGCATCCAGTGGCGCATTGACTGCAATACGCGCAGGAATAACAACATCAGTGGCGGACATTGCTCGCAGTCTGGGATGCCCGTCTGCACGGGTGAGAAGTGCAACGCAATGGAGTACGCGGGGCTGTTGATGCAGTGGCGTTCTGCGTGTGCGCTGGAGAAGATGGCGGGCGAGAAATCGGAGACGCCTGGCTCCAGCAAGACGGATGCGAACGGGAACGGTGTGCCTGATGCGCTGGAGGGGAGGGGGGAGGTGACGGGGGTCGGCGACAACGCGGCAGATATCGCTAGCGCCAAGAAGTGGGGCATCGGGCTTTCGACGGACAGCCTTGATACCAGCAACATGTTCGGCGGTGCTGGAACGTGTCCCGAGCCTCCCGCGATCACGATCATGGGCAAAACGGTTACTTCGGCGGATTTCCCCCACTTCTGCCGTATTGCCGCAATCCTTCGCGCATTGATCCTGATTTTTGGTGCCTACTCTGCGATTCGAATTCTCATGGGAGGCATTTTCTGATGGGCATGATCTCTGACTGGATTACAGATGCAACAACGTCGCTGGTCGGCAAGCTGAAGGATGCTGCGGCCGGGCTGGTGGGCAAAGGGCTTGCGACTTTCGGCTTGACCACGGTCACCTTCAATGCGCTATTGCCCAAGCTCAAAGAGTTCGTCATGCAGTTTATTGGCGGAATCGACGGTCCCGCATGGCAGATGCTCAACTATCTGGGTGTCGGCATTTGTTTCTCAATGATCTTCTCTGCATTGACGGTTCGCATGGCTTGGAAAGTCTTCATTGTTCCCAAGGCTGTCGCTGACCAGCTGGGGGCGGGCTCATGATCTACTGGTATACCGGCCAACCCGGACACGGCAAGACGCTTCACGCCATCGAGCGCCTACTTGAGTTCAAAGACCAGGGGCGCATCGTATACGCATGCAACATTCGCGAGTTTGACTACGCGAAGACTGGCGTTTTGGAAATGACGCCGGAGCAGTTCCGTGACTGGCCTAACTTCTTGCCTGATGGCGCGGTCGCCCTGGTCGATGAGGCGTATGAGCACGGCATGCTTCCGAAGCGGCCAGCCGGTGCGAAGGTTCCACACCACGTGGAGCAACTTGCCAAGCACCGGCACAAGGGCTTGGACTTCATTTTCGTAAGCCAATCCCCCGACAAGCAGTGCGATCAGTTCGTGCATGACCTGATCGAGCGCCACGTACATGTGCGCCGCCGCTTCGGAACGAAGTTCGTGCACCTCCGCGAGTTCGACAGGTTCGAGGCTCGGGCCGAGAAGGCGACGCCTCTGACGATCAAGCGCAAGACGCTCCCGACGCGTCCGATGGGCATGTACAAGTCTACTGAGCTCGATACCACCGAGCGCAAGATTCCCTGGTACTACATCGCGCTACCTGTTCTCGCCGTAGTTGCAGTGGTGATGCTGTACGTGGCGTTCGGGCGAATGGACAAGCGCATGAGCGGCGGCGACCTTCCCGCGCCAGGTAGTGCCAGCGGCGTCAGCGCTCCGCGCGACGGAGCGTTAGCGACGGCGGGCGGAGCGGTGGCGGCCAAGCCGTCACAACCTCTCAAGGATTACGTCGACAAGTTCTTACCGCGCGTCCCATCTCAGCCCTGGAGCGCGCCGGTATATGACGACGCGCTCAGTGTTCCCAGCGAGCCACCGCGTGTGTTCTGTATGTCATCGTTGGGTGGCCAGAATGGTCTCGGTGGTCATGACGAGCCCAGTTGCAATTGCGTGACTGAGCAGGGCAGTCGTTACGACCTTGACGAGCCGACGTGCCGTTACGTTGCTCGGCGTGGCCAGTACGAGCCGTATCTGCCTCGACGTGAGAACAGGCTTGTGGATGGCCATACGCAGATCAACCGCGCCCTGGATCAGATCGAGCAGCGGGGCCAGGGCGTAGCCATTGAGCGACAGCCTCGCGCAATGGGGAGCTTTCCCGAGTCGCCGCCGATCCCAACTGGCACCTATATGACAACGCCAGCTGGGGAGAATCGGCTATGACCAGCGGTGGACGTGAACTGCTCAAGTGGCTTGCCCTGGTGCTGATGACCGGCGATCACGTTGTGACGGTGTTTGGCTTGGGTCACGTGCCAGTCGTTTCCCAGCTCGGTCGCGTTGCGTTCCCCGTGTTCGCCCTGGTCATGGCTTACAACCTGGCGCAACCTGGCGCCGATGCGGGCAAGTCTGCTCGGCGCCTGGCGCTTTGGGGCTTGGTTGCCACTCCCGCGGCTGTGCTGGCATTCGGCCAGGCGTTGCCGCTCAACGTCCTGCTGACGTTCGCCGCCGCAGCCGGCTGCATATGGGCCCTGGAACGCCGTCAGTGGGCGCTGGCGGCGTTGCTGTGTATCGTGGCCCCTGTCGCCCTCGACTACACCTGGCCCGGCGTATGGCTCGTTCTGGCGGCCTGGGCGTGGTTCAAAAATCATGGAAGGCGCATGCACTGGTTGCTGGGCTCCTGGGACTGGCGCCAGCAACGGCTTTACCTGGTGCTGCCGATCTGGGTGTGGGCATGCATGGGCATGCTTTGCCTGTACAACGGCAACGGCTGGGCATTATTGGCCCTGCCTGCCATGGTCCTGGGCGAACTGCCGGCACGGATTCCACGATCAGGCCGGGCCTTCTACGCCTATTACGTTGGCCACCTGGCGTTCTTGGTCGTGCTTGTGGCTATAGTCGGCGCATGAGCAAATTCTTCGACCTGCATTACTGGTTTGCCAGGTGGATGGACCGCGCGTTCAACCGACGCTAGCCTTGTCGGTGTAATCAAACCTGACAGGGGTAGGGTATGGATATCCGCGCTGGCTTCCTTTTCGCGCTTCTCGCGTTCGCTTTGCCCGCCGCAGCGCAGCTGCAGTCGGCTACCGGCCCCAGGCCGAAGCCTCTCCCAGCGGCCCCGAAGCCTGCTTATAACTCGATGTCAAAGACCACCACGCCGCTCAATTGTCACGAATTGGCCTGGCCGAACCACCCGCACCCGGGCGTAAAGACGTACTGCGAGCACCTCGAAGCCCGTCTGCTTTCAGATGAGGCGCGCCGCGCCGGTCGCCCTGGTCCTTCCGATAGCGTCGTCGGGCTCCCTTCGCTCGGGTCCGATGCGGCTAGGCGCTCAGGACTCGCCTGTATTGGCGGTCAAGCCTTCCGAAGGCTCTCAAACGGATGGGAACAGGTTTCTTCGCCCGCAGGCGGCTGGCAACGCTGCCGAGAGCAGTGATCCGGGGTGTAGGGGCAGCGCCCCTACGGAGTCGCCTTACACGCGCTCGTGGCGCCTTGGCCCCGGTGCCGGTAGGTCTGCCGCTGGTGGTGCGGCGTCAGCGCCAGCCATCGCCACCGCCGAACGCTGTTTGCGCTGGCTCACAACGTCCCGCAGATTGACGACAGTGGCAGGATGATGGCGAATGCCGGCGTCGCGATTGCGCACATTTCTGGAACTGTCGATCGACGGCGACGAGCGGGCAGCTTCCATCATCCGGCGCCATTCCTGCGCTTGGCAGGCGGTGAGCGACAGCCAGGCCAGATCTTCGGGCAGCAACTCGCGGCCTTCGGGCGTGATCAGACGATCACCGATGAAAGAAAAACCGGCCCAGGGGCCGGTCAAGTCGATACTGATTGACGGGGACGATGTCCCCCATCTGCAAGCCATTGATTCTTATAGTTTGGCGACATGGATTGGGTGAACTGTCCGTAGTTCGAACTACGATAAATGCGCCCCGTTCTTAGTGAACTACGGAAAAAGCGCCCCATCGTCCGCGAACTCCGGAAAAGGTGTCCCGCTTGCGCTAGAACCCCGGGCAATGTGCCCCAGATTTCGCGAGAGGGGGCTCAATTGAGCGAGTGATGCTGGCCGGCGGCACCTTCCTTCTCCCGGGTGCTAGGTCCGTCGGATCATAGAGCTGCTCCTCGTGGCGCTCTATTGTTGCCGAGTCTGACGCTCTTGAACGGCGCAATCGACAGCAGAGTGGACAGTCGGTGGCTGGAACGCGATATTCATCTCCAAGGAACGCCGTAAAAGGCAGGGAGGGGGAGATGCTGGACGGGTGGATCGGTACCGAAGCAGGAGAGCTTTCAGACGAGTCCGCGGTTGAGATCATCAAAAACTGGATGTCGCTCTCGTTACAGCGATCCGAGGGCATCTCGGATATCCATGCAAAGACAGGGATACAGAGGAAGCGACTCGTCAAGCTCTTCAGCTTGCATTGTCAAGACACTCCTCTGCCAGAGGAAATCAAAAAGATCTCCGCCGCTACCGGCTATCCTGCCCACGATCTTGTAGTACAGGCGGCCGACTACCTTTGCCCAACTGTGCTGGACCTCACTCCTTCAGAAAAAACGGTTGTACTTCCCCGAGCATCGCGCAATGCGCTGAAGCTTTGGCTCCGCTCCGCGCGCCGCGATAATCCAAGAGGCCGCTTAACCCAGATGGAGCTGGCGGACCGCATAGGACGATCGCATATGTCAGTGGCAGCATGGGAGAACCCGGGAATCAGCAGAATTCCTAAGTACAAGGATATCTGTGCCATCGCTGAGGCATGCTGCGTTGAACCCCCTGGTCCCGATTTCGACGTGCGCCAGGGGCGGGCCATTCAAGCTGAAGTGATAGCGTCCATGGCTTCTCCGACGGATCTATACGAGGAGATTCTATTCAACGGTTGTCTGTTAAGCCGGCGCGCGCATGCGCCCTCCCATGCCGAGCGAAATGCGCAGGTCTTCAGGGCCCGCTATGGCGGGCAGGGAGATTCCGAGAGCACATTGAGTGCCATAGGGGAGATTCATGGAATCACCCGCGAGCGCATCCGTCAGATCGTGGACAAGCAGCTGTCCTTCCTTCCGACGACCACCGTCCTAACAGCGCAGTTCGATGCACTAGCAGAGGCGTGTCAGGAGCTGGGAGCTGTTGCAGTTCCAGAGGCTGAAGAGCGGTTGCGGAGTCTCTTGGGTGGGACACTGAGCTTGCAGGGCGCAATTGACTACGGGCGCGAGGTGCTCGGGCGATCTCTTCCCGTTCAGATCATTCAGATCAAGAAGGGAGATCCGGTGGTCCTTCCTGGGCAGCTGCCCACGTGGTTTGTGGCGGGGATTTCGCAGTCCAAGGCGGCGATCCGGCATTGTGGTGCCGCCCAGATCAATCTCGTCTGGGCCTTGACCATGCGCCAGCACGGAGATTGGATCGCTCCTGATGAGTTCCGCTCAATCATCGCTCATGCCCCAGGATTCGAGTGGGTCGATGACGATCAAGCCTGGTATTGGTTTGGTGTTGACGGGAGCGCGAATCGAGTCGTGAACCGGGCGATCGATATCCTCTCCAATGCAAAGGGTGCACTTGACATCGAGGTCATTTATAGCGGCGTAACACGCTATTCACGTGGCGCCTCATCTGATGTTGCAGAAGATGCCGGCATTTGGCCGCCAATGGAGGTCGTTCAAAGGGTTCTCGCCAAGACGCCTGTTCTAGTCTGCCAACAAGGCGACGACTTCCGGCTGGCTAACCCTGGTGCGCCTCGTGAGGGCAAGAAGGGAGTTGCACAATCAATCGTTGAGGAACTCAAGCTTCGAGGCGGGCTGGCCTCTCGCAGCGAACTTCATCAATCATTGGTCGTAAATCTTGGACTCAACGCCATCTCCTTCTCTGTTGCCTTGGCTTGCTCGCCCCTCTTGCGCCAAGTTGATCGAGGCATCTTTGCAATTCGAGGCTGGCCGATTAACGCTGCACGCCTGACCGAGGCGCAGGGCCGGGTAGGAACTAGTAGTGGACCACTGGTCAACCATCGGGAGGTCAGCGTCTCCAGCTCCGGCGACGTTAGCTGGGTCAACACGGTTAGCAAGAGCTCGCTGAGTAACCTCTACGCCGGCGTGCCCGCCAAGGCCTTCCTGCATTTGGGAGAGGGCGACTATGATGCAGGTGGCATCATGCTCACACTGACCGAGACCAGGATGGTTGGCTTGATCAAGTATGTGGTTTCGTTGGGAGGCACTGCCGGGACGGCATACAAAGTAACCGCCAATGGCAGGACCAGAAGGGCGCTCGTCGAAGTCATGGGGGCGACAGAGGATGAGTTTGAAGAGGGTAACTGAAGCTCACTCAGAGGTTGCGGCCTTACCAATCGCTCTCGGAAACAACATTGGGCTGTTTAGGCGAGCTCCTTCGCAGTTCACCCACTGATCAAGACTCGGGGAAAGGGGGGCTGAGGGGAGGGGCGCCGAGCTTTCGCTAGGGATCTAGCCAGGCTGGCATGCGCCTTGCCCACCGGAATCGAACTATCAAACCTACGAGACTTGGCGCGGAGCCTAGGCGGCCTGTCTCCAGTGCGGCAGGCGAGAAATGATAACGCCGCCGACTCCATCAAGTTTGATCGACTGAATGCCCTGAGATCTGATAATTTCCAGGCGCATCAGCGTCTCAAGATTGGATTCGGTAAAGAATCGCCCAGCTGCAACAATGCTGGAATTCAAGCGATTGCTCAGTGGCGCCAGATCACGGGTCGCTTGAAGCAGGGCGCGTTGGGCGCTGCGATCCTTCTGTGCGGGAGACCACTTCAACAATGTCTCGACCAACCGCTGAAGGTCCATCCTTAACCGTTCCGGATTTCCGTTGCCCTTGAAGCACTCGAGCCCCTCAATGCGCCCTACAACGACCCTCTCCACAGTGGGCAAATACGGCATTGGCTCATCTTCTGTTCGGCGGCCAGCAAGCATCGCCCGTCGCAACTGAACTTCATCATCGGTCAGCCGTCGTTCGCTCTCTATGTCTACGTGCCCACGCTCGGCGCGCCGTTCAAGCTCCTTAAGAAGCCCGCCGCGGGCTTGAACTGAGAATGACTGGAGCAGCGCGATTGCACGATCAACTTCAGGAGAATTGTCCAACCAATACTGCTTCCCCTGCGCTTGCTCTCTCACCTCTACAAGCGCGACCGCCCGAGCTCTGGAGGCTTCCTGCTCTCTATAGTTCCTGATGCTTGACGACCATAAACCCGCCTGGGCGTACTTCAACGCGCAGTCGTTCCCAATGTTGACGAAACGCCCTCCAGCCAAGGCGACAAGCCAGCCATGACAGTGCTTTTGCTCGCACCCCAGCCGGCCACAGGGGCGAAGATCGTTGGAGCTGAATGTGTACTCATAATCGACTCTCCCGCGTTCTATCTCCTCGATAGGGATTCCATGAAGCCCATGGGTAATCTCAAAGAGGTCGTCCCAACCCTTCGGCCGTGGCGGGACTGGAGCGAAATCAGAAGACATCATTGCCTCCAAGAGCGCGGTTAGTAGTATTGCTACTAATACACCTTTCGGGTACGGCAGGCAACTGGCAGGACGCAGTTCTCCTGCACTAGGCCTTTAAGTGCAAGGCCTGAGCGCCAAAAACGCGGTCCGGCCGCTCGAACGGCGACATCTGCTGTGGCCGCTTGATCTCGGTGCCAGCGCGGTCGGATGCTGCAATGCAGCACTCACCTCTTGCCTGGAGGGCACGTCGTAATTAACGAGCGATGCGGGTGATTGTTCGTGTTCCCAGGGCGCCGCTAGGAAGAGTGCAATCAGTCGCCACCAGGCCTGAGTTCGCTTGGGGCGCACTGATTCCAGCTACCGACGCTGCGCTAGAAGCAACGGCGTTGCTTTGGATTGACGACAATTCAAATGAGCCAAGAACGCCACCATCAAGAGCCAAAGAAGGCCTCTACGTGGCTACCATGGCAACGCGCATACTTGCGGCCGCTGCCGCATAGGCACGGCGTATGCTCGCGGAGCCCTGCGGCGAGTGATTGCCCCAGGAAAGCTCTTGCCTGCAGAAGCGGCTGAATCTCATTGGCGGGAACGCTGACGTGGCCGTACTGCGTTGCTCGCTTGCCTCGATTCATGACCCCCACGATGGCCTCGGACATTTGGATGAAATGCCTGATCAGCAGATCGTCGCTCAGCGGCATTCGGACGTTATCGATGGCCAAGCCCTCGTAGCGCCTGCCCGGGTCCGGAACGAACAGTATGCGCGTTTCACCTTCGGGCTTTGGCGAGACGTCGATCGGCTCCCCGCACGGGCTGACCCACACAGCATGGAACTCTGCCTCCACCAGCACATCCGGCCACTCCCAAAGCTGCCAACCGCACAGCATCTGGCCGCCATCCCGGGCGATCTTGGCCTGCACATTGGGAAAGCACTCATGCACGATCGCGTCGGCTTCAGGCCGGACGGGGAGATAGATCGGCTCTGCGCCAAGTACGACGGAATCGGTCAGACGACGCACCGCAATGGTGATTTTGGGCGGTGTAGTGGTGATTGTGCTCACGGCAAAGCTCCTTGGGGTCGTTACGTCTACTTCTTCCAGCCTACGGCCCCAGCGTCTCTTCCGATGAGATTGGCATCGAGTCCTCGCCGCTGACATGTACTGGGCGGGCCAGCGGCGCACGGTGTCACTGTCTCAGCGTTTTGGCTCCAGCCGGACACTGAGCCGGCGAACAAGCACGGCAACATCACGCATCTCAGCCTGAAGTTTGCTTATTGCGTGAGCATAGGGCTGAGCGCAGTTGCGTTCATGACTCAGCCGCGCCGATAGAACGGTGCGACGGCTGTTGAGGAGAGCCCGCTCAACGTCGTATTTGACCGCTTGCGTGTAATCAATCGTCGCCATTGAACTTCCCCAGAGATGCGGCCTCGCCAGCATTCTGACACGGCGCGCCCATGCACCATCGCGTGCAGAGAGAAATGCCCTGGTCTTCAGGGCTCGCTATGGCGGGCAGGGCGAGGATGAGAGCACCCTGCGTGCAATTGGCGAGGTGCACGGGATTACTCGAGAGAGAATCCGCCAGATTGTATCTAGGCAGCTGTCCTTCTTGGGGAATACCCCTTTGGAGGCTGCGTGCTTCGAGGCACTGGTTGAGGCATGCGCCGGCCTTGGCCCAGTTTCGGTCCAAGAGGCTGAGCAGCAACTGCGCCCCCTGCTCGGAGGAACTCTCACGCTCCAAGGGGCAAGTGACTACGGACGGGAAATACTGGGACGTCCGCTTCCGGTTCAGATCGTCCAGATTAGCGAGGCCGATCCCATGGTTCTGGCCGGGCATTTGCCTGAGTGGCTCCCGCTGGACATGACGCAATCGAGGGCTGCTATTCGCCACTCCGGTGCGGCGCAGCTGAATCTGGTCTGGGCGCTCACCATGCGCCAGCTCGGCGGCTGGGTCAAAACGAGGCAGGCAGTGGTCATGGTGGAATCCGTAGGTTCAGAAGGAACTCCCTAGCTAAACGGCACTCACGGTTCTATTTGCCATTCCTAGGGGTGACGCGATGATCCAGAATCGCCAGTCTCTGTGCTATCGGACAACGTCGAAATTCCGGCCGTCACGTACAGCCCCCTTCCTGCACCCGTCGGAACAGCTTGCATAGCCTCACCGAATTCGGTCCAATCTTGGCTCAAATGCCACCAGGTAGCGCTTTCGCTACGCCTGAATATGCACCAAACCTGCGTAGGCTCACTACCGTCCCGAACACTGGACCCATCGCCCCCGTCGCCGCGAGTCGACCGCAGGCGCAGCCCTAGCGCTTGAAATTGCACGAGTCGCTGCTCGCCTCCGCTTCTGAGCACCCTTGTCGGCCGAAGAGACAGAGATTACCTTCTCCAAGGATCATGTGACCCACGTCGTCGCAGACCCTCCCGTTCCCTTCTCTACGCCGAATTCGGTTTCGACCTCGGTGAAACCTCGCGAATGTCACAGGGCGCCGGCAGGCTTGGCGCCCGTTTTTCCGAAGGAGAGGGCGCCCACGCCACCTGAACCCTGGCAATGGCCCCATCACGGATCTGCAGTTCAATCAGTGGAACCTCCAGAGTGCTGGCCTGCGCATTCTTCGGCTTCTGTGTGGGGTGGCACAGCCGCGATCTAAGACCTTGGTCATAAGCACGACATACGCAATCCATCATTGCGTCCACAAGGTGCCTGCGGCCGCCGATGGAACCAAGCACCGACGCCACGCTCGCCTGCGGAGACAGATGCAGTTCAAGAGACGTGCGCAGTTTCTCAGAAAAGTGCAGTAGGGCGTTTCCGCAGGCAATCGTCAGCTCCTTGTCCACTACCGCCAGGCTGAGCCAAGCATGACCGCTCTCCGACAGGCCATAGGGGCCGATAAGGAATGTGCGATCTCTGGCCGGCGACGCTGACGTTGAATCGAGCGGGCGAGCGTGACCTTCGCTTGGCACCATTTCGCGCTCCTGTTTCGCCACTTCCGCAACGGCCTGATCCGTGATGGCCGCCAGCCGGTCAATGACGCCTTTGGGCAAAGGCGTCAAGCGGAAGACTTGGGGGCCACCCAGGTGCGAGAAGCCCCACAGGCAATCGTGGTCAGGATCTGCGCCAACGCCTTCAAACACGAAATGTGTCGGTGCCGTTCTAGAGGCAGGCAGCTCCCGAGTGACAAGATAGGCAGGCGGGGCAGCCACTGCGGCATAGGCCTGATCCCATGCCTGGTTGGATTCGGGCACATAGAGAACTCGTCTTTCCCGCTGACGCTGGGCCCACTCCAAGTAGACCTCGGCCCACGAAGCGCATTGATACGTTGGGAAGCTGCGCATGCCTGCAAGCGCAGTCCGGGCGTTCATCGCGATGTATCCACAGGCACAGACACCCAGCGCATTTTTATCATTGAAGCGGGCGAACTGGGTTTGACCGCACTGCGGGCAGGTACAGCTGAGCCGCAGCCCATGCCAGGGGCAACGAGTGATGGAGGGAAGCTGGAACAGCGCACTGTGGTATCCGTGCTCAGCGCACTCCCAGCATTGCCGAAGCGGTCTCGGATGCCGAGAGAACAATCCTGGGCAGTCGGTTGGCGACCAGACTTCCGGGGCCCAATATGCCCCCACCTTCGTGTCGGTCAACGCCAAGCTCCAAAGGAAGTTCGATCGGGGCTTGCCCAATCGCTGGGTCGCAATCAGAACATCCATCCCCTTTCGATTCCTGAAGCCAAGGGCCGTCAGCTCCACACCGGCGGGGAGGGCAAACGCCGTGATGCGTTGAGCCAATCCGTAGCCGGAGATGTAGGGATAGGGGCTGAGGTCAGCCCCTATCATGCGTGGCACTGCCGGCTGCCCTTGGATATCGTCGTTCCAGGCCATTACGTGCTCCTTCCGTCAGCTCGTCAGAGGCATACGCATGCGCGCCCGGACGTACTCCAACCGCAGATAGCCGCAGTTCTGCAGGGCGGTGGCCACCTGGTCGGCGGTGAAGCCTGTGAAGTCCTTCTGCCGAAATGCAATGTCGTGGAGCAAATGACGCACCATCAAGGTGAACGTTGCCATCGGCCAGGCCTGGCTCTCCGGCAACTTTCCCTTCTTTCGAAGCTCTCCCATCACCTGCCAGATCAGCGGGGCCTCCATCGCCAGGCGCCAGCCGCCGTCGAAGGCGGAGCGGGCGAAGTAGCGGCTGTAGGGCATGTCAGGCGTTGGCCACCAACTGCTGTCGTAACCGCCCAAGGCATGCTTGGCCTCATCCAGGCCCATCAATGGGCCAAAGGGGGCGGTGGCCATGAACCAGCGCCGGATGCTGTGGGTTGCACGATCACGCCAGTCATCGCCCACGTCCACGCCTTCGGCGTCACTCTGGCGCATCAGCACCAAGAACAGGCTCAGCCGGTCCTCTCTGACCATACTGTCCAGATCCTCCAGGTACTCGTACTCGGCCTCGGTGATCCGCTGCGCATTGTCGATGAACAGGACCATCCTGCTCACGCCGGCTTGGCCGCAGCGGCTGCTGATCAGGTTCCTGAGCTTGGCCATCCCTGCCGCTGCTGAGGTTGCGCTTGAGCTACCGATCCCCATCCGATCATTCATGGTCGACCAGAAGGCGCGGTCCGTGCGACGAATGCCGCTGGCCATGACCATCCGCATCGCCACACCCATCGGGGATTTGTCGCTGTCAATCAGCCAGCGCGGTGCATTGTCGGTGAGGTAGGCAATGGCGGTGGTTTTCCCCACGCCGCCGCCTCCATAGGCCGAGCACCCGTGGTGTCCTTCAAAGATGTTCTTACGAATGAAATTGGCCAGCCGCTCGGTGGGCTTGGTGTTGATCTGGTAACCATCGGGGACCAGCAACGGATGGTGGGAGGCAATCAGCGGATTGCTGTGGGTGTGTTTCATGGCAAGGTCTGGAAGTTGGCGGTGGCAGAGCTGGCGAGGAGGCGATCAGGCGTCGCACTATTCATCCAGGCTGATCCAGCCGTCGGTTGCCATCGTGATAGCCGTGCTGTAGCAGTCAGGCTCAACAGCCTGGCGAGACACTGGGCGTGTCGCCGCGTCCATGCGCGCCAATTGATCGACCGCCAGCTGTGAGGTCTGCATCCTGCTTTTGAGGAAGCCCACATAGGCCACAACTGCGCAATCAGCACCGGCAACGCTGAACCCGTCGCGATTCTTGATCCATCGCATGATCAAAGATCGGGTCGTCTCATCGTGTGCCGTGCGGGCCCAAGGGTCTGCAGCGCGTACACCGCACAACGGAGCGGTGACGCTCTTCATCAATGTCAACGTACGTAGGTCATTGCGATTGACGCGAGCGAGCACCGTCTTGCCGATCAGCTCCCAGCGCCCATCCAGGCCGGGTCCACGGTATTTGACATATTTGTAGTTGACGTGGGGCATCACACCCTGGGGCCTGTTGCCATGCACGACCAACGGAACCAGGACCGTGCACAGGTCCGCGGCGTCCTGCTCGGCGACATCGGGACTGAAAGCAAAGGCCGAGCAGGGCTGGGTCCTGAGGAACTGAAGAGGAGACAGGCTCCCCAGCGCTGGGTGCGGCGTAGCGTTGTAGTTTGCGATGATGACGTCAAGCAGCTCTTCGAATGCGCCCAGATTGAAGTAGTGCTCATTCCCAGGGACTTTGCTTATCCGTCGCCTGCTTTCATTTAGGGACTTGGCAGGCTCAAAGCCGCCAGGGATCCGGCGCAGTGCTCCGCGCTCCAAGCGCGAGAACAGCTGCTCGACAATAGGCCGAGATCGGGGCTCGTGGGCGCGGCCGAAGATGATCACGCCACCGCGGGAGCGACACATCGAAGCTTCCAGCTCCAGGGCTGAGTGGGCCAAGGCGTTGTCCAGGGCGATCGAGCGCGAGCGCCTGGAGGCCAATGCCGGCTCCAGTCCCGTTGGCATTCCCGCACCGGGCGCATAGGCCAGATCAGGAATGGTGAGCTCGCGAGGCGACCACGGGCGAAGTCCCGATGCCAGGCAGGTGGCCACATCGAGGTTGTTGTAGCCACGACCAACGCGCAGGGACCACGAGACAATGGCTCTGGAGCGCACCTCCACCTCTACCAGAAGCCACAGGGTAGTGATGGGCCGCTCTGCAACCCCGCCATCCGGAAGCTCAACACTCAAGGTGCCTTCGACATCGATGCGGTGCGCGTCGAACTCCGTACGATCAAACAGCCTGCCTCGGAAGGCGTCTTCCAGCTTATGGACAGCCATAGGCTCCAGCTCCAGCGTCCCCGGCACGACCGCGGCAAGCCGGTCACGACGCAGGTAGTCGAGCAGGGCTCTGCGCCCATGGTCAGGCGTGTTCAGGGGGTAGTGGTCAGAGAGATCCAGTCGACGCAGTTCCGCGCAAATGCGCTCATGTAGGCGGGAGAATGCCCTTGGTGCACGCCCTGGCGGCAATGGGTCTGTGAAGCGCTCCACCAGGTCACGCACTGCAGGCAGCGCCTGAAGCAGCTGAGCGATGCTTCCGGGCCCGCCACTGCTAGGAACAGACACCTCGCCTGATGCTCCTGGCATGCGCTGATAGGTGCCGTAGGGCACACATACGCGAAATCCGTTGGCCATGCCGTCGGCATGGACGCCCGGCGCATGGGCTACCATCCGCCTTAGGCGTTTACGACACAGTCCGTGCAGCTTGGCCGCCCGCGCAAGGGAGAGCTGCCCGGTGACCACCCCGAGCAGCGCGGCCTCAGCACGGCGATAGGAGTCGCGGTCTTCTTCCCGCACCTCATTCACATTCGGCCGGTACCACGTGGCCAGCTCCTGGGCATCGTAGAGATAGGGAGGATTAGCCACGGACGAGCTCCAGTACGGCGTCCGAAGCGCCGGGGGTATGGTCGATCAGGTGGACCACGCCCTGGTGAACCATCCAGGCCACCGTGGCTCGCACCTGGTTGGAGGTATAGGGCAGGGCAGCTGCAACGCTGAGCAGGCTCAGACGAGCGGCGCGCTTAAGCAGCTCTTTTACCTGCTCAGCGATCGCAGCCCGCGCGCTTATACGGGCGCTATCCCATACCAGTGGCAACAGCTCGTAGGCAACGGCGATCTGGGACAACTGGGAGGTCAGCTCGTGCTCGGTAACCAGTGTCAGATTGACCCCGTTGCGAGTCCCAATCTCGATGAGCTCCTGCTTTCCCGGCAGCGCCATTGAGCCTGTGGTGCTCTGCAGAGTACGGGCGGCCGGTATGATCAGATCAAATCGCTCGGTGCCGTCATTTCGCTCCGACCAGAAGCTCAGGTCTATGCGGCTCTTGCTCGTTACTTGAAGCTGCCGCGGCCTTTCCACGTAGGTTCGCACGGTTGGATCGAACTCGAGCAGAAGGGCGTAGGCAAACGCACTGGCGTCGGCGACGGTGACCACGCGGCCATTGCGCGGGGACTGGAACACGAAAACCTCGCGCCGGCTACGCTGGCCTCGCTTGAGCGGACGGGGTGTGTAGTTCAGTGAAGCGTCAACGTGATGTGACGTGGCCACGCCCGAGGCGGTGGCCGCTGCTCCTGCAGTCATTGGTTTCTCCTGTTGCGGCGCATGTGTGCGCTGCTTCGCACCATGCGCGGCCAGGGAAACTCAGCACGCCTCTTGTCTGCCGGGGTCGACTGGCCCGAGCGAGCGCACACGAGTGCCCAGCCGCCGGCATTGGGCGACTTGACTTGGGGGGAGAAATGCGCGAGCCTGATGTCAGCTTCTACTAGTGCTCACCACCTCTCGCTCCGACGAGAGGCCAAATGCCTCCGCGCCAACGGGGGCATTTTTCATTTCTATGGTCCGGAGTTCTGAACTAGGTCTGCGAGGATGTTCTCCTTACCGTCAGCAACTGGGGGGCGGCTCCGGGCGCGAGGCTCTGCTGCATCCATCTGCAACAGTTACGTAAACGACGCCGACAGGGTCATCGACGCCGACAAGTGCAGCAGGCGTCGGCGCGAACAACGCAGTCAGCCCCGACTGGGCGCGAAACTGTGGCTACTAGCATCCTGCCGACTCAACGCCTTGTGCGTGATGTCGTAATTGGGCCAACCACTGCGCGACATCCTTGCACAGCGCGAACTTGCCGCGCCGATGTGCGATGGCAAAAACAGGAACGGGCAAGACCCCTCGAGCGAGGGCCTGGCGGAAGGCGTCGGAAGAGCTGTAGCCCAAGGCTTGCCGCAGATCATCCTGGCCAATCATTGGTCCATAGCGCTGCAGCAAATCCTGCTCCAGCAAGCGAGCCAGTGGGTCCACGATCGTGTCACGCTCAGTCATGGCACTAGCGTAGTCATTGCATTGGCTTTTGCACAGATGGCAAGCTGGAGTAAATCGTTACTCTATTTCCACACCAAGATGTCTGCTAAGCCATTGAAAAGGATAAAGCCTTATCACGAAGCCCGGCTAGAAAACATGCTGTGTTTTGCCCAATCCGATCGCCCCAGATCATTGAAGAAGGCGTTGAACGTCCTTAGAGCTGGCGTTTGGTTTGAAGGGCTACGCATACGCCTGCACCAATCCACCGCCTACGGCGTCGGACAGCGACTGCAGCCACACACCTACCGTGATGGCTTGTATCACCACAACGTGTGGGCCAAGTACGCTGTGGGGAAGCACCTCCCAAGTGCTGAGACGGTCTATGCCTGTGAACAGCAGGTCCCGCGTTCTAGCTACCTGCTGGAGGATCCGAGCTGGGACCTGCTGGATGTGAGTCGGCCGATCGGTGGCGACGGTGACAAGCTGCTGAAGCGACTGCGGCCATCGATCCAAAGTGCCCTATTCGAAGAACGGGCATTGGCGATGGGGCGCTATGTTCGGCGCACCGCCCCGGTCCAGCCGCTAATCCGCCTTGAGGGGCAGGCAGACCTGCAGGCGATCGCTGCTGCCGTCGTACTCGTTCGGGAAGCCCATGAAGCGGGTGATGCGTCGCGTGCGTTTGACATCGGACGTTCATTGCATGGAATCATGCTGATGGCCGCCACTGTGACGGGCTTGCGAGCGATCGCACCGGAACTTTTCGAGTACCTTATCCGATATGTTTTCCCAATGGCCTCTGACACGTTCGTTGAGTTCGAACTGGACCGGGGAGTGCTCAATGCCCAGGCAGATTGGCTGCGCAGCACCATCCTTCACATGAAAGCCAATGGCTGGACGGGCTACGTCCCCGGCGGCCCAACGCGGGAGCTTCGCCGACTGCTCTCGGTCGACTACGGCTTTGACCTTCGCTTTGGATTGGGGCCGAGAATCAAACTGAAGGTGCCGTTCGAAGACGCCAGCGAAGACGTGCGACGGTCCGTCAGTTTCAATAACGTTGCCTGGGAGTGGGCAACCTCGGTACTAGCAACGGGAAGAAGGCAAGCTCTGCTGCCCGAAGACGCGATTATTCGCTTGATGGCTGCCCACGAAGAGCCAGGTGGCGCCAAGGCGCACTCCCATCCGATGGAGAGTGCGTAGATCGTTGTAATCACTCATGTCCACCGCGGAGGCGGGCACTGAACAAGCTCCGTATTCCTTACCCAAGATCCTAGGTTCAGCGCCTTGCAGTGGCCGAATGAACGGGACGAGCGCGGCAGGGGGAGGGGGCGGAGATGACCCATCGCGCCGGCGCCCGATCATTAAATGTCTGGCACAACGGTCGACGAGCCTCTCCTCGGGACAATGCCGGCAGGTGGCCGCGTACTGCTGTTGCGGTGAGGCCAGGTAGCAAAGCCACGCGGCAGCGCTGCCGGAAAGCATTGCCAGGATGGCAAGCAAAGCGGTCATGGCATCGTTCTCGTGATGGCATGCTCCTCCTCCGCGACGATGGAAGGGCTTTTCGGGGTCACCAGGTCCAGCGCGCATTGGCGGTGATGGTACGGCCGCTGGGCACTATGTGTGAGCCTAGTGGTACGCATCTGAAGAAGACTGAGCCATAGCTCAGTAAAGTCAGTCTTTGAGTCGCTTCTCAAAGTCGGCAATGAGCTTGCCCAGGGATAGGCCTGTCAGGCGCGCTATGTCCCTAAGCTCCACGACGTCAACCCTGCGCTTCCCTGTCTCAACATCGCTAATGAACGACTGGCTGCGCCCCAGCTTGCTGGACACTTGTACTTGGGTAAGGCCAGCAGCCAAGCGCGCGTCTCTGACGGTCTCAATCAGGGCGGCGTATTCCTTGCGATGGATTGTCTTGGCCACGGCCGCACCCTGGTTGAGCGGCTTCAGAAGCTATATCCAGTTCTCCGATATCTAAAAACCAGATATCCTGTGCTTCTCATTGACAGGGGAAGGGCATGATCAAAGAACAACGTCGACGCGACGCAGCTGGCTGGGGCAGGCAGGGCTTGCTGCTTGCTCTGACGGTCCTAGTTGCCGCCTGCAGCGGTCCAGTAGACAGGAAGTTGGTCACTGACGGCACGCAGGAGCAATACAGAGCGTCGATTGACGCGATTGACGCCGAGCTGAGTGCCCATGAGCGGGATGCCTTCAACTGGGCCGTTGCCGACCTTGATCTGGCTGAGCTGAACAAGGCCTACCCGAATGCATCTATAAGACAGGTGGTTAGGGGGCACATCAAGCAGATTAGGGATGCCCATCCAAAAGAAATTCTTGCTCTGCAGGAGCAGGCCAACACACAGCGTCCGACGATCACCGAACTAGAAAGAGTGCGTGCGAGTGGCGCAACGTTACGGATCGAGGACAGCTTCTTTGGCCCGAAGCCGGTCATTGAGGCGCGAATTGCCAATAGCTCAACTTTGGCGCTCAGCCAGGCCAGCTGGGCGGCGACGCTCTACATCAATGGCGAAGCTCAGCCCACGGCAAAGTCGCGGGTGCACAGCGACTTCCGATCGATTGATGGCCTCAAGCCGAACCACGGCGTCACGGCGCGCTTCAATGTTGGCTTCGTAAAAGGTGATGATGCGTGGTCGACACTGGCAATTCGACAAGCGTCTTCAACGCGAGTCGAGCTCGAACTAATTCCTCAGACGGCTTTGGACTTCAATGACAAGCCCTACATAGCTGCCAACTATAGGGAAAAGATCCATTCTCTGGAGAATCAGCTTAAGCAAGCCGAGAAGTTCTCAGATATCTGACTCATTGGCGTTCAGCAACTGCGTCCGATGACCAAGCGCAGCGCGGAACGCTCCAGATCCAAGTGTCCAACTACTGATGAGGATTCTAGCGCTCAATGCGACCGACCATCCTTGCTCTCGATCTCGAGGGGACGCTGATCTCAAATGCTGTCAGCCAGATTCCACGCCCAGGGCTTTATCAGTTCCTTGAGGTCGCTCATGAACTCTTCGAGCATCTGGTCATCTACACCACGGTCCCTGAGGCAGCTTTCCGCAGGATTTCGCGGCTGCTGGTCGAGGAAGGGAGCGCGCCAGGCTGGTTCGCTGAGTTGCCATATACATTCTGGGGAGGGGCAACGAAGGACCTCCGGTATGTGTCTCCGATCCTGGGTGCAGCGCTGTTGCTGGACGATCACTCGGACTACATCCATCCGGGGCAGGAGCGCTATTGGATTGAGGTCTCTTTGTTCGGCGCTCCATATGACGCGGATGACGCCGGCCTGGAAGTGGCCCTTGAGATGCTGAAGGAACGATTGGTTGTTCCGTTGTAGTTGGTGTGCTTAGTGAGTGGGTTGGCGGGTGCAGCTCTTCCAGCCAGCAGCGCCGGTTGCTGCATAGGAATGGGCTGTCGTTCAGGAGATCCGACATGATTCGAACAAGTTTGACCCACCCTTTAGCTATCGCGGAACTCCCGGTTGGCGAAAGGGGAGGGGCAATTGGTGTGACCTTCGCGCCAGGTAAGTACCAAGAAGTTGCGATGACGGGGGCATGGGCGAGAGACATCGATGTGGATGTCTCTGTGATTCAGCGTTGGGGAGCCAGCCACCTGATTACGCTACTCGAGCCGTGGGAGTTCAGTGAGTTGCGGATCGAGTGCTTGCCTCAAGTGGTTGAAGGGCAGGGCATCTCATGGCATGGCCTTCCAATCACGGATGGCGCAGCGCCTGACCAGAGGTTGCTCGAACGATGGCCAGTACTGGGGTCAATGCTCGTTCGGAGTTTGCATTCGGGCCTGCGCATTGTGGTCCACTGCAAGGGTGGGCTGGGGCGAGCCGGCACTGTCGCAGCGATGCTTCTACTGCAGTCAGGGGCTGAGCGAACAGCGCAGGCTGCCATTGGCTCGGTGCGACGTGTCAGGCCGGGTGCCATCGAGACCGCTGTCCAGGAGGAGTTCCTGCAGCAATGGGCACAGGGACTGCGCTCGTAGTTGCCCTTCCAGATCAAACGCGTGGCGAGCTCATCAGTCGTTCAAGGCCAGGCCCTGGCTATTGGCGCCACCGATACCTACGCGATCTAGTTGACCGCTGACACCGGATTCGCTGGGTCGCGCGCCCACTAGTGGACGCGGCGCGGAGAGTATCCGCTAAAGCCTCCAGTCGCTACTTGGCTGCAGCCAGTACTGTCTGCCCAGAGGGATAAAGGTCTCCATTGCCACGTCCAAGATCAACGGCTGACGCCAGCCATGGCCTGGCACGAAGCAAAAGTCAGTCGGGTCAAGTGCTCCCGATTGAACTCGGCTAACGAGCCAAGTGCATCTCCTGCTGATCTCTCGATCAAGTACCCGACGGGCGGCCTCCTCGTCCAGATGAGCTTTCAGGAACTCCGACGCAACGTTGCGCATGCCGGCCCACAGTACATACCTCTTGCGTCCCAAGCTCAGTGCATTCCACTCCGGGAGCTGGGTCGATCTCAGGCCATTGCCCAGCGTGGGAGATAGCCGATACTTGCGTAGCAGGTTGGCCAGGTATGCACGGGCTTCGCTCTCTGCGAGCGAGGTTCCCAAGGTCCGTTTGGCAGTGGACGGGCATTCGGCAGCCCATCGGGTAAGCGTACTGGTCAACCTGGCCTCCAGACTCACGTCCTGACGTGACCAAGCGGCCTGATAGGTCCATGCCAGAGGCTCATACAAGGACCTCGCCCCGGAATTGGGGGCTGCGATGGGAATGCGCTGCAGTACGCGAAGTGAGGCAAGCGTATCGAGTGCGGCTGAGGCCAAGCCCTCGGCGGCAACAGGCCCGCTTACGGTCCTTGAGCGCTCCAGTGCGCACCAGGCGCAGGCTAAGAACGGGCCGATTGAACGAACGAAATCGTCCAACTCTGGCCAATGCGAAATGAGGGTCGGTTGGGTGACAACATAGGCCACTTGTCTCTCAGATCGCTCGCCTAGTTCACCAGCATAGCAGCGAGGCGAGTTCGCGTCCATCTGATCTTCAGATATCACCACACTGCTGTCCGTGGCTGCGCTGGAGTTGTGAGTGAAAGTCCCGTCGCTTCCTCCAGCGGCGTTCTAGGTTCTTTGGGGAGCCGTGCTATGCCGAGGAGCGCGAGTAGGCCATTGAGCATGGACGAATCAGTGGTTCAAGTTCCATGTCGCGCGGCCGATACAGCTCTGTCCAGACTCCTGGCGGGTCGTCCCGGCCACGAATCCAGTCGATGGCATCCCGTTTGCCCAGGAGCTCCGGAGCGACGTTCTAAGTACCCTGCCATGTACTCAATTCAGAAGATCATCGACCTGCTGCTGCTATTGGGCGTTCCTTCGCTGCTCTTCATTGGCGCTTACGTTCTGCGCCGCCCCAAAAGAGAGCTCAGTTGGGAGCCGGTGCTGGATCAGCGAGTTCATTGCTGGAAATGGTGCGCCTATGGCTTCATTTTTCTCTTGTATGTTCCCGGGACGACGTTGTATCGAACGTTGATTCCTACGGGTTGTGATGGACTTGTTTGCGTCCAGTTCTTCACCGCGAGTGGATACCGTATCGCCCCGAGCGAACTTCATGTTGTTCTCGTCGCAACTGCCGTTTTCGCGGGGTACTTCTTTGCGCGTGTTCGAGCTTCGTACTCACCGATTCCTACCAGGGCCCGGGGCTACGTCCTGAAGGTTGCCTATCATGGCAAGGGGGAGTACTCGCCACACTTGGAGATAGCCCGCCAAGTTCGCCGGCGTCAGCTCAGAGCGGAGCTTGCTGAAAGGCGTAGGCTTGAGCGGGAGGGCTTCCACCTATGGTTAAGATCCGTACGGCCGTGGGTTTGCACGTTGGCCAGAGGCTCTACTGTTGAGCTACTTAGCCCCATGCTGTCGGGAAGGGACCCACTCACTCTTGTCAGGTGGCTATCTCGTAGCGGCCCCATACATGATGTAGTCCTTCTTTCTAGGCGGCTTCGTTGGTGTGAGGCGTTCTTCTACCACCTCACCGTGAATCATCGACTTTCCTTCAAGTCAGTTCGATCCGAAGGCATACGATTCAGGGTCGGCTGAAGGCCTCATTCATCACATCCTGTGTGTCTTAGGGCGATACACGATTCTGGGAGGCCGGGCGTATTGGCTAATCAGGCGAATGGGTGGTATATCACGCTCAATGATAGCTCGTGCTCGCACTCACCTTGCCGCGGAAAACGCGGTATGACCAGGCGGTGTAGCCCAGGATGACCGGAAGCATGACCGCCAAGCCGACCAGGCTGAAGCCAAGCGACGACACTGGCGCTGCTGCATCCCAGATCGTCAATCCGGGCGGGAGCAGGTACGGCCACATGCCGAGTACGAGACCTAGGTAGCCCAGGACAAACAACGACAGGCTCAGTAGGAAAGGGGCAAGATCATGAGTGGGGCGTTTCTCCGCGCGCCACAGCGCCACTGCCACGGCGAGCGTAAGAAGGGGGACGGGGGACAGCCACCAGAAATTCCCGTCACTGAACCAGCGAGTCATTAGTCGCAGATCAAGGAACGGCAGCCAGCTGCTCACGAGCCCCATGGCCACGATCACGGCGACCACCAGGGGGCGGGTCAGGCGCCTGGCAAGTGCCTGGGTTCGCCCCTCGGTCTTCAAGATTAGCCAGGTGCCTCCAAGCAAGGCGTAGCCGGCAACCAAGGCTGCTCCGGTAAGCATGGCAAAGGGGCTGAACCATAGGAATGGTCCGCCAGCGTAGGTGTCACCAGTCATTGGCACGCCTTGCACCACCGTGCCAAGAATCACTCCTTGAGAGAACGCGGCCAGAAGCGAGCCAAGGCCGAAAGCCACGCTCCAAAGCCTCTTGGAGCGATGGGCTTTGAACCTGAACTCAAAGGCGACCCCCCGGAAAACCAATGATACAAGCAGCAGAAGTACTGGAAGGTACAGGGCCGAAAGAAGCGCTGCATAGGCTGTTGGAAACGCTGCTAGCAATCCGGCTCCGCCGAGCACCAGCCAGGTTTCGTTGCCATCCCATATTGGGGCAGCGGTGTTCATCATCACATCGAGCTGCTCTTCATCCTCGGCAAAGGGCGCGAGAATGCCAATACCGAGTACGAAGCCGTCGAGGACGACGTACATCAGGACGCCGAAGCTGATGACGGCGAACCAGGCGATGGGCAACCAGGTCATCGAGTCCATGTCAGCGTTCCTCAGAGAGATTGATCAGCGGCCGAGATAGGCCGTGCAGGTGTGCGATCACCACCCTCTAGCGACGGACTTCCGTCTTGGGCATGTGGGCCATGTCGGAGGATCTTGACCAGATACCAGATGCCCCAACCAAATACGAACGCATATCCAGCGACATAGACCGCGAGTGAGATCGCTGTCATCCAGGCCGTTTGCGGTCCCACGGCATCAGCCGTTCGCAAAACGCCATAGACAATCCAAGGCTGGCGCCCCATCTCGGTGACAAACCAGCCGGCCACCAAAGCAACGAACCCACTTGGAAGCATCCAGTTCCAAGCGCGCAGCAGGGCCCCGGAATCGAACAGCTTACGGCGGGCCAGGGTGAAAGCAGAAAGCCAGGCGAGCAGTAGCATGAGGGTGCCTATCCCAACCATGATCCGGAATGCGAAGAACACAGGCGTGACCGGAGGCCGTTCGCTCGCCGGTCCGGTGGCCTATCCGCTGATCGTCGAGCGCCGCCTGCCCAAGGGCGATGCGCTGGTGATGGCCGAGATTGCCGGCCTGCAGGGCGCCAAGATGGCCTCGACGCTGATGCCACTGTGCCACCCGCTGCCGCTGGAACTGGTGCAGGTGTTCTGCGCGCCGGTACCGGAACGGCAGGCGATCCGAGTGTGGTGCGAGTGCGCCAGCGAGGCGCGCACCGGCGTGGAGATGGAGGCACTGGCCGGCGTCAACGCGGCGCTGCTGACCCTGTACGACCTGAGCAAGCCGGTGGAGCCGGCGCTGCGCATCGAAGGCATCCGCCTGCTGTTCAAGGAAGGCGGCAAGCGCGGTGTCTGGCTGCACCCCGACGGCATGGACGATGCCGAGCGCACGCGTTTCAAGCCGCGTGCGCCGAAGGGCCTGGAGGGCGCGGCCTGCGCGGTGATCACGCTGAGCGATCGCGCCAGCGACGGCACCTATGAGGATATCTCTGGCCCGACCCTGGTGACCGGCCTGAAAAAGCTGGGCGGCGAGGTGGTGGCCGCTGAGGTGTTGCCCGATGGCATCGAGCCATTGGCGGGCCGCCTGCAGGCCTTGGCCGCCGAGGGCGTGCGCCTGTGCCTGTGTACCGGCGGTACCGGGCTGGGCCCGCGTGATTTGACCCCGGAGGCGTTGCGTTCCTTGAACGCGCGGCCGGTACATGGCCTGGCGCAGATGGTGCGGGCACTGAGTGCACAGCACACGCCGATGGCCTGGCTGAGCCGCGCCGAGGTGGTGCAACTGGGCGGCATGCTGGTGTTCGCGCTGCCGGGCAGCCCGAAGGCGGCGGCACAGTGCCTGGACATCCTGGCGCCGGTGCTCGGCCACGCACTGGCGATGGTCGATGGCGGCGGCCATGCCCATGGGGGCGCGGCATGATTGCCTACAGCGACGCCCTGCAACACCTGCTGGACGCGGCCACGGCGCTGCCGGCCGAGACCCTGCGCCTGCATGAGGCCGCGGGCCGGACGCTGGCTGCCGACATCCACAGTGGGCAGTCGCTGCCGCCGTTCGACAACTCGGCGATGGACGGCTTCGCGCTGCGCGCCGAGGGCCGGGTGTTCGAGCCGGGTACCGAATTCGCGGTGCAGGGCTGGCAGGCCGCCGGTGATGCCAGCGCAGAAGGCGGCGAGGGTGCGTGGGAAATCATGACCGGCGCACGCATGCCATCCGGGCTGGATACGGTGGTGCCAGTCGAGAATGTGCAGGTCCTTGCCAGCGACGCGGGCCGGCCGACCCGCATCGCGCTGACCGCGACGGTGAAGCCGGGCCAGAACGTGCGCCTGCGCGGCCAGGACGTGAGCGAAGGCGAGCGTGTGCTGCAGGCCGGGCAGGTGCTGGATATCAATGCGCGCACCCTGCTGCACGCCCTGGGCGTGGGTGAGGTGGCGGTGGTGGCGCGGCCGAGGGCGGCGGTGATCGCCACCGGCAAGGAACTGGTGACCGAGGCGGCGCAGGCGCTGGAATCGGGCCAGATCCGTGACAGCAATCGCCCCTACCTGGTGGGCCGCCTGCAGGCGGCCGGTGCCGAGGTGGTCTGGCAGGGCACGGTGGGTGATGAGGTGGCCGCGTTCAATGCCGTGCTGGATGAGGCGTTGGCCGCCGGCGCGCAGGTGTTGATCAGTACCGGCGCGGTCTCGGCCGGTCGCTACGACTTCGTTCCGGATGCGCTGCGCGAGCGTGGTGCACGCATCGTATTCCACAAGGTGGCGATCCGCCCGGGCAAGCCGCTGCTGTTCGCGGTGCTGCCCAATGGCGCACTGTACTTCGGCCTGCCGGGCAACCCGGTCTCCGCTGCCGTGGGCCAGCGCTTCTTCGTCGAGCCGGTGCTACGCCGCCTGTTGGGGCTGGCGCCGGAAGTCATGTTGCAGCTGCCGCTGCAGGCCGACGTGCGAAAGCCGCCGGGCCTGCGCTTCCACGCGCGTGCGCGGGTGGAAATGGACGGGCAGGGGCGCCTGAGTGCGCGTGTGCTGTCCGGGCAGGAGTCGTTCCGTTTGATGTCCATGCTGCAGGCCAACGCCTGGGTGGTGCTGGAGGCCGAGGGTGACCTGGCCAGCGCCGGCACCTACGTGCGCGTGCAGGGCTGGGGTCACCACGAACCGCTGCAGCTGGTGAGCCAGGAGTCATGATGAAACAGGTGAATCTGCAATTGTTCGGTGCGTTTTCCGATCTGGATGCCAGCCGCGAAATCGCCGTCGATGTGGCCGGTGGCACCGTGGCCGACCTGCGCCAGGCGTTGCGCGAACTGCTGCCGCTGCGCTGGCCGGATTTCCGTGCCGGCCTGCTGGATTATTCGGCGTTCGCCGACCAGCAACGCGTGCTGCGTGACCACGAGGCGCTGCCCGACGATGGCCGGGTGGCGATCCTGCCGCCCGTGAGCGGGGGCTGAGCGATGAGCGGGAAGATCATCGCGAAGGTGGTGGACCGCGCGCAGGCGGCGATCGATCCGGCCGAAGGCATCGCGGCGGTATCTGATCCGGGCTTCGGTGGCATCGACGTGTTCATCGGCAAGGTGCGCGACGTCAACATCGGCCGGCCGGTGACCGGGATCACCTACGACCTGTTCGAGCCGTTGGTGTTGAACGAGTTCAAGCGCCTGGCCGCCGAGGTCGAGGCGACGTTCGGTCCGAAGCTGAAGCTGTATGTGGCCCACGCCAAGGGCCGGTTGGGCATTGGCGATGTGGCGGTGGTGGTGGCTGCCGGCAGCCCGCATCGAGACGAGGCGTTCCGGGCCTGCCGGCAGTTGATCGAGGCGGTGAAGCACCAGTGCCCGATCTGGAAGCAGGAGCATTACGAGGACGGCGACAGCGAGTGGACCGAAGGCTGCAGTCTCTGCCATGCGGATAACGAACCCACGCAAGCTCATGACAATGCCCATGAATGTGCACACGATCACGAACATTCCCACTGACGGCATCGTGCTGGCCGGTGGTCTTTCCAGCAGGATGGGCCGTGACAAGGCGCTGCTACCGTGGCACGGGCGAACCCTGCTAGAGCACATGCGTGGCCTGCTGCGACAGGCAGGTGCGGAAAGGGTATGGGTGAGTGGCAACTACCCGGCCTTCGGTGGCATTCCTGATCGCGTGGCACGCTGCGGCCCGTTGGGCGGGCTCTACAGTGTGGCCATGTGCATGCCGGACGCTGCCGCTCTGGTGCTTCCGGTGGATACGCCCAATGTGACCCCGGCGTTACTACAACGGTTACGTGATGCGCCTTCGGCTGCCTGTGTGCTGTTTGCGGAAGAACCCCTGCCGATGCGGTTGCAGATTGATGACCATTGCCGGCATGTGTTGCGGGAATTGATCGAGAATCCGGCGGCGCACCGCTCGCTACGCGCCCTGCGAGAACGCTTGGGCGCAATCGAGCTGCCACTGGCGGATAGCGAATACGACCAGCTACTCAACTGCAACACCTCAACCGAGCTCGAGTTCATTGCATCATGAAAGTCCAGCTACAGCGGCAGGCAGTTCGTCTGCGCGTTGATGAAGAGGAGCTAGCGCAGTTGCTGGCCGGCGAATCGGTGGAGAACCTGACGCGGTTCGGCGGCGATCGCGGCTGGGGCATGGTGCTATCACTGCATGCAGGGCAACAGGCGGTGCTTCTGGAGGGGAGCGAGTACTGCCGGTTGATGCTTCCTCGCGAAGCGGTTCAGTCCTTGGCATCACGTTTGCCCTGTCGTGATGGTCTTGGTTTTGGCATCGCGCTGGGTGATGACATCTCGCTGCAGCTTCAATTCGATGTGGATGTACGAGACAGCCTGCGCCAACGAGGTCCGCACCGTCGTGCACCCTCTGCCTAGCTCTGGGCGGGCCACCTATGTAGCGCCTGCGATGCCAAGGATAGGCGGTGAAACCGATCTAAACCCAACCAAACGGGGAAACCAATGATGAAACGAGCTGGACTGTTGTTGCTGGGACTGCTGGCCACGGTGCCGGCCTGGGCGGCCGAGCTGACGGTGTCGGCGGCATCGAGCCTGACCGAGAGCTTCCGCGAGCTGGGCGCCGCCTATGAGAAGGCGCACCCGGGGACCAAGGTCGACTTCAACTTCGCCGCGTCTGGCGTACTGCTGCAGCAGATCAGCCGCGGCGCACCGGTGGATGTGTTCGCGTCGGCCGACGAAACCACGATGGACCAGGCCCAGCAGCAGGACCTGCTGGCGGCCGGTACCCGCGAGGTGTTCGCGGTGAATGCGCTGTGGGTGGTGGTGCCGCCGCAGGCCAAGGCCTCGCCGCGTACCCTGAAGGATCTGGCCGGTGCCGGCGTGCAGCGCATCGCGCTGGGCAACCCGGACAGCGTGCCGGTCGGACGCTATGCCAAGGGCGCGCTGGAAGCGGCAGGCCTGTGGCCGTCAGTGCAGGGCAAGACCATCACCACGCAGAACGTACGCCAGTCGCTGGATTACGTGGCGCGCGGTGAAGTGGATGCCGGCTTCGTCTATGCCACCGACGCACAGGCGATGCCCGACCGGGTGCGCTGTGCCTTCGCGGTGCCGGTGGCGGGGCGCATTGCCTATCCGTTGGCGGTGACCAAGGCCAGCGCGCAACCGGCTGAAGCAAAGCGCTTCACCGCCTTCGTGCGTTCGGCACAGGGCCAGGCGATCCTGGCCAAGCACGGGTTCGGCAAGCCCTGAGGCATGGATCTCGACTGGAGCGCACTGTGGTTGTCGCTGAAGGTGGCCGGCTGGGCCACTGCGATCAATCTGGTGCTGGGCGTGGCACTGGGCGCGCTGCTGGCGCGTCGGCGATTTCCCGGCCGTGAGCTGCTGGATTCACTGCTCACCCTTCCGATGGTGCTGCCACCGACCGTGCTGGGTTATTACCTGCTGGTGCTGATCGGTCGCAACGGCCCGATCGGCGCGTGGTTGCAGTCGTGGTTCGGCATCAACCTGGTATTCACCTGGCAGGCTGCAGTGATTGCTGCGGCGGTGGCCTCGCTGCCGCTGGTGTTCAAGCCGGCACGCGCGGCGTTCGAGGAAGTGGACGGTCAGCTGGAACAGGCCGCACGCACGCTGGGTGTGTCCGAAGCGGCGGTGTTTTTCCGCATCACGCTGCCACTGGCCTGGCGCGGCATACTCGCTGGCCTGTTGCTGGCGTTTGCACGCGCGATGGGCGAGTTCGGCGCGACACTGATGGTGGCGGGCAGCATTCCGGGCCGCACGCAGACGTTGTCGATCGCCATCTACGAGGCGGTGCAGGCCGGCCAGGATGGCAAGGCAAATGCGCTGGTGATCCTGACTTCGGTGGTCTGTATCGTGATCCTGTTGCTGGCCGCGCGGCTGGTGGGCGGGCGTCGCCGGGAGCTGCGCGATGTGGCTTGACCTGCAGGTGCAGCGCGGCCTGCAGGGGGCCGGCCAGGATTTTGTGTTGGACGTATCGCTGCAGTGCACGCAGCGGCAGGTGGTGCTGTTCGGGCCTTCAGGCGCCGGCAAGAGCCTGACTTTGAAGGCGGTGGCTGGGCTGCTACGGCCGGGCCAGGGTCATGTACGGCTGCAGGGGCAGACCCTGTTTGATGCGGCCACCGGCGTGGATCTGCCGCCGCAACGCCGCCGGCTGGGCTACGTGTTCCAGGATTACGCGTTGTTCCCGCATCTGAGCGTGCGCCAGAACGTGGCGTTCGGTCTGGAGAAGGGGTGGTTGAATCCGCGGATCGGCCAGCGCTTCGATGCGGTGGAGCAGTGGTTGCACGCATTCCGCATCGACACGGTGGGCGATCTGCTGCCCTCGCAGGTCTCCGGTGGCCAACGCCAGCGTACCGCCTTGGCACGCGCCCTGGTGACGCAGCCGCAGGCGCTGCTGCTGGATGAACCGTTCTCCGCGCTGGACCATGATCTTCGCCAGCACCTGCGGCAGGAGCTGGAGGCCGTGCTGGACGGGGCCGGTATTCCACTGCTGCTGATCAGCCATGATCCCAACGACATTGAGATATTTGGGGGCCAGATCGCCTGCATCGAAAATGGGCGACTGACCTCTCCTCCCGGCTCGCGTCAGAGGCCGACCCGTCAGCCCCGCCTTCTACCATCCTTAGTCAGCTCCCCAACAAGCCCGGGTCTTGAGGGGAAGAGCAACTATCAGTCGGTCGGAGACTCAGAGAGCCCAAAGCCACGATACATCTGCCCGCGAGCCGCGCAAATGGGAGACGACCCTGGTGCATAGGCATCTCTATGCCGGTAGGCGAGCGGTAGGGCCTGAACCTTCTTGCAAGGCGAATCGACTCGCCCGCGCTTGGCCGCGCTGCGTGGCTCCGGCCGAGGCGGGGACAACGCGCACCCAGCGCTTCCCATATGGCCGAATTGGCGTAATGATCCGCTCGAAGGGAGCGAGACTTCTCCAGCCTCCCGTGGCGGCCGACCGCCAAGGGGCTTGGAGGGGCACGGAGGCCATTGGCGCTCTGGGCAATATGGCGAGGAGCCCCCGGTCCGTTTGGCCACCAAGAGGTCGATACGAGGCTCATAGGGCAAGAATTCCGGATTGGCATATGACTGAGGTCGACAGCATTGAACGTCTCAGACTGGCCTTTGGTGCACAACGTCCTACGTCGTGAGAGGGGGTGTTTTGTTCGATATGTCACCCGTCATCTAGCGGTCGAAAGATCGAAATGAACTCGACCACGAATCGACGGAACTAGCCACGCTTCAATTGTACTGAGGGAAACATGACGCCAAAGAGCGCCAACCAATCTTCCGAAGAGCGCGCAAACGGCGATCTTGCATGGCCGGACCTTGCGCGCTCATCGATACTGATCGTTGACGACGAACCTGGCATGCGTAGCTTCTTGGTTCGTGCCTTGCGACCGCGATGCAAAGCTGTGGAAGCTGCAGCTGACACCATTGAAGCGGAGCAGCATCTGACGGAGCGCCACTTTGACATCGTGATTGTGGACAACGTGTTGCCAGGGAAGAGTGGCATCGCGTGGCTGGAGGACCAGCGCAGGGGAGGGGTCTTGGCCGACTTCATTCTGATTACTGCGTACGCAGACTTGGATTCCGCTATCGGCGCTATCCGCGCGGGAGCGGCTGATTTTCTTCTCAAGCCTTTCAGAACCAATCAGTTGCTGGCCGCTATATCGCGCTGCCTGGAACGCGGTCGCCTACGGCGGGAGAATGCCATTCTCCGTCACGAGCTACATGGCTCCGGTGCACCAGCTGCGCTTCGAGACAGGCTCACAGGTAGCTCGCGTGCGATTCAGGCCACCAAGGATCTGATCGCGAAGGTCGCACCACTGCCCAGTAGCGTGCTGTTCACTGGAGAATCCGGCTCTGGAAAGGAGGTTGCCGCAAGATCGCTGCACGCGTTGTCCGCACGGGCATCTCATCCTTTCATTCCAATAAATTGTGCAGCTGTTCCCAGCGAGTTGATTGACGTTGAACTGTTCGGGAGTCTCAAAGGAACGTTCAGTGGAGCGAACTCGCCTCGCCAAGGACTGGTCGCCTATGCAGAAGGCGGAACATTGCTGTTTGACGAAGTCGCTGATCTTCCCTTGGCTCTCCAAGGAAAGCTGCTAAGGATGCTTGAAGATAGACGGATACGACCAGTTGGCGCAGATCGGGAGATTCCGATCGATGTCAGATTCATCTTCTCAACCAACAAGAATTTGGTTGCGGAAGTGAAGAATGGAACATTCCGGTCGGATCTCTACTATCGCATCAACGTTCTCGAGGTGTCGCTTCCTCGCCTTCATGACCGCGGCGCTGATGTGTTGGAGCTGGCGGCGGGCTTCATGCGTGAGCTGGGGCTGCAGCTTGGCCTTCAACCGATTCCGATCGACGAAAGGACCCGGGCATATCTTCAGAGCTACTCGTGGCCCGGGAACGTCCGCGAGCTTCACAACTACGTTGAGCGTAGCCTGATACTCGGACACTTTCCGACTCAGCTTGAGCGGTTGGAGTCACTCTCTGACCCACGAAGCCGGCTGCTCTCGGAGGTCGAGCGCAGGCACATCCTTGCAGTGCTTCGAGAGACTGGCGGAGATCGCGAAAGAGCGGCCACGATCTTGGGCATATCGCGAAAGACGATTGATCGTAAGTGCTCCAGTTGGAATGTATCAGCCTAGGAATCTGCAATGAACCGAGCGCGATCAGTTCGCTTCCGCCTGCTTCTAATCGCGATCCTTCCAATGTTTGTGATCCTGCCGGCTATCGTCGGCGGACTCATCTACCAATGGGATTTGCGCTTCGACCGACTGCTCGCCTCGAAGGTTGGCGGGGACCTGAAAGTTGCGGGACAGTACATGAACCAGCTGCTCGTCAACGACCGCGCGACGCTGGCTGCGATTGCTGATTCGCAGAGCTTCCATGGCGTCATTAGCCAGGGGGTCAACAAGAATGCAGAGCTTGGCAGCCTACTAGCGTCGAAAGCCCAAGGTGGTTCACTAGACTTCATCGCACTGTTGGATTCAAACGGTCGCTTGTTGGCTAGTAGCGAGCCGGCCTCGCCAGCTGAGCTTGACTTGGACTGGTCAGTCATCGAAAAGGCCCTGAAGGGGGCGTCCAGCGTGGAGGTGGGGGTGGTAAGCCGGGACGATCTGATGGAGATCTCCCCAAAGCTCGCTGCACGGGCCGAGGTCATTCGTCCGCATAACGCAAGGAATCCTGTCGATTCGGCCCAGAGTGAGAAGCGGGGCCTAATGATTCAAGCTGCAACGCCGGTTGCACTGCCAAACAATCAGGTCGGCGTCTTGATTGCGGGTACCCTGCTGAACCACAACACCGAATTCATCAAGCAGATCACTGATCTTGTCTACCGAGATAAGGCCCTGCGTACTGGCGCAACAGGGATAGCCTCCATCTTCCTTGGTGATACCCGCATCAGCACCAACGCGTTGTTGGCGGGAGGGAACCCAGCGTCGGGGACACGGGTGTCTTCTGAAGTGGCCGAGGCCGTGCTGGGCCAGGGAAAGACCTGGCAGGCAAGAGCCTACGTAGTCAATGATTGGTACATTGCCGGCTATATGCCCATTCTCAATGGCCGGGGCGTACCCATTGGTATGCTCTTCGTGGGCTTTCTGGAGGAGCCATTCACCACCGCCCGTCGAAATTCCATCGGAGCGATCGTGTTCGGTTGCCTGCTTGTTGCAGTCATCACCGTACCCCTTTTTCTGTACATCGCTCGCGGCGTGTTCAAGCCACTTGAGCGGATGGATCAGGCAATTGGACGGGTCAAGGCGGGTGACCGCAGTGCTCGCTCCGGAGCAGGGGCATCCAATGATGAAATCGGACGTGTCGCTTCGCACTTGGACCAGCTGCTCTGTCAGCTGGAAGAGAAGGAACGACAGCTGGTCGCCTGGAACGAGGAGCTCAATTCCAGGGTAGAGGAGCGAACTGCTGGTCTCGCACTAGCCAATAGACGGTTGGAAGAGACGACCCAGCACCTGATTGTCACTGAGAAGCTGGCAACAATTGGCGAGATCGCAGCAGGAATAGCGCACGAGATCAACAATCCGCTTGCCGTCATGCAGGGGAACCTCGAGCTTCTGCGTGACTCGATCAGGGAGCCCGAGGGTCAGCGGTTTGGAGAAGAGATTGACCTCATTGAGGATCAGATTGGGCGTATCAGCACCATTGTTTCCAAGTTGCTGCAGTTCTCCAAGCCCAGTGAGTACTCCGGTCATAGTGAGCTGCTAGAGCCTGCCACGCTGATGTTGGAGACGCTGCCCCTGATTCAACACCTCATCAAGCGCCATCCCGTGAAGATAGAGGAGAACTTCCTGTCCACACGGCTCGTAACGGGCAATCGGGGCGAGCTGCAGCAAATTCTTGTGAACCTCATGATCAATGCAATCTATGTGATGCAGAAGGGCGGAACGCTGGGATTGGCGACGTTGGACGTTGACGACGTTCATGGTCACCCTGGCGTCGCTTTGCGAGTCTCAGATACTGGAAGCGGCATTCCTCAGGATATTCTGGTCCGAATTTTTGAGCCATTCTTTACGACCAAACATCGTCAAGGTACCGGGCTGGGTCTTTCCATCAGTCAGATGCTTGCCAACCGCTACGGTGGCAGCCTGTCTGTGGAGAGAACCGGCCTGACAGGGACGGTCATTGAACTATGGATGCCCGAGGCTGCCGACGATGAACTGCATTAGACCTGCTGTAGCAGTGTCATGCGAACGGCGTGATGTCATTCGCATTTCGAACTCAAGTGGAAGGAATTTGTTGCCTGGGCGTATCGACGCCAGCAGTCGATCAATGAATCAGAGGTTGGCATGACACACCGTCTCCCAGATGTTGAAACGAGAATGCGAAGGCAGCCGACGTTGTGGGACGTTGCGTTTGCCGTCAGGGGTACCATCCTGCCCAGGATCGCATTGCATCTACTACTGATTAGCATTGTGACCGCAGGAGCGGTGCTCGCATCAACGGAGCATCCAGGAATCTTTGCTCGCTTCAGTGGCGTTCCGTTCACGCTCATTGGTATCGCACTTTCCGTATTCATGAGCTTTCGAAACAACGCTTGCTACTCCAGATGGTGGGAGGCGAGGCACCTTTGGGGTGACCTGGTCATAGCGTGTCGCTCGATAGCCAGGCAGACGTCCCTGCTGGATCCAAACAGCCGAGCACAGATCCTGCGAGGCCTGTGTGGCTTCAGTGCGGGCCTCTATTCTCGACTGCGCCGAGCCGACGAAGCCCATGCGATCGCACCTTGGTGGGATATTGGCAAGGCATCACAAGGCCCGAATCCGACGGACGCTGTGCTCCAGGGCATTGGCTTGAAGCTTGCCCATCTGGCTCATGAGGGAAGGATCGACTCGATTCAGTACTCGGTGCTGGATAAGCAGCTTGCCAACTTGGCTCGTATCCAAGGTGGGTGCGAGAGGATACTCAATACTCCGATTCCATTCTCGTATTCGCTGCTGCTTCACCGGACTGCGATCGTATTCTGCACAACGCTTCCTTTTGCGCTGGCAGGAACATTGGGGTGGTGGACCTTTCTACCGGTGCTCATTGTGGCGTACACGTTTTTTGGTCTCGATGCGCTGGGCCGTCAGCTGGAGGAGCCATTCAGTTCCGCGCCGAACGCGCTCCCGATCTACTCAATGCAGAGGACGATCGAGACAGAGCTAATGTCTACGCTGGCCCTGACTGTGGTCGATCAGGAGTCGGTACAGCAGCCAGTGCAGCAGCCACGTAGGGAGGAGTGAGGTGTGAGCGGAGGAAGGTCGGTGCACTTGTGAGGCCGCTCCGGCATTTTCCAGCAGGCAAGCTCATGCCCTAGCGTCAGTCAGCCATGGATTACGAGGCTCACCTGGAAAGAACTTGCCCAAAGGTAGCATTCGTGTCGCTCATCCGATTCTGTCCGCACGTATGCGGCGGAATATTCTAGACGGCTTTAACTTCCATAACGATCAAAAATTGAGCTAGCAGGAGCAAGAGTGATGTCAACAGATATGTTCGTGATGCATTCGGATCATACGCCGGCGGGGGATCAGCCCGAGGCGATTGCCAGGCTGATTGCTGGCATCGAGGAGGGAGCAACACATCAGACCTTGAAGGGAATTACAGGGTCAGGGAAGACCTTCACGATGGCCAATGTGATCCATCGGCTGAAGCGACCCACGCTCATTCTTGCGCCAAACAAGACGTTGACTGCTCAGCTCTACGGGGAGATGAAGGCGCTGTTCCCCGAGAACGCCGTGGAGTATTTCGTTTCCTACTACGACTTCTTCCAGCCAGAGGTCTATATCCCAGGTAGCGATCGTTACATCCAGAAAGACTCAGCCATCAATGATCACCTTGAGAGGCTTCGACTATCGACTACGAAGTCTCTGATTGAGCGTAGAGACGTGATTGTTGTCGCTTCGGTGTCCTCAATCTATGGACTGGGAGACCCACAGAGCTACCGGGATCTGCAGGTTGAGCTTGCGCTTGGAATCGAGCTGGATCAGAGGGACTTCCTGCGTCGGCTTGCATCGCTTCAGTACGACAGGACTGAGCGGACCCTGAAGCGTGGCACGTTCCGTGTGTCTGGCGATGTGGTCGATATTTTTCCCGCCGACTCTGAGTACAAGGCAATTAGAGTAGAGCTCACGGACGAGGGGAGAGTGCAGTCGCTCATCTGGATTGATGCGGTTACAGGGAAGAAGCTTGGCGATGAGGCGCGCTACCTCGTTTCTCCAAAGACACTCTTCGCAAGCCCCAAAACAGAAATCAATGAGGCTACGAAGGCCATCCTCAAGGATTTGGAGGCCAGGGTGGCGGAGCTCAACGCATCTGGTCGAATCGTTGAGGCAAATAGGCTTTACGAGAAGATCACGAACGACGTGGAGATGATGAGGGAGCTGGGATATTGCTCTGGCATGGAGAACTACTCCAGTTACCTGAACTCAAAGCCGTCAGGAGCTAGGCCGACGACGCTCATGGACTACCTCCCGAAGGATGGCCTGCTATTTGTTGACGAGTCGCACGTCATGGTTCCTCAGATCGCGGCAATGTTCAGGAGCGATCAGAGCAGGAAGGAGACTCTAATCGAGTACGGGTTCCGTCTACCTTCGGCAATGAACAACAGACCGCTTAGCTTCTCTGAGTTTGAAGCCATCAAGCCCCAGACGATCTTCGTTTCGGCTACGCCTGGCGCCTATGAGATTGGGAGATCCAAGGGAAGATTGATTGACCAGCTCATCAGGCCCACTGGCTTGCTCGATCCGCTGGTAGAGGTGAGGCCTAGGGAGGGCTACAGGTGCGATCTTCTGTCAGAGATCGCCCGTTGTGTACGAGAGGGCGACAGGGTCTTGGTGACCACGCTGACAAAGGTGTCTGCTGAGGAGCTGTGCGAGTTCCTCGAGGATCAAGGGGTGCGTGCGAAGTACATGCACTCGGATATCAAGGCAGAGGATCGAGTTGAGATCATCAATGGGCTGAGGGCCGGCGAGTTCGATGTGCTAGTGGGTATCAGCCTGCTGAGAGAGGGGCTCGATATTCCCGAGGCCTCTCTGGTCGCTATCGTTGATGCGGACCAGGCGGGCTTCCTTCGGTCGAGCCAGGCCCTCATTCAGATGATTGGACGAGCTGCAAGAAACTCGCGCGGTAAGGCGATCATGTATGCCGATACGATCACCAGTGCGATGCGGCAGGCCATTTCTGAGACTGATGACAGGCGACAGCATCAGATCGCGTTCAATGAGGAGTTCGGCATCACCCCGTCAACGTCTCGCGGAATGTTGGGATCAACAGAGGCTCGCCCTGACCGGTCGCAAGCCCATTCAGCGGAGTTCTGCGCCAGCCTAGAAGATCTCTGTGATCGAATTACATCAAAGGAGCGACAGCTTCTGGATCTCTCTGATGCCGGGGACGAGGAGGAGATCGAGTTCGTCCGGCTGGAGCTAGACAAGCTATACCGCCAATTCATCTACATGTAACCACTCTCCCGAGTGGTGGGGCGTGGCTCCTGCAGGAGCCCGCCTTTTCTGGTGTGCGGGTGGGGCGAGAGGGGCCTTTCACTGGCCTCTGGCGGCTGCTCGAAATCAGGCGCAGACTCAGTTGACGGAGCTAAAGACCCTCCCAGATTGCTAGCTTGCATACTATCGGGGAGTATAGTATCGTCCCCTCATGTGATACGGACAGGTGCGCAATGCCTCACAGCCCTCGGGAGAAAAAGCAGGCCCTTACCCGCGTACGTCGGATCAGCGGACAGGTGGCTGCATTGGAGCAGGCTCTGGAGAGCGGGGCGGAATGTGCTGCAGTACTTCAGCAGCTTGCTGCTGTGCGCGGGGCGGTCAATGGTTTGATGGCGACGGTTCTGGAGAGCTATCTGCGTGAAGAGTTCCCGCATAGCGACACCCACACCGACTCTCAAAGGAAGTCGATTGACGAGACCATCTCTATTGTCCGCTCCTATCTCCGTTAGTCAGTTCGCGACATTGCTTGATGGCGCTAGTACTAAGTAGAGGAGGCAATCTATGGGTGTCCGAACTACTTCATTTCCAAGTAGAACCCGCCATTCCTAACCCCTTCGTGGGTTAGGGCGTCACGACTAGGACGTTGAGGCCTTTCCAGGAGGCTCCAAGGCATGCTGGATGATGTCAGTCGAGTTGCGCCTGTCTGTATTTCTTGGAGCGGGCAATCTCTGTCGGCATCGTTGCTTTCCGCATCTGACTGAGTCATGGCAGGCCCTTTGAAGTGAGCTTCCAGCCTCGTTGCGACTCCCATGTGGTCCGCGCCTGGCTTGGAAGGTGGGAGAGCAAGGGCCTGCGATCTATGCGGTGCCGTCCTCCCAGCTTGTTGTGGTTCCCACTACCGCCCTACACCAGAGCCGGTTCCACCACGCGACCTTTCGCTGAGCTATCGCACAAGCAAGTGATAGACCTCCCGTGAGCGGTGTTTAGAAGATCATCCATTCTTGAGGCTATGTATGAATGACCCATCCGGCCTGAGCCAAGCTGCAGGCACGCCAGCAGAAGGCTACGTATATGGGATGCCGGCGCACGCGGACCGCCGCGCCGCCGTTGAGGAAGTCCATGCGCGACCGCACCTGCTCACCCAGTCTCCGCGAAGCCTTCTCCAGCTCTCCTTCATGACAGAAGGGGACATGAGTCGAGATCGTGCCGCGATCGACGATCTTTCAGGTCGTATGGGGGCTGCAGTCGAGGATCACACCACACCTCATCACGCGCTTACGTGGAATGAGGGCGATCTGCACTGCGAGAAGCACACTGAGTTCTCTTCCTACCTCTGGAGCGCACCACTGAGCTCAGAAACAGGTGAGCCTTGTGGGGACAACCCGTTTAGACAGGGGTTCAAGCCGCCAGGACCCGTGATCTCGGCTGTTAGCGTCAGGCTTTTGCCTTGGACCGCGGAGGCGGAGAAGGAAATAGATTGCTTTGATCCCGTCAGCCGCTGCTATTCGCTGGTTGAGAACGGTGCCGCGGCCATTGTGACCGACTTCCGGCAAGACGAGGAAGGGCTAACCCACATGCTCATCCTTGATCGCGGCCTGACTCCGGCGCGGGCAGGGGCGCTGGCACAACGACTGCTCGAGGTCGAGACATACCGAACGCTTGCCCTGCTAGCGCTACCGCTGACTCGCTCCATGACGTCGAATCTTCGTCGCATGGAGGCGCGTCTGGCTGCAATTACTGAAGAGATGCGCAGGGCCTCCGGTGGACGTCGTGACAGTGACGTACTCCTCTCGGATTTGACCAGCTTGGCTGCAGAGTTGGAGGCGGACGCCGCGGCAAATCTCTATAGGTTTGGTGCAAGTCGGGCTTACTACGAAATTGTTGAAGAGCGACTGGATGCGTTGGCGGAGGATCAAGTTGCCGGCTATAGCACCTGGGCGGACTTCTTGTATCGAAGGATTGCACCGGCCATGCGAACTTGCCAGTCAGTGAAGGAGCGACAGGGGAAGCTCTCAGACAAGTTGACGCGCTCAATCTCGCTCCTTCGGTCGTGGATTGATGTTGAGCTCGAGCGGCAGAACCGCGACCTACTGGCGTCCATGAATGAACGGGCGAAGGTTCAGCTGCGCCTGCAGCAGACGGTGGAAGGTTTGTCGGTGGCCGCCATCTCGTACTACGTCGTGAGTCTTCTCGCATACCTGCTCAAGGGTTTGCCTGGGACGCATGACATCGCAGCAACCGTCACTGCGATCTTGGTTCCCGCTGTATTGCTGCTGATTTGGTGGATTGTCCGAAGGATTAGGCATGCACACGGTGACTCGGCAGTCGAGGACAAGGCCTAAAGCCTCGCTTAAGGCCACATTCGATTCGCGATAGATGGCCTATCAAATTCAATTCAGAGGAAAGAACAATGGAACGCATTGAGCGTCACGCAAGCTTCGGTGGATGGCAGGACGTCTACCAGCATGAATCATCCAGCCTTGGTTGCACCATGAAGTTTGGAGTCTATCTCCCTCCACAGGCGTCCAGCGGCCCGGTACCTGTTCTCTACTGGCTCTCTGGCCTGACGTGCACAGAGCAGAACTTCATCACCAAGTCTGCAGTGCAGCAGCTCGCTGCTGAGCATGGCATTGCCATCGTTGCTCCGGATACAAGTCCGCGCGGAGAGTCCGTCGCGGATGATCCAGCTTACGATCTCGGCCAAGGCGCGGGGTTCTACGTCAATGCCACCGAGGCACCGTGGTCTGACCACTACCGCATGTATGACTACGTTGTAAGTGAGCTGCCTGCTCTCGTTGAGAAGAACTTCCCTGTTAGCCAGGCTCGCTCAATTAGCGGCCACTCAATGGGCGGCCACGGTGCCTTGGTCATCGCTTTGCGAAACCCAGGTCGCTATCGCAGCGTATCCGCCTTCTCTCCGATAGTGGCGCCCACCCAGGTTCCTTGGGGCCAGAAGGCGTTTTCGGCCTACCTGGGGGGAGATCAGGAGCAGTGGCGGCAGTATGACGCCGTGGAGCTGATTGCAGATGCAAAGGAGCGCCTGCCCCTACTGGTGGATCAAGGGCTCAGTGATGACTTCTTGCAGAATCAGCTTCGCCCTGAACTGCTTCGAGATGCATGCGCCAAGGCGAATCATCCGCTTTCGCTGAACCTTCGCGATGGTTACGACCATAGCTACTACTTCATCTCCAGCTTCATTGCCGATCACCTCAAGCACCACGCATCGGCACTGAGCACCTAATTAGGGAGTGCTGCCGTGATCAAGACCTCCAGAAATCGTCATCAAGTTGTGATCGTTGGGGCGGGCTTCGGCGGACTGGAGGCCGCCACGCACCTTGAAGGAGTGGATGTCGATGTAACAATCATTGACCGGCGGAACTATCACTTGTTCCAGCCGCTGCTCTACCAGGTAGCTGGTGCGTCACTGTCACCGTCGGAGATTGCATGGCCGATCCGCTATCTGTTCCGTGACCGCCCGGAGGTGAGGACCCTCATGGCGGAGGTCGAGGGTGTGGATAAAGCTGCCCGCCAAGTGATCCTTCAGGACGGCACTCGATACCCTTACGACACCCTTGTGCTCGCTACGGGAGCGACACATGCCTACTTTGGGCATGACGAATGGTCGAAGTACGCTCCAGGCCTGAAGAGCCTGGAGGACGCAACAACCATTCGAGGCAGGATCCTGAGCGCGTTCGAGCAAGCGGAGCTCTGCAATGATCCCGAGGTTCGAGAAGCCCTTCAAACCTTTGTGATCATTGGTGGCGGGCCTACAGGTGTCGAGCTTGCCGGAACCATCGCGGAGCTGGCGCGAGGCACGCTGCAGGATGACTTTCGGTCAGTTGATCCCAGCAAAACCCGGGTATTTCTCATTGAAGCGGGTCCGCGGCTGCTTCCTGTCTTTCCTGAAAAGCTCTCCGAGTACACGAGGCGCGCCCTCGAGAAGCTTGGGGTATCCGTTTTGTTGGGGGCACCTGTCACAGAGTGCGCCTCTGATGGGGTGATGCTCAATGGCAAGAAGCTGGCGGCATCCACAATCGTCTGGGCAGCCGGAGTTCAGGCGTCTCCAGCCGCACGTTGGCTCGACACCGAATCAGATCGGGCGGGGCGCGCAATCGTCGGCCCTGATCTAACGGTGCCTGGTTCCCCCAACATCTTCGTGATTGGGGACACTGCTTCATCAGCCACTGCGGACGGAAAGACCGTTCCTGGAATCGCGCCGGCGGCCAAGCAACAAGGCAAGTACGTCGCGGGCCAGATTGAAGGGCTGATAACAGGGGCGCGGAGGACCGCTGCATTCAAGTACCGGCACCAGGGCAACCTCGCCACGATTGGACGCAGCCTTGCAGTAATCGATATGGGGAAGCTAAAGCTGAGCGGAGGAATCGCATGGTGGATCTGGAAGCTCGCTCACATCTACTTCCTTATCGGAGTGCGAAATCGCCTGAGCGTCGCAATGAGCTGGGTATGGAATCATAGCGTTGGATACAGAGGAGCTCGCATCATCCTCCGTGATAAAGCAAGCAATGCCACAAGCGGCTCATTGGATGGGAAGCTGAAATAGGGGCCAAGAAGCTCCGAATGCATACTCGCAACTGACTTCCCGAAGGAGAACACCTTGGCAGATCTATTCACAGCGAAACCAAGGGCACCCCTGGCCGAACTGCTACGACCGAAGTCTCTCGACGAGTTTGTTGGGCAGCAGCACCTGCTGGGGCCGGGGAAGCCTTTGCGTCTTGCCTTTGAAGCAAGAAGTCTGCACTCCTTCATCATGTGGGGGCCCCCGGGCGTCGGTAAGACCACCCTGGGGCGCCTCGCAGCGATGGTGACTGACAGTCACTTCATTGCGATCTCCGCCGTACTCGCCGGGGTAAAGGACATCAGGCAGGCCATTGATGATGCGCGGGCCGAACTCGACGTACGCGGTCGCTCCACGGTACTTTTCGTCGACGAAATTCACCGGTTCAACAAGGCCCAGCAGGATGCGCTGCTACCTCACGTTGAATCAGGGCTACTCACGCTGGTGGGCGGCACCACAGAGCATCCAGGACTGGCCGTTAACTCGGCGCTGCTTTCGCGCGCGCAGGTGTACACACTTGAGCCTCTGTCTGACGCAGATCTTGAGAAGCTCTACGAACGCGCCAGACCTCACTTGCGAGGCGTTGACCTCTCCGATCCCGCATTGCAGCTGCTGAAGGGCTTCGCTGATGGTGATGGCCGCAGATTCCTGAATCTTCTCGAGCAGGTCTCAACTGCGGCCTCTGAGAAGCGGGTGGAAGAGGTGGATCTTGAGTTTGCCAAGCGCTCCACCAGCCCGTCACTGCGTCGATTCGATAAGGGTGGGGACGAGTTCTATTGGCAGCTCTCCGCGTTTCACAAATCACTGCGTGGCTCTGATCCCGACGCCTCCCTCTACTGGCTAGCGCGCATTCTGGATGGGGGCGGGGACGTGAGCCAGGTCACACGTCGAATGATTGTTATGGCAAGCGAAGATATCGGAAATGCTGATCCGGGCGCTCTGCACTTGGCCATCCACGCTGCGCAGGCGTATGAGCGACTTGGCTCTCCTGAAGGTGAAATTGTCTTGGCCCAGGCTGCGACCTATCTGGCGCTCTCCCCCAAGTCGAATGCGTCCTATGCGGCTTGGGATCTAGCAAGGGCCTTCGTCAAGGAGCACGGATCATTACCAGTTCCCATGCATCTTCGGAATGCTCCAGCGAAGCTTATGAGGCAGATGGGGTATCGACAAGCATATCGCTACGCGCATCATGAGCCAGACGGCTACGCAGCTGGACAGACGTACCTGCCGGAGGGTGTGGAGAGGCCGAACTGGTATCGGCCCACTGATCGGGGAGCTGAGCGCGCCTTGGCTGAGAGACAGGCATGGCAGCGAGCCTTGGATGAAGAGGCATCGCAAACCGAAGCCGATCCCTCTTCGGGCCAGTGATCCAGCTGAACTTAACGTCTACAACCTACAGAGACATGCACATGCCAAACGCCACATTCGGTGAAGCTTCCTGCAGTGTCGCAGCAAGCGGCCTTGTAGAGGTGCGCGGTGCGCGTGAGAACAACCTTAGAGACGTTGATGTCTCAATTCCTCGCAACGCACTGGTCGTCTTTTCCGGTGTATCCGGTTCCGGGAAGTCATCTCTTGCATTCGGGACAATCTATGCGGAAGCTCAAAGGAGGTACTTTGAGTCCGTTGCTCCCTATGCTCGACGCCTAATCGATCAAGCAGGCGTCCCTGATGTTGACTCCATCGATGGACTCCCGCCAGCGGTAGCACTGCAGCAGCAGCGTGGTGCCAGCAATGCGCGATCTTCGGTGGGTAGCGTCACCACGCTATCCAGCCTCATTCGTATGATGTATTCCCGCGCGGGAGCATATCCGGCTGATCAGCCTATGCTCTATGCCGAGGACTTCTCACCCAATACTCCCCAGGGCGCATGCGCGACCTGCCATGGCCTTGGCCATGTGTACGAGGTGACAGAGGCCCTCATGGTGCCGGATCCAAAGCTGAGCATCCGTGAGCGTGCCATTGCTTCGTGGCCACCTGCATGGCACGGGCAGAACCTTCGCGACATTCTGGTGACGCTGGGCTACGACATTGATAGACCTTGGAAGGACCTTCCCAAGAAGGACCGCGATTGGATTCTGTTTACCGAGGAGTCGCCCACTGTGCCGGTCTATGCTGGGTTCACGCCAGCGGAGACGCGTGCGGCCCTGAAGCGTAAGACTGAGCCAAGCTACATGGGAACCTTCACTGGCGCCCGTAGGTATGTCCTGCACACGTTTGCTAACACGCAAAGTGCCCTGATGAGGCGCCGCGTATCGCGATACATGGAGGGAAAGCTTTGTCCCACCTGCCATGGCAAGCGCCTTAAGGCAGAGTCGCTGTCAGTGACATTTGCGGGTGTGGACATTGGTCAATTCATGCAGATGCCTCTTGACCAACTGGCGTCCCTGCTCGAGCCCATTTCTCGAGGAGACTTCAGTGCTCATGCTGGCGGGGGGAAGGCGAACAAGGAGGCCACCCGTCGTGATCGCGCCGATAGGGCGGCCAGTGGGCGGGCGGTCCACGCGGTGTCTCCTGACGTCCGCCGCACCTCAGCGCTGTCGGAGGAGAAGCGCCTGGCCGCGCAGCGCCTCGCTAGTGGAGTGATGAGCCGAATCAGTCAGTTGCGTGGCCTTGGGCTTGGTTATCTAACTTTGGATCGCGCTACGCCGACATTGTCCGCTGGCGAGTTGCAGCGATTGAGACTCGCCACGCAGTTGAGCTCGCTGCTCTTTGGCGTGGTGTACGTGTTGGACGAGCCGTCGGCAGGCCTTCATCCCTCCGACAGCCAGGCTCTCTATGACGCCTTGGACCGCCTCCGCGACGGTGGTAATTCCGTATTTGTTGTGGAGCACGATCTGGAGCTGATGCGCCGTGCCCAGTGGTTGGTGGATGTTGGGCCTGAGGCGGGAGAGCGGGGCGGCAAAGTGCTCTACAGTGGAGAGCCGGATGGTCTTCGTGACATCGACGAGTCACGTACCGCGTTGTACCTCTTTGACAAGGTCCCGCCCCCTAGTGGCCAAGAGCGTCAAGCGAGTGGTTGGCTGGAACTTCAGGGCATCCAGCGTCACAACCTGAAGCGCATTGATGCAAAGATACCTTTGGGCATCCTCACCGCGGTGACCGGGATTTCGGGATCGGGCAAGTCCAGCCTCGTCGCCCAGGCGTTGCCGGAGCTGATGATGCTTCAACTTGGGCACGAGCCTGAGGACGACGCGGTGGAAACGGGGGCAGCAGACGGGCCAACCGTCATCGAGACGACAGGGGGACACCTCGGCGGAGATGTCGATGCTATTCAGCGTCTCGTCCAGGTTGATCAGAAGCCAATCGGACGGACGCCGCGATCGAATCTCGCGACTTACACCGGCCTTTTCGATCATGTTCGAAAGCTTTTTGCCGCAACACCAGATGCGCGGCGTCGACGTTACGACGCAGGTCGATTCTCCTTCAACGTGGCCAAGGGACGTTGTGAGACGTGCGAAGGGGAGGGATTCGTGAGCGTCGAGCTGCTGTTTATGCCTAGCGTCTATGCACCGTGCCCAACGTGCCACGGTGCGCGATACAACGAGGCTACGCTGAAGGTGCTTTGGAACGGTAAGAACATTGCAGACGTTCTGCGGATGACTGTGGAGGATGCACGTGAATTCTTTGGCGATGAGGACGCGATCGCTCGCCCACTTCAGTTGCTGAAGGAGATCGGCCTTGGATACCTTCGACTGGGCCAGCCGGCTACCGAGCTATCGGGTGGTGAAGCGCAGCGAATCAAGCTGGCCACAGAGCTTCAACGGAGCCAGCGCGGGCGGACACTGTATGTCCTGGATGAACCTACTACGGGCCTCCATGCCTCGGACGCGGATAGGCTGCTTGTGCAGCTCCAGCGGCTCGTTGATTCCGGCAATACGGTGGTCATGATCGAGCACGACATGCGTGCCGTTGCTCAGGCGGATTGGGTAATCGACGTGGGTCCAGGTGCCGGTGACGCGGGCGGGCAGATCGTGGCGGCAGGAACTCCAAAACAGGTCGCTCGCGTGAAGAGAAGCCGTACCGCCCCCTTCTTGGCTGAGGAACTCGCCCGCGCGGGTTGACCCGACGCTCTTTTGGCCACCATGAGCGTCCCTGGCGCTCATGGTGGCCAGATCCCGTATCAGAGAGCGGCCAAGCGACTCGGCGTTAGCGCTTCCCTGCTTTGGATGGCGTTAGGGCCGAGGTGGGGGAGGGCGTCATCTGCATAAGGCTCGGTAGTGCTCCGACGGCGGAATGGAGTGCATCGAAAACTACTCTGACGCGAGGTGAGACTGGGCCGCGTTGTGGCCGATAGACGTACAAGCCCCACGGGGCAGGATCGAATTCTTCCATCACACGCTGCAGAACACCTGACTGAATGAGTGGGGCAGCCATGTAATCAGCAAGTTGGGCAAACCCCAAGCCCGCAATGACCCCTGCCATCTCCATGTCGGCATTGTCTGCAATGAAGGCCGGTGCTGTCGGCGCCACCTGTACGCCTCCAGCCAGGTACCAGGGCCAGGGCCTGCCTGTATTGATGTCCACCGACGCAACCAGTGGAAACCGCGAGAGCTCGCTAGTCTCCGCTGGTGCTCCGATTCTCTCTACAAGTGCGGGGGAGCCAACGATGTGCAGTCGCATCTCTCCTGCCTTCTTCGCAATGAATCTGCTATCACGCATGAAGCCGACGCGGATTCCGACATCGATCCCTTCATCGACAGCGTCTGCAACCCGATCGCTTAAGCGAACGTCCAAGACAATTCCCGGGTGACTTTGGGTCACTGTATCCAAGGCGGCAAGAACTGCCCTGGAGCCCATGCTGTGAGGGGCACTAATTCGGACTGTGCCCACAATCTGTGAGGCCGTCGCCTTGGTTCGCGGGCGCCACAGCTTGTCTAAGCCCTCAAGCGCCGGCCGCAGCTGATGTAAGAGATCCTCCCCAAAGGCCGTGATGCGAACCTGGCGTGTGCTTCGGTGGAACAACAGCTCCCCGTAATGACTTTCAAGGGCCTGTATCGCTCGGGTGATGGCCTGAGGAGAGCTTCCCAGTCGAACAGCGGCCTCACGAAAGCTCGGCGCCTCAGCCGCGGCCCTAAACGTCTTTAGAAGATCCAGCTCGCTGTTCATCTCAAGGCCCCCGTGGTCGTTGGGCTCATATTATTCCATTTTAGGGAATTATGAAATCCTATCAATTCCATATACAACAATTCTTCAGGTCTCCAGAATTCCTCCACACCCTCACCTGACCGGAGAACCTGATGAGCAAGTTCAACTACATCGAAGAGTACTACCAGGCATTCAACCGCGGTGATCGCGACGCGATGCTCTCGATGCTCACTGATGACGTTGTGCACGATCTAAATCAGGGGAATCGCGAAGTAGGGATCGACGCATTCCGCGCGTTCCTGAGCCGCATGGATTCCTGCTACAGCGAGCAGCTTCACGACATCGTGGTGATGTACAGCAGCGATGGTGCGCGTGCCGGCGCGGAGTACGTGGTGCACGGACTCTACCACCACACGGACGAAGGTCTCCCTGCAGCGGCAGGGCAGATCTATGTTCTTCCCGGTGGCGCGTTCTTTGACATCCGTGATGGAAAGATTGCGCGCGTTACCAACTACTACAACCTGGAGGACTGGATTTCCCAGGTCCACAAGGCGCCCTGAAATGGCTACCAACGTGCGAGTAGAGGTACTGGTCGGCACCGAAATCGAGGACTGGCTCGATCGCGTCGCTCAGCTGCGGATCGAGATATTCAGTAGCTATCCCTACCTGTACGAAGGAGACATGGACTATGAGCGTCACTACCTCCGCAACTATGCGACGTCTGACGGGGGCATCGTTGTCCTGGCCAGGGATGGAAGGGACGTTGTAGGTGCATCGACTGGCCTTCCTTTGTTGAGCGCCGATGCCGCTTTCATTCGTCCCTTCCAGGAGCACGGTCCCCGGCCAGAAGAAGTCTTCTACTGCGGGGAGTCCGTACTGAGGCCGGAGTACAGAGGAGCTGGCTTGGGCCACGTCTTCTTTGATCGAAGAGAGGAGCAAGCCCGACGAAAGGGCTTCAAGTGGTCTTCTTTCGCGTCGGTGGTTCGGTCGGAGACTGATCCGCTTAGGCCACCTGGATATCGAAGCAATGAAGGCTTCTGGACTCGCCGTGGGTATGCACAACAGAGCGCGATGAAGGTCGCTCTTCCCTGGCGGCAGCATGGGGCCACGCACGAAACCGAGCAGACACTTTCACTTTGGCTCCGTTCCTTGGAGGACGTTACATGAAGATTGCAGCAGCTAAGTACGTGATCGGTCGTCCGAAGACCTTTGCCGAGTTCGCTGCGCGCCAGCGCCGAATTCTGAATGACGCAAGGGAACAAGGAGTTGAGCTTGCAGTACTTCCGGAATACCTGTCGCTGGAACTGGGTTCGACTCTTCCAGAAGCTCTTCAGCTTAGCCTGAGGTCCACCCTGGAGTCGCTCCAGATCTATCAGAGCGCATGGTGTGAGCTCTATAGCACCTTGGCTGTCGAACTGGGAATGACCATCCAGGCAGGAACGTTCCTCACCGCAACATCCCATGGGATGTATCGCAACCGTGCCTGGTGGTTCACAGCTGATGGTCGCAGCGGATGGCAGGACAAGCTTCAGCTTACTGGCTTCGAGAAGCAGGCAGTTGTCATCGAGCCTGGCGATCGCATCGCGGCGTTTGAGCAGGACGGAAAGCGTGTCGGGATTGCGGTTTGCTATGACAGCGAATTTCCGCTTCCTGTTCGCCTCCAGCAGGAGGCAGGGGTGCGCTTGCTGTTGGTGCCAAGTTGCACCGACACCGACGCCGGTGCCACCCGTGTCGATGTTGGGTGCCGAGCGCGAGCGCTTGAGAATCGGATGTTTGTGGCAAAGGCGGTCACCGCCGGCGTCGCCGACTGGAGTGAAGCGCTTGATATCAACACCGGTGAAGCAATGATCCTCTCACCGATGGACCATGGCTTCCCCAGTGACGGCGTGCTCGCAGCGACCTCCGACGATCAGGAGTGGGCGATTGCTGACATTGACTTCGCAGCGCTCGAAGCAAGCCGTGCACGAGCGCAGGTAGCCGTCGACAAGGATTGGGATGGTCAGCTCCGCTTCCATTCCGTTGAGGTCCTGAACTAACCAACGTCTAGATGCCTGAGCCATGAAGTGCTCGTGGGCGTCGCTGGCAACTCAAATACCTGGGGAATCAAAATGCATCGTATTGTCATTGTTGGTGGTGGGGCCGGAGGGCTGGAGCTGGCTACGCAGCTGGGCCGGAAGCTCGGGCGCTCAGGGCGAGCAAAAGTCACTCTTGTCGATGCTCGGATGACGCATCTGTGGAAGCCACTTCTTCACGAGGTTGCCTCAGGCGCGTTGGATGCCGCAGAAAGTGAGCTCAACTATCTCGCCCAGGCTAGCTGGAATCACTTCCAGTTTCAGTTGGGGCGGATGACGGGTTTGGATCAGAAGTCCAGAAAGATCGAGCTTGCCCCACTGTACGATGAGGAGGGCAACGTTATTGCGCCCCGTCGCTCGATCTCCTACGACACCCTGGTGATCAGCGTGGGTAGCGGAACGAACGACTTTGGAACTCCCGGTGCAGCGGATCATTGCCTGTTCCTGGACGATCCCGATGCCGCCATTGCTTTCCAGAAGCGGCTGCTGAGCGAGTACATGGGCGCGCAAGCGCGTGGCAAGTCAGAAACACTGGAGGTTGCGATCGTCGGCGCCGGTGCCACCGGTGTCGAGCTGGCTGCCGAGTTGCGTGATGCTGCGAGGCAATTTAGCGCTTATGGGCTGGACAAGATCTCTCCCGAGAATCTGAAGATCACGCTTATCGAGGCTGGTCCGCGAGTGCTGCCAGCTCTGCCAGAGCGCGTGAGCCTGCCGGTAGCCGAGCGACTTGTACATGAAGGCGTTCGTGTCATGTGTGGCTCGGCTGTCACCCTGGTGGATGAAGAGGGCCTGCAACTCGCCAATGGCATCAAGGTTGCTGCGAGGCTGAAGGTATGGGCGGCGGGCATCCGTGCTCCCGTCTTCCTTGCATCCCTCGGGAACCTCAAGACCAATCGCATCAACCAGCTCGAGGTATCTGAAACGCTGCAGACAACGCAGGATCCGAACATCTTCGCATTCGGGGATTGTGCAGCCTGCCCGAATGGACACAGCGGTACAAACGTGCCTCCAAGGGCACAGGCCGCTCATCAGCAGGCTCACTTCCTTGCGCTGGCAATTGCCCGCCGTATCGAGGGGCGCCCGCTGCCCAGCTTCACCTATCGGGACTATGGATCGCTGGTGTCCCTGTCGAGGGAGGGCGCCGTTGGCACGCTGATGGGCAACCTCATGGGGTCATTCAAGGTCGAGGGCTGGCTGGCCAGGATGTTCTACATCTCACTGTATCGCATGCATCAGAGGAGCCTGTTCGGTACACGCCGGGTGGTTGCTCGCATGCTGGCAGACGCATTGGGACGGAGTACGGAGCCTCGCCTCAAGTTGCATTGATGCGGGCGAGCTGGGGGGCGGAGCTGTGAGTTAATAATTCCATGGATAGGAATTATGAAATCCAATCTATTCCATATACAGCAATCCATCGAAGTCCAATACTTGGTCCCAACAGCTCGCCAAGAAGAATGCTGTAGGCGCATTCGACCTGATTGAAACGCGTTCTAGAGCCGGCGCCAGGGGCGGCGCGCCCGATGTTCCACTGATCAAGCTCGCCCCAAAGACCGTTGTCGCACTTATCTCGTTACACCCAAGGAGAACTCACATGAAATCCCGTGCAGCCGTTGCATTCGGTCCCGGTCAACCGCTCGAGATCGTCGAAATCGATGTTGCTCCGCCGAAGAAGGGCGAAGTACTGGTGAAGATCACCAGCACCGGTGTCTGCCATACCGACGCATTCACCCTGTCGGGCAATGACCCTGAAGGCCTGTTCCCGGTGGTGCTGGGCCATGAAGGCGCCGGCATCGTTGTCGAAGTGGGCGAGGGCGTGACCAGTGTGAAGCCCGGCGATCACGTCATCCCGCTGTACACCGCAGAATGCGGTGAGTGTCTGTTCTGCAAGAGCGGCAAGACCAACCTGTGCGTTGCCGTACGCGCCACCCAGGGTAAGGGCGTGATGCCTGATGGCACCAGCCGCTTCAGCTACAACGGCCAGCCGCTGTATCACTACATGGGCTGCTCGACCTTCAGCGAGTACACCGTCGTGGCCGAAGTCTCTCTGGCCAAGATCAATCCGGAAGCGAATCCGGAGCACGTCTGCCTGCTCGGTTGCGGTGTCACCACTGGCATTGGTGCGGTGCACAACACGGCCAAGGTGCAGGAAGGTGACAGCGTGGCCGTGTTCGGCCTCGGTGGCATCGGCCTGGCGGTGATCCAGGGTGCTCGTCAGGCGAAGGCTGGTCGCATCATCGCAGTGGACACCAACCCGTCCAAGTTCGAGTTGGCCAAGCAGTTCGGCGCAACCGAATTCGTGAACCCGAAGGATTACGACCGTCCGGTTCAAGAAGTCATCGTTGAGATGACCGGCTGGGGCGTCGATCACAGCTTCGAGTGCATCGGCAACGTCAATGTGATGCGTTCTGCGCTGGAGTGTGCACACCGCGGCTGGGGCCAGAGCGTTGTCATCGGTGTGGCCGGTGCTGGTCAGGAGATCTCCACCCGTCCGTTCCAGCTCGTGACCGGTCGTCGCTGGATTGGCAGTGCCTTCGGTGGTGTGAAGGGCCGTAGCCAGCTGCCTGGCATGGTCGAAGACGCCATGCGGGGTGAGATCGATCTGGCTCCGTTCGTGACCCATACGATGGGCCTGGAAGCAATCAACGAAGCCTTCGAACTCATGCACGAAGGCAAGTCCATTCGTACTGTCATCAACTACTGATGCACCGCAGCACCGGGCAACCGGTGCTGCACTTCCAACAATAGGAGTTTAAGTCCATGCAACACCAAACTATCCATCCCTCGGTCGATTCCGGCGTCGTTGCCGGAACCGCCGGCTTCAAGGGCGGCACGCTGAAGTGCCTGTGCTCTGACAAGCCGGTTGAGATCTCCGTCGCAAGCAATGTGGCCCACAACCACGCCTGTGGTTGCACCAAGTGCTGGAAGCCGGAAGGCGCCATCTTCTCCGTGGTCGGTGTCGTTCCCCGCGATACCGTTTCGATCACGGCGAACGCCGACAAGCTGGCGATTGTCGATCCGGCTGCGACCATCCAGCGCCACGCGTGCAAGGACTGCGGTGTCCACATGTTTGGCCGCATCGAGAACAAGTCCCATGCCTTCTACGGCCTGGATTTCATTCACGTTGAACTGTCCGAACAGAAGGGCTGGGAAGAACCGCGCTTCGCCGCATTCGTGTCTTCGATCATCGAAGGCGGCGGCGCAAGGCCGGAACAGATGGACGGCGTCCGTAGCCGCCTGAAGGCTCTGTCCCTGGAGCCGTACGACGTGTTGAACCCGCCGCTCATGGATGCGCTGTCCGCGCATGCTGCACGACTCAGCGGCGTTCTCTCCTAAGTAGTGTAAATGCCGCCCCTTGCATGCAAGGGGCGGTACTTCCTGACAGTACGCCACCGGCGTATACATTTTCGCTCAGAGCCTGGAGTCTTCGACCATGTCCTTGCTTCCCCCCAACGCAATGCACGAGCGGACTCTGCAGGGCGTACAGAGCACCGGCAACGCACGGGCAATTACGAAGGCCGCGACTCTCACTGCGGTCATGATGTCCGTCGAAATTGCTGGAGGATGGGCCTTCAACTCGATGGCTCTTCTCGCAGATGGCTGGCACATGAGCTCTCACGTGCTGGTGCTCCTGTTCGCACTTTCTATCGCTTGGTACGCTGAGCGGAATCAGAGCCGCCCAGAGCGCGCGGCTCGGGTGCTAGCGGTTGAGCTCATCGCGGCGAGCGTAAGCGCGATGATCATGCTTTGGATTGCCGCTTCGATGGCCTATGAATCGACGGAGCGTCTCCATGCGCCAGAGGCTGTTCAGTACTCAGAAGCGCTTGCCATCGCCGTTGCGGGTTTGATTACAAATATATTCTCAGCGCGGTGGCTACATTCTGCCTACCATCGCGAAGGTGCTGCGGTTGATCACTGCCACGTTCCGCATGAGCGCCATGCTGACGAGAAGGGGCCCGGTGCGCGCAGGAGTCCCAATCTTCGTGCGGCCTATCTTCACGTCGCTACGGACACCGCTGTAACGGCACTCGCAATTACTGCACTTGTCGTGGGAATGATCTGGGACGTGACATGGCTGGACTCAATCACAGGCCTCATCGGCGCGTCGGTTGTCGCAGTCTGGGCCATTAGATTGCTTCGTAGCTCCATTTCGGCGTGGACAGGTCGGCGTAAGTAGCTAGTGCGGTGGTGCCTCCGTGCTCAGCACGGAGGCTAGCCCTGCGATTGGGAGCCTTCCACAAAACTCGCTGCGACCGGAGTCATTCCTGGACGCATCTGGCGAGCCCGCCGAGCGCATATGCCCCACCTCACATGATGCGGAGTTGCTGGCGGGGTGGCCATTCTCTCAGTCAGAGATCAACAAACTGACTGTGATTCTGAAACGTCCATCTTGAGCGGCTGACGTTGCTTCGCAGCGAGGTGACGTGCCCTTCAGTCTAGGTCAGCACCTGGGGCGCCGGCTGTTGCGGCACTTAGGGAGGGCCTGGACGATCTCTTGCTCAGGCGAACGTCTTGGCGAGCCCAAGAGCGCTAGATACTGCTGCAGGGATGCGCCGCCTTTGAAAGCAATTGGCGTGCGGCCGGCTGATGGCCTGGTGTATGGCTCAAACCCCTTCCTCCGGGTCTACTGCGACAGCGCATTAGATCTTCAATTGAACCTCACATTGAGTCAAATGGCAGCAAGCCCATGAAAAGACTGGCGCTTAGTCGGTTGTCTGTGATGGCGGCACTCGTGTTCCTGGCCGCTGCCCGAGCCCCGGTGGCCCAGGCGGCCGAACAATGTGGCCCGGACGCGATGCGCGACCACCCGCCGCAGATCAGCTTCCGCGTCGACAACGACCTGTTCGGTGGCCGCCACCAAGACCAGGGCTATACCAACGGCGCGCAGCTGACCCTGGTCTCGCCGAACCTGGTCGACTACACCGCCGACCCGTGCCTGCCGCGCATGGCGCGCTGGGTGAACCAGTACCTGGAAGGCCTGCACCCCGGCAGGTTCGAGCAGCAGAACATGATCTTCAGCATCGGCCAGGCCATCTTCACCCCCACCGACCCGACCCGCCGCGACCTGATCGAGGATGACCGGCCGTATGCCGGCGTGCTGCTGGCCAGCTTCGGCTTCAACGCACGCAGCGGCGACCGCCTGCAGACCATCCAGCTGGCCGTGGGCGTGGTCGGGCCCTGGGCCCAGGGCAGGCAGGTGCAGAACGCCGTGCACGACGCGCTGGGGGACGAGAAGTTCAAGGGTTGGGACAACCAGCTGCACAACGAGCCGGTGTTCATGCTGACCCACGAGCGCATGCGCCGCTGGCCTGCCGATGCCAGCGTCAATGCCAGTGGTTGGGGCTGGGATGCGATCAGCCACTATGGTGGTGCGATCGGCAACCTGGAAACCAAGGCCAATGCCGGTGGCGAAGTGCGCTTCGGCTGGAAGCTGCCGGACGATTTCGGCAGCACTCCGCTGCGCCCGGCCGGCGAGAACACCGCGCCCACCCGTGGCGGCCGCCTCAGCGCCTGGTCCTGGCACCTGTTTGCGACCACCGACGCGGCATGGGTGATCCGCGACATCACCCTGGATGGCAACACCTTCCGCAACAGCCACAGCGTGGACAAGCGCCACGTGGTCGCCCAAGGCGGCTACGGCATCGCGGTGATGCGCGGGCGCTGGAAATTCGCAATGGCGCGTTACCACAGCACCCGCGAGTTCTATGGCCAGCGCCAGTCGCCGGTGTTCGGAAGCTTCACTATTAGCCGCTCGCTATAGTGGATGGCGACGATCGCGGGTGTTCGACCATGCAATGTCCTTGAGTGCAGTACCTCGCAGAGCGACTACAGAAGTAACGGGGGAGTGCATGATGGAGAGTACTGAATGATACTAATCACTAAGCTCGTCGTAGTCATCGTCGCGCTTGCCGCTGGGATCAAGGTGATTGATTGCTGTGTCGTGTGGGCAGCGCGACGAAGGCTGGAGAAACTTCAGAAGCTAAAGGCGCCGGCCCCATCGAGATCTCCTTTACCCGATGCCCTGGTGGTCTACTACTCTCGCTCTGGGCACACCGCCTTAGCCTCTAGTTATCTGGCGGACCAGTTACACGCCGATCTGCGTGCTGTCGAAGCATTTGACTACTCATTAGGCTTGGCCGGGTGGGTGAATGCTATGGCTGATGGGGGGCTTGATGACGCGTGGATAAATCCCGCGTGGATGGATCTAGCTCCCTATGACGCTATCTATTTGGGAACACCCATCTGGCGTGGTTGCCCAGCGCCGCCGGCTTGGGAGTTTGTTAGGAGCAACATGTTCCCTGGGAAAAAGGTCGTACTAGTCACTACATCCAGAGGATCATGGAAGCAGTCAGCTATTGAGCTCCTTGGGCGAGAGATAGTTCGACGAGGTGCGCGATCATTCGAGCATCGGCCTTTGGCGCGCAAGCGTGCCTGGTTCAGAAGATCGGACCCAGATGATCTCAGAATTACGGATCTGATGTGACCGACCAACCATGAATGCCCCCGGCCAGTGCTGCGTTTAGTCGGCACCCCTCGCTTTGGCCAGCGCTATGCCAATCGCCGCGTCAACCCTTGCTGCACGCTCGTCAACTGCCCAGGGCCGTCCCGAGAGTTTCGTGAGGTGGTTTCATTCGCGATTGTCGAGCCGTCCGTTAGACAACGAGCCTCTCGGTTTCCGAGTACAAGTCTTGGCAGTCGCGGTACTCATGATATTAGTCAATCAGAGTGGCGAACTCGGTCCTCGACCTGTGCCTGCATCGCCTGCAGTTCCTCGGTCGTGGGCAGCCGGAAGGGCTTACTGATTGCGTCGATGTCGCTGAGTTCAGGGGCGTGAGCTAACGCGCGTCGAATGTCGAAACTGGCCGATTTGCCCTGTTCAACCCGCTGAATGGCGCGCACATTCAGTCCTGCTATCACAGCCAGTTGCTCCTGTGACCAGCGGCGCTGCTCACGGAGCTGGCGGATGCAGACGCCAACTTCTGTGGCTGTCAGCAAGCGAGGAGGGGACGTAGTGGTCATGGGGCTGTTTCTCCGATGGGGTAGGGTCCTAGCCTAGGAAGGCATTAGACCAGACAACACGACAGCTACCCGCCGGGCGCACCACATAAGTCAATTCCCTAAGGAACATAGGACACAAGCTTGCTCCACCGTAGCTGACTTGGAAATGCATCCATGATGTTCGACATCAACGGGTACTGAGTAGGCTGCATGATCGCGGCAGCGACAGGTGGTTGCTTCGCCATGGCGACGTGACCGTGCTCCCTCAGAACGGACGCCATGAAGCAACTTAAGGCAACGACCATGAGCCCGGAAGTATGGGTGTTGGGGGATTGGCACCCGACAGACCAGCCGGTGGATTGTAGAGGCCTTGGGTAGGCCGCGGTGGATTGACTGGCTCGCTCTCGGGGGAGTGCGGATCGGCAGCCTTTTCCGTCTTAAGGGTGCCCATGAAGCTCTCTGCAACTGCATTGGGCCAGCATTTGCGAAGCGGCTCATGCTTTGGACCAATCCGCAGGACTGCAGAAGCTGGAGAAGCTCATTGCCCCAATCCTGCCCGCCGCGATCCGAAAAGGGAATCAATGCAGGCAGTCGCGAACGGAGGGCCCAGGCGTTGGCAAAGCTACGAGTACCAGTTCCCGGTCATTTGCTCGGAGACAGCGCAGCCCCGCAACTGCAGGGCCCGGACATTGATGACCACGGCCAGATTGCAGCCGTCGGCAAGTTCAGTGCTGAGCTTCGTTGTGTTGGTGGCCGTCGTTGTGGACATATTGGGCACCCCGGTACGGAGAAGGGCGCAGCTAAGCCGGGGTAGTTGGGAAGCGTCCTCGCGCACTTGCTGGTGCGCCGCGGTTCGATCCGGGGCGAAGGAGCGGAGAGCGCGAGAAGGGTGAGGTGAATCCGGATGCTAGTGCGAACGATTTGCATTTGGTATTATTTAACGCGAAATTAACGCCGCCGCAGCTGCCGCCTAGGGCGCACTTCCTACCGTAGGCCCTCCAATGTCCAAGATCACCCTTACCTCCCGAGTGCCCATGCGCACCCTGTTGTCCACTTCCGTTGCCCTGATGCTGGCGTTGCCGCTGGTGGGGCACGCTGAAGATTCATCACCGCAGACACCCGATGGCAGTGCCACCACGCTGGATGCCGTGCGGGTCAACGCTTATCGAACGACCACCCACACCTCCGGCGCGACCAAGACCGATACCCCTGTTGCCGAAATGGCCAAATCGGTTTCGGTCATTGCCCGCGAGGAGCTCGACGCCCGCGGCGTGCAGAACCTCAACGAGGCAATGCGCTACGTGGCCGGCGTTGTCCTGGAAAGCGGCGGCATCGACAACCGGGTCGACGACTTCCGCATCCGTGGCTTCGATGCCGGCAGCTGGAGCAACAACGTCACCATCGACGGCATGCGGGCGCCGCAGGGTGGCCAGTGGAACCGGACCATGGTGGACAGCTGGAACCTGGAGCGCGTCGAGGTGCTGAAGGGGCCGTCGGCCGTGATGTATGGCCAGGTGGCTCCGGGTGGCATGGTCAACCAAGTCAGCAAGACCCCGACCCCCGACCAGCAGCAGGTGCTGCAGTTGGGCCTGGACGGGAACGGTCAGTACAGCAGCGCGTTCGATGTGGGCGCAGCGTCGGACGACAAGCGCCATCTGGGTCGTCTGGTGGGCCTGTATCGCGACGGTGATACGCAGATCAAGCACACCCAGCAGGAGCATTGGTTCCTGGCTCCCAGCTATACCTTCCAGATCGCCGAGCGCACCCGTCTGACGGTGTTGGGCCTCTATCAGCGCGACGACGGCGGCTCGACCTACCAGTTCCTGCCGATGGACGGAACGCTCAAGGCCACCCCCTATGGGCGCATGAAGAACAGGACCTTCATTGGCGAACCGAACTGGAACACCTACGACCGCACGATCTGGACGGCCGGCTGGCTGTTCGAGCATGCCTTCAATGAGAACTGGACCCTGAGCCAGGGCGCTCGCCACACCAACGTTGAATCGACCTTCCGCACCGTAGTGACCAATGGCGGCCTGAACCCGGACGGACGCACCCAGAAGCGGCGCGCCACCTGGGGCGAGGGCGACTCCCAAGGCGACACGATCGACACCCGCATTACCGGCAAGTTCCAGACCGGCTCGGCCGAACACACGCTGCTGGTGGGTGTGGACTGGCAGAAGGCCGATTGGGATGCGGCGCGCGGTGCGATGCGTGATCCGGCGCCGATCGACATCTTCAATCCCATCTACACCGGCTATGTTCCGGTCACCAACAGCATCAGTTATTCCGGTGGCGTGAACCGCCAGACCGGCGCCTATCTGCAGGACCAGATCGCGCTGGACAAGTGGCGCTTCACCGTGGGTGGCCGTTATGACTGGACCAAGGACGATACCTGGACGCAGTCGTACACCGTCGCCACGGACCGCTACGGCGCACGCACGCCCAGCCGCATCAAGAACGAAGCCTTCAGCGGCAACGCGGGCATCCTGTTCGTGGCTGACAACGGCCTGACCCCGTATCTGAGCTACGCCGAGTCGTTCCAGCCGGCCGGCAGCACGGCTACCCAGTCCTTCGACCGGGCGCCCTTCGACCCGATCACCGGCAAGCAGTGGGAAGTGGGCGTGAAATATCAGCCGTCTGGATTCGATGGCCTGATCACGCTTTCGGCCTACGATCTGCGCCAGCAGAACATCCTGACCAACGATCCGGATCCTAGCCACAACACCTGTGGCACCACCGGGTCCAGCCAGTGCCAGGTGCAGGATGGCGAAGGTCGCGTGCGCGGCGTTGAACTGGAAGGCCGCATCACCCCGCTGGATGGATTCAGCGTGATCGGCGCCGCATCCTGGATGGACTCGGAAGTCACCAAGAGCAACAACGGCTATCAGGGCAAGCAGTTGGCGATGGTCCCGGACTGGACTGCCGCGCTGTGGGGCGACTACACCTTCCAGGGCGGGGCACTCGCAGGCCTGAGCCTTGCCGCAGGCGTCCGCTATAACGGCGAAAGCTACGGTGACAGCGCCAACGTCTACCTGATTCCGTCCTACACGATGTGGGATGCGGCCATCCGTTACGACGTGGGCGCGATCGGAAGCGTCGGCACGCAGTTCGCGCTCAACGTCAGCAACCTGACCGACAAGCGTTTCGTGACCACGTGCAGCGGTGTCTCCTCGTGCTTCTTCGGCACGGGACGTACCGTCACGGCCACCGCCCGGTTCACCTGGTAACCCTTCTGCCCCGTGACCGGCCAGCCAGGTCACGGGGCTTTCGTATGAGACTTCCACAATGTCAGTCGTGATAGCGTTGCTGGCTTCAGCCACGGGTGTGGCTGGGGCATGGCTGTTCTATCTGGCGTCACCGAAGCAGCAGTGGCGGCGCGCCGGACCTTGGCCTGTCCGCGGGAAATGGATTCCCGGCAGCACCTTGTCGCTGGTCTCGCTGGCGTTGTTCCTGTCTTTGATGGGAAGCGGTGCGGCCTTCTTCACCTGGTTGACGATCCTGATGCTGGTCTGGTCGGCCGCGCCCTTCCTGGGTGTCTGGCGCGCACGAAAGCGTGGAGGTGCCCATGGCCAGCCCTGACAAGCTGCAGAGCCGGCACTGGTTCGGAAAGACCTGCGCCGGCGTACTGCTGGGCTTCGGGCTCTCCCTGGCCTTGTCCGGCCTCTTTGCCTGGTTCGGGCCCGGCGGCATTGATGGCGGCGGTGGCAAAGCCCAGTTCAACATGTGGCTGGTTGCGCTGCTGTGGGCACCCATCCTGTCATTCGTTTTCCTTTTCCGTAGCAGCGCACGCGCCTGGCTGTGGCTGGGCGCTGCCAACGCTGTGGCCTTTGGCGCGCTCTGGCTGGCGCGAAGCCATCTGGGCTGAGACCTCACATGAAAATCCGCAACGACATCATCAAGGTCTACAAGGACGTGCACATCTGGGTCGGCATCCTTGCTGGCCTGATGCTGTTCGTTGCCTTCTATGCCGGCTCGATCACCATGTTCGAGAAGCCGCTGGAGCGATGGGCCACACCGCCTTCAACACTGTCTGCACCCGTGCCGATGGCACGCGCGCCGGACCTGTTGGTGGCCGTGCTGAAGGCGCACCCCGAGGCGGCGAAGAACTACAGCGTGATGGTGCAGACCTCGCCGGAGGCACCTGCCCGGGTGATCTGGCGAGTACGTGGCGACAAGCCGCGGCAGTTCACCGAATTTGGCGCAAGCTTCGACGCGAAGGGGCGGCTTCAGGTGGAGCAGCTGCGCAAGGCGCCCGTGGCGCAGCTTGTTGATACGCTGCACCAGTTTGTCGGCCTGCCGTTCCCGGATGCGGTTTCGCGCCCCATCATGGGCATCATTGCGCTGATGTATGCCGTGGCATTGATCTCCGGCGTCATCGTGCTGCTGCCAACGCTGGTGAAAGACTTCTTCGCCGTAAGGGTAGGCAGGAACATCAAGCGCATGTGGCTGGATGTGCACAACGCGCTGGGCATTGTCAGCCTGCCGTTCCACCTGATCATGGCTGTGACCTGCGTGGTATTCGCGTTCCACGATCAGATCTACGACATCCAGGACAAGGTGGTTTACCCCAACGGCATCCAATGGGGCGAGGAGCATGACGCCGGGCCCGCTCCGGGCGCCCAGCCTCTGCCTGCGCCGGCACTGCTGGAAAAGGTAGAGGCACAGCTGCCAGGTTTCGAGGTCTACAGCCTGGGCTTCCAGCAGAAGGGCAGTGTGGTCGAGGGGCGGGTCACCGGCCTGGATATCCGCTACGGCACCCGCGCCCGCACCTACATGAGCACTCATCTGGATCCTTACACCGGCGAGGTGGATGCGCATGATCTCCCCGGCCACATGGGCGGTTGGGATACGGCGGTCAATGCCTTCTTCATGCTTCACTTCGGCAGCTTTGGCGGAAACCCAGTGCGCTGGATGTACCTGCTGCTTGGGCTTGGCGGCGCGATCGTGTTCTACACCGGCAACCTGCTATGGATCGAGTCACGGCGCAAGAAGCAGCGCGATGCCAACCTGCCGGAGCAGAAGCGATCCACCCGGGTGCTGGGATCTCTGACCATCGGAGTGTCCCTAGGCTGTGTCATCGGCGTCTCGGCAACACTGGCCGCTACCAAGTGGCTCCCTGGGCTGGTTGCCAATGTCCCGGCATGGCACGAAGGCATCTACTATGTGGCCTTCCTGCTGGCAGTGGCCTGGGCATTCCTGCGTGGGGCCGCGCGCTCCGCTTATGAGCTGCTGTACGTTGGCGCGATAGTGACGGCACTGATCCCGGTCGGCAGCCTTGCGGCTTTGGCCGGCGTCCCCGGCACCTGGAACCATTCAAGTGCGGGGGTGGCGGTGGACGCGACCGCGTTTGTCGCTGCTGCCATTCTCTGGCAACTGGCGAGGCAATCCAGGAAGCGCGCAAAGGTCGGCCACAAGGACAGCGTTTGGGCCATCGAAGGGAATTCGCCCTAGGGCAGGGCGCGATCAAGTGACCGAGGATTAGATCGGCCTTCGGAACTATCTCCGAGGAGGGCAGGGTCGTTCTGCGGCCGCGTCAATCTGCTCAGCAACGAACTTGAGGCCTTGGCGTAGTCCATCGAGGTAGTCGTTGGTCGCTTCTCTACGCTCGTCGGCATGGCTCTCCACGACCATCGGAATCAGTTGCGCCCACGCGGCGCGCAAGGCCGCGGGATTGGAAGCGCTGGAGACAACCGCCCGCATGGCGCATTCCAATGCCCTGGTTCGGCCATCGGACTTTGCAATACGGCGCTCGCACTCCCTTACACGCAGCTCCAGCACCAGGAACGCGTCTTCCCCTCGCTTGAACATGGCTCCACTCCCCGTGGCGGGGGCCGACAGGCCCCTGTCACGATTGTCGCGCCAGACGATGGAAAATGTGAACCACGTCTCGTTCAGCTTCGGGGGTGACGGATATCTGATGGACAGGCAATCAGGCGGGCGTTGCTGATTGCTTGGCGCTTACCGCAGACGGGGCAGGACAACACGGTTCCCCCTTTGACATGCTCCATCTCTTGCTCGTTCCACACGCCGGCTGCCCCGCAGGCAGTGCAGGTGGCTTCAATCTGCAGGGCACGGGCCAAGCCACCCTCTGCGCCAAGCCTATAGGTGAGATCAGTGATCTTGAATATGCCGGTGTGACTCATCGGGGCATCGAAGTAGGTCTATTGCGGAAAGATACGGCTAAGGAGATATCGGGAACGTGGGCGTGATGTTGAGGCGCCGTAGCGCCGCCGCCTACTCGCTGCCCTGTGAGCTGAATTCCTCAAGCCTGGCACGACTGACCGACTGGTGGTTCCCGCAGCCAGGGCAGTCGAGAGCTGCAGCACCATTGAGGTCAACCAGTCCATGCCCGGGGGTCGCTCTGAACTGCCGTGAGCATTTCAAGCAGGAGCAATCAATGCGGGTTACCTGAAGCAAGGTGCCATCTGCACGGGTCACTCCTTCGACGCTTGTTACATAGAACTGTCCGATGTCGCGCATGAAGATGAACGAAGTCCTGAACGTGGGGCGCCCATAATGCGGCTTGCTCGGGCGTTAGGTTCGTTGATGGGAGCAGCAGATTCTGAAGAGTTAAGAATGCGCATCCCGGCCCCTACTTGTGCCGAGTGGTAGAGTGTGAATAGGTGCCGATGTGGCCCTCTTTCAAGGCAAAGACCATGCCCATTCGGGCCGTTGTATACGCAAGCGAAGCAGTTGAAGGTCTTTCGATTGATCAGCTGGAAGCGCTCGTAGCCGATGCTGCGAGGTTCAACAAAGTTGCAGGCGTGACGGGAGTTCTGCTGTACGACGGAGCTAGATTCGTGCAGTACTTTGAAGGCCCGGAAGATGGGGTCGCCAGCGTCTATGAGCGCGTGCTGCAATCGACGAGCCACACGGGCGTCGTAGAACTGGCGAGAGGCCGCGTATCTACGAGGCAGTTCCCCTACTGGTCAATGCATCGGCTTCCCGCCGATCAGCTGCTCGTGGGCAAGCTGGCAAGGGCCGATTGGTCGCGCTTCAAGAAGAGTGAGCCTGAGGAAATTGCTGGATCGGTGTGGGGAATTGATGTGCTGGCCGCAGCTGTAGCCCCCTACGTGCAGGCCGCATAGGTTCGACTCAGATCCGATCTCGACGATGCCCTTTCGGGGCGTCAACAGCGATGGGTGTGAACACCATCAACCGTTCGGTTGCACTGAGTGGGGAAGGCTCGTGCATGTAACAGTGGTCTTTCGTCTTGCTGCGCCATTCCTCGGCGCGGGTACATAGTGGAACAGGAGCCATTCACGGGTCAGTGAATGGCTCGTCGCCATTGTGTGATTTGGCCAGGACAGCGGCGGCTTCAGCCGGGACAGGCATGCCGTATAGCCATCCTTGGCCTACTGCAGAAGGCGCGATCTGCTGCAGCAATGCATCCTGCTCTGCAGTCTCCACTCCTTCCACGATCACCTCCAGGCCGAGCTGGCGAGCGATCTGGTATATGCCCGGCAACACCGGGCGCAAGGGTGATTCCTCGGTGATGGCCGATACGAACATGCGGTCAATCTTGATACCGATGAAGGGGGACTGGGCAAAGTGTGAGAAGTTGGAGCTGCCAGTTCCGAAGTCATCAATGAGGAATCGGAATCCCAATGCTGCCAACGCTGCCATGTGTGCGGTTACGCCAGGGCAGACCAGTTCCTCACGTTCGGTGATCTCGATCCTGACCTGATCCGGTAGAACACCGGCCTGCTGCGTGACGCTTACGACGAAACGAACAGTGTCCTCCGAAGCCATGTCAACGGGCTCAGCGTTTATGCTCAGGTATGGTGCATTCTCGCCGGCGAGGGCCGGTGCCATCTCTCTCAGCGCCTTCGACAGTACGTACCGGAAAAGATCTGAACTCAGGCCAAGTTGGCGGGCCATTGGTACGAAGATGCCAGGAGATATTTCGCCTTCGCCAACTGGGCTCCAGCGGCTTAGCACTTCGAACCCGACAAGGTGCCTATCCACAACGGTGTATAGAGGCTGATACACCAACTCGATCTCGTTTCGGCGCATGGCAAGGCTGAAGCGCTGCTGGAGCGTCTGCCTTGCGGTCCTGTTTCGACGAATTAGGAGGTACGAGAAGGTAATGCCAAGCGCGGCACCTATGCCGATGATGGTGTAGAGCAGAGAGGGGGCAAGGTCCCAGATGCCCCGCCGGGGCCGTGATACGAATGCACAGACGTTTGCCTTGTTGCTGCATCGGCTCAGCCGTATGCGGGATGATGTGGCTTCACTGGCGTCCGCTGCAGGCTCCACACTCCGGAACACATAGGAGCGATCACGCGTTTCGACAGTGAATGTGCTGGTTCTCGCCGGGTCCAAGCCATCGAAGGACGAGGGCGATGACACCGTGAATGTCCGGCCCTGGGCGATCAGGTTGGTGCCTCCGTAAGGCGAGCCAACGAGATCGGACGTATTCCATAGCTTGGTATCGCCCGATGAATAGTGCGGCGCAGGAAGCTTGAACGGAACGATCCTTCCCCAAAGCGCACTGCACAGCAGGTGATCATCCTGGATCCGGCCCACGTCACTCATATAACTGGAATCGAAAGCGACTTCCTTGAGTGCTCGAATGTCGGCGTCGGAACACAACGCGAAGGTAGACCTTAGCGCCGCGTCTGAAGCGACCCTTCTTGCCTGCGAGACAGTCTCTGCCCGGACCACGACGGCTTCAGCAATGGTCTCTGTGGACTCGCTGTCCTCCACGTAAAGAACGGCCTGGGCGACGATCAGCATCGCTAGCATGGACAGAGCTACAGGCCCTAGAATTGTCAACAGGAATCGAGTGCGGTTGCTGGTGGCGGTCAATCGGCTCCCCCTTGAACGGAACTGCCTCCGGCGCTGAATCAGAATCGCATTGCTGCTTAAGATGTATCGGCACTCTGTCACAGAACTGCAGAGATGCTTTGAAGAGCGCGGGGGCATGTATCGCTTACGAGGGCATCCCGCCGCAGTGGCCCGGGTAGAGCCGAGCCATAATCTGCCAAACATCGCGCGAGTCGCTTGCCATGGACAGCAGCGCTGTCATCAGCAGTAGAGAGCCAGTTGCCGGAGCGGGGAGGGGTAAGAAGACCAGGAAGCCTTACAGTATTGTCATGGCAAATCCTATGGCGACTCTCCAGCCAAAGGTGTCCACTTTGATGTTGCGGCGCACACAGAAGAGCACGGCCCAGCTAGTCCCATCCGGCTATAGGTCGCCAGCGCAACTCGACGCACACTTCCCCCCGTAGAGGCCGACGGGAGGGCGTGATATGAGTCTGCATGCGGGGAAGCTGCGCGGGCTGGCAGTGCTTCTGATCCTGCTGAATCCATTGCTTGCCGGCGCGGTGCCAGCGGCGCCGCCTGCACTGGCACCCGAGGTGGTTCCGCTGTGGCCGCAGGACCACTGGCAGCAACGCGCGCGTGGACCGGAACGGACCGGCGTCGAAGGCAGCGCGAAGGGCGCGGTCTCGGGAATCAGCGACGCGCGCATGGAGATCTACCGACCGCTGAAACCGAACGGAACAGCCGTGGTGATCTTCGGCGGCGGGGGTTACTTCCGCATCCAGATCGGCAGCGCCGCCAAGCCGACCGCGCAGTGGCTGCAATCGCTGGGTGTCACCGCAGCCGTGGTGTACTACCGGCTGCCTGCCGATGGATGGGCACCGGTTTCGCCGTTCCAGGATGGCCAGCGCGCCATGCGGCTGCTGCGCGCGCAGGCCGCAAGCCTGCGGGTTGATCCGGAGCGCATCGGCGCATTGGGCTTTTCCGCCGGCGGCAATCTCGCCGGGATCGTTGCCACGCGCTTCGATGCGCCGTTGTATCCGCCGGTGGATGCAGCCGACCAGCTGTCCGCGCGTCCGGACTTCCTTGGCATGATCTATCCGGTCGTTTCAATGCGCGCGCCGCTGGACCACACCCGGTCGAAGCGGGAACTGGCCAGCCAAGGCGACGCGCAGCAGGCCTATTCGGTCGAACAACACGTCCGCAAGGACATGCCGCCGGTGTTCCTGGCCCAGGCCGTGGACGATCGCACCGTCGATGTCGGCCACAGCGTGGCGATGTACCAGGCCACGCATGCGGCAGGCATTCCGGTGGAGCTGCATCTGTTCGAAGCCGGAGGCCATAGCTGGGGGCTGGGCAAGCCCGGAACATTGGTGGCGCAGTGGCCGCGGCTTTTTGCCAACTGGGCGCGCAGCCACGGCTACCTCGGGCCGCCGCTTGCGCGGCTGCAGCCGCACGATGCCAGCGCGATACCCGCCGCTGCAGCTCAGCTTGACGATGATGGCGCGGGCGACTGAGCCGCGCACCGTATTTCATTCGGGAGAACTGCATGAATTCACTGAATCGTGCCGCGCTTGGCGCGGCTGCCGGCGGCTGCCTGTTGCTGGCCTCCCCCTCTGTGCTGGCCGCGGCTGGCGATACCGAAGCCGGATTGCGTGCGCAGGTGCAGCAGCAGGCAAAGCAACTGCGCGAGCAGGCATCACTGCTGGAGCAGCTGAGCGCACGCCTGGCTGCACTGGAGGGGACCGCTCAAAGTACCGGCGCGGCACCCAGCAGCGGTGCGGGCGTCGATGCGCAGCTGGCTGCGGCCATCGCTGACACCCGCCAGGACGACATGGCCATTCTGCAGGCACAGGTGGCACAGCTCGCCGCAACCGGTGGAGGAGGGGGTGGCAATGTGCGCTGGCGCAAGGGCGGCCCTGAGTTCCGCAGCAGTGATGGCCAGTTCACCTTCCACCCCCGCGGCCGGGTGATGGTCGATTTCAGCAGTACCCACGGATCCGCGTTCGACGCACGCAACATCACCGGCACCGACCTGGCCAGCGGCCGCCTCGGTGCCGAAGGCCGGATGGGACCGCTGGGTTACAAGATCGATGCGGACTTTGCGGGCAACGATGTCTCGCTGAAGGACACCTATCTGTCCTGGGACACGCGGGTGAGTGGCCTGCCAACGGAAATCTACGTGGGCAACAAGCTCAAGGACCGTGGCCTCGATGGCAGCACCAGCGGCGTCAATACGCCTTTCATGCAGCGCAATGCGGTGGCGTCGGTCGGAGCCCAGCAGAGCGGGTACTACGGGCTGGGCGTCACCACGAAGGTGATCGGTGATGGCTGGCACGCCAGTGTGGCGGTGACCGGCGACGATATCGGCAATGACAGCACGGCCAGCGACACCGTTGCGTATCTGCTGCGCGCACACTGGAACCCACTACGCGGGCAGGCAGGCTTCGTGCATCTGGGGGGCTGGTACTGGTACGAGAATCTCGGCCAGGACGTGGGCAGCATCAACAAGACCTCTCCGATCGCGCTGGGCTGGAACGGCAACGTGCGCGTGTCGGCCAGCTCCATCGCCAACGTCACCGACAACCGCGCCTGGGGGCTGGAGCTGGGCGGAGTGTATGGTCCGGTCTGGGCCTTCGCCGAACAAACCACCCGCACCATCGAGTCACGTACGGTCGACTCGGTCGACCAGCGGGCGACATCGATCTACGCAGGCTGGCTGATCACCGGCGAGCGCCCCGGATTCAGCAGCCGCTCCGGGGTATGGGGCACCACACGGGTATTGCGCCCGGTGCAGGAAGGTGGCGTTGGCGCCTTCGAGCTGGCTGCGCGTTATGACCGCTACGACTTTCTCGATGCGGCCCGGGGCGGCGAGGGCACCGCATGGACGCTCGGGGTGAACTGGTACCTCAACAACTGGTCGCGCCTGATGCTGAACTATGTTCACTGGAAGACCGACAACAAGGTCGGCAACGCCCAGGGGCCTGATTCCGGCAATACCATGGGCGTGCGAGCGCAGGTTTCGTTCTGATGTGGATGGGTCAGCAGGGTCATGGCTGCGACTGAAGGGCTTCCAGCACCCTGCAATCGGCTACGCGGCCGCCCGGGCAATTGCCGATCATCCGCTTCAGTTTGCCCTGCAGCGCCTGCAGGTCGCGAATCCGGCGTGTGATGTCGGCGATATGCGCCTTCACCACGTCATCCACTGAACTGCACTCGTGCTCGCGCTGTTCACCAAAGGCAATCAACTCGCGGATCTGCTCGATGGAGAAGCCCAGTTCCCGCGCCCGGCGAACGAACGACAGGCGCCTCTGGTCCTGGGCGCCGTAGTAGCGGTAGTTGCCCACGGACCGTAGCGGCGGCTGCAGCAGGCCGATATTTTCGTAGTAACGGATGGTTTCGGCCTTGCTGCCGGTCTCGCGGGCCAGCTGGCCGATGGTTAGGTGGTTGGACATGGGCTTGACCTTGTAGTGGCTACAGGGTTGATAACGATGGTCCGAACCTTTCTCAAGCCAGGCCACAGCTTGGCGGGAGTCATCCATGGACCACTGCTGCGGCCACAAGCGCCAGGAACTGGAAGCCTTGGCTCTCCATAGTGCGCAGCGACGCGTACTAGTGGCGGTGCTCGTCATCAATCTGGTGATGTTCCTCATCGAGTTCCGCGCGGGCATCGTGGCGCGCTCCAGTACTCTGCAGGCTGATGCGGTGGATATGCTGGGTGACGCAATCGTATAGGGCCTGAGCCTGTGGGCGGTGAACCGGGGGGCGCGTTGGGAAGCTGGCGCAGTCCTCGCCAAGGGGCTACTGATCCTGGCCTTTTTTGTCTTCATCGTGGTGGAGGTGGTCAGCAAGCTGGTCCACGGCGTGCCGCCTTCCAGCGGCTTGATGCTGGGGTTCGGAGCCATCGCGCTGATGGCCAATCTGGTGTGCCTGACATTGCTGTGGCGGTTCCGCGCGCTCAACATCAACATGAAAAGCACCTTCGAGTGCTCCCGCAATGATGTCGCAGCCAACTTCGGTGTACTAGTGGCTGCCGTTGTCGTTGCGCTGACCGGACGCGGCTGGCCGGACATCGTAGCTGGCGCGGTGATCGCCCTGCTATTCATCAAATCTGCACTGGAAGTGATTGGAGAAGCATGGCCCGCGTGTCGTACAACGACGAAGGAGTGACGCGAGGGTAGTAAAGGTTGAAGCCCTCGCGCCATTTTAATGCTCGCCGCTGAGCGAGAGCGGACGTTGCCGGCCTCGTTGAGCCCTACGCTTTGGGTGCCTAGGGCATATTGCACTCGGCGCCGATCTGCTCAGTGAGAACTGTAAGGGATTGCTGAAATGCGGCCGCAAATTCCTGGCCGCCGTCTCTCTCGTGACTTTGAGCGATCGAGGGGAGCAATCTGGTCCACGTGTCGAGCAGAACCCCCGGATCTTGGTGTGTTAGAAACGAAACCCGCAGCGCATACTCCATTGCCTTTAGGTAGCCGCGGTGCATCTCAAGCACGGCCTCGCATGCACGGAGGCGATCAAGGATTTCTGTGATTTCGGAGGTCATGGCAGTCTGGACAGGAAGGGGAGTGGAAGGCGATAGTCTGCGAACATCTAAGCGAGCCCGCTATGAGCATCCTCAACCTTCTGCTCACTCGTGACCACCTTGTCGTCGCAGTGGATACCCTTGCAGAGGACGCGATCACAGGGGCACATTCCGCAGGGGCAAAGCTGCTGCTGATCCCTCAGCACAACCTAATGCTTGCTACGCGAGGTTCTACGCAATTCTTCCTCCGAATTTATGAACTGGTACTCCAGGCCAGCTTCCGGGCAGATTTCACAATGGAACAGCTATCTGCTGAGTTGGGGCTGGTGGTGGACCAGCTGTGGCCGAACTACGAGAGGGCGGCCGTCGAGGCGGGATTACCGATCGAGCAGCTCGGAACCGAGTTGGTGCTTGGTGGCTGGTCGCCGAAGAACCGTCGGATGATGGCAACGGCATATGCCAAAAATGACAGCCAGCGACCTTGCGTGGTCCAGTCGATCGGGGGGCAGCTGGCGTCGCCAGGCGAACCGCTCCGAGCCGTAACGCCCAGCATGGCCCAGACGGATCTCCTGGCCCATGCGCGTTTGCAGGCCAGCTACCTCAACGAGCAGTTGGGGAGGCAGGTGGCAGGAGGGCGGCTGCTCGTTGGATTCCTGCAGAAAGGGCAGGCCGTACTCAAGGATTTGGGAGGGATTTAGGTAGTGGCACCGCACTGGCTCGGGCTGCGATCCGGTCCTGCCTCACCCCATCTCTGCCGGAATCGTGGAACTGACCTCCAATGAAATAGTTGAGGTAACTCCTGGCGCGACCGATGTGCGGCCGGGAATGCGTTCCAAGTTAAGTCGTGACGCTAAGGGCATTTGGCCGCAGTGGCAGGCCTCACCCAGGCATGAGTCTAGGTAAAACCCCTTAATCGTATCGACCATCAGCAGTCAGACTCACGGGGCCGCCTATTCGGCCGAAAAATCGGGCAAAACAGCAATGGCAAACATCGCAACTTCGATCCACATCGAAAACAATGACTTGCTCTCTCTGTGCGAAGATTTCTATAGAAGCCTCGACCAGGTAGCCAAAGTTGCAATTGGCAGCACATACACGCAAGAACTTTTGTCGCTGGTCGAACTCAGCGGGTTCGCTAGGCTAAGCGACGATTTTCCTGATGGCTACACAACCATCATAAGCGCTGATGACCTCAGTGCGTATCTTCGAGGCGGAGAGTATGGCGAGATGGTACGCAGGCAGTGCGTTGTAAGCATCTGCGCATGCACAGAGGCTTTCGTAAGCTCGCTGTTCCCAATCATGGGGCTAGAAGAGTCAGATGGAGAAAGGTATGGCGAGTTCGCAAAGGAATTTAATGTTGATGTGCAAAACGGCAACAAGGTGCTCAGGAAGATCTATTACATCTACAAGCATCTCAAGCCGGCACTAAAGTTTGAAACGTCCAACTGGGAAACTACGCAGTGCCCACGCATGTTGGACGAGATGTTTACGATTCGGCACACCATAGTCCATTTCGGCGGGATGGTGAAAAAGCCGGCGCACCGCGAAAGAATTGGCAGGTTATTTAGGCCCGATGGCGACGAATTGTCGCTCAGCCCGAATTCAATTGACGACTTCATTCATCGTGCGACCATAAACCTTCATGGCCTTATAAGAAAAGTTGATGCATACATCACTCATATCAACAAGAATGAATGACAAAATGCTCAACTGGGCGCAAGTTCCGCTTCACGATTATTGCACGCCAGAAGTGCGGGCGTGACGGCGTTGCTCTAGAGGTGGCGAGCAGTCATGTCCGTAAGATCGCATAGGCAATTCGATGCCGAAGCCATAGCCTTGGTGCCTGTCTCAGTCAGTGCGACTGACCGGGGCTATAGTGAATGACGCTAGGGGCGCCCGATATGGCGCGGCACATTAGTGACTCAAGCAATGGGGCAGAAGGCATGAGGAGTCATGAGCACGTCCTGCTGGACGGGATCAGTCGAGCGAAGATCGGCCGTTACTTGGGGACTGCGGCAGCCGCCATTTCAGCGGGCATTGTCTACTTGGTCCTGCGGGTGATCGATCTGGCCGCAAGGTACGGCCTACCTGCGCACCTGACGCCCTCGGTAATGGCGCTCATCGGTGCGGGGGCCGTGTACCTGATCCTCTATTGGCTATTCGACCGCCACCTCTGGCGAATTCCTTGGCTGTCACGGCTGCTGAAAGTCCCCGATCTGCAGGGGCAGTGGCGCTGCGAGGGGACTTCGTATGGCGGGGCGGACGATGCGTCGGCGCGAGACTGGACCGGTACGGTGTCTATTGCCCAGAGCTGGGATCGATTACGAATTCGCTTGACCACCGAGCAATCCGGGTCCGATAGCGTGGTCGCGGCACTGATGCACGATGAAGCTGGTGGCTACCGGTTGTTTTATAACTATCGCAATGATGCGCGTATCGATCAACCTAATCTTGCCAATCACGTAGGCTTCTGCGACATGACTGTCAGCGCGGACCAACAGCAGGCCGAAGGTGACTATTTCAATGGTCGAGGGCGTGCGACCTACGGTCGAATGCGCTGGAGGCGCCAATCATGACCGCAATCGATCATCGGCTCCAGAAGCTGCGCGCCCGGCGATCGGGTGCTGACCGCTCCGCCGCAGTTGCCGCGGATCAACAGGTCGAGATCCTCCGCAAGCAGCTCTTGGGGGAGGCCTATGAGCGGCGGGCCGGGGGCAAACCATCCACCCGCTACGCCTTGGGCGCCATGCAGGAGGTCGATCCCGACTACACGCGCATCAGCGTCGAGACCGCCAGCCGGGTCGAGAACCAACTGCGACAGCGGTTGGCGGCCGAAGGACTCGGCACCACCTATCGTTTGCAGGGTTCGGTGCCATTAAATGTGCATATTCGGGGCGTCAGCGATGTGGATCTGCTGACGATTGGGCTGGGTTCGTTGTATTACGCGCCAGGCGGTGTTCGGGCCCAGCGCGGAGCTTACTCCCCGCCGGTTCGCGACACCCTGCTGTTGCTGCGCGATCTACGTCGCACGAGCGAGTCTGCCTTGCGCGCCGCCTTTCCGGCAGTCGACGTAGATGCGACCAATGCAAAGGCCGTCAAGCTCAGCGGCGGCTCGCTAGCTCGTCCTGTCGATGTCGTCCCTGCGGTGTGGTGGGATACGTTGCAGTACCAGCTTAGTGGACTGGAATACGATCGTGGCGTCTCTATCTACCACAAGTTCGACCACGTTACGATCGACAACTTGCCATTTCTCCATATTAAGCGGGTGTCAGACCGAGATATTGTGGCGTTCGGCGGCCTCCGCAAAGCGATCCGGCTATGCAAGAACGTCAAAGCCGACGCAGAAGAGGAGGGCACGATGATCGGCTTATCCAGCTTTGAGATCGCCGGCTTGCTCTATCACGCGGACCTGGCCGCACTGCGCGCCGGCGCGCAATGGGAGCTGGCAATCCTGACGGAGGCGCAACGGCACTTGGATTGGTGCTATCACAATCCCACCGAGGCTCAAGCGCTGATGACGCCCGATGGTTCGCGGCGCATCCTGGATACGCCCGAGAAAGCTGCCGCGCTGTGGCGACTATCAATGGAGATGGACAAGCTGTTGCGGCAGGTGGCGCGGGAACAGGATTCGACCCTGTACATGCAGGAATCCCCCAGCCTGGAGAACAGTCGACGCGCGGTGGAGCATGTGATCGTCCAATAGGAATTGCGCGCCCCAGTCGTAGTGGCATCGAGGACCAAGGGCCGGCCCGCGACTATCAAGCAGGCCCGCGGCCGCGTTGGTGTTGACGGCGCCGGCCCGGAGGTGGTCGACCGCTGACCGCAGCCCATGGTCGGTCATGGTCATCAAGGCGGGCGGGACGATGCCCTGACGGGCAGGGCGGCTTTCGCCGCGACTGCCAAGGCAGTCAATCCGAAGTTGACTTTATTGAGCGTTCCAGCATTCGGGCCGCCGGATTCGTTTCGGCTGCACCGGCTTGATAGTAGCCAATTACACTCACCACCGATCGGTGATCGGTCATTGCCATGATGGCTGGCAGGGCAATTCCTTGCCTAGCACCTTCCGTCACGAAACCCGATCGTAGGCTGTGACCGCCAAAGCTCCCCACCAACCCGGCAGCGCGTGCGCGATTCTGGATGATGGTGGCCACCGACTTCGGTGACAAGCCGGCCCCAACTTTCCCGCGTGTTAATTGGCGGAAGAGGGCACCCTCCTGCAGTCCAGCCGCTTCGATCCAGGTGCGAAGCGCTTCGGCCGGTGGACCTAACAAGGGCTTGTCCGGCGAGCCGCCTGCTTTGACGCCCTCCTGAAGCGTTTTACCGACATCCAGGTGGTAGAGGTACCCGCCGTCGATCGGCGCAAGCTTGCTCAAGGCGGCATGGGCCGTCTCGCTCCGCCGGCGCCCACCACTGGCGAAGGCAAAGTAGAGCAGGGCACGATCACGTTTCCCAACAAGATCGTCCTCACAGGTCGCAATCATCGCCATCAATTCGGTCGCAGTGATCGCCGTCTTCTTGCTCGGCCGCTCGCCGCGCTTATGTGCGGCGCGACGGCCCTTGGCCAACAGCTGCCGAACCTCGCTGCTTTCGCAGGGATTGGCCAGCTTGAGCAATTGATGGGCGCTGGAGAGCACCGCAACGCGGTGGACGATGGTCGACAGCTTGAGCGGTCCTTGGCGCTGCTTGAATTTGCCTTCTACCAAAAGCGCATCCAGTGTCGGCGGCAGCTCCCAGGTCAGGGCGTCGCCTGAGCGCCGGGCCAGATGATCGATGATGAACTGGATCACGCAAGACGCGTCGACCGGCATGGCGATGACCACTCCGTAGCGGCCTTGGTACCAGGCCGCCCAGTAGCGCAATGCGGTGGCGTAACTGCGCGTGGTGTTGGCCGAGGCCGCTTCGGCGAAGACTTCGCGTACCGCGTCCGCCGAGGACTGCGAGAGCTGCGCCACGGTCGGTTTGGCAGGAGCCGCGGTGGTCAGAGTTGGCAGGAGGTCGCTCATAAGTGATTGAAAATATAGCGCAAAAATCTCCCGAGTTCCGATAAATATATCTTATCGGAACCATCAAAGAATAGGGCGGGGCAGCCATTTTCGCGACGTGTATCACACTTGCTATGATCGCGCCGACACACTGAGTGTCACACTCGAAGGATCGAAATGGCCGTCTATGTAGTGACCTGGAACTTGAACCGCGAAGCGAACTACGAAGCAAAGCGGACAGCGTTTCTGAACCACCTGAATCGGCACGAAAACGTCGCCGATCCCGGCCTTGAGACCGTGCGATGGATCTCAACGAGCCTATCCGCCGACGCTCTATGCACCGATCTCAGGCAGCGTCTTGATGGGAACGACCGGATCTTTGTCACCCATGTCTACACAGGCAGCCACCAAGGCTACCTATCCAACACGACCTGGGCATGGATCAATCAGCGGCTGTGACCCTGAGGGACGTATTCAGTGGCGCCTCCCAAGGCACCACTATGGTCCTCGCCACAGCTGGAACTATCGCGATCCCGGCAAAAGAAGATGCTGGCCTTGGAGACTGCCGTAGCGTGACGTACATCTGCCATCAGTCATGCAGCCCCGAGCCCGCCATCGGACAAACTCAAAATCAAAGAGCGCGCCCCTGCAGATCTCGGTTTAATCAGGGCAGGAAGCGCGGGCCTGCAGGCCCAGATTAGCCGCACGCGGAGCGGCGCGCGATTTGCCAAGGCTTGCTCCCCCAGCGCCCAGAATCACCGATACGCAGACCGCGATCTTCGCCGGTGGCACAAGGGTTCACTCGCAGGTTAAATTGAGCAACCACCAACCGAGACTCTTGGGGCAACTTGTCTGCCGTTCGATCAAATCTGGGGCATCAGTTTCGTAGCTTCGTCGAATTAGGGGCGCCTTGATGGGAGTTCCGTCAAATGTGGGGCGACTTTCCGTAGAAAATGGGGCGACTTTTCGTAGTAGGTGGGGCGACTTCTCCCCGTCAATCAGATACGGTGGTGCGGGTCGAACTCAATCATGCCGCGATCTCATCCTTGGCCGGGGTCCCAGGGCGCAGGCAAGAGCCGAGCCAGAGGCCCAGCCATTGCCACGCGGAAGAGACGAAGGCTCGGATTCGGCCTGCCCAACATTTCGCATAATGTATATTATGTTCAAGATGCTGCGGGTGTGGCTGGCACGGCTCTTGCCTCGCCCCCTGTCCCTGTTGCGGCATGGAGCCTGATTGTGCGTGATCGGAACCTAACCGGCCCTTGGGCCGGTTTTTCGTTTAAGGCTGGACGACTGGTCACGCCCGAAGGCCGCGAACTGGAACCGCAGGATCTGGCATGGCTGTCGCTCACTGCTGCCCAGGCGCAGGAATGGCGCCGGATGATGGAGGCCGGCCGCGCGATCGGCAAGCCCCGGAAACCCTTGTCCTTCAACGCCGCCAGCGTGGTGAACCTCTCCGATGCCTTGGCACATCGCCGGGAAAAGCGGTCATCGGTGGCGATGGCTGGCCCCGACGCCGAGCCACCTGCGGCAGTCCTGCAGGTACCGGGGCCGAGACCTCGCCAGCGCGTGTAAGGCGCTTCCGTAGGGGCGCTGCCCCTACACCCCGGTGAGAATCGTTCCCACCGGCCAAACGCTACTTGCAGGCCGACCACACCATATCATCCATGCGGCGGCCGACCATGTAAGGCCGGTTGGAGCCGTACATGCGAAAAACACGCTCGCGCTCGGCCTTGGCGGCTTCGCACGCGTCCGGGTCCCTGTACTGGGAAATACTATGAAGACGAGCGCCGCCACCGCCATTCCGATAAACAGGCTGCGTTGGTGCAGACCGAGGCGCGATAGACGCTGAATTCTGCTGTCGAATGGCGTCGAGGCGGCGCTCATTCTCAATAACGCCCTCAGATCGAGGCGCGACCTCCACGGCCCACGTCTTGGCCGCCTCACCATTGGCGCACGGCGTTGACTGGTATTCGATCACGGCCTTGCTGACGCACTTGTAAATCTGCTGTGCGGCCGCAGGCGCGGCGAATGCACACAGCAGCAATCCGGCTGCAATCCTTGTGAACATGGCTTCCCCCTGATGCTGGGCGAAGCTTACCGCCTCGGCAGCGGCCGTGTCCTGGCTTTAGCGTCGGCTATACCGGTTGAACGCCCGATCCATCCATCGGGCCACCCAGTAATGCACATCAAGGTATTGGCGCAGGTTCATGGCGGCAGTATAAGCGCCACCAGCCCGAGGCAGGCAAGATGCCCCACGTAGTAGCCGTAGAACGCCCAGCGGCCACGCGGGACCAGCCACGCCACACGGGAAAGGCCCAGCGCCACCGGAATCGCCGCCAGCGCCCACTGGTTGCCGTTGAACCAGCAGATCGCGGCGAACGCCGGGACCAGTAGCCCGTACTGCCGCCGCCGGAAGGCCAGCCATGCCAGCAATACGAACCCTACCCCGGCCCATTGGTAATCCACGAATGCCGGCAGCACCACCGCGGCGAATGCCAGGAAAACCCACTTACGCTGGCCGGCTGCATAGATAGCAGCGGCACACAGGGCGAAGGTGAGCAGGATGTTCAACGGCAACCAGTACCCGAACGCCAAAGCATGCACGGGCTGCGCGATCAGGCCCCACATGCCGAGCCTGCGAACCGACTTCACCGCATCGGCGCCGGGCTGGGCGAGGTTGTAGGCCATCACCAGCGCGAACAGGGGAAATGCCACCCTGCCCGCCTCGCTAAGACCTGGCACATAGCCACCGTAGATGACCTTGGCAACGTGGTCGCACGTCATGAGAACCACGGCCAGCCACTTCATTACCTCGCGTGCGCTGCTGGTCATAGCTTGTTCGGCCCCGCCGCCGTGGTCATGTAACTGGTCGTCGCGTGAGGCGGTGATTCCGGGAATGTGCCCATAGCCCGCTCAACGTGCTGCAAGGCCACCCCGCCAGCCTCCTCGCGGATTCGCCGCGCTTCCTGCTGATAGTGCGCCGACTGCTGTAGGTCGTTCATGCGCCGGGCCTCCGCCTGATTGGTATCAAGGAAGGGCTCGTACTGCCCATTCACCGCGATCATGCGGCACTGCTCCTGATCCATCACGTACGTGGTGCCCTGCTCCGTCTTGCAGCTGCAACGCCCGATCTGATGGTCGCCGTTGGCATCGAGCCCATCGCCGGACGCCATGCAGTAGACCCGAGGCGGCTGATTGGTGGGAATCGACAGGCTGTCATACGCGGGTGCAGTCCACGGCTGGCCCTGAATTCGCGGCGTCACCCATGCCACGTAGTCGCTACTCCGGGTGACCGCCGGGGGTGCGGCTTGCGGCGCGGCTGCGACCGTCGCTCCCGCTCCGTTCTCCGCCGCTTGCTGCGCCTCTGCCTTGGGTTGCCCCGTTTCGAGCTCCCCCGATAGCTGGGCATGAACGCGATTCACGGACCACCATGCGCCTACGATGACCGCAAGCAACAACGCTGCCGCTGCCGGGTAATACCAGGGAATGGCCTTCTCGCTGGTATCCATTACGGTGGACTCATAGAGCCCCATCGGACGCTTGGGTAGCTTGACCCGCTTCAAGATCAGCGGGTGGCCCTTCTCCGGGTTCTTTTCGTAACGGTCGAAGATACGGAGATGCGCGAACGGCAAGCCGAATCGACGGCGCACATGCACGTGCCGCTCGATAAGGTCCTGCACGAAGTCGTCGCACTGTCGGTCAGGCGACTGGCTAACGAAGATGAAGTCCAAGCCGCGATGGCGATGCTTTGCCAGCTGCTCGACGTGATGAGGCACAGCGGAGCCGGGCCGACGCTTAGGCAACATGCCATGTTCGTATGCCTCATCGACCACGCACACCGCGCCATCGGGAAGGAAGTTGGGCCAGTCGCAGAACTGCTCCGGCGTCATCGGCAGCATGCGTGCTTCGTCGTGCTTGAAACCGCGCACGTTGCACACGTAGACCAAACGGCCCTCGTTACGGAAATCGATCGCGTGATCGATCGCATGCAGCGTTTTACCGTGTCCAGGCTGGCCCGTATACCAGTAGATCATTCCTTGGTCACTCCCAGCTGTTGAGCCTGCGCAGTGGGCATCGGAATGATCTTGAACATGAAGCGCACAGACAGCGCTGACAGGATCATGCTCATGAACACATCGAAGCCAACAGCGCCGATGAAGTTGTGCGCCCAATCCGGCAAGCCGCTGAAGTAGTCAGAGATAGCCGAACGCAGCTGCGGAAGGAGCTGGTTGACCGAAACCAAGGTAATACCGGCCGTTGAAAGGGCCTTGGTCACGATGCGCCCAATGCCACCAAAAAGGACGGTCCAGACAAGGTTCACGGCACGCGTGATCCATTCCCATATAGAACCCATCACGAATCTCCAAACACGATGCGGAATGAAATGAACATGCCAAGCAGAAGCATCACGGTGCGCAACGCTGAGATCAGCGGACACCACCACGTCTGGCCGTCAAGGGGGACCGTACCAAACCTGCCGAAGTCAATGGTTCCAAGCTGCGGGCAACTGCCGCCGCCGAAGCCAGTCTTGTCAATGAGCTTGTCGTCAAACTTCCATGTCCACTTGCCGGGGCCGTCCACGTCTTCCGCGCCCTGATGAGGGTCGCCGCCGGTGCCCTCGCCCGACCCGGGCTTCCCGGCGCACAGCTGTGCACGCTGCGCACGAAGCTGATTGGCCTGTATCGAGTCGCCCTCGACCGAGAAAGCCGCCTCGCAGTTGCCAACATCGCCTGTGACCTTGGCGGAGTTTGCCTTTTCAGTGGCACACCGCGTCGCCCAGGTCTGCATTGCAATCATGCCGAGAATTGGATCACCGCTGGTCGTAGGCGGTGCCCCGCAGTCGCCGCCGCCACTAGCACTATTACCGTTGCCCTCGCCCTCTTCACCATTCCCGTTGCTGCCGCCAGCCCCGGGGCCGGAGCCATCGCCGGGCGTGGGCTGGTTGCCATTGGGCGTGCCCTGATTGTTGTAGTTCTGCGTATTGGTGGTGTTACCGTTATTGTTGTTCGTGATGTTCGTGGTGCCACCACTAGGCTTCCAGTCCTCGCCAGGGCGATTGGTAGGCGGATTCGGCGGCGTGTTCGGCGCGCTGATGCTCGCAGCCTCAGTGCGCGGGTTGTTCGTTGCGGTGTGGCCTTTCTCGTTCGCCGTGTCACTCGCACAGGTCCGGAAGCCACTTGCAGTAGAGATGCAGGTTCTATCCTTTGACTTGCACACGGTGTAGCTGCCGGACTGATGGCAGTACTCATCCTTCTTTTCAGGCTTGGGCTGCGTATCGTCGGGGGTGCAGACCCCTCCGGTTGCTTTCCAGGTGCCAGACCGAATCGCAATAGCGTTCGGATTGTTGTTCTCGCGCAATGAGAAATTGACGGAAGGATCAAGGTTTGGTTGAACCTTGCAACCATTGTCACAGACGCCGCCGCTGTAAATGGTGCCGTTGATCATTCCCGCTTGACCATCAACGCGAGAAGAGCAAAGGCCCTTGTAGTAGAACCCTCCACGGGAGTACACGCCTCGCGGAGTGCCATCTGCAGCAAGACCACGATATGACAGGGTGTACATGCCTGTGGCAGAAGTGCCCGTAGTGCAGCTACGAGTAGTGACCTGAACGATATTTGAGTTCTCTGACAAAGGGTCGAATGCCATGCAGGCCAAATAGAAGGTCGGCAGGGATTCGTGAGAAAAACAGCCGAATCGTCTCTAACACCATGATTCAACGAGGAAACACCCCTCGACGTCAGGCAGTTCGTGGATTACAGACCTAGGCTTGATTGAACCAGAAGCCGCGTGACACAGGCATTCCTGGAGTACTGCTCAGGCACGCGTGCCCTTCTTGAATATTGGATTCAAGAGTTTCCACGCTCCTGACCCAACGGAAACCTTCAAGAAGGCTCTGACCGTCGCCTGATCCATTGCAGTAGTTCCTCGTGCGGGATCGTACGTCCAGCGTCGACGTCGGCCATACCCTCGCGGGTCCGCCGTTCCTTCTCTTCCTCGGTCAATCCCGGAAGGAGTGCTAGTAGCTTATCTTCAGGGCTCATAGGCCGATGAGCTGTGCTCAAGTTGGCTTGATTCTCGTGAAAAAATATGGGCAGGATCTGGGGATCATCCAAGCCCGCCGGCAAAGGCAGCGATACGTCGTGGACCGCCAAGTCGATGATGACGTCCAAATCTGAGCATAAGGGCTGTATGGCGGTGGTCACCAGACGAGCCGCCCGCTCGGCGAAAGCCAGGTCCACCACCAGCCAGATCAACAGACCGGGAGGCTGTTCGACGCCCCCTGACGAGTGAGTTTCCAGGAGATAGGCCGACGAGACGAAGTCGGCGTGCTCAAGGCTGCCGCTGATGGCCGGAGCGAGCCAAGCCGGCGCGGCCTGGGCAGGTCTCACCGCGAACTCCGCCGGCGCCAGACGTTCCACCCTGGCCAGAAAGCCCGTATCCAACAATGTCGCAACCTCTTCCGGGTACAGGACAACGCCGCCGTAGTTGGGATTGAGCATCAACGTCGCGCCGCGAGTACCGGTTAGCAGCTCACGGCCTGAAACTCCCAGAATTCTGACAGCAGACGAGCTGGCCGCCTGCGCCTTGTCGAGCGAGGTAAAGAAAGGGATCGCATCGAAACCGTCAGGATGGCGGAACTGGACCAGCCGCAGTGTCTGCGCGTCGTCCGAGATGGGCGCATGCACGTACACGATCGCATCCATCAGTCGCTTGAAGAATGCGCGTTCCTCGGCCGCACTGTCGCGGGCCCGTTCAAAGGAAGCCTCCAGCGCTGTCTCCGCAGACGTAGTCCCTCTTCCACGCGGCCTGCTCGGTTGCTTCATGGTCAGATGCGATGAGGGCCAAGCGGGTACCCGGAGAACCAATCCGCCTCGATCTCGCTGCTCAGGTAGGGTCGTACGAAGGCCGACTGGGTCAGCGCTCGCAGCCGCTCTTCGTGCTCAGCAATCGCCTCGATGTCGCTGACGGTTGGATAGTGCCGCAGCAGTCAATATGCCTCTTGCCGCACCTCTTTAGGCACGGCTTGGCTGGCCGCTAGCTGCCTGAGGAACGCGCCCGCCTGCAGCACATTGCGGGTGCGCTCAGATGGCATCGTCATGACATCAAGAATGACTAGCACTAAGGAATGCTTAGCTTATCGCGTTTGTGGCCGGCCAGGGCACGGTGCAACTACAGACCTTGCGATTCCTGTATTAATGTAATATAATCAATAACTTAATTCGCATAAGTGAGCGTTATGTCCATGGAGTGAGGGCCAATAGGAACGAGCAGGTAGCCTGAGCCTTCCCATGATGGGAAGGTCAACAACGCGGGACGGATTACCACTCAACTTGCCTGTCGTTTGACCTTCCCACCGTGGGAAGGCTCATCGTCACGCCGTCGGCAAACCGCCGATGCTTTTGGAGGGTTGTCCATGAATCTCGTTGTTGAAGGTATGACCTGTGGTCACTGTGTCCGAACGGTCACCCAAGCCATTCAGGCCCTTGACCCCCACGCCCAGGTGGACGTCGATCTGGGCAGTGGCGTGGTCAAGATCGAGGGCCTGCTTGCCGTAGAACAGGCGGTTGAGGCTATCCAGCGGCAAGGCTATGTGATCGCTGCGGTGCTCCCTTCTGAGGCTGGTACGCCGGCCGCCCCGGCCGTCGCATCCTCCTGCTGCGGCGGATGCCACCGCTGAGTCCGCGCGAGGGCTTGATCCTGATCAATGACAGTCGGCCCCAAGAGGGCTAGACTGGCCATCATGAGAGCTCGCACGTCCCCTGCCCTGATCTGCCCAGCGTCCGCAGGCGCTGCTTCGGGCGTGCGGGAGCTGTCATGGTGAGGCTGCTGAGGCGATGGCGGCGACCCCGTTCTCGTGCCCGACTGGCATGGCTGGGACTGTGGGCGCTGCTGCTGCAGCAACTCGCGCTGGTGGCTTACGCCTGTCCGCTGGAATCGGTGGAAGCTGGACAAGCGACCCTGATGGTCGGTTGCGAAGAGATGTCCACGCCGGATCCCGATGCTCCGGCGTTGTGCGACCAGCATTGCCAGCGCGATCACATCGCCACGGCCGATGCGAAGGCCCCTCAAGTGCCTTACCAGCCCGCGCTGGCCGCCTTCGCGCTGGTGCAGGCTCTGTTGCCACCGGTACACGCGCAGTTGTATCGGGATGTTCCGGTGTGCGTGTCCGATCCGCCTCCCCTGCAGCGCTTCTGTAGCCTGCTGATTTAAGCCCCCTCCTGGATTGACCCGTGCTCGTGCTGCATGCGTTGCAGCGCGCTCGTTGTCGTTTCCCGGAGGTCTTATGGAGATGTCTTTCTTCTTGCGTGCAAGGCGCAAGATGGCGTGTGGGTTCGTGTTTGCCCTGGCGCTCAGTGGTCCTGTGCTGGCGGCATCGCCCGCTATCCCGATCAGCTACACAGAAGCCCTACAACGGGCGCTTGCTAACGCCCCAACCCTGCAGGTGCGCCGATCGCAGATCGATGCCAGTACCGAAGAAGCCGCGCGTGCTGGCGCGCTTCCCGACCCACGTTTGATCGTGGGGCTGGCGAACTGGCCCGTCAGCGGACCCGATGCCTTCAGCTTGCGGGCCGATGAGATGACCACCCAGCAAATCGGTCTGATGCAGGAGTTTCCTGCGCGTGCGAAACGACGTGCCGAGCACGCGTTGGCGCAAGCGACGCTGGCGCAAGCGCGCTCACTGTCGATGGCCGAACAGCAGATGGTGGCCCAAGCGGCCGCGCTGGCCTGGATCGAGCTGTGGAGTACGCAGCAAGCCGTAGATGCGTTGGAAGGTCTGCGCGAGCCGGCCCGTATAGCCGAGCGTGCGGCGCGTGCTCGCTTGGCAGGCGGCACGGCCGGGGCCAGTGATGTGCTTGCCGCCCAGGCCGCCCTACTGCAGTTGGACAATCGCCTGGAGCAGGTACATGCGGAGCACGCCGCCGCGCAGGCCGGCCTGGCGCGGTGGTTGGGTATTGCACCAGAGGCGATCTTGGCCAGTGGTGCGGCACCGGATTTTTCGCAGTTGCCATTGGAGCCCACCCAACTGCTGGCCAAACTGGACCAACACACGCCACTACTGGGCTGGGAGGCACGCGAGAGCTTAGCCCAGGCCCAGGTGGATGCGGCCGTGGCCGAAACCCGCCCGGATTGGAGTGTGGAGCTCACCTACGGACGTCGCGAGCGCGCACCCGACGGCATGGCGCGCAGCGACATGCTCATGGTGGAAGTGGGTGTGGGCCTGCCGCTGTTCCAGAAGAACCGCCAAGCACGAGGCATCGCGGCACGGCGGGCCGAGCTGGAGGCGGTGTCCGCAGAGCGCGATGAGGCCCGGCGCATCCAAGCCGAGTCGGTGCAACGCGCGATAGCGCGATGGCGCGGGTTAACCGGCCAGTTGGAGCGCCAGAACACGCAGAGCCTGCCTTTGGCGCGCGATCGTGCACGCACGGCGTTGGCCGCCTACGGCGCCGGTGCCGACCTGCAGCCGTGGCTGGAAGCGCGGCGCGATGAGATCGAATTGCACCTGGAGAACGCCCGTCTGCTGGGCGAACAGGGCCGTGCCTGGGCGGCACTGGCCTATCTGCTACCCCATGAGGAGAACACGCCATGAGCCCGACCAAGACGCGTCTCACACAGCTCGCCGTGGCCCTCGGGTTGCTGGCGCTCGGCTTTGCCGGCGGCTACGCCTGGATGACTCGAACCTCTGATACCACCCCGCCCCCCGGCACGAGCGTCGCAGATCAAGCACGCAAGGTGCTGTACTGGTACGACCCCATGGCGCCGGAGCAGCGATTCGACAAGCCGGGCAAATCTCCGTTCATGGATATGGAGTTGCTGCCCAAATACGCAGATGAGGCCATAGGGGGCGGAACGCAGATCGATCCGCGCCTGCAGCAGAACGTGGGCATACGCACTCAGGAAGTGACGGTAGAGTTACTAGGGACTGCCGTACGCGTGCCGGGCACACTGACGTGGGATCTGACCCAGGAAAGCGTGATCAGTGCGCGCATGGAAGGCTTGATCACCCACGTGCAGGTAAAGGCGCCGTTTACCGAGGTTCGTCGTGGTCAAACGCTGGCCACCGTGCAGGCCCCGGCATGGAACGCGGCCATCGCCGAAGCACATGCCCTGAGCCAAGCTCAGTCCGCGGGCGCGCGTGAGCTGCAGGGTGCGGCGCAACAACGGTTGCGTTCGTTGGGTGTTCCTTCTGGCGCCTCGGCCAGAAGTGGCGTCGTGCTTAGCGCAGACCACAGTGGTGTCGTGACCGAGATCCTGGCACGCGAGGGACAGACGGTGATGCCCGGTACGCCACTGTTCAAGATCAATGGGCTGGACACGTTGTGGCTGGAGGCCTCGGTACCCCAGGCAGCGCTGGGCACCTTGCGGCCGGGGACCTCAGTGCAGGCCACGGTCAGTGCCTGGCCGGCAGAGCGCTTTGCCGGACAGATCCAGGCGTTGCTTCCCCAGGTCGACATGGCTAGTCGCACGCAGCGGGCGCGAATTGTGCTGCGCAACCCGCAGCGTCGGCTGGTGCCGGGCATGTTCGCCGAGGTTCTGGTGCAGCCCGACGCCGAGCAGGCCCTGCCAGTCGTTCCCACGGAGGCGCTGATCGCCACCGGGCGGGACAGCCGGGTCATCGTGCAGGATCCGGACGGGAGCTTCCGGCCAGTGCGGGTGAGTGTGGGACGTAGCGTGCAAGGGCGCACGCAGATCGTGGCAGGCTTGGCCGGTGGTGAACGCGTGGTCGTCTCGGGTCAGTTCTTGCTCGACTCCGAAGCCAGTCTCTCCGGTGCGTTGGAGCGCCTGGGTGCTGCACAACCGACACGCCCTGCCAGCGCATCAGGTGTGCACGAGCGCCATGACGCCGGGCACGAACCACGCACTGTCGTGCCGTCACCGTCCAGACAGCCGGCGCCTGTCGCGCCAGACACCTCCACCTCTACGCCGCCGCGCTGCCCGGTGCAGTACTGGTATGACCCGATGGTGCCGGAGAAGCATTTCGACAAGCCGGGCAAGTCACCGTTCATGGATATGCAGTTGGTACCCAAGTTCGGCCCCGCCGCAGCCGCTGATTGCCAGGCAAGCGAGGTCATGTCCGAAGCGATGGAGGGCACACCATGATCGCGCGCCTGATCCATGCTTGCATCGCCAATCGCGTGCTGGTGCTGGTTGCCGCCGCGCTGCTGGCGGTGGTCGGTATCTGGTCGGTAAAGAACACGCCGCTGGATGCGCTGCCGGACCTGTCCGATACCCAGGTCATCATCCGCACGCAATGGGCGGGGCAAACCCCGCGCATCATCGAAGACCAGGTCACCTACCCGTTGGCCACCACGATGTTGTCCGTGCCGGGCGTGAAGGCGGTACGCGGCTTCTCCTTCTTCGGTGATTCATTCGTCTACATCCTGTTTGACGATGCCACTGATCTTTACTGGGCGCGCTCTCGAGTGCTCGAGTACTTGAGCCAGGTACGCGATCGACTTCCGCCGAATGTGAATCCGGCGCTGGGTCCTGATGCGACAGGACTGGGCTGGATCTACCAGTACGCCTTGGTGGATCGGACAGGTCAACGTGATGTGGGGCAGCTGCGTGCGTTGCAGGACTGGTTTCTTCGTTATGAGCTAAAAACCGTGCCGGACGTGGCTGAAGTAGCCAGTGTGGGCGGTGCGGTGCGCGCCTGGCAGATCCAGCCCGATCCGCAGGCGTTGGCGGCCCGTGGACTGACGGTGGCCGAGCTCATCGAGGCGGTGGATGCGGCCAACGGCGCTACCGGGGGCTCGGTGATCGAACAAGGCGAAGCCGAACTGATGGTGCGCAGCGAAGGCTACCTGCGCACACAGGAGGCGTTCGAACAGGTGCCGGTAACCGGCAACGACGGCATCCCCGTCCTGCTCGGCGAGGTGGCCACGATCAGTCGCGGGCCGGTCTTCCGTCGTGGTATCGCAGAGTTGGATGGTCAAGGTGAGGTGGCCGGCGGCGTGATCGTCCTGCGGACCGGCAAGGATGCCTTGGGGGCCATTCGGAACGTCAAAGCGCGACTGCAGGCGTTGCAATCCAGCTTGCCCGAGGGCGTGGAAGTGGTGCCGGTGTACGACCGCTCCGAGCTGATCCAGGATGCGGTACGCAACCTCACCCACAAGCTTGGCGAAGAGTTTCTGGTCGTAGCGCTGGTATGCCTGCTGTTCCTGTGGCACCTACGCTCGGCGTTGGTGGCCGTCATCACCCTGCCTTTGGGTATCCTGGCGGCCTTCATCGTGATGCACGCCCAGGGGATCTCCGCCAACTTGCTGTCATTAGGCGGCATCGCCATCGCCATTGGTGCGATGGTCGATGCAGCGGTGGTGATGATCGAAAATGCACACAAGCATCTGGAGCACTGGCGGGAGGCGCACGGCCGGGAACCTCAGGGTGAGGAGCGCTGGCAGCTGATGGCCCGCTCGGCGGCCGAGGTCGGACCGGCCCTGTTCGCCAGCTTGCTGGTCATCACCCTGTCTTTCGTGCCGGTTTTTGCCCTGCAGGCGCAGGAAGGGCGATTGTTCTCGCCTCTGGCCTACACCAAGACCTACGCGATGGCCGCCGCAGCAGGGTTGTCGGTGACCTTGATCCCCGTCTTGATGGGCTACCTGATCCGCGGCCGCATCCGCCCGGAACAGCAGAACCCCATCAATCGCATCCTGATCGCTGGCTATCGGCCCATCCTGCTGTGGGTCCTCAAACATCCCGGTGTCACCTTGCTGCTCAGCGGCCTGCTGCTAGTGCTCACCTTGATCCCCTTTAGCCGGTTGGGCAGTGAGTTCATGCCGCCCTTGGAAGAAGGCAGCCTGTTGTACATGCCCACGGCCCTGCCCGGCCTGTCCGCCGACAAGGCCCGTCAGTTGCTCCAGCTCTCGGGCCGGATGATCAAGACCGTACCGGAGGTTGAGCACGTGTTCGGCAAGGCGGGCCGTGCCGAAAGTGCGACCGATCCGGCACCGATCGAAATGTTTGAGACCACCGTGACCTTCAAGCCGCGGGATCAATGGCGCCCGGGCATGACCCCCCAGAAGCTACGCCAGGAGTTGGACGCAGCGGTCAAGATTCCCGGTCTGACCAACCTATGGGTCCCGCCCATTCGCAATCGCATCGATATGTTGGCCACCGGCATCAAGAGCCCGATTGGGATCAAGGTCTCCGGACCCGATGTGGAGCAGATCGAGCGCCTGAGCCAGCAGATCGAGCAGGTGGCCAAGACTGTGCCCGGCGTGAGTTCGGCACTGGCCGAACGCGTCACGGGTGGGCGCTATGTCGATGTACAGGTGCGCCCGGAAATCGCTGCACGTTACGGATTCACTCAAGGCCAACTCCAGCAACTGATTGCCACGGTCGTTGGCGGTGATCCAATCGGGGAAACGATCGAGGGGCGCGAACGCTATCCCATCGTCTTGCGCTACCCCCGTGGCCAGCGTGACTCGTTGCAGGCCTTGCAGGATCTGCCGCTGATCGCGCCAGGCGGTGTGCAACTGACCTTGAGCCAGGTGGCGGAGCTGTCAATCAGCCCAGGCCCGCCGATGCTCAAGAGCGATAACGGCCGGTTGGTGGGCTACATCTACGTGGATGTGGCCGATCGCGACTTGGGATCGGTGGTCCAGGACCTGCAAGCCGCGGTGCAGACCCAGGTGAGTTTGCCTGCCGGCTATGGTCTGGCGTGGTCGGGGCAGTACGAGTATCTGCAACGGGCTTTGGCACGCCTGCAATGGGTGGTGCCCGCGGCGTTGGCGATCATCTTCCTGGTCATCTGGATGGTGTTTCGCCGGCTTAGCGATGTATCCATCATCCTGCTCAGCTTGCCCTTGGCGTTGGTGGGCGGTTTCTGGTTGATCTGGGGGCTGGGCCATGCGATTTCGGTGGCCAGCATGATCGGATTCATCGCCCTGGGCGGCGTTGCGGCTGAGTTCGGCGTCATCATGCTGCTGTACCTGCGTCATGCCTGGGAGCAGCGCTTGGCCAGCGGTGCGCCGGAAGATGTGTCTACCCTGCAAGAGGCTATCTACGAAGGCGCCGTGCAACGGGTGCGCCCGAAGGCGATGACGGTAGCCGTCATCCTGGCCGGGTTGTTTCCGCTTTTCGTCGGTGCCGGTGCCGGCTCGGAGGTCATGCAACGTATCGCCGCGCCGATGCTGGGTGGCATGCTCACCGCACCGGTGCTCTCTATGGTGGTGATTCCCGCAGCGTTCTATCTAGTGCGGCGACGTGGATTGCGCGCGGCGCGGGGCGACCAATGAGAGACAGACTGAGCACTTGAGGTAAGTCCCCACAAAAAGACGCCAGTCATGGAAGAAGTCATGACTGGCGTCAAAGGGGAGAGTACCGCCTACATGCTTACTTATCAGTGCCCGGCGTGCGGGGAAATCTCAAAGCTCAGCGACGCCCGATCCGACACAAAATCCAAACCCTTTTGTGTAGAGGGCACCATGTGATTGGTGTGGATGTACCAGGTCTTGGCGGTGGTCACCTGGAAACTGGCTTGGCCTTGGGCATCGGTGCGCAGGAGCGTAGCGCTACCGTGCCCACCCTTGACCGGTGCGTCAGCACGATGACCGACGTACACGCGTAGGTTGGGCACTGGCGTGCCCTGCTGCAGCACCTGGAACGACAGCTGTTCGCCGACCTTCACGCTTCCAGGATTGCGGGCCAAGCGGATCTCCAGCGGATAGCCCAGCGAGGCAGCGAAATCGTCGGTCAGTTTTGTGCCCACCTGTCCAATGGTACGAGCATGCTTGGTATAGCTATAGGTGACCCCTTTGGGAAACTTGCTCGCATCATAGGTGGCCAGGGTATCGGGCAAGTCTTCCAACTCCAGGTACTTGCCGAACTCGCTGGCCGTACGCGTGCTGGTGGAGGCCATCGTCGAGACCCCCAGCAGATAGGTGCCCTCGCCCGCCGGATGCACGGTGAGCTGGCTCTGCTTGCCGACCTCTTTCCAACTGGCCAAGTCCGGTGCAGCCTTAGCGCCGCCCTGACTCAGCGAAACGTCCTGTAGACGCGCTCGGGTGACTGCACCTGCACTTTCATCGAAGGTGCCATTGTTCACCAACGCTGTGTTCGCCTCGCCCGCTGCGGTGCCAGGCTTGGAGAAAGCGACAAACAGGTCGTGCGCACCGGCACTGCCGGCCACAGCGAACAGCAGTAGTGTGGCGGATAGTTGCGTGTTTCTCATGATGTGTAGCTCCTCGTGATCGTGGCTTACCAGTGGTAACCAAAGCGGACATTCCAGCGACGACCCAGCAAGTCGTACGTCATGGTGTCGGTGTCGGTGTTGGGGTTGTTCTTCACGAACGGCGCCTTCTTATCGAGCACTTTTTCAACGCCGGCGGAGATATCCCACTTCTTCTTGATGCCGTAGCTCAGTTGCAGGCTGTGGTACACCACGCTGGACACATGCGAGCCGATCGTGTCGGGCACGGCGATGATGTCGTCCGCGCTGCCGATGTACTGCGCCGAATAGACGCCGGTCCAACGGTTCTTGCCCATACGCAGTGAGCCCAAGCCACGCCACTGGGTGTAGCTACCCAAGCCGCTGGTGATCTTGCCGGCGTACTCAATGGTGGTGGCCCCGGGCGTGAGCGCCCCCAACCCACGCGGGGTGAGTCTGGAGGTCCTGGAAGCCCTGCTGGATCTGGTCATGGCCTCGGGCAAGGTACGTGTGGTCGACGTGGCGGAACTGTGTCCGCCCCTGGATCCGGATCAAGCCACCGCACGTGTGGCCGCGCGTTTGATCCACCGAATGGTCAGTGCGCAGGCTCAGTGAAGTGATATCGGCTGGCAAAAGGCAGTGAGCTAATGGGAACGCTCAGCCAGCAACTGCTTCATTTGCGCGATCTCCTGTGTCTGCGAGGTAATAATGTCCTGGCAGAGCTTCACCAACTCAGGATCCTTCAGACGATTCTCCTCACACATCAGGATGGCGCCAGCGTGGTGGGGAATCATCGAACGGATGAACTGTTTGTCAGTGACCGCTGCTTGAGTGCGAATGCCCCACCAGCAGAACAGCATGAACGCCACCGTCAGACCAGCCAGAATCAGATTGCGTCGGCGATCGGGGTACATGCTGGACATTAGCCACAGCTCGATCAGCAGCATGGGAGCGGCCATCAGGCCCGCCATGTAGAACTGGTTCACGTTGTTATAGACGTTAGCCCACTGATCGACCATTGCGTACATCAATGCGTACATGGCCACGAAAGACAGGCCCATCATCAACAACAGGCGGCCGTAATGGCCTTGATGCCCTTGTTGTGCCTGGTGGGCAGGTTGGTGTGAGGCGTGCGGTTTTGCGTGCTGGGACTGCGGGTCTTGCGCGTTTTCGTGCGTACCGTGCGAAGAGGACATAACAATCTCCGTGGGAATGGCAGAACGGCGGAAGAACCCGGGAACTGTTGGAACAGCTCCCGGGCTGAGAACACTTACATACCCTTGCCGGCAGCGAATTCCTGCGGGCTCAGCTTGCCATCTTTGTTGCTATCGAGCATGCCAAAGTGCGGCGCCAGCTTGTGCTTGGCCAGTTCTTCCTTGGACAGCGAGCCGTCCTTGTTGGCATCGAGCTTGGTGAAATCGGCATCGGCCGCCGCCGGCTTGTGCTGACCGTGGTCGGTGGTGGGCGTGGTGGTCTGGCCGCCGGCGAAGGCCGCGCCCGCCATCAGGAACAAGGCCATCATCGAGAGGGAGGCATAATGCTTCATTGCAGTACTCCTTGTGGGATATGAGCCATCAGTGACAGGAATGGCCGCGCGCAGGCTCATCGGCGCGGTCAGGGTGGGGGGTGGCAACAACGGTGGAGCCGGACAAACGCAGGGCATTGGTGACCACCGAAACCGAGCTCAGGCTCATGGCCAGGGCCGCCATCATCGGACTGAGCAAAAGGCCGAAGCTGGGATACAGCAAGCCGGCGGCGATAGGCACGCCGATGGCGTTGTAGACGAAGGCGAAGCCCAGGTTCTGCTTCATATTGGCCACCGTCAAAGACGAGATGGCACGGGCTTGCACGATGCGCCTCAAATCACCCTTGACCAGGGTGAGCTGGGCGCTGGACATGGCCACATCCGTGCCCGTCCCCATCGCGATGCCCACATCGGCTGCCGCCAGGGCCGGCGCATCGTTGATGCCATCGCCAGCCATGGCCACGCGACGACCCTGGGCTTTGAGTTGCTGGACCAGGTCGGCCTTGTCCTGCGGCTTGACGCCACCACGCACATCCTCGATGCCCAGCGTGCGCCCCACGGCCTCGGCCGTCGCCTGTGCGTCACCGGAGGCCATCACCACGTGCAGGCCATCGGCACGTAGCAGGTTCAAGGCAGGCAAGGTCGTGGCTTTGATGGGATCAGCCACCGCAATGGCGCCGGCCAACCGACCATTGACCGCCAGGAACATCACGCTAGCGCCTTCTTTCCGAAGACGCTCGGCGCTGCTTTGCAAAGGTGCTACATCGGCGCCAACCGACGCCATCAGGCTTTGGTTGCCGAGCACGACATCCTGATCGGACACGCGCCCGCGGACGCCTTGGCCGGTGAGCGAATCAAAATCTTGGGCGGCCACCAGGTTCAAGCCACGTCGCTGGGCTTCAGCCACGATGGCCTCGGCCAAGGGGTGCTCACTGCCCTGCTCCAAGCTGCCGGCCAAACAAAGGATCTGATCGGCGTCGAAGCCGGCGTTGGAGAGCGTGTCGCGAAAGGCTGGACGCCCCTCGGTCAACGTACCGGTCTTGTCCACGATCAACGTGTCGATCAGACGTAGCTGCTCGATCGCCTGAGCATCGCGGAACAGGACCCCGACCTGCGCAGCGCGGCCAGTGGCGACCATGATCGACATGGGGGTAGCCAAACCCAAGGCACACGGGCAAGCAATGATCAGAACCGATACGGCATTGAGGACGGCAAAGGTCCAGGACGGTTCGGGTCCAAACAGACCCCATCCGAAGAACGTGAGCACCGCCGTGGCCAGCACGGCCAGGACAAACCAGTACGCCACCTTGTCCGCCATACGCTGCATCGGCGCGCGGGAGCGCTGGGCTTGGGCTACCAACTGCACAATCTGCGCCAGTACCGTCCCGGATCCGACTTTGTCCGCCCGGATGACTAAGGCGCCCGTCCCGTTGAGCGTGGCGCCTATAACGTGATCACCGACAGCCTTCTCCACCGGAATGGGTTCACCGGTCAGCATCGACTCATCGACACTGGCGCGGCCTTCGATGACTTCCCCATCGACCGGCACCTTCTCGCCCGGTCGTACGCGAAGCAGATCACCCACGTGCACGTGATCCAGCGCAACGTCCTCTTCGCCCCCATCGGGTTTGACGCGGCGAGCCGTCTTGGGCGCCAATCCCAGCAGGGACTTGATGGCCGCCGAGGTTTTGGAACGCGCCCGCAGTTCCAGCAGCTGTCCGAGCAGGGTGAGCGAGACGATGACCGCTGCCGCCTCGAAGTAGACCCCTACCCGTCCATGCTCGCGGAAAGAGTCCGGAAACAGGTCCGGTGCCACGGTGGCCACCACGCTGTAGCCAAACGCGGCGGCCACGCCGATGCCGATCAGCGTCCACATGTTGGGGCTGCGATTGCCGATGGACTGTAGGCAGCGCTCAAAGAAAGGCCACCCCGCCCAGAGCACCACCGGGGCGCTCAGCACGAGCTCAATCCAGGTGCGCGCCTGCGTGGACAAGCCGGGCAGACGGTGTCCCAGCATGGCCAAGACCAGGACGATCAACGTCAAAGGCAACGTCCACCAGAACCTTCGGGTGAAATCGCGTAACTCTGGATTGTCGTCCTCCTCCAGCGAGGGCATCTCCGGCTCCAGCGCCATGCCGCAGATCGGACAGGTGCCGGGACCTGGCTGACGAATCTGCGGATGCATCGGGCAGGTGTAGACCGTGGCGTGGGTACCGCTGGGTTGGGCCACCGCTGCTGGGGCGGTCACTTCAACTTGCTGGGGAGCATCGTCCGTATAGCGGACGGGATTGGTGATGACCCGTCCATCCGCAGCCTCGACAGGGGCTGCGCCTGCAGAATGGTGATGGTCATGGGACGACGGTGAGTTCATGCCGATGCTCGCTTTAGTGGGGATGGACTGCCAAGGCAGTGTGCCATTGCGGGTTACACAGCTATTCGGGGCTGAGCGTCCCGAGCACTGAAACAACAATCAGGATCAAGATGGCCAGCGCGGCCTCAGCCGTAACACTCTGCCGCAAAGCCCGCACCTCCTGCGCGGGATCTCCGCTGGTCAGCGCTCGTTCCAAGCGCGGCACCAGCGTCCATCGGTGCAGCGCTCCCAAACCCAGCATTCCAGCGAACAGGGCCAGTTTGAAAAGCAGCAACTTCCCGTAGGTGCTCTGGAACAGGGCCGAAAACGACCACGCGGTGAGATCCCCGTAGTGCGCGATGCCGGACACGATGAGCGCACCAACGAAGATCGTTCCCAGCGTCGAAAAACCATGCAGAAAGTCATGCGTTGATCGCAGACGCCCGCTGCCGTTCGTCTCTTTGCCGCGCAGCAGCATGGCAAGGAACATCAGGACCGCTGCGATCCAGCCGCCTGCCGCGAGAAGATGGACGATGCCTGCAGCAAGCCGGACCGCGCCTGCCAAGCCCTCGCCAGCGGCGGCGTGGCCGTTCCATGCCAGCGAAGCGAGTGCGCCGCCCGCCAGCATCGCCCCCAGCGGGAAGGCGGTCTCCACCTTCCCGCGGCGACGATGCCATCCGAGCACGAACATCAGGGCGACCAGCAGCGCGCCTCTCGCCATGGCTGCCCGGCCCGCGGACGTCTCGAGCAGATACCAGCCAAGCGATGCGCGATCAACCTCGGCAAGCGGCATTCCCATGATGCCCGCGGTCTTGAAGACGACATCGAGCCCGGTGAGCACGAGACCGGCTACGGCACCCGCCAATAGAACGCCCATGAGTGACCACCCGGCCAAGGCGTCGGCGAGTGCCGATCGACGCGACCCGTACCAACCGAAGAGTGGAACCCCGAAAAGAACCATGATGACAAGGTATTCCAAGAATCTCAGTGCATAAGCCGACAGGTCGAACATTCGCGACTCCTCAGCGCACCGTGAAGCTGAAGCTGCCCGGCATGGGGTGGTTGTCACCACCGACGGCGCGGTATTCCACGGTATAGACGCCCGGAGCCAGCGGTCCAGGCAACTTGGCACGCAGGGTCTTGCCGTTGTTGACGATCTCGGTCGTGAAATTCTCGATCGGCATGGTGGAACTGCCGTGCTTCATGAGCAACTTGAGACGCGACGCCCGCGGAATCAATGTCTCGTTGAACACGAGATCGATCTGGCCTGGCGAGGCCACCACCGCATTTGCCGCCGGTGTGGACTGCTGCAGCGCGGCGTGGGCGTGCGCGACCTGCAGCGAAAACTGCCCGGCCGCGATTGCGAGGACGAGCGCGAAGGAGCGAATGACGTTGGACGACTTCATATGGATAAATCCTCATTGGAATGTGATGCAAAGCCCGTTCGGGAGGGGCCGCGCTGTGTTCGATGCGACAAGCGTTAGATGTCGGACTGTCACTGAAACCACGATTTGTCGGATTTTCTTGATACTTCCGCTTTCGCGAGACGAGGATCCCACCGGCTCAGGCGGGATCCTCGACGCATTACGCTGCCATGGCGCTGCAGCTTTCCGCGCAGCGGCGACAAACTTCGGCGCAGCGCGTCATCTCAGGGTCGTTCATGGCGTCGCATGCATCGGCGCACTGGCGGCAGATCTCCGCGCAGGCACCGCAAACCACGTCGTGAACGCTGGCACCGCGCAGCATCGCGTCGGCACTGGTTGCGCAGGTATCGGCACACGTCGCCAACAGGGCGATGTGCTCCGGGGCCGCGTGAACACCTCCTTTGGTCAGGCAGTAGTTGATGGTCTCCAGGCAGATCGCATGGCATTGCGTGCAGTTGTCGATGCACTCGTTCATGGCCTGGGGCCGGTGTGCTGCGGAATGGTGAGTCATGTAGTTCTCCTTCTTCCTCGCGGGCGAGAATCGGCGCGCCCGCAACACCGTCCCCTGTTGCTGCGACGGATCAGTGCTGTGCGAACGGTTCAGTGGTTCCGTCGCGATGTATCAGCTCGACCGTGAACGGCTGCTGGCGTCCCTCCGGGACCTCCATGCCCGGAGAACCAAGCGGCATCCCTGGGAGGACCAGGCCGCGTGCGTTCGGCTTTTCTTCGAGGAGACGCTTGATGTCCGCGGCCGGAACGTGGCCTTCGATGACGTATCCGCCGATCTCGGCCGTGTGGCAGGAGCCCTTTGCATAGGGGACACCCAACCGCTCCTTGACCAGACCCAGGTCATCCATGTCGTGCACATCCACGGTGAATCCCGCCTTCTGCACGTGGTCGATCCAGACACCGCAGCACCCGCAGGTCGGGGTCTTGTGGACGGTCATGCGTGGCAGGGCTGCTGGAGTCGCGTCGGCTGATTGGACGACAACCTGTGCGGAGGGCGAGGTTGTGGGTTGCGCGGATGAAGCATCCTGGGTGCAAGCACCCAGACCAGCCACGGCAAGGACCACAAAAGTCAGACGGTGCAATGTGAGCGTAGTCATTTCAATCTCTCGACTCAGCGCTTGGTCCGCGAGGACCAGTGGATGTGGACGATCCGCCAGCCGTCCGCGGTCTCCTTCAGCACCATCGTCTCGTCGCTCTGGACGGTCAGTGGCTGGCCGTCCTTCTGGGCATGCAACTCGCTTTCGGTTCCGACCCACGCGAACTCGCCAGCGGCTCGTGCGCGCTGACGGAGCAGCTGGCGATGGGCGCCCTTGAGGAACGCCGCATCGCTGACTGCGTGATGGCCCATGTATTCCTCGCGGCTGCGTTCGGCGCCCCCGGACTCGAGGATGAGAACGTCGGCAGCGAGCAGGGCTTCGACCGTGGCCAGATCGCCGCTAGACAGGGCCCTGTTGAAACGCTCCGCTACGGCGACCGCGGCCTCTGCAGTGACTGGGACGTCGACGTCCGCAGATGCCGCGGCAGCGGGGTGATGTGCGTGCGGCTGTGTCGCCTGCGCCATTGCGGGGGACACGACGGCCAGTGCCAGTGCGAGGGTGAACGAGATTGCTGTTGCGTTCATTGCGTGGGCTCCAAGGAGATCAATGGGGGTGCGCATGGCCGTCATCGGCCACGGGCGTGTGTGGTGCAGGGTGCGACTCCACCTTGCCGTCGGGATGGCCGTGGCTCACCAACCCGACTTCCGTGTCGCTGGGTGTCGGGCCGTGGTGATCGTCGTCCACGCCCGGCGGGTGCGCATGCGGCATGGAGTTGTTGCCCGGCTCGAATAAGGCAGGGTGATCCTCGGCCTTTTCGTCGTCATGGTGGCCTTGCGTCTCGCCGCCGCCATGCGAATGGCCCTCGCTGCTGTCGACAAGTTCCTTGTACGCAGTCGCGTCCAGCGTGGGCAACTTCTGCAGGAAGGCCGACATGTTCCATATGAACTCATCGTCCATGCTGCCGCCCCAAGCGGGCATGCCGCTGGCCTTGATGCCGTGCTTGATCACCCAGAACGCCTCAGCTGGAGCGACCGGCTGTTTGCTTAGGTTCGGTGGCGCGGGGTACAGGCCCTTGCTCATCTCGGTGGCCGCCGCGTCTGGTGAAAGATGGCAGGTCACGCACATGGCGTTGTAGTTGCCCGCACCCTGGCGGATACGCTCAGGATCATCAAGGTTCGTGGGTAGCTGAAGCTTGGCGGCGCGCACCTCAATGGAACGCTCGCGCGCCGTTTCAAGTAGCGCATACACCGGGCGACTATGCGGATCGTCGGCGGCCACGTTGTACACGCCCAGAGAGAGCGTGGCGGTTGCGACCACCGCAACCAATGCCACGCCGGCACCGAGCCATACCCACATCTTTTTGTTGGATTTCATTGTCAGTTCCCCTTAGAACCAGGTACGAAGGCCGATGACCAAGCGCGTGTCTTCAAAGGACTCGCCATGCTCGCGTCGCATGTCTGCGGTATTGCCAAACGCGCGCTCGTACACCACGCCGATGTAGGGAGCGAACTTTCGGGTGAACTCATAGCGAAGTCGTAGCCCCGCCTCAGCGGCACTCAGACCCGAACCTATCCCGCGCAATGGATCGTTCTTGCCATAGGCGGTGACTTCCACCAGCGGCTGCAAGATCAGCCGGTTGGTTAGCAGCAATTCGTACTCGGCCTCGACATTGGCGGCAGTCTGGCCCCCTTCGCCGAGATAGGCTGTGGCGGACACTTCGAACTTCATCGGCGCCAAGCCCTGTACACCGATAGCGGCGAAGTTCTGCGATGCCCCAGGCTTGAAGTCATGACGCACACCGGCCACCACATCCCACCACGTGGAGATACTGCGGCCGTAAAGCACTTCCAGATCAGCCGACTCGGTCTGACCATCCGTGCGTTCGCCTTCACTGCGGAGCCAGACGCGATTGAGGTCCGTACCGATCCAGCCCTGGCCCTCCCAGCCCAGCCCGGTGCCCGGATCGGCATCCCAGGTTTCCAGGCGATTGAGCAGCACGTAGCTCTTGATCGAGTTGTCATGCACCGGATGCGCGTGTTCCGGCGCGATGGCCGCCTTGCGATCCGCGTCCGTCACCGCGGGAATCGGGGTGCGCGGCTGCGTTGGCGCTGCAGGCCCGTGTCCCATCTGACTGTGGTCCATGCCCTCCATCGATTGCATTCCCGCTTCTGGTGTAGCGGGCGCGGGCGAATCATGGCCCATCTGCGAATGGTCCATCCCCTGCATCGCAGGCGTGGCCGTGCCGGAGGTGTCGGCTGCAGCGGGCTGTGCCATCTGACTGTGATCCATGCCCTGCATCGACTGCGCCTGCGCTGTGGGCGCCGCAGGTGTGCTCGCGGGCGAGCCGTGCCCCATCTGCGAATGGTCCATGCCCTGCATGGCAGGCTCGGCTGCGTTAGCCTGCGGCTCGGCGTGGCCCATCGCCGCATGATCGATCGTCGCTTCGCTCGTCTTGGCCGGTGTTGCAGGCTTTTGGGCTGGCGCAGGTTTTGATGTCGGTGCCTGATGTGCAGAGTGATCCTGAGTCTGGGTCTGCGCGCCCTGCTCCATCTGCATGGAGCCGTGCTGCATAGATTGGGCGCTGGCCGCATTGGCCAGGGCCAGCGAGATAGCCGTCAGCGCAGTCAGGGTGGTATCGCGTCTATTGATGTTCATTCGTCGACCCTCACCGTGCGCATCATTCCGGCTTCCATGTGATAAAGCAGGTGGCAATGGAACGCCCAGCTGCCCAACGCATCGGCACGCACGCGATACGTGCGTCGGCTACCTGGCGGCATATCCACCGTGTGCTTGCGCACCATGAAGTTGCCGTTGTCGTCCTCCACGTCACTCCACATGCCGTGCAAATGGATGGGATGGGTCATCATCGTGTCGTTAACCAATACGATGCGCATACGCTCGCCGTAGTTCAGCCGCAGCGGCTCGACATCGGAAAACTTCTGACCGTTGAAGCCCCAGGAGAATTTCTCCATGTGTCCGGTCAGATGCAGCTCGATCTCGCGACCGGGGTCGCGTCCGTCAGGGTCTTCAAAGGTGCTCTTGAGCATGGAATACGTCAGCACATGACGGCCGTTATCGCGCAGGCCATTGCCCGGATCATCCAAGCGCGAACTCACGCTCATGGCTTGGTTGTCCAACAGGGGATTGTTGGTCTCGCTAGCAGGGTGTGATTGCATGCCCCCGTGCTGCATGCCTGCCATGGCACCATCGCCGGCGGCGGGCATCGCATGGCCTGCATGGGCCGAGGTCGCGTTACCGCTGACAGATGGGGTCATGCCAGGCATGCCCATGGCCGCACCACAGCCGCCTTCCATGCCCTTGCTGCCGCCAGACATATCCATCGACCCATGATCCATGCCCATGTCTGCCATCGTCAGCAGCGGCCGGGGATCCACAGACGGAACGGGCGCGCGTAATCCTTCGCGCACAGCGAGCGTGCCGCTGATGTAGCCGGTGCGACCGGAGTCTTGGGCAAAGATGGTGAATGCGTCCTGCCCGGAGGGCTCCACGATCACATCGAAGGTTTCTGCTACCGCGATGCGGAACTCGTCGACGGAAACCGGATGGACATACAAGCCATCTGCCGCCACCACGGTCATCTTCAGCCCCGGAATACGCACATCGAAGTACGTCATGGCAGAGCCATTGATGAAACGCAGGCGCACCTTCTCGCCACTGCGGAACAAACCGGTCCAGTTGCCCAGTGAGGTCGTGCCGTTCATCAGGTAGGTGTAGGTGTTGGCGTTGACGTCGGACAGGTCCGTGGGCGTCATCCGCATCACGCCCCACATCTTGCGATCTTCCAACGTGGCCGACAGGCCGTTGCGCTTCACATCGCGCGCAAAATCGCCGACCGTGCGCTTGTAGTAATTGTCATGGCCCGGCATCTTCTTCAAACGATCGAACAGGGCCGTCGGGTCCAGGTCTGTCCAATCGCTCAGCATCACGACGTAGTCGCGATCGAAACTGAAGGGCTCCGGCTCCAATGGGTCGATGACGATCGGGCCATAGAGCCCGGCTTGTTCCTGGAACCCTGAGTGGCTGTGGTACCAGTAGGTTCCGCCCTGATGCAGGGTGAACCGGTAGTGGTAGGTCTCACCACGTCCGATACCGTCAAAGCTCAGACCCGGCACGCCGTCCATGTTGGCCGGCAAAATGATGCCGTGCCAATGGATGGAGGTGTCCGCGCCATGGATGGAGTTAGCGGGCAATGCATTAGAGACGCGCAAGTTGACCGTGGTGCCTTCCCGCCACCGCAGCAACGGCGCCGGAACGGACCCGTTGACCGTGATCGCGGTGCGGGTCTTGCCGGTGAAGTTCATCGGCGTCTCGCCAATGGTCAGGTCAAACTCAGTGCCCGATAGTACGTTGGGTTGTCCCGGCCCCTTGAGCGCCCAACTGGCTTTGGGCCAGAAACCTAATCCTGCGACTGCGCCTCCCAAGGCCAAGCCTTGGACAAATCGCCGCCGCGAAGGCAGCAGCGGTCCACCGCGTGGACCACGAAAATCATCATGCGACATGAAAATGCTCCAAGCGTCGTGTTGCCACCGGCGGGCGGTGGTACAGAGCGGGCGGCTGGCCTAAACAGGCATGCAAGCCACACCAACGGCGCCATTGCGGCGCCTAGGGACGCTTAGCCGATCGGTGGTCGGATCAGATGAGGCAAGGCAGGTGCCGCATGCCCTAGGGGCAGCGGCATGACATCCAGGCCCAAGGCCAGTTGCACCGAAACATGCAGGCGCGCAGGAAGTGCGCTCGCGCAAGCGTGTACGCAGGCGCACCGGCACGCAGAAGACTTGCAACAGTCGGGACCGGCATGGTCGCCATGCCCAGTGCCAGCCTTTTCAATCGATGTGGCATCGGGATGATGCTCAGCACTGTGATGGGCGAAGCAGTCTTCGTCGACTTGCACCGCGGCAGCCACTTCGCTGGCCTGCTCTTCCATGACCGGGTTCATACTGACGGACGCAAACGCCGACCACGCGCCGTTAAGCACGAGCATGGCGATCAGGAACAGTCGCAGTAGAAGTGAGGAGGCTGACACGGGCGACATGGTATATCACTTGAGACAAGGCGCGTGTGTATCGGTCGTGAACAAAATCTCAAGTAAGCCTGAGATGTCGCGACTTGTCAGTCGCACTAGCCGCGGACACTGCAGCTCCCTCCAGAAGCGCCCAAAGGGCGGGTTGAGGCGAAGAGTTGCCCATAGGGCGAGCGCTTGTTCGGTTTACTTCTCGGGCGTGGCCTCGATCAGCTTCACCAACTCGCGCTTCTGCTGCTTGCTTAGCGAGCCCCAGCGCAGGAGCAACTTGGCCAGCAGATCATCGTCGGTGTAAAGGAAGGCGGCGGGGATCCCCAACGCTTGGGCCAACCGCTCAGCAATCTCCAGCATGGGCTCGTGCTTGCCACGCTCGTACTGGTTGATTCGGGGGCTGGCCACGTGAGGATCCAGACCGGCCCGGATGCCCAACTCCTTCTGCGACAAACCCGTGTGCAGGCGGGCTTGTTTGAGGCGTCGAGCGAAGGTCGGTGTTGAGTCGACGGACAAAGTCACGCGCGCACCCCATGGAGACCCCATAAGGATGGCGGATGTACCCTGCCTTGCATACTAAGATATTCTTAGCTTTGAGGCAACCGGCGACACCGGTAGCGCCGCCCCCCCCCCCCCCCCCAGGAGCCACGCCGCTCCCTCATCCCCGGAAACCGCATGCCCGGAACCTCGTCAATGACGCCATCTGGGGTCGCCAGCATCGAGGAGTTGGGCCTTCGTGGCACCCTTTTCCTAGCCGCACTGTTAGCCGCGCAGCTACGACGCCTACCGGTGGCGCCCACACGCCGCTCCACCTTGCTGGTGCTGGACACGCTGCGAGACTTGGCCTTGATCCAAGTTCCCTGGCCAGCGGATCGATGGCAGATCCGCCCCGATGCCGAGGTCACGCCCATCGAAGATCTGCAATGGGCTTTCGCCTGGTCTACCCACGAGCGCAGGCACCTGCTCCCGGTGCTGGAAGACCAACTCGGCGATATGGCACACGATGTAGACTTGGCGGACGCGAAACTGGAGCTGTGGGATGAACTTGCACTCTGGGAGACCGAGCAGTTTCTGGAGCAGCAATTGCTCAAACATCACTTCGACCCAGGCTGGGCACGTGATGTGGGGTTCGTCTTTCAATCCGGACCGCGGGGCTTGCCGATCGCGCGGTGGCGTTACTGCTGCTGGGCGGCGGTACGCCAAGGTGCCTCGGTGGCGATGCGTCTTGGCGTGCACGACAGCGCCCATGTGCGGGAAGCCATCTTTCAGGAGGTCCAGAAGCGCCTGCGCTACCTGATGACCAGTTCGCCCGAGCAAGGCATGTTCAAGCCCTATCATTTGGCACCGGAGTCCTCAGTAGCCAAACTGTTTGTAGATTGGGTCGTCCCTATGGAATGGGCGTACTGGACAGGTGAGCGCCACCCCAGCCGCTAGCAGACAAACGAGCAGCCTCGTCAGTCGGCTCCCCCATCTTGCGCATGGCCGCGCCGAGTTTTCTTCACCGCATTTTGTGCTGGCGTCAGTTGATTCAGTAGAGGCTCTAGCGCTTCAAGACGTGCATTGGCACGCAACGCATCGGCTTCAGCGCTCTCGCGGCGCTCACGCTCCCGCGCAAGGGTGTCTTGAACTTGAGCTAGCTCGTTGCGCATGGTATCCAAGGTCTTGGCGTCAGTCTTCCAGCGCTCCTGCAGTGCCAAATAGTCCGTCGCGGTCTGGCGCAACGCCACGACCTCGCTGTGTTGGCCTTCGTGGGCCTGTCGTAGCTGGGCAAGCTCACGCTCAATCCGCCCGTGGCGCTCCAGCCATTGACCATTGTCGCGGTTCAGCACCAACAGCTCCTGATTCTTCGCGCCCAAGGCTTCATTGGCCTGACGTAAGGCTACTTGCAGCTCTTGGACCTGATGCTCGTGACGGCGAAGCTCTTGCTCACGCTGCTCTTTGGTTGAAGTGCGGTAGTGCTCAAGCGCTTCCCGGGCATGGGCATGCTTGTCCTCCAGAGAACGCGTATGCGCCTCATGATCAGCCAGCCGCACCGTCATGCCAGCGATGCGCTCGTTCAACTGGGCGATTTCCGCGATCCTGTCACCTAGATTCTGTTGAAGGAGGGCGTGAGCAGCTTGCTCTTGGTGCAGGCTTGCTTCGGTGCGCTGCAGCCGACTGCTCAAGGCGGCAGCCTCCTCTTGGGCACCGGAAAGCGCCTGTTGCCGACTGTGGAGCTCAGCCTGATGGCGCTCACGCTCCTGGGTGAGGATGGCCTCTGCTTCCTCCTGGAGCCGCGAGGCCAAGCGCGCAACCAAGTCCTGCAAAGCATCACTAACGGCTACCGTCCTCGCCGGACCGCCGCCTTCCTCTCCTTCCAGTTCACGCAAGTAGCGGTGGATCGTGGTCTTGGAGCCCGTGTTGCCCAAGGCCACTCGCACCGCGTCGACTGACGGCTTCTTGCGTTGGGCCAGCAGCGCGTCGCGCGCCTTCTGGACGTCACTCTTATAGAGTCCTGCGCGCGCCATCGTGCCACCTCACTTTATTTCGTAATGTATTACATACCATGTAATTACATACTATTAAAGCAGGTAGACGACCGCTCGTCGGCGAAAATAGTTATACGGGATAATATTGAATTATCCCGCGTAAGGCGGATTCTGACCCTTCCCCGCGTCCCAAGCAGTACGAAACCGCCCAGGGCCGGCGATCGCTGGGTAGTATGGCCCAGAGCGGAAAGGAGGCCAGCCAGGGTGCAGGCAGGCTCCGCCACCGAGCCCGTTGGCCATCAAAGGACTGTGCATGCCGATCGAACGTATCGTCATCGACAACTTCAAGTCGTTTCGCCATCTGGACCTGCCCCTCAATGCCCACATGAACCTGGTGGTGGGCGACAACGAGGTCGGTAAATCCACCCTGCTGGAGGCCATCCACGCGGTGGTCACCGGCCAGCTGCATGGGCGCAATCTTGCCTACGAGCTCACGCCCTACCTGTTCCACCAGCCCATGGTGCAGGAGTACTTGGGAGCGCTTGCCACGGGCACGCCGGCCTCGCCGCCACGGATCTCCATCGAAGCCTATTTGGGCGCCGACGCCGCGCTGGCGTCGTTACGCGGCACCAACAACTCCCTGCGTCTGGATACCGCCGGCATCCGGCTGCTGGTCGAGCTCAACGACGACTACCGCGAGGAGTTCAACGCCTACCTGCAGCAGCACCAGGGCGCGGTCAGCCTGCCGGTGGAGTACTACACGGTGCGCTGGTACTCCTTCGCCAACAATGGCGTCACCGCCCGTAGTATTCCGTTCGACTCGACCATCATCGACACGCACGGCATCAAGACCTTGTCCGGTGCCGATCGCTATATCGCCGGCATCATCGAGCAGGCACTGACGCCTGCGCAGCGCGTCTCGCTGTCGCTGAGCTTCCGCCGCATGCGGCAGAGCTTTTCCGAAGAAGCGGATGTGGCAGCGATCAATGCCTACTTGACCGAGCACACCGGGGACATCAGCCACAGGGCATTGACGGTAGGCGTGGACACATCGCCGCGCTCAACGTGGGAAACCAGCCTGTCACCCTACCTGGATGAGCTCCCGTTCACCCAGGCCGGCAAGGGCGAGCAAAGCGCGGTGAAGATGAAGCTGGCGATGCACGCGGCCGGCGCGGCTCACGTGCTGCTGATCGAGGAGCCGGAGAACCATCTGTCCTATTCCAGCATGACCCAGCTGATCGACAAGATTGCGGCCCTCTCCACCGCCCAGCAGGTGATCATCGCCACCCACAGCAGCTTCGTGTTGAACAAGCTGGGCGTGGACAACGTGATCCTGTTCAGCGCGCAAGGCCAGATGAAGCTGGACCAGCTGCCCAGCGATACCCACGACTATTTCATGAAGCTGCCGGGCCACGACACGCTGCGGTTGATCCTGGCCAAGCAGGCGATCCTGGTGGAAGGCCCTTCCGACGAACTGATCGTGCAGCGTGCCTACAGTGACCATCACGGCGTGGCGCCGATGGCTCACGGCGTAGACATCATTTCGGTCAAGTCGTTGGCATTCAAACGCTTCTTGCAGATTGCCGATCGACTGAGGATTCAGGCCAAGGTGATCACCGACAACGACGGTGATATCGCAGTTGTGCAAGAGCGCTATGCCGAGCACATCAACGCGATCTATTACGATTCCGACGAGAGCGCCCCTTCGCTGGAAGAGCAGCTGATCAAAGCCAACTCGCTGGCCGAACTCAATACCGTGCTGGGCAAGGCCTTTGCCGATGAGGTGGCGCTGCTCAAGTACATGAAGGGCCATAAGACCGATACGGCCTTGGCGATTTTCAATAGCCCGCACTCGATCAGGTTCCCGGACTATGTCCAGCGTGCCATCACCTAACCGGGTCCTGCTCTCGGCAGCCGGCTCGGGCAAGACCACGTTGCTGGTCCGGCAGGCCTTGGAGCGACCTGGGCGCCGCATCGCGATTGTCACCTACACGCTGGAAAACCTGGAAGAGATCCGGCGCTCGTTTGAGGCCCACGCAGGCGCGGTCCCCGCGCATGTCACCTTGCACAGCTGGTATGGCTTTCTGCTGCGCCAGTGCATTCGCCCGTACCAAGCTGCGCTTTGCCCTGAGCCTCGCATCGAGACCATCCTGTTCGTAGAAGGTGTCACCAACAACCGCGCCCCACGCACCCAGGTGGCGCGCCACTACCTGGCGGGCAACCGGATGTATTCGGACCGAGCGGCCGATTTCGCTGTGCGCTGCGATGAGCTGACCCAAGGCCAGGTCGTGGCGCGATTGGCGGCGATGTACGACGAGCTCTACATCGACGAAGTCCAGGATCTGGCCGGCTTTGATCTGGATCTGGTCGAACGGCTGTTGAAGAGCGAGATTGCCATCACGTTGGTAGGCGATACGCGCCAAGCCACGTATGCCACCAACTATGCGCAAAGGTACAGCCAATACCGTGGTCCGAATCTGGCAGCGCTGTTTCAGATTTGGGAGGCCGACGGCTTATGCCGGCTGGATCACCGCCTCACCAGTCTGCGCTGCGTCCAGGCCCTGTGCGATATGGCTGACACGCTCTATCCGCAGATGCCGCGGACCCAATCAGGCAATGGCGAGGTCACCGGACACGATGGCATCTACCTCGTCGCTCCAGGGGATGTGGCCGCGTACATGCAGGAGTTCGCCCCCACCGTGCTCCGGCATGACCGGCGGCAGGCGTGCGACGGACTGCCGGCGGTGAACTTTGGGCAGTGCAAGGGCCGCACCTACAGTCGGGTCCTCATCTTTCCGAACGGGCCGTTGACGCAGTACCTGCGCACGGCCGATGCAGCGCGTATCACCGCGCCGCCGAAATACTACGTGGCCTTCACCCGGGCGCGGCAAAGCGTGGCCTTTGTGTATGCCGGCGCGTGCGCGTTGCCGGGTCATCAGCTCTATGCGCCTGCCAGCGCAGACGCATAGAGCCAGGGGCTGCGATCACATCTTCTTTAACGGCGCCGCGGTGGGCGGCGGCGGTACCGGGCCCGGGTCGTTGAAACACAGCATGATCTGATCGATGCCGAATTGATCGGCCAGGACCTGGGCAATCACAGCATGCACCAGGTCCAGGTCGACCGAGGGCGCCGCGACCGTGATGGTGGCCGCGATCGCACGGCCATGCTCACCGGCGACCAGGCGCAGGTCGTCCACCGCTTTCACGCCCGGGTCGGTAAACATCGCCGCACGGACCTGTTCCAGGTTGAGCTCGTTCATAGGGACTCCAAAGCAGTGCTACCGGCGCGGGGAGCTCGGTCGCGATGCAGCCAACGATAGAGCACCGGCAGCACCAACAAGGTCAATGCGGTGGATGAGACGATGCCGCCGATGACGACAGTGGCCAGCGGCCGCTGCACTTCCGAGCCAGCACCGACATTCAAGGCCATGGGTAGGAAGCCCAGCGAGGCTACCAGGGCGGTCATCAACACCGGTCGCAGGCGTCCAAGGGCGCCGTCGCGCACAGCGTCGTCTAGCGGATCGCCCTGTTCGCGCAGACGGCGGATGAAGGCGATCATGACCAGCCCGTTGAGTACGGCCACGCCCGACAGCGCGATGAAGCCCACACCGGCAGAGATCGACAACGGAATCCCGCGCAGAGCCAGTGCCAGCACACCGCCGGTCAGCGCCAGCGGCACGCCACTGAACACAATGGCCGCATCCTTGGCCGAGCCGAAGGCCATGAATAGCAGAGCGAAGATCAACGCCAGTGTCACCGGAACGACCACGCCCAGGCGTTGGGTGGCCGAGATCAGCTGCTCGAAGGTGCCGCCGTAATCGATCCAGTAGCCCTCTGGAAGCGCGGCATCCTGGCCGATGCGTGTGCGCAACTCGCCGACGAACCCGCCCAGATCGCGCTCGCGCACGTTGGCGGTGATCACCACGCGGCGCTTGCCGTTCTCGCGGTTGATCTGATTGGGCCCGCGCTCTACCTGGATCTTCGCCACTTCCCGCAGCGGCACCGTGCGAGGCCCCCCATTGGCGCCGGCGGCCAGACGGCTGGACTCATCGACACTGGTGCTTGCCGGCAGCGGAATGGGCAGATCTGCCAGCACAGCGGGGTCTTGGCGCTGCGCTTCGGGCAGGCGCACGACCAGGTCGAAGCGGCGGTCGCCCTCGATCAACTGGCCGGCAACACTGCCCCCAATGGCGGTGGCCACCGTTTCCTGCACATCGCCCGGGTTCAGGCCATACCGTGCCAATGCCGCCGGATCTGGCGTGATGGTCAGCAGCGGCAGGCCGGAGACCTGCTCGGCCTTGACGTCTTCGGCGCCGGGGACGCTACGCATGACCCGCTCGACCCGGCTGGCCAGGCGCGTCAACTGGTCAAGGTTGTCGCCGTAGACCTTGACCGCCACGTCCGAACGGACGCCGGAGATCAACTCGTTGGTGCGCATCTGGATGGGCTGGGTGAACTCGTAGTTGCTGCCCGGGATTTCCTTGGCCGCCGCCTCCAGCTCTTCCACCAGCTCGGCCTTGGGCTTGCGCGGGTCGGGCCACTGGTCGCGGGGCTTGAGCATCAGGAAGGTGTCGGCCATCGACGGCGGCATAGGATCGGTGGCCACCTCGGCGGTGCCGATCTTTGAGAAGATGTTGGCCACCTCCGGGAACTGGGCCAGGCGCTTCTCCAGCGTTTCCTGCATGGCCACCGACTGCTCCAAGCTGGTGCCGGGAATACGCATGGGCTGCAAGGTGATGTCGCCCTCATCCAGGCTCGGCACGAACTCCGAACCCAAGCGGGTGGCCAGCACGCCACAGCCCACCACCAGCACGGCCGCGCCGGCCAGCACCACCACGCGCCGACGCAGGGCCCAATCCAGCAGCGGCGTATAACGGGCACGCGACCAGCGCATCAGGCGGTTGTCGTGCTCAGCCACACGGCCGCGCAGGAAGCTGGCGATCGCCGCCGGCACGAAGGTCAGCGACAACACCATGGCGCCGGTCAGGGCCAGCACCACCGTGATCGCCATCGGGTGGAACATTTTTCCTTCTACCCCGGACAGCGCGAAGATCGGCAGGTAGACCGCGGCGATGATGCCCAGGCCAAACAAGCTGGGACGGATCACCTCGGCGGTGGCCGAGGCGGTCAGGTCATAGCGCTCTTCATCGTTGAGCTGGCGGCCCAGCGCGTGCTGCGCCTCGCCGAACCGGCGCAGACAGTTCTCGATGATGATCACCGCCCCGTCCACGATCAGGCCGAAGTCCAGCGCGCCCAGGCTCATCAGGTTGCCCGACACGCCGCCACGCACCATGCCGATGATGGTGAACAGCATCGCCAACGGGATCACCGCCGCGGTGATCAACGAGGCGCGCACATTGCCCAGCAGCAGGAACAGCACCACCACCACCAGCAGCGCGCCCTCGATCAGGTTCTTGGACACCGTGCCGATGGTGCGATCCACCAGTGCGGTGCGGTCATAGACGGCCTTGGCATGGACGCCGGCAGGCAGGCTGGCGTTGGCGGCATCCAGCTTGGCCGCGGCCGCCTGGGAGACTTCCCGGCTGTTGGCGCCGAACAACATGAAGGCGGTACCGACCACGACCTCGTGGCCATTCTGGGTGGCCGCGCCCGTGCGCAGCTCCTTGCCTTCGCCCACGCTAGCGACGTCGCGCACCCGAATGGGCACGCCATCGCGCCGGTCCAGCACGATGTTGCCGATTGCCTCCAGATTGGCTAGCTGGCCCGGCACGCGCACCAGGAACTGCTGTCCGTTGCGCTCGATGTAGCCGGCGCCGATGTTCTGGTTGTTGCGCATGACCGCGGCGACCACGTCGTTCAACGTGAAGCCCAGCGCCACCAACTGAGCTGGATCGGGAGTGATGTGGATCTGCCGCTCGAAGCCGCCGATGGTGTTGACCTCGGTGACGCCGGGCGTGGTGCGCAGCTGCGGCCGGATCACCCAGTCCTGCAGGGTGCGCAGGTCCGTGGCCGTGTACGGGGTGCCGTCGGGCTTGCGAGCGTTGGGCTCGGCCTCCACGGTGTACATGAAGATCTCGCCCAACCCGGTGGAGATCGGCCCCATTTCCGGGTCCAACCCTTCGGGAAGCTGGGAGGCGATCTGCTGCAGGCGCTCGGCGACCTGCTGGCGGGCAAAGTACAGGTCGGTGCCGTCCTTGAAGACGACGGTGACCTGCGAAAGCCCGTAGCGCGACAGCGAGCGGCTGTAGTCCAGCTTGGGCAGACCGGCCATGGCCGTTTCGATGGCAAAGGTGACCCGTTGTTCGGCCTCCAGCGGCGAGTAACCCGGGGCCTGGGTGTTGATCTGGACCTGGACGTTGGTGATGTCGGGTGTGGCGTCAATGGAAAGGTGACGGTAGCTCCACACGCCCAGCGCAACCAGCGCAGCGGTGAGCACTAGCGTCAGCCAGCGATGGCGGATGGACAGCCCAATGAGGCGTTCGAGCATGGCGGGCCTCATTCTTCTTCCACGGTGGACTTTTCGATGTCGGCCTTGATCAGGAAGCTTTGGGCCACCACCACCTGTTCACCGGCCTTGAGGCCTTCCAGCACTTCGGCGCGTTCGGCGTCGCGGCGCCCCAGCTTCACCGGCCGGGTGTGGTAGGTTTCGCCCTGCTGCACGTAGACCACGTCCTGGTCTTCTGCGGTCTGCAGCGCCGTGATCGGCACCACCAACGCTGCCGATTGGCGATCCACGGTGACCCGCGCCTTGACCGCCGACCCCGGCCGCCACAGGCCATCGGTGTTGGCCACCGTGCCGCGCGCAATGGTGCTTTGGCTGGCGGTGGCGGTGCCGGGCAGGACGCGCTCCAAGGTGGTCTGTGCGGTGACGCCATCGCTCAAGCGGGTAACCGTCACCGGCACGCCAGCACCGATGTGCTGGGCGTCGGCGCCGAAGATGTGCAGGTCCACCCACAGCGTGGACAGGTCGGCGACCTCAAACAGCGGCGCGCCCTCAGCGGCGGCCATGCCTACGGCGGCCGTGCGCGCCATGACCACGCCACTGATCGGCGCGGTGACGGTATAGGTGGTCAGGCTCAGGTTGCTCTCTACCGTGGCCAGTGCCTGGCCGGCCCGTACCTGATCACCCACGCCCGCACGCACGGAGCGGACCGGTCCGGGGAAGCGTGCCGTGACCTGCGCGATGCGACCGTCAATCGGGGTCAACAGCCCTTGCACCTCATGCTCGTCAGCAATCTCACCGGGGCCTGCCGGTGCGACCTGGATACCCGCTGCCTGCGCAGCTTTGGCGGCAATCTTGGTTTCCAGCGGCGCTTCCTCGTGCTCGCCGTGCTCTTCGCCCTCAGCGGCGGCGCCGCCTTCGGACGCTTCGTTGGGGGCCGACGCGTTGCAGGCGGCCAGCATCATCAGGGCCATGCCCAGTGCGGTCCAGGAAAAGCGATTCATGGGGTCTCTCCGGTGGAAGCAGCCGCCGGCGGCGCGACAAGCGCCTGGCCGGTCAGGCGTTGAATTTCGATCAGGGCGCGCTGCGCATCGAGCGCCACGTCCAGCTGCTGCTGGGCCATGGCCGTGCGTTCGGACTGCAGCTGTGCCCATTCCAGGTAGCTGATCGCGCCGGCGCGATAGGCGCGCTCGGCGGCCTGCTCAGCCCGGGCCAACTTCGGCAGCACCTCGCCTTGCAGCCGTGCCACCTCGGCCTGCGCCACGGTGTAGCGACCATGGGCTTCGACCAGCGTGGAATACAGCGACAGGCCCTTGGCCTCGCGCTCGACCGTCAGAACCTCCAGCTCGGCTTCGCCGGCGCGGATCTCCGGCTGCGCGCGGCTGCGGCTGCCCAGTGGCATGGACAGGCTGGCCACCAGCGCGGTGTCGTCAGTCTCCTGCAGGCGGCGCACGCCCAGCTGCCACGACAAGTCCGGCGAGGCCGCCGAACGCGCCAGCTGCAGTCGTGCCTGCGCGATCCGGCGGGCATCGGCAAACTGCGCCAACTCGGGAGTGCGCTCCAATTCCTCGGCCAGCGACTGCATGGACGCGATCGCCGGCAGGGTCATGGGATCCGCCGCGGCCACCTCGAAGCTCGGAGCACGTTCGCCCCAGAGGGCAGCAAGGTGCTGCCGGGCGGCAATGCGCTGCTGCTCGGCCCGATCACGGGTCAATTCTGCTCTCGCCAGTGCTGCTTGTGCGGTGAGCATCACCGATTCGGGAGACGCGCCAGCCTGCAGGCGCTGCCGGGCAGCGGCGACGGTCCGCTGGCGCTGGCCGACATCCATGTTCGCCAGGCTGCGTTGCCGGTCGGCACCGACAACGGCCAAATAGCGCTGCGCCGTCTCGGCGAGCAGGTCCAGCCGCCCGGTCTCGCGCTGCACGGCCAGTGCATCAATCCGGCTTTGGGCCAAGGTGCGGCGGGCGTCGAGCTTGCCGCCGCGCTCCAGGACCGAGCTCAGGCTCAAGGTCAACTCCGCGCTGTCCAGGCCACGGGCCGCGCCCGTGCCCAGCGCATTTTCAACCTCCGCCCCCAACGTCCACGGTGGCCGCTGCACGGCCTGGTCGCGCTCGGCAGCGAGCACCGTGGCTCGCGCATCGACCAGGCGCAGCTCGGGGTGGGTTTGGGCCACGCGTGCAAACGCGTCGTCCAAGGTCATCAGCTCTTCTGCTGTCGCCGGCGTTGCCGCCGCGCTCAACAGTAGCCACGCGGCCAGGGCCGCCAATCGCACATGCATGAAGTACTCCAGAATTTTCGATAGCCAACAGGGATCCGGCGCACGCCGGCGCGCATCACCCTGCGATCGGCGGCCGGAACGGCGCGAGCAGGTGCTCATGCCGATATCTGTCCGCATGGGCTGTCGCCGACGGCCAATGCCGGCCGATATGAGCAATGGCCAACACTATTTCTGGAGCCGGCGCGGCCTGGCTACAGCACAGCACCAGCTGCTGTAGCCGGTGCAGCGCGGCGTCTACGCCACGCTCGGAAGCTGGTGATGCCACTGCCGGGTCATGGTCGGCCGCGGCCAGATGGGTTTGAGCATGGAGCTCGCCAACCACTGCCAGCACCGGCTGCGTCACAAGGCCCACGGCCAAGTGCGCCAGCAGCAGCCAGCGCAGGCCACAGCTCAGCCGGCCAAGCGCTGTCATGCAGGCGTTTTGCGCGCGTCGGCACGCGCCCGGCGAGCATCACCCAAGATCTCGAAAGCCTCCTTGATCACATACAGGCCGATCAGGGCGCCGATCACGAAATCCGGGTAGGGGCTGGCCAGCCACCACACCAACAGGCCGGCCAGAATCACCCCAACGTTGGCCACCACATCGGCGCGGGTAAACAGCCAGGTCGCTCGCAGATGCACTTCGCCAGACTTCAAGGGGGCGAGCATACGGAGCACCTTCAGGTTCACGGCCAGCGAGACCAGAGCGGTACCGATCATCCAACCGCTGACCGGCTCGGCGCCGTACATCACCCGGCGGCCGACTTCGACCAGCACGCCTACGCCCAGCACCAGCAGCACGCTGCCACTGACCCACGCGGCGTTGGCCTTGAAGCGCGCCGTGCGCCCGATAGCGACCAGGCCAATGGCATAGGCGGTGGCGTCAGACAGCATGTCCAGCGCGTCAGCCAGCAGCCCGGTGGAATGGGCAATCCAGCCGGCAATGCCGCCGATCACGGCCATCGCTGCATTCAGGACCAAGGCGATCCAGAGGATGCGTCGCTCCTCCTTGTTCTTGGCTTCGTGGTGGCACCCGCAATCACTCATGTCTTGGTCCTCTGCTGTGTTGTTTCATTGCTTGTTTGCGCCTGGCTGTCTACGCACACCGGAACGGGCATTGGCGAGGAACCCCACGATGGCGGCGGTGCCTACCAATACCTGCGCCAGCAGCGACTGCCAGGTGGGATACAGGCCGATCCACTCGATGCGCGGCAACGCGAGCGGTGTTTGAGAGATCCAGCCCGCTTCCTGCAACGCGGCCACGCCTTTACCGATCAGGATGACCGCCATCACCGCGATGAGAATCGAGCTGATCGAAAAGAACCGGCCAATCGGCAGCCGCCTGCTCATGCGCAGCATCCAGTACGCCACCGCAGCCAACACCGCGATTCCCGCCACCAGGCCTGCGAGGATGGCGGTGGACGCCTGATCGCTCCACATCGCGATGTAGAACAAGATCGTCTCAAACACCTCGCGGTACACCGCGACAAAGGCCAGCATGAACAGGAAAACAGCCGAGCGCCGTGTCAGCGCAGTCGTCAGCTTGGCGTGCAGGTACTCCTGCCACCGCCCTGCAAGCCTCTTTTGGTGCATCCAGATGCCTACGCTGAGCAGGACAGCGGCAGCGAACAAGGCCGAGACGCCCTCAGTGACTTCCTGGTTCGCACCGCTGATATCAACAAAGTAAGTGGCCACTGCCCAGGTAGCTGCGCCTGCCAACAACGCGCAGATCCAACCCGCATGCACATACGGCAACACATCAGACCGCTCGGCTTTACGCAAGAACGCCACGATACCAATCACGATCAGCAGCGCTTCCAGTCCTTCGCGTACCAAGATGGTAAAGCTGCCTAGAAACGCGGTGCTGGCGCCTATTCGGGTGTCCTGCAGCGCCACGTCCGCGCGATCAAACAGCTGGGCAATTTGCGCTGCCTGCCCGGCAACGTCAGCCGCGGGCGCATGCTGATCCAGCTGCGCGCGGTAGCCTGCCATGGCCGTCTCGATCTCTCGCAGCAATGACGGATTGCGCGTGGCCAGCGTGGGTTCAAGCGGCTCTACACCATCCAGATAGGACGAGAGCGCAAGCTTTTTGGCTTGAGCCAGGTCCTCATCAGCGTAAGCGCGCTGGCTGGCGGCCAGTCGCTGCCGCGCCACCGCAAAGCGATCGGCTCCTGGTACCGCTTCGTTTACTGCCTGTGGCTGCGAACGCAGGTAGGCGATGATCGCGTTTGCCTGATCGGCGGGCATCGTGGTGGCAAGATCGGCCTCTCGCGTGCGTGTCAGCGCTTCGAGCGAGGGAATGTGCGTATGGGCCTCGGCACTGGTGCGCCATAACGCCTCACCTTGAGCCTTGGCTTGCGAGGAGTACCCCAAGCTGCCCACATAGAATGCCAACGCCCAGCGATCACTTTCTGACAGCCCAGAGAAGCTGACCATGCCGGTACCCGGCACACCCTGGGAAATGACCTCGTACAACGACAGCGGCGTTCGCTGCGCGGCGCGAGTGGCATCGGTGAACGCGATCGGCGGCGGACTTAACGCTTGCGCGGCGGGGCCATCACCGTGACCTGTGGGGCCGTGACAGGCCGCGCACTGCTGGCTGTAGATGGACGCGGCCTGGGAGGTCTTCGGCGCGCTCGCCGGAACAGCGCCGATCGGGTAGCGGGCCAACAGCGTCGTGCCGAGCCCGCGCGCCAACGTTGCCACTTGCGCCGGGTCGGCCTTCTCTGCCACCGCCTGGACCAGGCGGTCGGCCTGGGCCGTCAGCTCCTGCTGGTTCTGGCCACCGGGCAATGCTGCCAGCTGACTGCGCACGGCGCCGGCAAACTCGCTCATTTCGGCGTATTCGTTGGGGGCAATTACGCGACCGGCCTGGACCGCGCCGGGGTAGTCGACCGCGATGTAATCGAGCATCTGCCAGGTTTGGCGCAGGTCTGCTGCGGCAGGCTCCGCCTGAGCAGAAGCGGGCAGAACCCAGCCGATCAGCAAGGCAATCAGGCAGTAGCGAATCAAGGCGATGGGCAGTGGCATGGTCGTCACATGCAGCGCCGCGGCCGGAGTGGCGGCGGATACGGGTTCAGCGTAAAGTCCGTAGCTACTACGGAGTCAAGCGTACTACGAATGAAAATCAGTGAGGCTGCCGACGCCAGCGGATGCCACTTGGAGACGATTCGCTATTACGAGCGGATCGGGTTGCTGCCGCGCCCGGGGCGCACGGGCAACGGCTACCGGGTCTATGGCCCGGCCGACATCGAGCGGCTGCGCTTCATTGCGCGTGGCCGGGACCTGGGCTTCAGCCTGGAGGAGGTCCGCAGCCTGCTGCAGCTGGCCGGCGATGAGGAGCTTTCGTGCGGGGACGTGGACCGGTTGGCCCGCAGCCATCTGGCCGACGTGCGCGCCCGCATGGCCGACCTGCAGCGCATGGCCAGCGAGCTGGAACGGGTGATTGCCAGTTGCCATGGCGGGCAGCGGGCGGAATGCACCATCCTGTCGACGCTGCGCCAGACGACCTCGGTGGAGGCCACGCGCCAGTGACCGAACTGGACCGCTACCTCGATGCGGCCACGCGCCAGAACACGGTGCGCAGCTATGCGTCGGCGCTGCGGCACTTCGAGGTTGAATGGCAAGGCCACCTCCCAGCGACACCTGACAGCGTGGCCCGGTACCTGGCCGCTTATGCGCAGACCTTGGCGACCAGCACCCTCCGCCAACGTCTGGCGGCCATCGCCTCTTGGCACCGCGACCACGGCTTTGTCGACCCGACCCGATCGCCGCTGGTGCGCAAGGTGCTCAAAGGCATCCAGACCCTGCACCCGGGCCAGGTCAAGCAAGCCGCGCCGCTCCAGATTCGGCGGCTGGTCGAGCTCGATGACTGGCTGGCCGCGGCGATCGCTGCGGCACATGCCCGGGGCGATGGGCCGGCGGCGCTGCGCCATCAACGAGACCGAGCGCTGGTGCTGCTCGGGTTCTGGCGGGGATTCCGTGGCGATGAACTGCTGCGTCTGGACGTGGCCCATCTCACGCTGGTGCCGGGACAGGGGATGACCTGCTTCTTGCCACGCAGCAAGGGTGATCGCCAGGCAGCCGGCGTCACCTACAAGGTGCCGGCGCTGTCGCGGTTATGTCCGGTGGAGGCGACCCAGGCGTGGCTGCAGGCGGCCGACCTGCAAGAAGGGCCGGTGTTTCGGGCAGTCAACCAATGGGGCCAGGTGAGCGCCGAAGGCCTGCATCCCAACAGCTTGGTGCGCCTGCTGCGCGAGTTGCTGACCAGTGCCGGCTTTGCCGATGCGGGGCTCCACAGCAGCCATTCGTTGCGCCGCGGCTTTGCCAGCTGGGCCAACGACCAAGGCTGGGACATGAAGGCCTTGATGGAGTACGTGGGCTGGCGCGATGTGCAGTCGGCCATGCGTTACCTGGACGGGCGTGACCCGTTTGCCCGGGACCGCATTGAAGCAAGCCTGCCCAGTCCAACCGTGCCGGTACCGGCGATGGCACTGCCGGCGCCGGAGGGCAAATCGGCCCTGCAGCTGCGCCTGCGCATGGTGCTGACCCCGTTTGCTCGCACGGGCCGCGGCGCGGCCAAGGCCCGAGGCCGAATTGAAGAGATCTGCTTGGCCCCGTTCCAGGCTGTGCGCCTGAACACCGCCAGCAGCGAGTACCAGTTGACTGCTCCCACCGATCCCGAAAGGGATCTGGATGAAATCCTGGCCACGTTGCTCGATGACATGCACCGCATGGCCGATACGCACCAGTGCTTCCTGGAAGCGTCGCTCAGTACAGACGACGGCCGGCACTGGGACTGATCCCCCTCACACCCTCCGGATCCAATGGCTACCCTTCACGAGACCGCCTACCCGCGACTGAAGCCTGATCCCACCGCCAAGGAACTGGAGGAGATCTATACCCCGACCGCCGCTGAGATTGCATTCGCCAAGCAGCTGACCACCCAGCCGGGTCCGCAGCTGGCGGTACTGATTCATCTCAAGCTCTTCCAACGCTTGGGCTACTTCACGCTGTTGGCCGACGTACCCGAGCGGATCCGGAAGCACATCGCCAAGGCCGCCCGACTCGGGCGCGTATTGGACACCGACCAGCTCGAACGCTACGACGCTTCCGGCAGCCAGCGCCGGCATATGCCGCAGCTTCGGCAATTCATCGGGGTACGTCCCCTGGATAAATCGGGCTTGGCTTGGCTGGACACAGTGGCCACCGGAGCAGCCCAGACCAAGCACACCATCCCGGACATCGTGAACGTCCTGCTCGAAGAGCTGGTGCACCATCGCTACGAACTGCCCGGTTTCCGCACTCTGGAGCTGGCCGCCATCGGCGCCCGTGAGCGGGTCAATCTGGGCTACTACCGCAGCATCAGCCACGCGCTGACGCCTGCCACGCGCACGCTCATCGACGAACTGCTGCGCGCACCGGAAGGGTCCAGGTTCACCGGCTGGCAATCACTCAAGCGCGAGCCCGGCCGGCCCACCAACAAGGAAGTTCGGTTCTACCTGCAGCACATCCGCATGCTGCAGCAGTTGGCCGACCAGCTGCCTCCCATCGATGTGCCGGTGCCCAAGCTCAAGCAGTTCCGTGCAATGGCTCGGGCCTATGACGCCAGCGAGCTGGCCGAACTGGCTCCGGACAAGCGCTATGCGCTGGCCACCATCTTCATTCGCGCCCAGCATGCCAAGACACTGGATGATGCAGCCGAGTTGTTCATCAAGCAGGTGCGCGGGCTGGAGAACACGGCCCAGCAGAAATTGCTGGCCTACCAGCTCGAACATGCCAAACGGGCCGACTTCCTCATCGGCCAGCTCAAGGAAATCCTGCAGGCCTATCAGCTAGACGGCAGCGATAGTCAGCGCGTGGATGCCATCGACAACAGCCTGGAAGCGGAAGTGTCGACCTTGCTGGCCGAATGCGAAGAACATATGGCCTACGCCGGGAAGAACTACCTGCCTTTCATGCTGCAGCCCTATGGCGCGGTCAGGCCGCTGCTGTTCAATGGGCTGGAGCTGATGAAACTTCGGGCGACCAGCCACGACGCCGGCATGGAGCCGCTGATCGCAGCGGTGCTCTCGCTGCGCAACCAGCGCCGTGAGCTGATCGAGGTCGCCTCCCTCGGTTTGGACCCGGAAAAGGACTTTGACTGGATGTCCAAGCTCTGGTGTCAGCACGTGTTCGGCAAGCGGGCCAGTGCAGCCGGCGCCGGCTGGATGCACCGTAAGTACTTCGAGCTGGCCGTGCTGGTGCAGGTCAAGGACGAACTGAAGTCCGGAGATCTCTTCATTCCCAGCAGCGAACGGTTTGATGACTACCGTGAGCAGCTGGTCGATGAAGCCACCTTGGCCCAGGAACTGGAAGCCTACGGCCAGGTGTCAGGCCTGCCCACCGACGCCGAGTCTTTCGTGGCGGGATTACGTGCACAACTGACCTCCCTGGCCGATGAGGTCGACGCGCGTTTCCCGGAGAACGTACATGCGGACATCCTGGATGGGCGCCTGGTGCTGCGGAAGGGGCAACGCGCCGAAGTCTCCAGCGCGATTACCACGGTGGATCGCCTCATCGCCGAACGGCTTCCAGAATCCAGCATCGTCGATGTCCTGATCGATGCCAGCCAATGGCTGGATCTGCACCGTTTCTTCCGCCCGATCGCCGGCACCGAGAGCCAGGTCGAAGATCTGCCCCGACGTGTGATCACCACGCTATTCTGCTATGGCTGCAACCTGGGGCCGACGCAGACGGCGCGGTCGATCAAGGGCTTCAGCCGGCGCCAAGTCGCTTGGCTCAACCTGAAATACGTGACCGAGGATGTGCTTGAGAAGGCCATCGTGGAGGTCATCAATACCTACAACAAATTCGACCTGCCTGGCTATTGGGGCAGCGGCAAGAGCGCATCAGCTGATGGCACGAAGTGGAGCGTCTACGAGGACAACCTGCTGTCGGAGTATCACATCCGCTACGGCGGCTACGGTGGCATCGGCTACTACCACGTGTCCGACAAATACGTAGCGCTGTTCAGCCACTTCATTCCCTGTGGCGTGCACGAGGGCATCTACATCCTCGACGGTCTGTTGGCCAACACTTCCGACATCCAGCCTGAGATCGTCCATGGCGACACGCAGGCCCAAAGCTATCCGGTCTTCGGCCTGGCCCACATGCTGGGCATCCAGCTGATGCCCCGGATCCGGAACATCAAGGACCTGACATTCTTTCGGCCCGAACCGGGTAGGGCTTATAAGAACATCCAGGCACTGTTCGGGGACAGCATCGACTGGCAACTGATCGCCACCCATCTCCACGACATGCTGCGGGTGGTGATCTCAATCCGATTGGGCAAGATCACCGCGTCCTCGATCCTGCGCCGGCTGGGCACCTACAGCCGGAAGAACAAGCTGTACTTCGCCTTCCGGGAACTTGGCAAGGCCGTTCGAACGCTGTTCTTGCTGCGCTACATTGATGACAATGAGATCCGCAAAACGATCCATGCTGCCACCAACAAGAGCGAGGAATACAACGGCTTCGTGAAATGGGTGTTCTTTGGCAGCCAGGGGATCATTGCTGAGAACGTCCAACACGAGCAGCGCAAGATCATCAAGTACAGCCAGCTGGTGGCCAACATGATCATCCTCCACAACGTGGAAGGCATGAGCCGGACCTTGGCCGAGATGAGGAAGGAGGGGATTGAACTGACGCCCGAGATCCTGGCCGGCCTGTCGCCTTATCGGACCAGCCACATCAATCGCTTCGGCGACTACCACCTGGATCTTGAAAGGGAAGTGGCGCCGCTGAGCTACACAGCCAAGGTGCTTGAACAGACCCCATAGATGGGGAGAACCTGATCGAGAGACGAGCAATCAACTTTGAAATTCAGTCGCTTAGGCAGCTTTTGGCCCTGTACGTAATGATTCCCTGCCGACCCTCATCGAAGGCAGCACCGTGGACATTCCGGCCGCCGAAGCCGTGGCCGAAGTCGCGGGCGTACGACTGGCGGGCACGGCCAGCGCCCATGGCGAACTGAAGGCCGGCAGCCCCAGCCAGGCACAGCTGGCTGTCCGGCTGCCACGATTCACTGCTCGGCCAACCGATGCCAAGGACGTGCGCCTGTTCGACGGCCGTGATCTGGCCCTGGACCTGACCGGTGATGGTCGCCTGCAGGAGCTGCGCAAGGGTGTCCGCGCGCACCTGCGCTTCAGCCAAGCAACGATTCCCGACCTGGCCGCCTACAACCGCTACCTGGACTCGCCGCAGGTGCGACTGCTCCGTGGCACCGGCAGCCTGAGCGGCGATGCCACGCTCGACACCGATGGACGCGTCGGCCACGGCACTGCCCGGCTGCTGGGGCGCAATGCCAGCGCCAAGGTGGCAGGGCTGGACATGGGCGGCGACGTCGACGTGAAGGCAACGCTGCGCCGCGGTGACTTCAATCAGCGTCATTTCGATCTGTCCGGCACCACCGTCGAGCTGCGCAATGTGCAGGTGGCGGATACAGAGCAAACAAGCGCATGGAAAGGCCGCGTGGCCTTCAGGCGTGGCCGCATCGACGCGCAGTCGCCCTTCCAGGTCGATGCCGCCACGGATCTGGATCTCAGCGATGCCCGCCCGTTGCTTGCACTGTTCGCAGAGCGTACCGACTACCCGCGCTGGACCCTGTCGCTGTTGGATTCCGGCCAGGTGCAGGCCCGGGCGACGCTGCGCTGGCGCCCGGGCCATCTGATCATCGATGGATTGCAGGCCGAGAACGATCGGCTTTCGGTACGCGCGCGGCTGGATCTGCTCGACCAGCGCAAGCGCGGTGATCTCTACCTGCGCTGGGGGCTGCTGGGTGCGGGCATCGAGCTGGACGGTGACCAGCGCCAATGGCACCTGGCCAGGGCACGCGAGTGGTTTGACCAGCGACCTTCCCTGTTGCCAGCGAGCCAGGGAGCCGGTGCCGTCGGCTCTTCAGATTGAAGGCCGACAGCCTGCATCCATTCGCGGCCCCTGTGCGTAGACAGGCCGCATACGTATCAAGGAGCTGCACGGTATGAAGCGGAGTTCACAGGTTTCCGGACTTCTGGGATGGGTGGCGATCACCTTCGTTGCGGCAAGCCTGGGGGCGTGGGCGTCCACATCCGCGGCAAGCTTCTACGCCAGCCTTGCCCTCCCCGCATGGGCACCACCGGCCAGCGTCTTTGGCCCGGTGTGGACACTGCTCTACGCCATGATGGCGGTTGCCGCGTGGCTGGTCTGGCGCGAACGCGGTTGGCGCGGCGCACGGCCCGCGCTGCTGCTCTATCTGGTGCAGCTGGCCGTCAACGCGCTATGGAGCTGGCTGTTCTTCGGCTGGAAGCTGGGCGCGCTTGCCTTCGCCGACATTCTTGTATTGATCGTGTTGGTGTGCGCGACGATCGTCATGTTCGCGCGCATCCGCCGGCTTGCGGCGGTGCTGCTGCTTCCTTACCTTGCCTGGATTTCGTTCGCCTCGGCGCTCAACTTCGCCGTCTGGCGGGCCAATCCCGGGCTGCTGTGATCTCTGCTGCTCACGCCTGGGTCACGGCCTGCGGGCGCCAGGTCCGCAGCAGGGCCGGCTTGAACGCCTGCTGCCCGCAACCGGTGGGGCACCGCACTACCCGCGCCGCGGTATGGCTGACCAGGCCCTGCCCTTCTTCTGCCTTGAAGATCGTCTCGCAGGAAAGGCAACGCGCTACCAGCGAGTACAGGTGCAGCAGCCGGCCGCTGGCGGGATCCTGTAGTGCATCCACATCCAGCAGTTCAAATTGGCAGCTGTCAGGGAGCATGCGGTACTCGGGCGCGGATGCGGTCTGCAGGTTCACGGGCGTGGCATCTGTTGGAAGTGCAGTCACCGTAGGGCAGTCCCTGTCTAGCCGGCGTGCAGCGCAGATGTGCTGGCCGCGAAACCTGCACCGGCCTCCGCATCGAAATCTGCTAGGGTGCGCGCCGATGCCTACATCCATATTGCCAGCACAGCCCGATCACCCCATTGCCCTCAGCGCCGCCCTGAAAGCGCACACCCGAACGGCCCACGATCGCCTCGACCAGCACCTGTTGCAGCAACACATCTTCGCGTCGCGCCAGCGTTACCTCTGCTTCCTGCGCGTGCAATGGCACTTCCATAGCGCCGTTGCGCCGCTGTACCGGATGCAGGATCCGGGCGCGACCCGCTTGCCGCTGATCGAGGAGGATCTTCGCGACCTCGGCGCTTCCATCCCGGTACCCCATGCCTGGCAACCGCAGCCTCAAGCATTCTCGAAAGCGACCGTTCTGGGCTGGCGCTACGTGGCGGAGGGCTCGACGCTGGGAGCGTCCGTGCTGTTGAAGATGGCCGCTGCGTTGCAGCTTCATGCCGGGTACGGGGCGCGCCACCTGCGCCCTTCCAACCTCGGTGTGGCCGAGTACTGGAGACGCGAGCGGGAGGAGCTGGATGCGCTCGTTTTAAGTGGCCAGGAGCGCGCACAGGCATGCAGGGGCGCGACAGACGCCTTCCAGTTCATCCGTCGCTGCGTAGATGAAGAATTCAGGTTTGAATGAAAGCCCCTTCACATTCACGTGGTGGTATGCGGCGGCACGCTTTTGCTTCACCATCCATGCACACCGGATGCAGTGCTGGGCTGTTCCAGCCATCCACGAATCATGAGTCCCGCCCTTGACGCCTCCTGCCGAATCCGTGCACGACACTGCCTTGTCCCGTTGCGCGCGCGAACCGATCCACACCCCCGGCGCGATCCAGCCCTACGGTGTGCTTCTGGTCGTTGAACCGCAGTCCCTGCAGGTACGCGAGCGCGCCATCAGCCACCCCGGGCTGCTGAAACAGTTCGGCGAACCGTTGATGAAGCACGTCAGTGAGGTGCTGGGCGGCGTGCTGGCACCGTTCCAAGGCGCGTTGCAACAGGCGACGGTGGGCAGCAGCGCGCATGTCGGTGCCGTGCACCTGGATGGGCACGGCCGCCATCAGCTGCTGGTGCACCGCTCCGCCACGGACCTTCTGGTTGAGCTGGAAGCACCGGTTCCCGGCCAGCCCGGCTCGCTGGAAGAACTGTATCCAGCCATCCGCGAGCTGATGACCGGCATTGAATCGGCAGCGACGGTGGAAGACCTGTGCAGGCTTGCGGCCGCGCACATGCGGCGGCTCACCGGCTTTGACCGCACCCTGGTCTATCAATTCGATGCCGGCTGGAATGGCATCGTGGTGGCCGAAGATGGCAATGGCCTGTTGCCATCCTACCTCGACCTGCGCTTCCCGGAGTCGGACATTCCCGCACAGGCCCGCGAACTCTACCGCCGGAACCGGGTGCGCCTGATCGCGGACAACAACTACACCCCTGCCCCGCTGATGCGGGCCGAAGACCACCGCGAGGCGCCACCGACCGACCTGAGCCTGGCTGTGCTGCGCAGCGTGTCCCCCGTGCATCTTCAGTACATGCGCAACATGGGGACCGGGGCGTCGATGTCGGTGTCACTTGTACATGAGGGGCGGTTGTGGGGCCTGATGTCCTGCCATACCGTGCAGCCACGCCGCCTGCCCTACCACGTGCGTACCGCCTGCGAGTTCATGGGCCAGATCCTGTCGCTGCAGATCGCGCTGAAGGAGCGCGCCCGTGCAATCGAAGAGCGCGTGGCCCGGCGTTCGGTGCTGGTCAAGCTCTTGGCACGCATGGCCGGTGATGAGGACTTCATGGCTGCACTGCGCCACGACGAGGCCAGCCTGCTGTCGCTGACCGGCGCGGCCGGTGCGGCCATCGTACACAAGGGCGACTGCATGCGCGTGGGTGAGTGCCCACCGGCCAGCGACGTGCTGGCCCTGGCCGATTGGCTGGCTACCCGGCAGGCCGGGCAGGAAACCTACTGCACCGACCACCTTGCCGCCCACTGGTCGCCTGCCGCACACCTGGCCGATGTAGCCAGCGGCCTGCTGGCAGTGTCCATTTCGCAGCTGCATGACAGCTACCTGATGTGGTTCCGGCCGGAGGTGGTGCGAACCGTGCGCTGGGGGGGAGACCCCCGCAAGACCGCAGCGCCCGGCGTGGCACTGTCCCCGCGGAGCTCCTTCGATGCCTGGAAAGAGACCGTGCGGCAGCGCAGCCTGCCGTGGAATGATGCTGATTGCGATGCGGCGCACGAGATGCGCACAGCCATCGTCGATATCGTGCTGCGCAAGGCCGAGGAGATGGCGGAGCTGAACGAGCAGCTCCTGCGCAGCAACAAGGAACTGGAGGCCTTTTCCTATTCGGTCAGCCACGACCTGCGCGCCCCCTTCCGCCACATCGTGGGCTATTCGGAGCTGCTTGGCAGCTCGGCGGGCGAACGCCTCAACGAGACCGAGCGCCGCTTCCTGGATACGATCGTCGATTCGGCAAAGTCCGCCGGCACACTGGTGGACGACCTGCTCAGCTTCTCGCAGATGGGACGCTCCACGCTGGGGCGGGTGCGTCTGGACATGGCTGCGCTGGCCGAGGACGTGCGCCGGAGCCTGGCGCTGGATTACGACGGCCGCGACGTGCAGTGGACGCTCGCGCCGCTGCCGGAGGTGGAAGCCGACCCGACGATGCTTCGTCTGGTCTGGCAGAACCTGCTGGCCAACGCGATCAAGTTCACCCGCGAGCGCGAGCACGCGATGATCGAGATTGGGCACGACCGCAGCGACGACGAAGATCACTTCTTCGTGCGCGACAACGGCTGCGGCTTCGACATGCGTTACGTCGACAAGCTGTTCGGTGTGTTCCAGCGCCTGCACCACGTGGAAGAATTCGAAGGCACCGGCATCGGTCTGGCCAACGTACGCCGCATCATCGGCCGCCATGGCGGCCGTACCTGGGCCGAGGGCGAGCCCGGCAAGGGCGCCACCATTCACTTCACCCTACCCCGCTCCACAGGAGAACACCCATGAGGGACCTGCGGCCGATCCTCCTGGTGGAGGACAGCCCCAAGGATGCAGAGCTGACGATGGCCGCGCTTGCGCGCTGCCAGCTGCTCAACGATGTCATCCATGTACGCGACGGCGCCGAAGCGCTGGACTACCTGCGCTGCGAAGGCAAGTTTGCCGGCGCCATGCACGGCGGTCCGGTGGTGGTGCTGCTGGACCTCAAGCTGCCCAAGGTCAATGGCCTTGAAGTACTGGAACAGGTACGCGGCGATGCGAATCTGAGCAGCACGCCGGTGGTGATGCTGACCTCCTCGCGCGAAGAGCAGGACCTGGTGCGCAGTTACGAACTGGGCGTCAACGCATTCGTGGTCAAGCCGGTCGACTTCAAGGAATTCTTCGACGCAATCCAGGGCCTGGGCATGTTCTGGGGCATCACCAACCAGCCGCCACCGCATCGGCCCAACGGTTCGGGGCAGCGCAATGCGTGATGGATCGCGCCGCAGCGAGCGCCTGCGCATCCTCATGCTGGAGGACAGCGCGCTTGATGCGGAGCTGATCAGCGCCCAGCTGCAGCGTGCCGGCCTCGATTTCGAGGCCGAGCGCCTGTGGACCCGCAACGCGTTCATCGAGGCCATCGAAAACCGCCCGTTCGACGTGATCCTCGCCGATCATGTCCTGCCAGGCTTCGATGGTGACGCAGCACTTGCCCTGGCGCGCGAGCGCGTGCCGCAGACGCCTTTCATCTTTGTTTCCGGCACCCTGACCGAGGAACTGGCGGTACAGGCACTCACGCGCGGTGCCCGCGACTACGTGGTGAAGCAACGCCTGCAACGCTTGCCCGATGCGATCCGACGCGCCCGCCAGGAGGCGCACGAGCGTACCCAGCTGGCCAATGCGCAGGCCGCGCTGAACGAAAGCCAGGCCCAGCTGCAGATGGTGACCGATGCCGTCCCGGCGCTGATCGCCCAGTTGGACAAGGACCATCGCTACCGGTTTGCCAACAAGGCGTTCCTGGACTGGCATGGATTCAGCCTTGCAGAACTGCTGGGTCGGCCGGCTCGGGATGTCAGCGGCATTTCTGCCTTCGAGCACGCCCTGCCCAGCCTGGAACGGGTACTGCAGGGCGAGCGCACCCGCTTCCAGGTCGAACTGATCCATCGCAGCGGCGAATCACGATTCGTGCAGATGGACTGCGTGCCTGAGCATGCCGCCGATGGCAGCGTGGCCGGGTATATCTGCCTGGGCAGCGACGTCTCGCTGCTGAAACAGGCCGAGCTGGCCCTGCGCGAAGACAACCAGCTGCTCGAGCAGCAGGTACAGGCACGCACGGCCGAGTTGCGCGCCAGCAAGCGGCGCCTGCAGGCGATCTTCGAATCCAGTTTCCAGCACCAGGTGCTGCTGGATCTGTCCGGACGCGTGGTCGATGCCAATGACGCGTCACTGGCCGCGGTGCTGGCAGACAAGAAGGACGTCGTTGGCCAACGCTTCGCCGAATCGGTCTGGTTCGGCACCACCGAGGGCATGGCAGCGCTGATCGATCGGGCCGTGGCCGCAGCGGTACAGGGCCGCAGTTCACTGCATGCGCTGGAACTGGAACTCCCGACCGGGCGGCGCAGCTTTGATTTCTCGTTCCGTCCACTACTCGATACGGAGGGCGTGGTCACCGCTGTGGTCTCCGAGGCCGTGGAAACCACCGCGCGCGTGCACGCTGAGCATGCCCTGCGCCAGTCGCAGAAAATCGAGGCGGTCGGCCAGCTCACCGGCGGCATCGCACATGATTTCAACAACATCCTGACGGTCATCTCAGGCAACGTCGAGCACGCCATGCTGCTCAGCGAGCGCGCGGGCGAACCCGGAGCGATGGTGAGCCGTGCGCTGGACAATGCACTGAAGGGTGTCGGCCGTGCCGCCAGCCTGACCCAGCGCCTGCTGGCGTTTGCCCGCCGCCAGCCGCTGCGCAGCCAGGCCGCCAACCTCAACGAGCGCTTGCTGGACATGCACGACATGCTGCAGCGTGCGCTGGGTGAGCTGGTGCAGTTGGAGATCCGCAGCGCCGAGGACATCTGGTGCGTCGAGATCGACGTCAGCCAGCTGGAGGCCTCTGTACTGAACCTGGCGGTGAATGCCCGCGATGCGATGCCGCACGGCGGCAGGCTGGTGATCGAGGTCGACAACAGCCACCTCGACCACGACTACGCCGCACTGTTCCCGGACGCAACGCCGGGCGAGTACGTGATGCTGCGGGTGCGTGACAACGGCCACGGCATGGACGCGGCGACGCTTGCCCGGGTCTTCGAACCCTTCTTCACTACCAAGCAGGTTGGCCGTGGCACCGGCCTGGGCCTATCGATGGTGCATGGCTTCGTCAAGCAGTCCGGGGGCCACGTGCTGATCGATTCGGTGGAAGGCGGCGGCACCAGCATCACCATGATGTTCCCGCGCTCACCGCTGGCCCTGCCCTCCGAAGCGCGCACCCCGCAGACCGGCCTGGCGGGCTACTCGCCGCGCGAGGAAACCATCCTGGTGACCGAGGACAACGACGATGTCCGCGCCTACACGGTGGATGCACTGCGGCTGCTGGGCTACCGGGTATTGGAAGCCCACGACGGCCCCTCCGCGCTGCGGCTGCTGGAACGCCCTGATACCAAGGTGGACCTGCTGTTCTCTGACGTGGTGATGCCCGGCATGTCGGGCTGGGAGCTGGTGCGTGAAGTCCGTGAGCGCTGGCCGGAAGTTGCCGTCCTGTTCACGTCGGGCTATCCGCGCGACCACGACCAGGTGGGCAGCAAGGGCCGGGCCGTTGCGCTGCTGCCGAAGCCGTTTACCCGCAGTGACCTGGCGACTGCGGTGCGCACCGCGCTGGAGGCGATGCCACACTGAGATCAGGACGCCGGATCGCGCGCGCCAGCGGCGATCCGATTGATGTCCGCGCATTCCACCGTGCCCGGCGGATGCTCCCTGGCGGCCAAGGCAACCATCGCCTGGCCCAGCGCCAGATTGCTCGTCACCAGCGAAGGCGCAACCGCGCCGGCCAGTTTCATCAATGGCGCACCGCCCCAGTACAGCGGCTTCAGCAGTGCATGACGGGTGCCGGTACCCGGGACCGGGCGAACGCCTCCGGGGCGCAGCATCACCGTGCGCACCGGCAGGGCCTGCAATGCCACTTCGGTCTCGCCCTTGACCCTCAGCGGCATTACCCGGCTCTGCGGATCCGCACCCGCACCGGATACATATAGAAAGCGCCCCTCGGGATTCGCCGCCGCCCAGGCGCGTGCGACCGCCAGCGTGATGTCCAGGGTCACGCGTCGATACTCGGCCTCTGCTGTGCCGACCGGTGGCGCACCGGCACAGTAGAAGCATGCGTCGAAGCCTGCCAGTTGCTCATGCCGGCCTTGCATATGCAGAAAATCGGGGACGATCAGTTCGCTGCCAGGCCCGTTCAGGCTGCCCGGCCTGCGCACCAGGGCAGTCAGGTGGGCCACCTGCGGCGAGCGCTGGCAGGCCAGCGCAACACCCTGCCCCACCAGGCCCGCAGCACCGGTCAACAGAATCCTCAACGCACCTTTCCCGGTCATGGTCGCACCACGCTAGAGTTTCACGAAACGCTGGATCTTCCGCGCCAACCAGCCACTGAACACCAACGGCGCGTCCAGCGCTGACACGCAGACGCAGGGAACACCGGGTGCAGTTACCGGTTGATGCTCCACCTCCTCGTCCAGGTCCGCCACGTCGCCCGGCGCGAACAGCCCCAGCGCGTCGTTGTACGAGCCTCGAAGGATCTGGGTCAGTTCGCTGCGGCCATGGCTGTGCATCGGCAGGCACTTGCCCGGGGCAATCTTCAGCATGATCAGCGAGGGCATCTGCTCAGCCCTGATGCAGTGCACGCCGGGCGCCATCCAGCGCCAGCGCAGGGCACTGAGCGAAGCGCCGAAGTAAGGATGCAACGAGGCGGGCAGATGGTCCGGATCGGCCTCGGGCCGCTCCCTCGGCACCGGGCGCCTGGTTCCGGTGATGGCGCTCGGCGCGTCCGAGGCCAGCTGCATCAGCATGGCCTCGCGCAACTGCTCGCGACGCGCGTCGGCCGCGGGCGGTTGGGTCTGCTCCAGCAGCACCGAGCCGATCGCCTCGGCATCGCGCAGGCGCTGGCGGCAGTGGGGGCAATGCTCAAGGTGGGCACCGGCCACGATGCTCAACGGCGCCGGCAGCGCGCCGGCGGCATAGCTCATCAGCGTGGATTCGTGCAGGTGGTGATGCGGATTCACAGCGCACCTCCCACTTTGGCCTGCAGTTGCAGGAACGCACGTCGCAGGTGTGACTTTACCGTTCCAAGCGGCATGCCCAGCGCCTGGGCAATCTCGCTGTGGCTCTTCGCCTCGAAATAGGACATCCGCACCAGCCTCGCCTGCACGGCGGGCAGCTCGTTGATGCGCTGGCGAAGGCGCGCCTGGTCGGCGAACTGCTCGGCGCTGCTGCGCTCGATCATGTCCACGGCCGCGGCGTCTTCCACCGCTGCCTGCACCTGCATCCAACTGCGCTCTCGACGGATGCGGTCGATATGCAGGTTGCGCGCGATCCGGTACAGCCAGGTACTCAGCGCGCCTTGGGCCGCATCATACTCGGCCGCCCGCAACCACAGGCGCAGCAGGCACTCCTGCGCCATTTCCTCGGCCACGGCGTCGGGTGCCCCCAGGCCACGCAGATACACGCACAGCCGCGGCATGAAGTAGTCATAGATCCGCATGAAACAGTCACGGTCGCGCAGCCGCGCCACACTGTCCATGTCATCGGCCCAGTTCGTCGGCTCGCTGCTGGGCTGCTGGGAACTGGACACGGTGCGTGCGGTATCGAAGTTGAGGAGGGTGCTGGCAGCGTCAGGGTACATCTGCGTGAGCGGCGGGCAGGTGAAGGTCTGTCCTCTCTACGCGCAGGGGCGGCCATTGGATGCAGCAGGCACTGTGCATCCAAGCATCCGCGCCCGCCGTATGACCTGAGCCCCCCTACCGGATGAACACCATGCGCACTGCCTGGCTGCTGCTGTGCCTGCCCCATGCCGCGCTGGCGGCGCCCTGGCTGCGCAACGAGGGCGTGGCCACCTCGGCGCAGGGCGACCTTCTCTATCGTGAAGTGCACTGGCGGCGCGGCCCATCGGAGGGTGCCGAGCGCTGGGTGCTCTATCAGTGCCCGGATGGCCGCCCCTTCGCCCGCAAGCATCTACCGGCCAGCACCCGCCCGCAGGCCCGGGGTTATTCGCTGCAGGACAGCCGTAGCGGGCAAACCGCTGAAGTCGACGCGAGTGGCGAGTCGGTGTCGATCGCCTGGAAAGAAGATGCCGCCAGCGAGCTGCGTCAGCGTCGGCTTGAGCTGGCACCGGATGCGGTGATCGACACGGGCTTCGACGCCGCGGTGCGCCAGCATTGGCCAGCGCTGCTGCGAGGTGAACGCATCAGCCTGCCCTTCCTGGTGCCGGGGCGGCAGCGCTTCTTCCCGGTGCAGGTGCGGCGTACCGGCCCTGTTCGCTGGCAGGGCATCGACGCCCAGGCCATCGAGGTCAGTCTGGACACGTGGTACGGCGGCATCGCGCCGCGCCTGTCGCTGGTCTATGCCAGCGCCGACCGCCGCCTGCTGGAATTCCGCGGAACCAGCAACCTGCGCGATACCCGCGGCACCTACCCACAGGTCACGGTGCGCTTCAGTTCGCCGGTGGCCGAGCGGCCCGCCAGCGAATGGCAACAGGCCTGGGCGCAACCGCTGGTCGAACGCTGCAGCGTGATGCCCAAGTGAAGCCGGAATTTTCCACAGTCGGCCGCATCCATTGCGCGCACTGCTGCGTAGAGGAAGACACGACACCCGCCGAGATCCGCCATGTCCTCTGTAGCGCCCCTCCCCCGCCGACGCTGGCGCCTGCTGCGCACCCTGAAGCGCTGGGTCGACACCGGCAGCGCTGCAGACCACGCCACTGGCGAGCCCGGACGCATCGACTGGCTGCGCGCCGTACCGTTCGCGTTGATGCACCTGGCCTGCATCGCGGTGATCTGGGTAGGCATCTCGTGGACGGCAGTGATCGTCGCCGCAGCCCTCTACGCAGTGCGCATGTTTGCGATCACCGCCTTTTACCACCGCTACTTCTCGCACCGGACGTTCCAGGCATCGCGAACGGTGCAATTCGTGTTCGCGGTGATCGGCGCATCCAGCGTGCAACGTGGGCCGCTGTGGTGGGCGGCCCACCATCGCCATCACCATCGGCATGCCGACCAACCGCTGGACCCGCACTCGCCGCGCGAAGGCGGCTTCTGGCGCAGCCACATGGGCTGGTTCCTCACCCGCGAGGCATTCGCCACGGATCTATCGCGCGTGCCTGACCTGGCGCGCTTCCCCGAGCTGCGCTGGCTGGACCGCTTTGATACGGCGGTGCCGGTACTGCTGGCCGCCGCGCTGTACGCACTCGGCGCCGGCCTGGAGCGCTGGGCGCCCGGACTGCACACCTCTGGCCCGCAGTTGCTGGTGTGGGGCTTCTTCATTTCCACCGTGGTGCTGTTCCACGCCACCGTCACCATCAACTCGCTGGCCCATCGTTTTGGCCGGCGGCGCTTCGAGACCCGTGACGACAGCCGCAACAACCTCTGGCTGGCGCTGCTTACCTTCGGTGAAGGCTGGCACAACAACCACCATTTCTTCCCTGGGACCGTCCGCCAAGGGTTCCGCTGGTGGGAGATCGACCTGACCTGGTACGGGCTGCGCGCAATGGCGGCCATGGGCCTGGTGAGGGGGCTCAAGCCCATCCCCGAGTGGGTACTGGCCAAGGCGAGGTACTGACATGCGCATCGCGATCATCGGCTCCGGCATTGCCGGCCTGGCCAGTGCCTGGTGGCTGGACGGCGAACACGAAGTGACGCTGTTCGAGGCCAACGATTACCTGGGCGGACATACCCACACCCAAGACGTGCAGGTGGACGGCACGCGCATGGCGGTGGATACCGGTTTCATCGTCTTCAATCCCCTGCACTACCCACTGCTGACGGCACTGTTCGAAGAACTGGGTGTGGCCTCGCAGCCGACCACCATGAGCTTCTCCATGCACAGCGAGCGAAGTGGCGTCGAGTACAACGCCACTTCGCTGGATGGCCTGTTCTGCCAACGTCGCAATCTGGTTTCGCCACGTTTCTGGGGAATGCTGGCCGACCTGCGCCGGTTCTACCGGGATGCGCCGCTGCTGCTGGCGGAAGACGAAGGCCCGACACTGGGCCAGTACCTGCGCAGCCAGCGCTACGGCACCGCTTTCATCGACGAGCACCTGCTGCCGATGGCTTCGGCACTGTGGTCGTCACCGACCGCCACGGTCATGCAGTTCCCGGCCCGCTACCTGGCCCAGTTCATGGCCAACCACCAGATGCTGCAGATGACCGGGCGCGCCCCCTGGCGGGTGGTCAGCGGTGGCTCGGCACGCTATGTCGATGCCCTTCGCGCCCGCTGGCGGGTGCGTGAGCGGCTGGAATGCCCGGTTCACTCGGTCGAACGCATGCCGTGGGGCGCGCGCGTGCACAGCGCGGCCGGCGTGGAGGGGTTCGACGAGGTCATCCTGGCGTGCCACAGCGACCAGGCGCTTGCCCTGCTGCGTGACGCCGATCAGGTCGAACGCGAAGTACTCGGCGCCATCCGCTACCAGCCCAACGAAGCAGTACTGCATACCGATGCATCGTTGCTGCCGCGCAACCGCAAAGCATGGGCTGCATGGAATGCACACGTTCCCAGGGATCCAGGCGCGCCCTGTACGGTCAGCTATTGCATGAACCTCCTGCAGGGCCTGCCCGGTGACACCCCGCTGGTCGTGACCCTCAACCGCAGCGAGGCGATCGATCCGGCCAAGGTGCTACGCAGGCTGCACTATGCCCACCCGGTGCACGATCATGCCGCTATCCGCGCCCAGCAGCGCTGGGCAGAGCTGCAGGGCCGCCGCCACACCTGGTTCGCCGGCGCATACTGGGGCTGGGGCTTCCACGAAGACGGCATCCGCAGCGCCCGCCGCGTGGTGGACGCGATGCGCGAGTGCACCGCGCACCTTGACAGCGTTGCGCCCGGCGAGGTGGCAGCGTGAGTGCCAGCGCACTCTACTTCGGGCAGGTGATGCACCGACGGCATCATCCGCAGCCCCACGCGTTCCGCTATCCGATCGCGCAGCTGCTGCTCGATCTGGACGAGCTGGAGACCGTGTTCGCCGGGCGCTGGCTGTGGTCGGTCAATCGCCGCAACCTGGCCGAGTTCCGCCGCAGCGATTACTTCGGCAATCCCGCACAACCGCTGGCCGATGCGGTGCGCGATCATGCTGCGGCTACCCTGGGCTATCGGCCTGCCGGCCCGGTACGCCTGCTCACCCATCTTCGCTTCGGCGGGCACGTATTCAACCCGGTCAGCTTCTACTACTGCTACCAGTCCGATGGCAGCACCCTGGACTGCATCGTCGCCGAGATCACCAATACGCCCTGGAAGGAACGGCACGCCTATGTGCTGCCAGCCGCCACGGCCACCCACGAAGGCGCCTCGCTGCGCTGGCGGTTCGACAAGCGCTTCCATGTCTCGCCGTTCATGCCGATGGATTGCCACTACGACTGGCGGTTCAACCGCCCGGATGATGATCTGCGCGTGCACATGCAGGTCTGGCGCCAAGGCGTTCGCCAGTTTGATGCCACCCAGGCCATGCAGCGACACGCCCTGGACGGCCGCGGGCTGGCCCGGGTCCTGGCCTGCTATCCCTTGATGACCCTGCAGGTGATGGCCGCCATCCACTGGCACGCGCTGCGGCTGTGGCTGAAACGCAACCCCGTGCATGACCACCCTGCCCTTGCCGAGAAACCGCGATGAACTCGATGACTCCCCTGGTCGCCCTGCCACGTCCCGGCGCCTTGGATGCCTTCCTGCGCCGCCGCCTGCTGCAACAGCTTGCCCCCATGCGCGACGGCCGCCTGTGCGTGCGTGATGCACTCGGCGAAGTCTGGCTGGGCGATGCCCATGGCGAGCTGCATGTGACCGTCACCATCGATGACCCGGCGTTCTACCGCAAGGTTGCAGCGCAAGGCAGCGTGGGCGCAGGTGAAAGCTACATACAGGGGGAATGGCACTGCGATGACCTGGTGGCGCTGATCCGGCTGCTGGTACGCAATCGCGACCTGCTCGACGGCATGGAGCGCGGCCCGGCCCGCGTGGGTGGCTGGCTGCTGCGCGGCTGGAACCGCCTGCGCCGCAACAGCCGTGAAGGCAGCCGCCGCAACATTGCCGCGCACTACGACCTTGGCAACGACTTCTTTGCCCTGTTCCTGTCGCCGGACCTGATGTATTCCTCAGCCCTGTTCGACACAGAAGACGAGTCGCTGGAATCCGCCTCCCGGCGCAAGCTGGACCGCATCTGCCAGCAGCTCCAGCTCAAGCCGGGCGATCGCGTGGTGGAGATCGGCACCGGCTGGGGTGGTTTTGCGCTGCACGCCGCGCAGCACTACGGCTGCCACGTCACCACCACCACCATCTCCGCCGAGCAGCACGCGCTGGCTGCCCAGCGCGTGCAGGCAGCTGGCCTGCAGGACCAGGTCACGCTGCTGATGCAGGACTACCGCGACCTGCAGGGCCAGTTCGACAAGCTGGTGTCGATCGAGATGATCGAAGCCATCGGCGCGGAATACCTGGATACCTACATGGCCACGCTGCAGCGCCTGCTCAAGCCTGATGGCGTTGCCCTGCTGCAGGCCATCACCATCGAGGACCATCGCTACGAGCAGGCCCGGCGCAGCGTCGACTACATCAAGCGCTATGTGTTCCCCGGCAGCTTCATTCCGTCGATCAACGCGATCATGGCCGCCAAAACGCGCTCCAGCGACCTGCAGCTGATCGCCCAGCAGGACTTCGGTCACTCCTACGCGCTGACCCTGCGCGCCTGGCGCCAGCGCTTCCTCGCCCGGTTGCCCGACGTGCAGGCGCAGGGCTTCGATACGCGCTTCAGCCGCCTGTGGGAGTTCTACCTGGCCTACTGCGAGGGCGGCTTCCTGGAGCGCTCGATCGGGGTCTCCCATCTGCTGATGGCGCGCCCGGGGCATCGCCCGGGCGCCTCATCGGGCCAAGGCAGCTGAGATGCGCAGGTTCTGGCCCAATCTGCTTGGCAACCAGCTGGTCTGGCTGTGCGCCGTAGCCGGCGCCGGGCGCGGCTGGCAGTGGCCGGCGTTGCTGGCAGCCTCTCTCTACATCGGCAGCCAGCTGCTGACGTCGCCGCAACCACGGCTGGACCTTCGGTTGATGGTGTTGGCACTGGCCTGCGCATGGCTGGTCGATGCCAGCGCCGCCGCCAGCGGCACCGTGCGCTACGCCGCCGCCCCGCTGGGCTGGGTGCCGCCCCCCTGGATCATGGCGCTGTGGGCCGCGTTCGCGATGACGCTGACCACCTCAATGCGCTTCCTGCTGCGCCACCCGGCCTTGCCGGCTCTGTTCGGCCTGCTGTTGGCACCGCTGGCCTATCTCTCCGCAGCGCGCGGTTTCGATGCGGTCCGTTTCGCCACACCCACGTGGCAGGGCCTGCTGGTGTTGGGTGCGGGCTGGAGCATCGCGCTTTCGCTGCTGTGCGTCACCGCTCGTCGCGGCTCTCGCACCACCCCGCCCTCCCTGGCCGGAGCATCGTCATGATCAATCTGCTGTGGGTACTGCTGTATGCCGTGCTGGTGATGAGCTGGGGCTGGGCCTGGCAGCGCCGCCACCAGAACATCGGCGTTGTCGACGTGCTCTGGGCCAAGTGCGTGGGTGCCTCGGCCCTGCTGCTGGCGCTGCTCGGCGATGGCGCGATGTTGCCTCGGGTTGCGTTGGGCCTGCTCGGCGGCCTGTGGGGCGGCCGGTTGGCGCTGCACCTGTGGCGCCGGGTCCGTAGTGAACCCGAAGACGGGCGCTACCGTTATCTGCGCGAACACTGGCAGAGCCACCAGGGCAAGATCTTTGGCTTCTTCATGGCGCAGGCGCTGCTGGTCGTGCTGTTCGCTCTGCCCTTCGTTGCGGTGGCAGCCAATTCCCATGCCGGCCTGACACCGTGGACAGTCGCCGCAGCACTGGCCTGGCTGTTGAGCGTCGGCGGCGAGAGCCTGGCCGATCGCCAGCTCGCACGTTTCCGCGCCGACCCGGCGAACAAGGGCCGCACTTGCCGCGAGGGGCTCTGGCGTTATTCACGCCACCCCAACTACTTCTTCGAGTGGCTGCACTGGTTCACCTATGTGCTGCTCGCCGTCGGTTCCCCCCTGTGGTGGCTGGCGTGGGCCGGGCCGCTGCTGATGTATCTGTTCCTGCGCTATCTCAGCGGCATCCCCTTCACCGAGAAGCAGGCGTTGCGCAGCCGCGGCGACGACTACCGTGCCTACCAGCGCAGCACGCCGATGTTCTTTCCCTGGTTCCCCCGTTCTTCCAAGGAGCATTCCGCATGAGCGCGATCCCGTCACTGAATCCGGCTGAAGATGCGGAAACCGGGCTGATCGCCTGGGCCGAACGCGGGCTGGTTCCCGATGCGGCGCTGCGTGCCGGCATCCGGCGCCTGTGCGCGCAACGCCTGCACGAGGAATCGGCGGGAGGTATCGAGGCACAGTCCGCACGCTTCAGCCGTCGCATCGCAGAACTGACCGACAGTCCGCTCGCATTGCATACCGACGCGGCCAACCGCCAGCACTACGAAGTTCCCGCGGCGTTCTTCCAGGCCTGCCTGGGCAAGCGGCTGAAGTACAGCAGCTGCTACTACCCTACCGGGCGCGAAACGCTGGACCAGGCTGAGGAAGCGATGCTGGAACTGTATGGCCAGCGCGCCGGACTTGCCGACGGCCAGCAGATTCTCGAACTGGGCTGTGGCTGGGGTTCGCTGACCCTGTGGATGGCCGAACGCTATCGGCAGGCCAACATCACTGCGGTGTCCAACTCGCACAGCCAACGCCAGCACATCATGGCGCAGTGCCAGGCCAGGGGCCTGCACAACGTCGAGGTACTGACCTGCGACGTCAACCAGCTTGAGCTGCCCACGGCACGCTTCGATCGCTGTGTCTCGGTGGAAATGTTCGAACATGTGCGCAATTACCAGCGACTGCTGGCGCACATCGCGCAGTGGCTGAAGCCCGACGGCGCGCTGTTCGTGCACATCTTCGCCCATCGCACGCTGATGTACCCGTTCGAGACCGAGGGCGGCGACAACTGGATGGGCCGTCATTTCTTCACCGGTGGACTGATGCCGGCCGCCGACACGCTGCTGCATTTCCAGCACGACCTGCGACTCGATCAGCGCTGGCTGCTGGACGGCACCCACTACCAGCGCACCGCCGACCATTGGCTGGCCAACCAGGATGCGGCCCGCGAGGCGGTGATGCCGGTACTGGTCGCAACCTACGGCCAGGCGGCGGCGAAGATATGGTGGCAGCGCTGGCGCATGTTCTGGATGGCCTGCGCCGAGCTGTTCGGCTACGACGATGGCCAGCAGTGGCTGGTTGCCCACTATCTGTTCCGTCCCCGTTGAGGTGTGACATGCGCATGCGCTCCCTGCTTCCCCTGCTGGCCTTGAGCCTGTTCGGTTCCGGCTGCAGCTCCAGCGATACCCGTCCCCTGCCCCGCCCGCCCTCGGTGGACGTGCCGCGCTTCATGGGCGACTGGTATGTGATCGCCCACATACCCTCATGGCCGGAGCGCGAGGCCTTCGACGCGGTGGAGAGCTATGCGCTGCAGCCGGACGGGCGCATACAGACGACCTTCACCTATCGCAAGGGCAGTTTCGACGCCCCGCAGAAGTCCATGCACCCGGTTGGACGGGTCGAGAAGAACGGCAATGGCGCGATCTGGGGCATGCAGTTCATCTGGCCGATCCAGGCCGAGTACGTGATTGCCTGGCTGGACGACGACTATGGCCAGACCATCGTCGCACGCAGCAAGCGCGACTATGTCTGGTACATGGCACGTACCCCGCACGTATCGGACAGCGACTACCAGCACGCCGTGCAGCGCATCGCGGCCATGGGCTACGACACCGGCAGGCTCAGGCGCGTGCCGCAGTCGGTGCGATAGATTGCGCTACCGCCCACTACTCGGCTCGCGGGTGACCGGGCACGCCGGCGTGACGCGTCACATTGATGTCCTGCCAAAGGGTGCCGGCAGCCCTGCAACCCAGGCCAGCTGTACCCAGCGAGAGCGCGCCAGGGCACTGGGTCCCTGCGGCTTTCAACCCGACGATATGTCCCGCCCATGGATCAGCACTTATCGATGGAGCTCATCCATCGATCTTTAGGAATAGTCGTAAAAACGCAACAAATTCGATGTTCGACGCGACAGCGGCGCCAGAATGGTGGCCACGCCCATGGGCGCTGATCACCTCCCGCGCATGAATGGATTTCCTGCACCGCGCCGGCTTCGCCTGGCGCTCCTGGACGACCATGAAGTCGTCCGTCGCGGCACCGCCCTGCACCTGTCAGGCGATCTCCGGTTCGACATCGTCGCCAGCCATGGTTGCAGCGACGCGCTGATCAACAGTCTGCACCGCATGCCCGTGGATGTAGCCATCATCGATCTCACGCTCGCCCGTGGCGACCTGGGCGGCATCGAGCTGGTTTCGTTGCTGTGCCGCGAATTCCCGCGCACGTCAATGCTGGCCTTCGCCACGCTCTGCCCCACCACGAATCTCAACAGCCTGATCGATGCCGGACTCAGTGGGTTCGTCAGCAAGGCCGAACCCCTTGCGGCATTGTCCGACGCCATCGTGCGCGTCTTCCAGGGCCTGATCCGGATTCCGCCGGACGTCAGGCTGGCCGGCGATCGTGGCGAGCTCAGCCGCAACGAGCGGGAGGTACTGGAGCTGCTGCTGGAAGGCCTGACCGTATCGGAGATCGCGCTGCGCCGGCACCGCAGCATCAAGACCGTCAGCACACAGAAGGTCGCGGTGCTGCGCAAGCTGGGATTGCGCAGCGATGTGGAGATCTATGCGCTGCGTGAACGGCTGGAGTCGCCGTGAGGCGCCATGCGCCATTGCGTCCGTGCCTGCTGATCCGGGGGTTGCTGGTACTGCTTCTCCTTCCCGCCGCGTCGGCGGAAGATATCCGGTCAGCACGCTGGCTGCCGGGCAGCAGCGTGCGGGTCTCCACCGCTCCGTCCCTACGCCCCGTGCCCGCGGCGATAGCCGATCCGTCATCACCGCCGACGCTCGCCCATGGCTACGCCAACCTGGTGGCGCGTCACGCCCAACTCAGCTTCCTGGAACACCCCTATCCGACGACCGCCGCATCAATCCTCGCTGTATGTCATCACGAGGTCGACCTGGTCATGGTGTTTGGCGGCGCGAGACACCAGAAGCTGCCCTGCCCCGACCTCGCCGCGTCCAGCCGCTTCCGGGGTGGCGCCACCCTGCTGGCAGGGCGCGCCGGCGAATGGCTGCCACGGGAGATACGCGAGCTCGACGGCCGGGTGGTGGCCGTCGTTGAAGGCGGGCCCTACGCCGGCTGGCTGCGCGCGCATCATCCTCAGATCCGGCTGCAGCACCTGCCTGATCGGTACGCAGCATTGACGGCAGTTCAATCCGGCCTGGCCGACGTGGCGATTGGCCTGGAATCCACGCTGCGCCCGCTGGTTCGACGCCATTTCAACGGCAGCCTGCGCCTGCAGCCATTCGACAGCGACTTCTCCACCGACCTCTACTTGCTCGTCCGCCAGGAAGACCAGCAGCTGCTTGAACGCATCGGACAGGCGTTGCGGGAGATCACGCTGGAGGAGCATGCGAGCCTGCTCCACCTGTGGGCAGGCCAGACCCTGCCAGCGGCGGCGGGAAACGCACTGGACTGGATGCAGGCCTCGCCCCCGCGCGGCTGGCTGCTGCTGCCCCCTCTGCTGGTCGCCCTGTTGCTGTGGCCCATGACCCGTCACCTGCGGGTACGCGGCGATCGCCGCAGCGCGCAGGCCATCGGGATGATCAGTCACGAGATGCGCAATTCGGCACAGGCCGTACTGGCCTCGATCGAGCTGCTTGGACAATCGACACTGCCGAAAGGCGAGCGCGATCTGCTCGCCGCTGCCAGCAGCGCCGGCCAATCCCTGCGCGGCCTGTTGAATCGCGCACTGGACTTTTCGCGCCTCGCCAGCGGCGCTTTCAGGCCGCATGCACAAGCCTGTGATGCGACCCAGCTTTGCCGGCAGGCACTGGAGGCCATTCGGCCACAGGCGCAACAGAAAGGCCTGCAACTGCATCTTGATGCCCCGACCGAACCTTCGCCGATCATTCGGGTGGACATTGATGCGCTACGCCAGATTGCCAGCAATCTGCTGGCCAATGCGGTGAAGTTCAGTGATATCGGCGGCATCGAACTGCGCCTGCGGCTGCTTCCAGCAGCGCGGCCGCAAGAGCTGCTGCTGGAGGTGATCGACAGCGGGATCGGGATCGCGCCAGCACAGGTAGCCGAACTGTTCCAGCCTTTCCGTCAAGGCAGCGGTGGGCATCAGCGTGGCGGTAGTGGCCTCGGGCTTTCCATTGCGCGCGAGCTGGCACGTGCGATGGGGGGCGATCTGACCGTGCACAGCGTCCTCGGTCGCGGCAGCCGCTTCATCCTGCGCCTGCCGGTATGCGCTGCTGACTCTGCCGAGAGTGTCCGGGACATGCCCGTGGAGGGCACGCCACTGGCCGAGCTGCAACTGCTGCTGGTGGAGGACCACGCACTCAATCGCCACGTCATTGCCGAACAGTTGCGGCGCTGGGGCGCCGAGGTATGTGCCCTGGAAGACGCGGCCAGCGCGCTGGCCGAACAGATACGCCACCCCCGCCCAGCCGCACTGATCGACATTGGGCTGCGTGGCATCGATGGCTACGCATTGGCACGCGAACTGCGCGCCCGTAGCGGGCATCCGGTCCGCCTGATCGCCTTGTCTGCCCGCAGCGGGCGACGTCACCACGCACGTAGCCGCCGCTCGGGTTTCGACGCGGTGCTGGCCAAGCCGCTGCGCGCCGCCGAGCTGCTCGCTGCGCTGGGCATTCCGGAGCCGCAGAGCCTGGACGCGCTTGAGCAGGCGACTGAAATGGACGCGGCCTACAGCGCCGACATCTGCGATGAACTCGGCAGGATCGAGCGGATTGTCGATCATGCAGACGCATCGGCGCTCGGTCATCACGCGCACCGATTGCAGGGCGCGCTACAGATGCTGGGTCAATGCGAGCACGCCGCCATCGCGGCCGAGCTGGTCGATCTGGCGCAGGACGCCACGCCAGACTGGACCGACGCACGTCGCCTGCTGGGCGTACTGCAGGCCGGACAGGGCGCCCGCGTCGCGGGAACCCTGCCCACCCCCTTGATCACGCGGCCAGGCGCTCGACCTGGCGACGGGTCAGGTCATTGAAGCGACCCAGCGACATCAGGTGCTGATGGATCAGCGCCAACCAGCCGCTGCGGTGCCACTCGACCACGGTCGCTTCCGGCAGCGCCACGAACTTCTCCACGTCCACCACCAGGAAGCCGTTGAGATTGAACTCGCGGCCATCCGGGGTACGCACGGTGGCGTTGCGCTCAACCAGCAGGCCGTTGTCGATCAGGGCCTTGGAGAAGGCCTGGGTCTGTTCATGCTCGCGGGTGTACTGGCCGCAGAACTCCAGCGCCTGCTGCACCATGTCGGTGGCCTTGCCATCAACGAACAGCGGCTGGCCTTCTTCGCCACCCTTGACCACGCGCGGGCTCTCCTCGTCGATGCCCAGCAGGAAATCATTCTCCGCACCGGTGTCGATGAAGATGAAGGGGTGGCGGCGCAGGTAGGCGGGAATATAGGCCTCGTCTTCCCACAGGCCATCCTTGATGAACAGGTTCTGGTCGGACACGCCCACGGCAGCCATCGGAACCGCGCTCGGGCCGGCAAACAGGATCGGGAAGTGGTGCAGGGCCAGCGAGAACTCGCCCAGCACCAGCGGAATGGCATTGTTGCCGGCGGCGAACTCGAGCTTGCCCGGCAGGATGCGCAGATCGGCATGCACATCGGCCTGCAGCGGCACCGGGCGGGTATAGAACAGGGGGGCGCCGCTCGGCGCCGCTTCGGTGGTGGTGTCGCTGGTGGTGGTCATGTTGGGAACCGTTCAATCATGCGCGCCTGCCATCCCGGGCGCGCCAGCGGGAACAACCTGAATCCCGCATTATCAACAAGCTCGATGACAACGGCCACCCCACCGGCGAACTATTTCAGCTGCAGGGGGTAGCGCTGCCAGAGTACGTGGACCAGGAAACCGGCCAGCTCGGTGTCGCGGGCACTGACCGCCGCACGGATCTTGTCCAGCAGCACCATGTCACTGCAGGAACGCACGTCGGCATGGTTGGCCTGCCCTGCCCTGCGCGCACGATAGCGCGCCGCCCGCTGCGCATCGCTCATCGCGTACCCGAACTTGGGCGGACGACCGCGCTTGCGCGGCAGGGTCAGCTCCAGGGTTCCGGGGTCTTTGTCATCACGCATGAGAGGGGTGCGGGCGGCGGCGAGCAACGGGGGGTGCGCAATTTATCGTGAGGCATCACTTTAATCCAGCTTTTTCTACAGATTTGGTGCGATGCAGCGCCAATGTTGCCGTGTCGGTGCGGATCCATCCACGCATGGCGTGGATCTACTGCAGAGCTCGCGACCCGGTCACCCGGTAGATCCACGCCATGCGCGGATACGGAAACCCGGACAAAAAAATGGGAGCCCGCGAACGGGCCCCCTTGCCTTCTTCATGCCGCGCGTACTGGCTCATAGCCGTGCAGGTGCGCCTCACTGCTGGCCCGCCCCTGGCTGAGCGAACGCAGCGAGGTGGTGTACCCCACCAGCTGCGCCAGTGGCGCGAAACCACTGACCTCGGCACGACCGTCCTGGTCCTCGATGCGGGCGATGCGGCCATGGCGCCGGTTGAGGTCGCCGACCACATCACCCACCGACGCCGACGGCGAATGCACCGTCACCGCCATCACCGGCTCCAGCAGCTGCGTTCCACCCTCGGCCAGCGCCGCCTTGATCGCCTCGGCGCCTGCGCGATGGAACGCCATCTCCGAAGAGTCCTTGGCATGGGTCTGGCCATCGACAAGACTGACCTCGATGCCGACCACCGGATGACCCTGCGGACCTTCCGACAGCGCGGCACGCACGCCCTTCTCCACCGCCGCGATGAAGCTGCGCGGCACCACGCCACCGACGATGCGGTCGTTGAACACGACAAGGTCGTCGTCGCGCGGCGCCACATCCAGCACCACGTGCGCAAACTGGCCCTGGCCACCGGTCTGCTTGACCAGCCGCCCGACGACACCGGTCATCGGGCGCATCGGCGTCTCCTGGTAGGCCACGCGTGGCGCACCTACGGCCACCTCGACCTTCCATTCGCTGCGCAGGCGCTCGACCATCACTTCCAAGTGCAGCTCGCCCATGCCCCAGACCAGGGTTTCACCCGTTTCCCGGTCCGTTTCCACACGGAACGAGGGGTCTTCCTGGGCCAGGCTGGCCAGCCCCTGCGCCATCCGGATCAGGTCCGCCGCACGCGCCGGCTCCAACCGCCAGGCCAGCACCGGCGCCTGAGCCTGGATGTTCTCCAGGCGCAGCGGCTGCGCACGGCTGCTCAGCGTCTCGCCACTGACCGCATCCTTCCAGCCCAGTACCGCGACGATGTCACCGGCCACGGCCTGCTCGATGTCATGGGTCTGGTCGGCCTGCACCCGCACCAGGCGACTGACACGCCGCCCTTGCGGATGCTGCGAACTGGCCACCGCGTCGCCCACCTTCAAGGTGCCCGAGTACAGCCGCACGAAGCTCAACGCGCCGTGCTGCTGGTGGGTGATCTTGAACAGCAGGCCTGCCAGTGGACCGTCCGGATCCGGCGGCAGCATCACCTCGCCCTCATCGCTTTCGGCGCTGACAGCAGGGCGATCCAGCGGCGACGGCAGGTAATCGACCACGGCATCCAGCAGCGTCTCGATGCCCTTGTCCTTGAACGCAGCACCGGCCAGCACAGGCACGCCTGCACCTGCCAGCGTCGCCCGGCGGATTGCCGCGCGCAGCGCCCCGGCATCGATCACGCGACCTTCCAGCCAGGCATCGGCCAGTTCTTCGTCATGATCGGCCACAGCTTCGACCAGCGCATCGCGCTGGGCCTGCCATTGGGCCCGCGCCGCTTCGTCCCACGGGGTCACCGTGGTTGCGCCGTCCTCCTGCCACTGCAGCACGCGCTCATCGACCAGATCGACCCAGCCATTGAAGCCGCTTTCGCTGCCCAACGGCACGCCCAGCGCCCACGGCCGCGCGCGCAGCTTGTCCTGCAGCTGCACCAGCACGCGTTCAAACGAAGCGCCTACGCGGTCCATCTTGTTGACGAAAGCGATCAGCGGCACGTGATGGCGACGCGCCTGGCGCCACACCGTCTCGGACTGCGGCTGCACGCCATCCACGGCCGAGAACACCGCCACGGCGCCGTCGAGTACCCGCAGGGATCGCTCGACTTCGATGGCGAAGTCGATGTGGCCGGGGGTGTCGATCAGGGTCAGCCGATGCGGCGGCAGATCACGCGGTGCCCACTGCGCCTGCACGGCGGCCGCGCCAATGGTGATGCCACGTTCGCGCTCGATCGCCGAGAAGTCGGTGGTCGCATTGCCGTCGTGCACTTCGCCGACGCGATGGATCTCGCCGCTTTTCCACAGCAGGCGTTCGGTCAGCGTGGTCTTGCCGGCGTCGATGTGGGCAATGATGCCAAGGTTGCGACGGCGGGAAAGGACTTGGGTGTTCATGAGATAGGTTCCTGCAAAGCCAACTACGGGGGCCGCGCACCCCGGTTGGCGACAGGGTGCGCGGCTAGCGTTCGGTCTCGGCGATCTGGTGCATGGCACGTTCTCCTTGCGGTACGTCGGGTTAGGGAAATGAAACTGCAGAAACGAAAAGAGCGCCCCGAAGGGCGCTCTGTGGATGATCCAGCGATAGCCGCTTCAGCGGCCCTGTGGAGCTCCAGGCAGACACGCCCGTTCCGCACTTGCGCGGGTCAGGGTGAAAAACTTCAGGAGCGGCATCCGGTTCATGGGGCGCATTCTAGACCTGCCAATCTGGCGCGCAAGTGAATATTGCGCACATAAATGGAACGATGAGGCCGACAACGATCGGGGTCAGATCCCTTTGCCCCTAGCAAAGGGATCTGACCCCTGGCAGCCCTCACTTGCAGCCGTGCAGCTTGCGCGCCTCGGCCACTGTTGCAGGCTGGTCATCCCCCATCGACATCCAGCCCTTCAACGAAATCGCCGGGTCCACGTGCGGCAGCCGTGGGCCACCATGAATCACGACCTCGATCCAGCTCCCCACCGGCGCCAGCTCGGACAGGCGTGCCGCCTGATCATCCTCGGTGCTGAATGTGTCGTCCGGGCCCGCCGGCGGCGTGGTATTCACGGTTTCCGTCTTACGGGTTCGGACCCGAAGAGCACCATCCGGCAGCCGCTGACTGATCACGTCGTAGCGCTCGATACCGTATGCCCAGCTGTTCTCGCCAACACTGCGGGTCTCGCTACCGTCATCCGCCACGGTCACCACCTCGCCTGCCGGCCCGGCAACGCCCGCGACAGCCCCCAAGCCGGACATCAGTGCCTGATAGACGATCATCTGCCGCTGCTCGGTAGTCAGCGCTCCGGCCTTGAGCTTGGCGGCAGGAATCTGCAGATACGCCGCTTCACTGCACAGCACCAGCACCTGCTGGTCGTCCCAGCTCACCGACATTTCCTCGTTGGCAAAGTACTGCGTCTTCATCGACGTCACTGCGGCACCGTCGCCACTGGAATGCCGGGTTTCGATCAGCGAGGCATTCTCGGCCGCGTTGGTCAGCGAAACCTGGGAGGTCGACGCTGCATGGGCTGCGTAAACGGAAGCAATCATCGCGGCAAGCAGCACGCTGCGGGTAACGGTGCGGAACATGGCATCAGTCCATTGAAGAAAACGAAGCCGCCATGATACCCGGAGCAACCGGGCGGACTTTCGCTCAGGCCACCACCACCAGCGGCACCCCGCGCCGCGGATGCTCCAGCACCACCACGTCCTGCTGGTAGACGCGCCGCAGGTTGTCTTCGGTCAGCACCTGCAACGGCGTGCCATCGGCCGCGACCCTGCCCTGCTCCAGCAGCACGATGCGGTCGGCATAGCCCGCGGCCAGATTGAGGTCGTGCAGCACCACGATCACGCACGCACCGGCTTCGGCACAGGCACGCACGCTGCGCAGCGTGCGCTCCTGATGGCGCAGGTCCAGCGCAGCAGTGGGCTCATCCAGCAGCAGCAATGGGGTGTCCTGTGCCAGCACGCGCGCGAACGTGGTCCGGGCGGACTCGCCACCGGAGAGCTGCTGAACCTCGCGCAGGCGCAGCGCCTGCAGTTCGGCGGCATCGATGGCCGCTTCCACCCGGGCATCGTCCGTGATCGGGTCCGGCGGGTGCGGCAACCGGCCCATCGCCACCACCTCCTCCACGCTGAAGGCGAAACGCACGCCGTGCTCCTGCGGCATTACCGCGCGCTCGCGCGCCAGCGGCCCCGCCTTGTAGCTGGCCAGCGGCCTGCCCAGCAGGCTCACCTCGCCCGCATCGGCGCGCAGGTCGCCGGCCGCGACCGCCAACAGCGTGGACTTGCCCGCACCGTTCGGGCCCACCAGTGCGGTCACCGTACCTGGTTCGAACGCCAGCGAAATGCCGTGCAGGATCTCGCGTTGCTGGCGGCGCACCACCACATCGTGCAGCTTCAGCAGCACACTCATGGCACCGCCTTGCGGCGCTGCTGCAGCACCAGCCAGAGGAAGAACGGCGCACCCAGCGCGGCCGAGAACAGGCCCAGCGGAATCTCCGCGGGCGGATCCAGCGTGCGCGCGGCCGTATCCGCCACCACGATCAGCAGTGCACCAAGCAGGCCGGACAACGGCAGCAACCAGCGATGGCCGGGACCCACCAGCAGGCGCGCCACGTGCGGCACCACCAGGCCGACGAAGCTGATCGAGCCCGCAAACGCCACCGCCGCCCCGACCAGCAGCGCGCTGAACGCCACCAGTCGACGCCGCGTGCGGGTCACATCCAGCCCCAGATGCTGGGCCTGGCGCTCGCCCAGCGCCAGCATATCCAGCGGCGTTGCCAACCGTTGCAGCGCCAGCACACCGATGGCAAACAGCGGTACCACGGCGGCCACGTCGGCCCAGTTGGCACGTGCCAGCGAGCCCATCTGCCAGAACACCAGCGACTGCAGCTCACTTTCGCTTGCGATATAGGTGAGAAAACCGATCAGCGCCGAACAGAAGGCCGCCATCGCGATACCGACCAGCAGCAGCGTCGCATTGCCACTGCCCTTGCCAGGCCGCGCCAACGCATACGTCAGGCCGATCGCCAGCGCACCGCCGACGAACGCGGCCACCGGCACCAGCCAGCCCGCCGCACCGGCGGCGCCCAGCACGATGGCGGCCACCGCACCCAGTGCAGCACCCTGGCTGACACCGACGATGCCGGGGTCGGCCAGCGGGTTACCGAACAGGCCCTGCAGGCTGGCACCGGCCATCGCCAGCGACGCACCGACCATCGCGCCCAACAGGGCACGCGGTATGCGCAGCTGCCAGACCACCGCCAGATCGCGGCTGCTGACCGCCTGCGGATCGAGCAGGCCCAGCTTCACCGCCAATGCCTGCATCACCTCCAGCGGCGGCAGCCGCAGCGGGCCCACAGCGAACGAGGCCAGCACCGCACCCAGCAGTGCCAGCAACGCCACCAGCAACATTGTCCGCCCGCGACGGCGGCGCCGATCCGCCGGACTCATGCCTTGGGCAACGCCGCCAGGGCCTTGGCCAGCGCCAGTGCGCCAGCACCGGAACCGACACTGGTGTACTTCAGCTGCACATCCGGCATCACCCAGACCCGATTGGCCTGCCCAGCCGGGGTCTGCTTCAGCGTCGGGTACGCCTTCCACAGGCCTTCGGCACCGCCGAACAGCTGCAGGTCATGCTCGGTCACCAGGATCACTTCCGGTGCCGCCGCGACCACGCCCTCATTGCTCAGCTGCGAGTAGTTCTTCACCCCGGCCTCGGTACCGAGGTTGATGCCGCCCGCCAGGGCGATCAACTGCGCCGACGCGCTGTCGGCACCTGCAACAGTGGGCGAGCCGCCAGCGCCGGTTGCCGAGACGTGGATCAATCGTGGCGCATGGCCCAGGCCCTTGCCAATCGCTGCAGCCTCGTCGAGCTGACGCTGCACCTGCGTGGCCAGTGTTTGCCCCGCTTCGGCCAGCCCTAGTGCGGCGGCGACCTTGCGCACCTTGTCCGGCGCCGGCTGCAGGTCATCGATGACCACCGCCGGCTCGCCCACCTCGCGCAGCTTTTTCGCCAGCTCGGTGTGGCGGCGCAGGCTGTTGCCGAGGAACAGCGAGCCCTGCAGGCTCAGCACGCCCTCCACGCCCGTGGTGCGGTTGAACAGGAACTGGTGCGGCGCGGCCAGGCCGGCCTGCGTGGTGGTGTTGGTCGGTGCCGCGTACACCTGCTGGCCCAGGCCCAGTGCCTCGATCACTGCGATGACGTCGTCGCCCCCGGCGATGATGCGGCTGGTGTCGGCAACCTCGACGTCTGCACCATCGTCGGAATGCACCTGGGCCGGCAGCACGGCCTTCTGGCCGTGCACGGAGGGCAGTTCGGCACCGGCCACGCGCTGCCAGCCTGCCGGCAACGCGGTGTCCGCAGCGGCGGTTGCGGCGGGCGGCTCGGCGGCCTTGTGGCCATCCGACGGCGTTGACGAGCCACTGCAGGCAGACAGCGCCAGCGAAACAGCCAACGGAAGCGCACACAGGCGCAGACGGGACGCGATGTTCATGCTCGTTCTCCTTGCTGGCAGGGCGACGTGCAGGCCGCCCTGCCCTGTGACTTACTGCTTCGGGGTGATGCGGGTGATGCGGTCACCCTTCGGATCTTCGGCGCCACGCGACTTGTTCACCGCAAACACGTTGCCCTTGCCATCGGCACGCACATGGTTGGGAAGGGTGCCGCCATCGAGGTTGGCAACCACCTTGCCGTCGCCGTTCACCACGGTGACCGTACCGGCGCCGCGATTGCTGACATAGGCCAGGCCGGAGGCATCATCGAAGGCGACGTTCAGCGCGCCGGCACCGACCGGCACGTCATGCAGCACCTTGCCGGAAGCCACATCGACGATCAGCAGGTTGTCGGTGCCCTGCGAGGCCACGTACAGGCGGTTGCGTGCTGCGTCGAAGGCCACGCCCGAGGCGCTGATCGAATTGCCCAGGTCGATGACCTTGTCGACCTTGCCGCTGGCCACATCGATCACCGCCGCCTCCGGCGTGCCGATGCTGACGGTGAACAGCTTGCCACCCTTCTCGTCCAGCACCAGGCTCATCGGCGTGAACTTGCCATCATCCACGCCGGACTCCAGCGTCACCGGCGGCAGCTCCTTGAACGTCTTCGCATCGAACACCGACAGGTGGTCCTCACCCGTGGCCGAAGCGAACACCTTGCCGTGGGTGCCATCGACCACCACGTCGCGCGCATGCGGCACGGTGTCGACAGGGAACTGGTGGACCAGCGAGAGGTCCTTCTGGCGATAGACCGCAATCGAATTCTGGCGGGTATTGGTCACCCAGACATTGCCATTGATGTCATCCACGCCCACACCGTAGACCGCATAGACCGCGCCGTTGGTGCTGCCCGGCACCTGCGCCGGGGTGATCGCCCTGGTCACCTTCAGCGACTTCGGGTCCAGCTTCAGCAACTGCGACTGGGTCACCGGCGGACGGCCCACCGCCGAGGTCACGAACACCGCATTGCTGGCGGCGCTGTAAGCGGACTGGTACAGGCCCGGCACCAGCTTGTTGGACTGGGTGGCGAACTGCGCCTGGCCGGACAGCGGCAGCTGCGGCGACACGCGCAGCTTCAGCACGGTGGCCGCAGCCGGCTGGCTGGCGCGCACCACCACCGGGTGGGTGCCCGGCACCGCATCGGCCGGAATGCTCAGCTGGGTCTTGAAGTTGCCATCGGCATCGACCTCCAGCGGCTGCGTGTTGAGCACGCTGTCGCCACGCAGCAGGCTGACCTTCTGGCCCGGCACGAAGCCACGACCAACTACGTCGGCAGTGCTGCCGGGCACCACGTTCTCACCGCGCGAGACAACCTCACCCTTGAAGGTGGCGTTGGCCGGCTGGTCGAACACCGGCTGCGCGGTGGCGGTCACCGCCAGCAGCAGACCGGCGGCGAGAGAGGTAAGGCGGAAAGACGGACGGAACGACATGGCAGGCTCCTTGCACACGTAGGCCGCGCCGCGTGGCGCGGGATTCATCGGTTGCCTGGGCCGCTGCACGCCGGCAGCCTCGCCTGGGTAGTGGGGTCGCACGGCATGGCGTGCGAAGGCATTCATTCGGCGGCACTGTCCCCGCCACTGGGCGCGCCGTCGCCGGCGCTGCGGTCGGACACGCCATACAGTTCATGCAGCGCAGCGTGGAACGATGCCGGCAGCATCGGGCCGTGGCCGAGGCCATCGAACTCGCGGTACTGCACGCTCAGGCCCGGCACCCTGCCCAGCCGCTCGGACAACTGCATCGCCGCATCCGGCGTGGCACCGCCAATGCGGCGCAGGTGCGCGACTACACGTGGATTGCTCAGGTCGCGCTTGCCACGATCACCAACACGCTCGGCACCGCCCAGCATCAACCAGAGCTTTGCCGGCTGGCCATGCACGTTCTGCACGAACTGCTGTTCCGGATCACCCAGCGCCGCGCCCTGGCTCCACCACAGCGAGGGACTGGCCGCCAGATAGGACTGGAAGGCGGCGGGACGGGTGTACAGCGCATTGAGCACGAACAACCCACCCAGCGAGTGGCCCCACAGCGCCTGCTGCTGCGTATCGATGCGTGCGCGACGCTCGACCTCCGGCTTGATGCGGCGCTCGATCACATCCAGGAAAGCCGCAGCGCCGCCGCCGACGGCCTGGGTCGTGCCGCTCTCGTCGTCGGCACGGTCGATCCACGCGGTGTAGTCGCGGGTACGCGCCTTGGAATCGATGCGCAGGTCGTTGTCGTAGCCGATCAGCACCAGCACCGGCGGCGCCTTGCGCGCGGCCAGCTCGGCCAGCAGCGGCTGGTCCAGCACCATGGCCACGGCATTGCCATCCAGCGCGTACAGCACCGGGGATGGGGTCTTGCCGGCCCTGGCTGGAATCGCCAGGTTCACCCGCCAACGGCGCTGCTGGTCCGGGCTGTCCACCACGAAACGTTCAAAGCGATAGCTGGCCGCCGGCTCGTCCAGCACGGTGTGGCCGATCTTCTGCAGCGGATTGCGCTGCTGCGCATTGGCGTACGGAGTGGCCAGGAGCAGACCCATCATCAAGGCAACCATGCCGCGGGCCAGTGGACCACGGCGCAAAGGCGGGACGAAATGCTTCATCAGCGGCGGCAGGAGCGGCCGATGGCCGCCGGTTCACAGGGGACCGCAGTCTACCTTAAACGCGAATGATTATCACATCGATCAAACGTCACACTGTGTATCACGCGCGCGCATGCCCGGCTTGCGCAAGGGGCAGCACTTCCCCTATTTTGCGGCCCATCGGGGCATTGGATCGCCCCGCTTCCAGCGCAGCCATGGATGGCGGGTACTTGCCGCCATCCGGGTCGCGTTCATCTGCACACAAACACCATGGGATTGGATCCCATGATTGTGAGAACCCTTGAAGCACAACGCACTGATCGCCCTTACCCTCGGCCTGCTCGCCCCGCTCGCCGCCCACGCCGCACAGGACCTGCCAACGCTCTACCAGGCCTTTGAAGAAGCCGGCAATTCGTCACTGGGTATGGACCAACTCAACCAGACGGTGACATTCACTGCCGTTGCACTGGGCGTTTCCAGCAACCTGGCGGGCGAGCCGCTGATCGAGGCCGGCGACGACCAGGGCAATGTCCTGGCCCGACTGACCACGGACGATGAACAGCAGGCCGCCAAGCTGGGCGCACTGGAAGAAGGCGCAACCTTCACCGCCAGCTGCACGCTGCAGTTCAGCTCGGGCACCGATTACCTGTCCTTCGGCGATTGCACCATCAAGTAAAGATGAAGCCGGCAAGATGCCGGCTTCTTTTCTTTGCCTCTGTAGCGTCGAGCCATGCTCGACTCACGCAACGTCACGGCCCCGAAGGCACCGGACCATAAACGTTCTCCTGCGGCGTGCCCGGCAGCAGCGAGAAGATCATGATCACGATCCCGCCGCCTGGCACCAACGCCAACAGGAACAGCCAGCCCGACTGGTTGCAGTCATGCAGGCGGCGTACGGTCACCGCGATCAGCGGCACGATCGTGACCAGCCACATCACACATAGCAGTACCACCATGCCGATCAGGATGCCGGCCAGCGCATCGGCACTGTTGCGCAGCAGGATCGCCAGCACGCCGGCCAGCAGCATCACTGCCGTTGCGACCAGGAACAGGAACAGCTGGTACATCCAGTACTCGCGACGGTTGGCACGGCCCTCGAACTGGGCGTAACGCTTCAACGGCAGAATCATTTCCTGCACGGCATCAATCCTTGAAAAAGTAGCCGCGCAGTGTGCCAAATGAAGGCGCGCAGGACAATGTGGCGACGAACCATGCTCGAATGCCTTACCGGGGGCCTCTTCAAGCGACCCATTTGTTCCTCACGGGGCATTTGCGTCAACGCCATTTGACCAGCTCAGCAACATCACTACGCTAGGCAAATGAAGAGCATCTTTATCGCGTTACTCCTGACGTCCACACCGCCCTCAGCAGAACCCGGACACATAGAGCCCGGCTACATAATGGGCAGCCTCAAGGCAAACCCGTCTCCGATGCCTGCCGCGCTCAAAGCAATGGATGCGAAATGGGAAATGGACTACAAAACGCTGCGCCGTTTCCTGTTAAAGGCTGGATGGGTCGCGACGCCACGCGAGTATTCTCACCCTACCGTCTACGGATTTCCCGAGGTCAATTGTGGCCAAGGTTGGCAGGCGGTCTGCTCGTCCGGCTTTCACAAAGGCAAGCAGGAAGTCTTTCTCTGGCTTCATCCAACAGACACCAACCTGATCCTAATCGGCGCAGATTGACGTATCCGCCACATGCACGGGCTCAGCGACCCTTAGCGGCCCTTGCCGCCTCACGCTCGGCGCGCAGCCGATCCAGCTTTTCCTTCAACTTGATTTCCAGCCCGCGCGGCACCGGGTTGTAGTACACCCGTTCGCCCATCGCATCCGGGAAGCCGGTCTGGTCCAGCGCGATGCCACCTTCAGCATCATGGTCGTACTGGTATTCGGCGCCATAGCCCAGCTCCTTCATCAGCTTGGTTGGCGCATTGCGCAAGTGCAGGGGCACCTCTTCGGTACCGCTCTGGCGCACGTCGGCCTTGGCCTGGTTGAACGCGGCGTAGCCCGCGTTCGACTTGGCGGTGCTGGCCAGGTACAGCACCAGCTGGGCGAACGCGAGCTCGCCTTCCGGGCTACCGAGCCGCTCGTAGATGTCCCAGGCTTCCAGCGCCATGCTCTGCGCGCGCGGATCGGCCAGGCCGATGTCCTCGATGGCCATGCGGGTCAGCCGGCGCGCGAGATAGGACGGATCGCAACCGCCGTCCAGCATGCGGGTCAGCCAGTACAGCGCAGCATCGGGGTTGGAGCTGCGCACGGACTTGTGCAGCGCCGAAATCTGGTCGTAGAACTGCTCGCCGCCCTTGTCGAAGCGACGGGTACGGTCGGCCAGCACCTGGGTCAGGGTCTGCGGGGTGATGCGACCGCCCTCCCCGCCCGCCAGCTCGGCGGCGATTTCAAGAAGGGTCAGTGCGCGGCGCACGTCACCATCAGCGGCAGTGGCGATTTCCAGCAGCAGCTCGGGCGCAACCTCGATGCCCTCCTCGCCAAGGCCGCGTTCGCGGTCGCCCAGCGCACGTTCCAGCGCTTCGACGATATCGGTTGGTGATACCGCTTCCAGCACGTGCACGCGGCAACGCGACAGCAGCGCCGAGTTCAGCTCGAACGACGGATTCTCGGTGGTGGCACCGACGAACAGGATCGTGCCGCGCTCGATGTGCGGCAGGAACGCATCCTGCTGCGCCTTGTTGAAGCGGTGCACCTCGTCCACGAACAGCACGGTGCGCCGGCCCTCGGCGAAGCGCTGTGCGGCCTCTGCCAGCACCTGACGCACTTCCGGCAGCCCGGACAGCACGGCGGAGATGGCACGGAACTCGGCATCGGAGTACTCGGCCAGCAGCAGTGACAGCGTGGTCTTGCCGCAGCCCGGTGGCCCCCACAGGATCATCGAGTGCACACGTCCGGATTCGACTGCACGGCGCAATGCGCTGTCCGGCGCCAGCAGGCGCTTCTGCCCGACCATTTCGTCGAGGGTGCGCGGGCGCATGCGCTCGGCCAGCGGGCGCAGGTGCTCCCGATCAACGCTCAGCAGATCGGGGCCGGGGAAGGAAGTTGAACGATGTCTTGCCACCCGCACATTGTACCGCGACAGGGTGACGACGATTCCGGTAGTGCCGGCCGCTGGCCGGCAACCCCAGAATCTGTCGGAAATGAGCCGTAGCTGCGCAAGCACATCGTCGATAAGTCACTGATTCAACAGGAATCCATACTGGGCAGTTCCGCCTACTGTTTCCAGCGACTGAAAATTCGAGAGACCCAGCTATCCAGGACCCAAGCGTGCGCGATCCCGAATCCAATCTCCTTGAGTTCATTGCTGGCTGCGCTGTCGACGAGGACATCTACTATCTGGCTGCCGCCCTTGGCCCCGGGCATGACTACTACGACCCGGATCCCAGCCCACCCACCCGCATGTTCGTCTTTGGCCGCACCCCCAAAGAGGAGTGGTTCTACCATGACCTGCAGGACTTCCAGGTCATGTCCACAGAGCTTGTCCCAGAGGAAGAAGGCGGTCGCCCCCGTCGTGTGCTTGCGCTGGATTTCTATGGGCAGCTGGAAGATTACTCCCGTGCTGGGGCCACGATCGAGTACGTTTCGGCTGAAGGCGCCGACTTCCCCGGAGGTCTTACCCGTTTGCGACTGCTTGGCGACGCCCTTTTCTGCGCGGGCACAAGAGGACAGATCCATCATCGGGGCGACGGCGGATGGCGGCAGCTTCCAACCCAATTCGCGACTGCCTTCTGCGAGGAGGACGAAGACGAGTCGGATCTGGATGACTTCGACAGTTGGCTCGAAGATTTCGGCCACCTGCTCGAACTGGGCGATGCTCCAGCACTTCCTCGAGATCCGATGGAACGCGACGCAGAGCTTCGCCGGAGATTCGCCGATTGGCGCGCCCACATGATCCATGTCCGGGAGGATGAGCGATTCAACCAGCTACTCGCTGAGTTCCGCGTGGGCAGCGTGAACGACCTCTGCGGAACGGGCTTTGCTGACCTCTACGCAATCGGCTCCCAAGGCCTGATTGCACACTGGGATGGCTCGTGCTGGACCCTGCCCGAACAAGTCACTACTGCGGAGCTGCTTCATGCTTGCAGGACCGACCAGGGCCGCCTCGTCCTTGTAGGAATGCACGGCACCATCGTTACGGGCGACATCTCCACTGGATTCGAGTGCCTGCACCACGAGGTCGGCGAAGGCATCAACTTCAACTCTGTGTGCCAGTACAAGCAACAGGTTTACATCGGCTCGGAGAGTGGCGGCCTCTACGTGTACAGTCTAGAAACCGGCCTAGTTGAACCCTTGCTGGAAGGCATCCCCGAAGAACTGAGAGATGCAACGATTGTTGATATCAGTTCCGTCGGTAGCGTGCTGTGGGTGCTGACGCCCTGGGACCTGATTCGATTTGATGGCACCGCGTGGCAGGTGATCGTTCATCCGGACAACGGATGAGCCGGCCGCTGGCCGGCATATCCCAAGCGCCAACCAACGGTTGGCACCCATCAGAGCAGGCAGCGCCGGGCCATGCCCGGAACCCGGATTAGTTACCGATAACGTCGGTGCCCTTCGGCGGGGTGAAGCTGAAGGTGCCGGCAGCAAAGCCTGGATTGCGCTTCCAGCCACTGAAGCTGATCACGGTGCGCTGGCCAACCGCATCGGTGATTTCCATCTTGGCCAGGCCCTGCGCATTGAAGCCCAGCGCGGCGTACTGGAAGCTGGCCTCGGTCTCGCGCTTCGGCGACAGCGACAGCCACTGCAGGCCGTCGCGCTGCGCGGCCTCTTCGCTGACGTCGTACTGCTGTTCCAGCAGCGCCGGGTTGATCAGCGCGGTCAGCGGGCTGTTCTGCTCTTCCTTGCCCTGCTCGCGCACGGTGGCCTGCTCCAGATCCGGCTCGTACATCCAGACTTTTTTACCGTCGGCCACGATCAGCTGTTCGTGCGGGCGCACGTATTCCCAGCGGAACAGGCGCGGCGCCGACAGGGCCACGCGGCCACTGGTCGATTCCTTCACCTTGCCGCGGCTGTCGAACACCTGCTGGCTGAACTGTCCGTCCAGGCCCTTCAGGCCACTGGTGAAGGTCTTCAGGTCATCGCGAGCGCCAGCCCAGGCACTGCCGGCGGCGGCGCAGGCCACGGCCAGCGTGGTGGTGGCAAGGAAACGGCGGAAGCGGAAGTTCATACGGAAATCCTGTGGGCGCGGGCGCCAGGAAAGGTGGTTGCCAGTGTGCCCGGAGAAAGATGAATGGGCGATCAGGGCGACATTATGCCGCCCTGAACGTCCATCGGCGATTCAGCCGCCAGATGCCGGCAGCTTGCCGTACAGCACCTGGCCGCGGAAACCGCGACGCACTTCGCGGTACAACGCGCGGAACGCGGGGTAGTCCTGCGGCTGGCACAGCGCCTCCGGCCCACGCACCGCGTTCTGCCGCAAGCGGTGGTGCACGATCACGTCCTGGCCCTCGCGGCTCCAGTCCACCCGGTATTCGCCAGCGGCATTGGCAAAGCGCTGGCTGGCCGGAATGGCGATGATCGGCGCATTGGCCGGGAACTGCAGGCGATAGGTTTCCTCGCGCAGGCTGGCATTGCAGTAGAACGGCGTCTCGTTGGCCGGCGCCGAGGCGGTGGCGTACAAGCCACGCACCGACTCGCCACCCGGCGGGTCCGGCACGGCCATGCCGCCGGCCACGCTGAAATCGGCGTAGTCCTCGGCCTGGAACGCCATGCGGTAGCCGAACGGCCGGGTCAGGTCGACCGGCACGCCCTGGATCTGCAGCTGCCCTCGCCCATCGAAACCGGACGAGGCCATGATCTGCTCTTCAGCGCGCGCACGGTTCTGAGCGTTGAGCTGGGAGAACTGCGCACGCATGCCGATCTCGGCGTTCTCGCCAAGTTTCGGAATCGTCTCGCCGCGCAGGTTGCCGTCGGCGTCGAAGGTGAATCGCACTTCCATCGAGGTGGCATTGCGCTCCGGCGTGTTGGCCGGGGTACGCGCCAGCGTAGCATCACGGGTACGCATCACCGGCGCACCCAGGTCACCTTCCGGCAACTGCCCGAAGCGCGCCCACGCGGTGGTCGAATCCAGGTAAAGATCAAACTCGGGGATGTAGGTGATGGCGTGGTTAAAGCGGCCCAGCACCGGAATCTTCGGCAGCGTCGGGCCGCCCCCCGCACCGATCAGCACCGGCGAGCTGGCGATGCCCTTGGCCGCCAGCAGCGCCTCGAGGATCGTCACATGGTCCTTGCAGTCACCGTAGTGGTTGTCGAGGATGCTCTGCGCGCTGTTCGGCTCCAGGCCGCCGTTGCCCAGGTACACCGCCACATAGCGGATGTTCTGCGCCACCCAGCGATACAGCGCGTCAGCCTGCTCGCGGCGGTCACTGATGCCGGCGGTGATCTCATCAGCGAGCGCCTGCAGCGCCGGGGTCACCTCGGCCGCCGGGCCCGCCTTGAGCTGGTAGGCGCGCCCCATCTGCGACCAGTCACGATACGTGCTGGCCATGATGTTCGGGCCGAACTCCCAGCCCGCCGCCGACCAGTTCTGCGCCGGCATCGCCTCGCGGCGCTGGTAGCGCCAGCGCCATTGCGCCTGGCCATTCTTCACTGTCGGCCGGTCACTGCCCTGCACGCCGCGGCTGTCGACGAACATCGGCAGGTTGGCCGGCGCACTCAGGGTGACCTCGGCGTCCTCGTACTCGGTGAAGACGTTGAAGGTCTCCCACAGGCCGAAATAGCCCGGGAAGTACGGCGTGGCCTGGGTGCGGCGCACCTGGTAGTACAGGCGCGTGCCCGGGGCCAGGTTCGGGAACACGATCACCCGCACCTTGCGGTCGGCATACATCGCCGCCGAAGCGCTGGAGTAGCTCTCCTGCGTGTAGATACGGTCGGCCGGAACGTCGCGGCGCTGGCCGTCGGCAGTGATGGTGTAGGCGCCGAGCACTTCCAGCGTTTCCATCTTCTCGCTGTAGCTCAGCCGCACCTGGCTGAACTGCTCGACGGAGGCCTTGGTCTTGAGCAGGACTTCGTAGGTTTCGGTCTGCACATTGCCCGCATCGGGCCGCACCTGGTAGTCGGCGCGGTAACGGACAATGCTGAAATTATTGCTGGCTTCGGTATCGCCGCTGGTGGAAGGCGGCGCCGTGGCGGGCGCGGAGGTGGCGGTTTCTGCCAGTGCCGGGCCGGCAGCCATCAGGGCTGCCAGCCCCAGCGCCAGCGCGCTTGGTACGGGGTGAAGCATGCGTCGGTTCCTTGGACGTCGTGGGGGATACGTCGGGTCTTACTTCGGCGGCGGCGGTGCCAGCACCGTGCGGTCGCCGTTGTGCTCGGGCGGGCTGACCACGCCGGCCGCTTCCATGGCCTCGATCAGTCGCGCTGCACGGTTGTAGCCGATCTTCAGCCGGCGCTGCACGCCGGAAATCGATGCACGACGGGTCTCGGTGACCACCCGCAGCGCTTCGTCATACAACGGGTCGGACTCGTCGCCGGCCGCACTGGTCTCGGGCAGGCCAGTGGCGCCGACGACCACGCCGTCGCCCATCGTCTGCACTTCGTCCAGCACGCCGTCGACATAGTCGGCCGGGCCCATCGCCTTGAGGTGCTCGACCACGCGATGCACTTCGTCGTCGGACACGAACGCACCATGCACGCGCTCGGGCAGCGCAGTACCCGGCGGCAGGTACAGCATGTCGCCGTGGCCGAGCAGGGTCTCCGCGCCGGACTGGTCGAGAATGGTGCGCGAGTCGATCTTGGAGCTGACCTGGAAGGCGATACGGGTCGGAATGTTGGCCTTGATCAGGCCGGTGATCACATCCACCGACGGGCGCTGCGTGGCCAGGATCAGGTGGATGCCGGCCGCACGCGCCTTCTGTGCCAGGCGCGCGATCAGCTCTTCCACCTTCTTGCCGACGATCATCATCATGTCGGCGAATTCGTCGATGAAGATGACGATGAACGGCAGCGTTTCGAGCGGACGCGGTGCCTCGCCCAGCTCCGGGTTCGGCTTGAACAGCGGGTCCATCAGCGGCTGGCCGGCGTCCTGGGCTTCCTTCACCTTCTTGTTGAAGCCGGCCAGGTTGCGCACGCCCACCGCGCTCATCAGCTTGTAGCGGCGCTCCATCTCGGCCACGCACCAGCGCAGGCCGTTGGCGGCCTCCTTCATGTCGGTGACCACCGGCGCCAGCAGGTGCGGAATGCCCTGGTAGACGCTCAGCTCGAGCATCTTCGGGTCGATCATCAGCATCCGCAGGTCTTTCGGCGAGGCCTTGAACAGCAGGCTCAGCACCATCGCGTTGACCGCCACCGACTTGCCCGAACCGGTGGTACCGGCCACCAGCAGGTGCGGCATGCGCGCCAGATCGGCCACGGTCGGGCGGCCGGCGATGTCCTTGCCCAGCGCCAGGGTCAGCACGCTGGCCGACTTGTCATATTCCTTCGAGCGCAGCAGCTCGGACAGGAAGATCATCTCGCGGGTGACGTTGGGAATTTCCAGGCCGATCACCGACTTGCCCGGGATGACGTCGACCACGCGCACCGACTTCACCGACAGGCCGCGCGCGATGTCCTTGTCCAGCGAACTGATCTGGCTGACCTTGATGCCCGGTGCCGGCTCGATCTCGAAGCGGGTGATGACCGGGCCAGGGTTGGCGCCGACCACCTGCGCATCGATGCGGAAGTCCTTCAGCTTGAACTCGATCTGCCGCGACAGCGTTTCCAGCGTTTCTTCGTCGTAGCCCTTCGGCTGCGGCTTGGGATCATCCAGTAGCGCCAGCGGCGGCAGGTCGGAACCATCGCCGTTGACGCCACGGAACATCGGAATCTGGGTATCGCGCTTGGCCCGATCACTCTTCTCGATCACCGGCTCCGGACGCGGCTCGATCTTCACCGGCTCGCGCTTGGCGCGCACCTCGGCGTCGGCCTTGCGCACTTCCTGGCGCTCCTCGCGCATCACCCGGGTCTGCTTCCACTCGGTGACTTCTTCCTTCTTGCGTTCCAGCAACGGCGCCAGCGACATCACGCCACGGCCGATCTTCTCCATCACCGTAAACCAGGACAGCCCGGTGGCCAGGGTGATCGAGGCCAGCAGCAATACCAGCACGAACAGGTTCGCGCCCAGCGCGCCGAAGCCCACCGTGAGCGAATTGCCCACCAGCTTGCCGAGGATGCCGCCAGCGCTGGAGACGTCGCCACTGAACAGGCGCACGTGCAGGAAGCCGGTGCCGGCAATCAGGAAGCCGACCAGGCCAACCAGGCGCAGCGCCGGGTCCAGATCGTTGTCACCCTTGCTCTCGCGCTTGAGGCCGAACATGGCGATCCACGCCAACGCGCCGAGCACCACCGGCAACAGGAAGGCGATGTAGCCGAACAGCTGCAGCAGCACGTCGGCGATCCAGGCGCCGGCGCGGCCACCCAGGTTGTGCACTGGCGCGACCACGCTGCCGGTATGCGACCAGCCCGGATCAGTCGCTGAATAGGTGAAAAGACTGGCCGCCAGATACAGCAGGGCCGGCGCGATGGCGATCAGGCCCAGGTCGCGCCACAGGCGCTGGCGGCGTGGATTGTCGGTCGTCGCCGCCGCGGCCGTGCGACGTGACGCCTTGCTGTCGTCGGACTTGGAGCGTTCGGGGACCTGCTTCGCCACCTTAGACCATACCTTTGGAATGCGCTGTTAGTGATTGATAATAAATGAGACGGCGTCAGTTTTCAGTTATGCGACTTCTGACCGGGCCCGGACAGGGCCGAAACCACCGCTGGATGACGGCGTTCTGTTCATCGGCTTGAATCGCCCTGCCCCAGCCGCCACTCTATGACCTGCCGAGGATGCTGCGCAAACGTCGCCAGCGCCTTGCCCCATCTACCTTTTCGCGAGTTTACATGAGCACCAGCCTGCCCTCCCGCCACCAGCGCCTCGTCATCCTCGGTTCCGGACCGGCCGGCTGGACCGCCGCCGTCTACGCCGCCCGTGCCAACCTGAAGCCGGTCGTCATCACCGGCCTGCAGCAGGGTGGCCAGCTGATGACCACCACCGAGGTGGACAACTGGCCGGGTGACGCCCACGGCTTGATGGGCCCGGACCTGATGGCGCGCATGCAGGCCCACGCCGAGCGCTTCGAAACCGAGGTCATCTTCGACCATATCCACACCGCCGACCTGTCGCAGCGCCCGTTCAAGCTGATCGGCGACAGCCACGAGTACACCTGCGACGCGCTGATCATCGCCACTGGCGCCACCGCCAAGTACCTGGGCATCCCGACCGAAGAGACCTTCAAGGGCCGCGGCGTCTCCGCCTGCGCCACCTGTGACGGCTTCTTCTACCGCGACCAGGACGTGGTCGTGGTCGGCGGCGGCAACACCGCCGTGGAAGAGGCGCTGTACCTGTCCAACATCGCCCGCAAGGTCTACCTGGTCCACCGCCGCGACACCCTGAAGGCGGAAAAGATCATGCAGGACAAGCTGTTCAGGAAGGTGGCCGAGGGCAAGATCGAGACCGTCTGGCACCACCAAGTGGAGGAAGTGCTGGGCAACGACGCCGGCGTGACCGGCGTGCGCGTGAAGTCCACCCTGGACGGCAGCACCCGCGACATCGACGCCCACGGTTTCTTCGTGGCCATCGGCCACCACCCGAACACGACCCTGTTCGACGGCCAGCTGGCGATGAACAACGGCTACCTGGAAATCCGCTCGGGCCTGGGCGGCAACGCCACCCAGACCTCGGTGGAAGGCGTGTTCGCCGCCGGCGATGTGGCCGACCAGCACTACCGCCAGGCGATCACTTCGGCCGGCTTCGGCTGCATGGCCGCGCTGGACGCCGAGCGCTACCTGGACGCACAGGGCAAGGCCAGCTGAGAAGCGAACCTGCTTCTGTAGAGTCGAGCCATGCTCGACTAAGGAAAACGGGCGCGCAAGCGCCCGTTTTCGCAACCCCACTACCCGCTCCAGGCACCACTCAGGCCCGGACACAGGACTGGGTGAACGCCACCGGCGCCGCGACGACATCGTCCGCATCGCGCATCAGGACATTCCAGCGGACTGAGCCGGGCTCCGTGGAGGAGCAGCTCACTCCGAACTTCACCGGCGCATCCGGATCCTCAAAGCGGCCCTTCCACGGCGTGCAGTATCCGGGCCGATCACAATCTGCCACGACCACTTCAAGCTCCAGGGGGTACTGGGGATTGCCCGCGAAAGCCACTGTCAGCTCGCGCATCGCCTGCAGCGGAACCTCGACATCGGGGATAGGGTGGAGCATCAAAGGCTCACAAGCCTTGCCCTGTGCCCACAGGCGATAGCCCTTCTCGACGCCTTTCATGGAGGCGGTGCGGAAGACGGGATCCTGGAGGGCCTTGGCATCATCCGGATTGGTATGAAAGGCCGTCTCAACAATGATTGACGGCATCTTTGCCTCACGATTCTCCCCTTTGTTTTCAGCGTGGGGAGCTGGGGCTACCGCAAAATCGGCATACACCGGAACCGAGTGAATCAGCTCCTTCATAGAGCACAGGACGCTCTGTGCAAGGGCAGCATCCATCGGCCTACCAGGTTGCACGATCACACGAGTACCGCGCGCGGCCCCCGTGGGTTCTCCATTGCTGTGCAGATGAATCGCCACCTCAGCGCCGTGGTGGTTTGCAAGAAGCGGCCGACTATTGATGTCTTCGCGCTCCTCCCGATCCCAAAGCGTACTGCCTGCGTACGTATTCCATATCTTTGTCTCGGCCGGATACTGCTCCGCAATTGCGTAGCGCGCAGCTATGGTCCACCACTCCTCACCACTCGGCGGATGAGTCGTCCCCGTGATCTGAACGCGCGGACGGACGACAGGCATTTGGCTCCTTTGCTCGATCATCGCCTTCAGGTCTGCGGCGTACGACGGAGTCAACAGCCCCTCGGAGACGCCATTCCATTCATCCCTTGAGGTCACCCACCGGTTGTCCTTGTAGCTGTAGAAATACCCATGCCCGGCTGCGACAAATGCCATCCCGGACCCAGGCGTTCCACGCATCCGCCGCAGCGCCTCCCCCGCTTCCCGCGCCGCATCGTCCGCAGCCTTTATCTCAGGAAAGTAGTATTCGATCTCTTTCCCGTCATACAGAAAAACGACACGACTGAACGGCGCCATCTGCTCGGCCCAATGCAGTAGTCCAAAGCTGATCTCACTTCGCTGATCCTCGAACGACGGCCCGTAATCGGCAGGAAGGAAGTCCCGATCCAGCGCCACGGTCAGTACACCGTTGGCGATATCTGCTGATACCTCAACCCGGCGACTGCGAGCTTGGCCATCCACAAGACGAACGCGCTCCAGAATGTCGCGCGCCTTCTGGGTCAAGAGGATGTCGAGCCCAGTGTCCTGCTCCACCGCACGAGGAGCGTCAACGGCCTGCGCGGGGCTGATCAACAGTCCGCCGCCCAAGAGAGACAGCAGAACAGAAAGGGATCCAAGGCTAAGCTTCTGGTTCATTTTGGCTACTCCATGCAGAGAGTGAATGCACCGCTCCAGCGGCGCAGCTCACTCTGTCCTTTCGCATTCAGGCATTCCGCAACACAGCGCACACGGATGGAGAATTCAAATTTTCCTCACCACCAACCGAAACAAACCAACCCAGCCCCGCCAACACCGTTCGCGATCCACCTGGCCTATCCTTGCCAACCATGCCCTCCACCCGCTTCCTCGACTCCCTGCAGTCCATTCCCGCCACCGACTGGGACGCCCTGCACGACGGCCAGAATCCGTTTATCAGCCACGCCTTCCTTTCAGGCCTGGAACAGCACGGCTGCCTGCGCGAGGACTGGGGCTGGCAGCCCCGGCACTTCACGCTGTGGGAGGGCGAGCGCCTGATCGGCGCAATTCCGGGCTACCTGAAGACCAACTCCCACGGCGAATTCGTGTTTGACCATGCCTGGGCGAACGCCTATGCCCGCCATGGCCGCGACTACTACCCGAAGTGGCTGGGCGCGGTGCCGTACTCGCCGGTCACCGGGCCGCGCCTGCTGGCCCGTCACGATTCAGAGCGCACCACGCTGCTGTCGGCGTTGCGCGATGCACTGCCGGCACTGGCCGTGTCATCGGCCCATATCAATTTCCACACCGCAGCGGACGAGGCGCTGTTCGGCGATGACTGGCTGCTGCGCGAGGACGTGCAGTTCCAGTGGCAGAACCCGGGTGACTGGGCGACATTCGACCAGTTCCTTGGCGCGATGAACCACAAGCACCGCAAGAACATCCGCCAGGAACGGGCCAAGGTCGCCCGCCAGGGCATCACCTTCCGCGTGGTGCATGGCGACGACGCCGGCCGCGCCGATCTGCAAGCGATGTATCGCTTCTACCTGCAGACCTTCCTTGAGTACGGCAATGCCCCGGCGCTGACCGAGGCTTTCCTGCGCCATCTGGCCATTTCATTGGGGCGTGGGCTGGTGCTGTTCCTGGCCGAGCAGGAAGGCCAGCCAATCGCCGGCGCACTTTGCCTGCGCGGTGGTGACACGCTGTACGGTCGCTACTGGGGCGGCGCCACATTGCCCGGCCTGCATTTCGAAGCCTGCTACTACCAGGGCATCGAATACTGCCTGCGCGAAGGGCTGAGCCGTTTCGAGCCGGGCGCACAGGGCGAGCACAAGCTGGCGCGAGGCTTCCTGCCGACGCTGGTACGCAGCCGGCACTGGGTGGCCGACGCGGATTTCTCCGAGGCGTTGCAGGAGTGGTGCCGGCAGGAACGGCGTGATGTGCGTCGGTACCGGCAGGAGCTGCTGGGGCACAGCCCATTTCGCGCGGACGGGTGACCAGCCAACCAAGGTTGGCAGCTACCGCGGCATTCGCGCGGGGCCGCGACGACTACAATGCCGGCATGACCCGCCAGCTGCCCTGGCGCCTGGCCGATGCGCCGGACGCTGCCTTCCCTCCGGCCGAGACCGCCCTGCGCCAGCCCGACGGCCTGCTCGCCGTGGGCGGCGACCTGCATCCAGCGCGCCTGCTCAACGCCTACGCCGGCGGCATCTTTCCGTGGTTCAGCGAGGGCGAGCCGATCCTGTGGTGGTCGCCCGACCCGCGCATGGTGTTCCGCACCGATGGCGTGCACCTGTCCAGCCGCTTCCGCCGCCAGCTGCGCGGCAGCACGTGGGAGGTCACCGCCGACACCGCCTTCAGCCAGGTGATGCGCGCCTGTGCGGCGGCACCTCGGCCCGGCCAGGACGGCACCTGGATCAGCCCGGCGATGGTCGAGGCCTACAGCCAGTTGCACGACCTCGGCTTCGCCCATTCGTTCGAAGTCTGGGACCGTCAGTCGCTGGTCGGCGGCATCTACGGGGTGGCCATCGGGTCGATGTTCTTCGGCGAGAGCATGTTCAGTGGCGCCAGCGGTGGTTCCAAGATCGCGCTGGCGGCACTGGCGTCCACGATTCACGGCTGGGGCTGGGAGCTGATCGACGCCCAGGTGGAAAATCCGCACCTGCTGCGCATGGGCGCCGAACACCTGCCGCGCGCGGAATTCCTGCAGCACGTGCGCCAGGCCGTGCGCCATGACGGCCGTGAAGGACCTTGGACGCGGGCGGTGGGACGCCTGCCGGCACGGGATTTGGCAGGGGGTTAACACAAACTTTGCAAGCAGCGCCGGTCACGCGTAAAATACCGCGCCTTAGGCCCAGCGTGGCCGTTTTCTGAACCGCACAGGACTACATGTCGAAAGACGATTCCATCGAGTTCGAGGGCACCGTCAGCGAGACGCTGCCGAACACCACTTTCCGCGTTCGTCTGGAAAATGGGCACGAAATCATCGCCCACATCTCCGGCCGCATGCGCAAGAACTACATCCGCATCCTCACCGGTGACCGGGTCAAGGTTGAAATGACCCCGTACGACCTGACCAAGGGTCGTATCACCTACCGCATGAAGTAAGCGGTCGGCGCGCTGCGCCACTTCGACAAGGCCAGCCCTGGTTGCTGGCCTTTTGTCATGCCTGCAATCCGGCCCTGCCGGAGGTCATCGTGACCGAACTCACCGTGACGTCGGTCAGCCCTGCTTGCGGCAGATTCGCATCTGCATCCGTAGCGGCATCGTGGGACCCGGTCCAGTCCGGATCGCCATCCCCCTGCCCTGCCATGAACATGCTCCCGCTGACCGTTCTGCTCGTCGCCCTTGCCGTGTCCGCCAGCGCAGCGCCCGTGCACGCCGCCGACACCCTTTCCACCCCCAGTGACTGCGTCCAGCTGGGCAGCGACCAGCAACTGGTGCGCGCCGGCGCCTCGCGCAACGTCCTGCTGCGCAATGGCCAGGACCACTACGTCGTGCATTTCCAGGACGACTGCTCGGCGGCAGGCTACTCGCGGAAACTGAGCTTCGCCACGGACGGCCAGCAGGGCCTGCTGTGCGTTGCCGGCCGCAGCCAGCTGAACACCGATTCCAGCCGCTGCATCGTGTCGCAGATCGAGCCAGTCGACGAGGCAACCTTCAAGAAGAAAGCCCGCCAGCGCAGCCGCTGACGGCGCACATGACAAGGGCGGCCGAAGCCGCCCTTGTCATTTCAGGTCCGCCGAAACCGGCCGGGGGTCAGTTCATTCCACCGTGACCGGCAGCAGGCGCTCCGGTTCGGCCTGGGTTTCGACCACCAGCTCGTCGTCGCGCACATCGATGCTCACCTTGCCGCCGTTGACCAGCTTGCCGAACAGCAGCTCGTCGGCCAGCGGACGCTTGATCCTGTCCTGGATCACGCGGGCCATCGGACGCGCACCCATCAGCGGGTCGAAGCCGTGGTGGGCCAGCCAGTCGCGTGCAGTTGGCGTGGCCGACAGGCTGACGTGCTTGTCCTGCAGCAGCATTTCCAGCTCGATCAGGAACTTGTCGACCACGCGCAGGATGTGCTCGAAGCCCAGCGCCTGGAACTGCACCACCGCATCGAGGCGGTTGCGGAACTCCGGGGTGAAGCTGCGGCGGATGGTCTCCATCGCGTCGGTGGCATGGTCCTGCTTGGTGAAGCCGATCGAGCGCCGCGAGGCCTGCGCCGCGCCGGCATTGGTGGTCATCACCAGCACCACGTTCTTGAAGTTGGCCTCGCGACCGTTGGTATCGGTCAGCACGCCGCGGTCCATCACCTGCAACAGGATGTTGAAGATGTCCGGGTGCGCCTTCTCGATCTCATCCAGCAGCAGCACGCAGTGCGGCGTCTTGACGATCTTCTCGGTCAGCAGGCCACCCTGGTCGAAGCCGACGTAGCCCGGAGGGGCACCGATCAGGCGGCTGATCGAATGCGGCTCCATGTACTCGGACATGTCGAAGCGGACCAGCTCGATGCCCAGCTGCAGCGCCAGCTGCTTGGTCACCTCGGTCTTGCCGACACCGGTCGGGCCGGCGAACAGGAAGTTGCCGATCGGCTTTTCCGGATTGCCCAGGCCCGAACGGGCCAGCTTGATCGCCGAGGACAGCGTCTCGATGGCCGGGTCCTGGCCGAAGATCACCATCTTCAGGTTGCGCTCCAGATGCTGCAGCACGTCCTTGTCGGTGGCACTGACCTGCTTGGTCGGGATGCGCGCCATCTTGGCCACGATCGCCTCCACTTCCTCGACGTCGATCAGCTCCTTGCGCTGCCCTTCCGGCAGCAGGCGCTGGCGGGCACCGGCCTCGTCGATCACGTCGATGGCCTTGTCCGGCAGCAGGCGGTCGCCGATGTGCTTCACCGACAGGTCCACTGCAGCCTGCAGCGCCTCGTCGGAGTAGGTCACGCTGTGGTGCAGCTCGTACTTGGACTTCAGGCCCTGCAGGATCTCGTAGGTCTCGCCCACGGTAGGCTCGACGATATCGATCTTCTGGAAGCGGCGGGCCAGCGCCCGATCCTTCTCGAAGATGCCGCGGTATTCCTGGAAAGTGGTCGAACCGATGCAGCGCAGCTCGCCGGAGGCCAGGGCCGGCTTGATCAGGTTGGACGCATCCATGGTGCCGCCCGACGCCGAGCCGGCGCCGATGATGGTGTGGATCTCGTCGATGAACAGCACTGCGTTGGGCACCTTCTTCAGCGCGGTCAACACACCCTTCAGCCGCTTCTCGAAGTCGCCGCGGTACTTAGTGCCGGCCACCAGCGCGCCCAGGTCGAGCGAGTAGATCACCGCGTCGGCCAGCACGTCGGGTACCGAGCCCTCGACGATGCGGCGGGCCAGGCCCTCGGCGATGGCGGTCTTGCCCACGCCGGCCTCGCCCACGTACAGCGGGTTGTTCTTGCGGCGTCGGCACAGGACCTGGATGGTGCGCTCGATCTCGTCGCCACGGCCGACCAGGGGATCGATGCGGCCGGACCGGGCCTGTTCGTTGAGGTTGCTGGCGAATTCGGTCAGGGCATCGCCCTTCGGCTCGCCCTCCCCGCCTTCCATGCGGCCCTCGCCGTCGGAGGAGGAGGACGGCTGCTCGCCTTCCTCGCCCAGCTTGGCGATGCCGTGGGACAGGTAATTGACCACATCCAGCCGGGTCACGTCCTGCTGGTTGAGGTAGTAGACGGCGTGGGAGTCCTTTTCGCCGAAGATGGCGACCAGCACGTTGGCGCCGGTGACCTCCTTCTTGCCCGAGGACTGCACGTGGTACACGGCCCGCTGCAGCACCCGCTGGAAGCCCAGGGTCGGCTGGGTGTCACGGCCGTCATCCTCGGCCAGGCGGGACACCGAGGCCTCGATGGCCTGCTCCAGCTCCTGGCGCAGGCGTTCGGCGTCGGCACCACAGGCTTTCAGGACGGCCTGGGCGGACGGGTTGTCGAGCAGTGCCAACAGCAGGTGTTCGACCGTCATGAACTCATGCCGGGCCTCACGGGCGCGCTTGTAGCACTGGCCGATGGTGTGTTCGAGGTCTTTGCTGAACATGGATTACTCCGGCGGCAGATGGGAACAATATGCGGCCTGACTACGCGATTTCCATCACCCTAGCGGATTGCTGCGTTCAGATGGCGTTAGCACTGCAGAACGCTTGATCTTCGTTCACTCCAGAAGACCTCAACCGGCATGAGCGAACCCTACCTGAGCCGCTGGCGATTGCGGCGTGATGGCCCGGCCATCGAAACACCTCACGCCCGGCTCTGGCCGGTGCTGACCGCTGCCGGCGAGCCGGCGATGCTGAAGATCAGCAGCGAAGCGGAGGAGCAGAACAGCCATCGCCTGCTGCGCTGGTGGGACGGCGATGGCGCTGCCCGCCTGCTGGCCCACGCCGGGCCGGCGATCCTGATCGAGCGTGCCGGCGGCGACTCGCTGCGGCAACGCTCGATCGAGGGCGACGATGAGGCCTGTACCACGATCCTGTGCCAGGTCCTGCAACGGCTGCACCAGCCACGGAGCGCGCCGCCAGCGGAACTGGTCTGCCTGCGTACATGGTTCGCCGATCTGCTGCAGCCAAGGGCCGCGCTGCCGCCACTGCTGGAACAGTGCAGATCACTGGCGGAGGGGCTGCTGCGTGACGAACAGGAGATCCGGCCGCTGCACGGCGACCTGCACCACGACAACGTGCTGGATTTCGGCAGGCGCGGCTGGCTGGCGATCGATCCGAAGCGGCTGCTGGGCGACCGTGCGTTCGACTACACGACGCTGTTCAGCAATCCGGATCTCTGTGGCCCGGGCATCCACGTGGCCACGCGGCCGGAGCGGTTTGCCGCGCGGCTGGAACAGGTCACTGCACTGGCCGGCCTGGAACGTACAAGCCTGCTGCGCTGGATCGCGGCCAGTGCGGGGCTGTCGGCGGTATGGTTCAGGGATGATGGCGACCCGGCCGACGTGGACGAGGCGGTGGCGCGGATGGCGCTGGAGGCGCTGGCGGCGGGGTGATCTCGACCTGTAGAGCCGAGCCCATGTTCGGCTGTGCTTCCGGGAATGCGGAACATCTGAACGAAAAGCAGCCGAGCGCAGGCTCGGCTCTACAGGCCTCTGCTTCGGTAGGTGCCCGCCTTGGTGGGCACACTGGGTCCGGGATCGTTGTGCCCGGACGAGAATCGCCAGCCGGTCAGGCCTTTTCCATCGTGCACAGCAGCGGATGCTGGTTCATCCGCGAGTACTCGTTGACCTGGGCAACCTTGGTCTCCGCCACTTCACGGGTGAAGACACCGCAGACGCCGCGGCCGCGGGTGTGGACGTGCAGCATCACCTGGGTGGCCTTGTCTAGGTCCATGCTGAAGAACTGCTGCAGCACATCCACCACGAAATCCATCGGGGTGTAGTCGTCGTTGAGCAGCATCACCTGGTAGAACGGCGGCGGCGCCACTTCCGGGCGCGCGGGCTCTACGGCAACGCCGTGCTCGTGCTGGGAATCGGGGGAGGACTCATGGGGCATCCGTCCATTATAGGGGCTCGGGCAGGCCTGCGTCGGCCCGCCGCAGATTGGACGGCACGCACGCCCACCGTCACAATTGCATCCTCTCCCAACACTGTTTCACAGGATCTTCATGAAAAGGACCCTTCTTCCCGCCCTGCTGATCGCGCTGGCCGCTGCCGGCTCTGCCACTGCCGCAACCAGCGCCGACAAGTCCGTGGCCCGCCACCTGGACAAGCTGGGCTATACCTACGAAGTCGACGAGGATGGCGACTACCGCATGGTCTTCGACGTCGAGGGTGACCGCACCCAGATGGTCTACGTGCGCTCGGCGGTGGAGGATTTCGGCAGCCACAACATCCGTGAGATCTGGTCGCCGGCCTACAACGCCAAGACCAAGCAGTTCCCGGTGGCCGTGGCCAACCGCCTGCTGGAAGATTCGCAGGACGCCAAGATGGGCGGCTGGGTGAAGCAGGACACCACCGCCATGTTCGTGGTCAAGATCGACGCCGATGCCACCCCGGACCAGCTCAGCGACGCCATCGATGCGGCCATCCGCACCGCCGACGCGATGGAGCTGGAACTGACCAAGAAGGACGAGTTCTGAGTTGAACACCACGCCGGACCCGCGCTGGGCACCGCACGCCACCGTCGCCACGGTAGTGGTTGACGGCGGCCGCGTGCTGCTGGTCGAAGAGACCATTGAAGGCCGCCAGGTGCTGAACCAGCCGGCCGGCCACCTCGAGCCAGGCGAAAGCCTGGCCGAGGCAGCCCTGCGCGAGACCCGGGAGGAAACCGGCTGGACCGTGCAGCTGACCCATTTCATCGGCTGCTACCAGTGGACTGCCGGCGACGGCACCGCCTTCCTGCGCTTCTGCTACGCAGCGCGCCCGGTCTCGCACGACCCGGCCCAACCGCTGGATACCGGCATCGACCGCGCGCTGTGGCTGACCCCGGCCGAGCTGCAGGCCGCCGGTGAGCGCCAGCGCAGCCCGCTGGTCTGGGAGGTGGTGGCGGATTACCTGGGTGGCCAGCGCCATCCGCTTTCGCTGGTCCGGGAGGTCACATGAGCACGCCGCGCGTGATGGTGGGCGTCTCTGGTGGTGTCGACTCTTCGGTCGCCGCCTGGCGCCTGGTCCAGCAGGGCGAGGCCGTGGCCGGCCTGTTCATGCAGAACTGGGCCGACGACGGCAGCGGTGAATGCCGCGCCGAGGATGACCGCCGCGATGCGGTCGCCGTATGCGGCCTGCTCGGTATCCCGTTCCACTTCCGGGACTTTTCCAGCGAGTACTGGCAGGGCGTGTTCGAGCACTTCCTGGCCGAATACGCCGCTGGCCGCACGCCGAACCCGGACGTGCTGTGCAACCGCGAGGTGAAGTTCAAGCATTTCCTGGATGCCGCCCGCGAGCTGGGCGCCGAGCGCATCGCCACCGGCCACTACGCACGGGTGACCCAGCGTGGCCACCAGTGGCTGCTGCTGCGCGGCGCCGACCGTTCCAAGGACCAGAGCTACTTCCTGCACCAGCTGGGCCAGGAGCAGCTGGCGGCCACCCTGTTCCCGATCGGCGACCTGGAGAAGACCGACCTGCGGCGGATCGCACGTGACGTCAGCCTGCCGACCCACGCCAAGAAGGACTCCACCGGCATCTGCTTCATTGGTGAGCGCGACTTCCGTGAATTCCTCGGCCGTTACCTGCCGGCCAAGCCCGGCCAGATCCTCGACCCGGCCGACGGCAGCGTCATCGCCGAACATCCGGGCGTGTTCTATTTCACCCTGGGCCAGCGCGAAGGCCTGAACATCGGCGGCGTGCGTGGACGTCCGGCCGCGCCGTGGTACGTGGTCGGCAAGGATGTGGCCAGCAACGTGCTGTACGTGGATCAGGACCGCGACAGCAAGTGGATGCTGTCCGATCGCCTGCGCTCGGAAACCGCGCACTGGATCGCCGGCGCGCCGCCGGCACGGCGCTTTGAATGCACCGCCCAGACCCGCTACCGCCAGCCCGACGAGCCGTGTACGGTCGAGGTGCTGGACGATGGCAGCGTGCTGGTCACCTTCGCGCGCCCGCAGCGCGCCGTTACCCCCGGTCAATCACTGGTGCTGTATGACGGTGAGGTGTGCCTGGGTGGCGCGGTGATCGCCGCCACCGATGCGCCGCTGGAACAGCGCCTGCGCACCACCCCCTCCCCCTTTTGAGGTAATCTCTGCATGAGTTTCACTGTCGACGACCGCGTCCTGGCCCTGGCCGGCATTGCCCAGGCCCTGCAGCAGGTACGCCGCATCGCCGATACCGGCCATTCCGACGCCGCCGCCGTGCGCACCGCCGTGGACAGCGTGTTCCGTGTCGATGCGTCCTCGCCGCAGGCGGTGTTCGGTGACCGCCATGCACTGAAGGCCGGGCTGCGCCTGCTGCACAACTATTTCCGCAACCAGGGCCAGGATCCGATCCTGCCGAAACTGGCGCTGTCGGTGCTGCAGCTGGAGCGCCGCTTTGTTCAGGATGGCGCCACCGTGAACAAGGTTGCTTCGGGCATCGAGCGTGCCCAGCGCCAGGCCACCGAACTGGGCGACAGCGGCCACCCGGATGTGCTGGCCAGCCTGGGAAGCCTGTACGCGGACACCATCAGCCACCTCAAGCCGCGTGTGATGGTGCAGGGCAACCCGCACTACCTGGGCCAGGCCGGCGTGGTGGCCGAGATCCGTGCCCTGCTGTTGGCGGCGGTGCGCTCGGCAGTGCTGTGGCGCCAGCTGGGCGGCAGCTACTGGGACTTCCTGTTCGGGCGAAAGGCGATGATCGAGGCCGTGGACCGGCAGCTGGCCTGAGGGTGTGGGGTCAGAGCCCTTTTCCATGGAAAAGGGATCCGACCCCGAGACCGCACAGGCGCCGGAAAACTGGCGCATTCAGAATGCACTTCCAGGCACATCGACGTTAAAGAGAAAGGGGGGACGGCCGATACATCCTCCGTGCACCTCCCGAGAACGTCCATGTACTCACGCATTTTCATCCGTCTGGCCGCCCCCCTGGCTCTGACCCTGCTGCTCCCCTTCGCCATCGGATTCGAATGGCCGGCCGCCCTGCGCTGGGCGATCCTGACCACGATGACGCTGAGTTGGCTCGGCTTCGCGTGGTGGACCACCCGCGCCCAGGCGCATCGTTCCCCGGAACATGCCCGTGTCCTGCGTGAGCAGGACCAGCTGCTGACCGAACTGCGCAACTTCGTCGGCAACGAAATCGACGGTTCGCGTGGTGAAGTGGAACGCGCCCGCGACCTGATCCGCCAGGCGGTCTCCAGCCTGGGCGGCAGCTTCGATGCGATGAACCGCAAGTCGCGCCAGCAGAGCCAGGCGCTGTCGCGCATCGTCGACCGCGCCGGCGATGAAGGCAATGCCGGCCTCGACGTTGCCCGTTTCGCCCAGCACGCCAGCCACCGCATGGAACAGCTGGTGGAAGCGCTGGAACAGGTGAGCGGCCAGAGCAGCACCACCGTGCAGCACATCGACCAGATGGCGCAGCACCTGGATGGCATCTTCGCGCTGCTGGAAGACGTCAAGTCGATCGCCGACCAGACCAACCTGCTGGCGCTGAACGCCGCCATCGAAGCGGCCCGTGCCGGTGAAGCCGGTCGTGGCTTCGCCGTGGTCGCCGACGAGGTACGCAACCTGTCCGAGCGCTCGACCACCTTCAACGAGCAGATCCGCAAGCTGGCGCACAGCTCCAAGGACGCCATCGCCAAGGTGCGCGAGACCGTCTCGCACATGGCCTCGCGTGACATGGACCGCTCCCGCGAAGCGCGCCAGGAAGCGGCAGCGATGCTCGACAACGTCGCGCAGATCAACGCCTCGCTGGGTGACGGCATGCGCGAAGTGTCCGAATGCGCTCGTGCGATCGATGGCAGCGTGGCCGAAGCCGTGCGCGCCCTGCAGTTCGAAGACATCGCCACCCAGGCGCTGGGCGGCGTGCACACCCACCTGGACCGCCTGACCGCGATCAATCGCGAAGCGGTGGCCCTGCAGGAGCTGCTGCACCGCAATGGCGGCGTGTTCGACGAAGAGATCGCCAGCGCCCTGCAGCGCACCGGCAACCGCCTGCGCGAGCTGCGCAGCGAATGGGAACGCCCGCCGCACAAGCCCGTCGCCCAGCAGAGCATGGGCGCCGGCACCGTCGAGCTGTTCTGATCCTGATGTCCGCTGCCCTCGCTGGCAGCCCGCAAGGCCCCGGTTCGTCCGGGGCCTTTGCCTGTGACCCGCCGCTGGAAGCATCCTGTAAGCGCACCATGACCCTGATCCGCGCCCTGCCCTCCCTCACCGACACCGAGCGCCCGCGCAACGCGAGCGTGCGTGAGCAGCTGCAACAGCTGGAAGAGGTGGCACGTGAGGAGATCCGCGAACTGCAGCAGCTGGCGGACGCGCGCCCCGCTCCGTCGCGGGCGGACGAGGCGCTGCTGGGACTGGCCTGGGACCTGGGGTTGGATGGCGAAGCGCTGAAGTAGATCCACGCCATGCGTGGGGGGGGCATCCCGCATGGCATGATGCCCCGGTCCCGTTCATGGAAGACCGATGGCCATCGCCCTGATCGCACTCCTGCTGATCGAGACCGTCCTTCTGATGGCCTGGGTGGCCGGCTATTTCAGTTGGGGCATCACCCTGTTCAACGAACGCATCGCGGCGTCACCGGCAATACAGGCCCGGCTCTCGCTGGGTAGCCTGGAGCGTGACCTGCCGCAGGACAAGTGGCTGCGGCTGGCCTTCCACGCGCTGCCCGATGGCAGCATGGCGTTCCGCGAGAGCTTCGCGCCGAGCTTCGGCCTGCGCTACTTCCCGGTGATGCGTGGACGCATCGTGCTCAACGCACGGCGGCACGAGGTGCGGGTGATCGGCCTGTGCAGCTGGTTCGTGGCGATCCTGTCGCTGCTGCTGTTGCCACTGGTGGCGATGCGCCCGATGGTGGCGCCGATGCTGCTGGTGCTTCCGCTGTTCCTGGCCAGCTATCTGGTCCAGAAGCGGCGCTATGCAGCCATTGTAGAAGCGCTGCGCATGCAGCTGAGGGCGGATTTTCCGAGGTAGATCCACTCCATGCGTGGATGATGCCCCGCCATGCCAGCATTTCCGACTGTTTGCATGGACCGTGAACCATGCGCCCTTCATCGTGAAGGGGCCGATTGCGGTTCAGATCAAGCCAGCCCGATGACCAGCGCCCTTCTCTGCCTCTCAGTTGCCTTGCAGCTTCCGGCAACCCCTGTCCCATTGACCGTGGATCCCGATTCCCTTGGGGCGCTTCAGCAGGCGCTGAAGACGTTTGGAGCGTTCCAGCAGCCCTACTCCGCTCCGATCGATGCGTACAATCCTGACGCGGGCGTGATCGATTCAGCAGTTGAAGTGTCCGCGGGGTGCGTGCAGGACGGCCCGCCAGTCATCATCCTTGACGATGATGCCGAACAGGCGCCGCGACGTTATCTGGTCCTTGAAGCCCCGTGGCATGAGCTTCCAACGGGAGCGTTGTTGCTTGTCTCCGGAAGCATGGCAGGCGCCATTCCTGGCGAGGAATCGAACCTGGAGCTTGCACGGGCCGAGAGCATGCTGACATTTCTCAACCTGCTGCCGGAAGGTCCGGAGGGCCACGACCTCCCGGGGACCCTCTCGGCAGTTATGGATACCGATGCTTCCGCCCCGTTCACGACGAGCCTTCTGTCTCAACTGCAGGCCAGTACTCCAGGCTCGCCTGTTACTGACACCATGCTGGCCCTCTGGAAAGGCAGGTTTCCGGACGCATTGCTGGCACTGTGGCAGCGCGACGGTCTTGCGCGCTATCACGATGATCGACTGGCTTTGGTCAACCCCGCGGGGTACGAATCGGTGCTCGCCGCCCTTCTGGCGGGCAGCCCTCTATGGGGCAAAGATGATTTCCATGTCTATGCGATCTCGCCATTCGGCCAGATGCTGATCTGTGGCGAGCGAACCGGAGTCGAACTCACGCTTGAACCCCACGAAGGTTACCTATGCGCGCCTGCAACACTGACTCTTCCAGCAAGCAACATCGATCGCAACAAGCGCCTGCACGACTTCCTGCTGACATTGGATGATCCCGAAATGGATGTTCTGGCGGAGGACGGGGAGCCAATGTTCTGGAGAGCCCGTGAGATGTTGGGGCCGCTGGGCGACGGAGAGATTTACACCTCGACGGAGCCGGTGTCAGAGCACGGCTGGCGGCTGGGCAGTTTGGTGAAACGCGAGACGCTGGATGTGCTCGGAGAGCTTGCGCAACGTCGCTGACGGCGGACACTTGAGCGGGCGAACCGGCGTGCATGCCGACCAAGGTCGGCAACTACCAGATGCTGGCTCTTTGAGTAGATCCACGCCATGCGTGGATGATCGCGAGCGCCAGGGCATCCGTGCCGACCAACGGTCGGCACCCACCAGAGCTGGGCGCACCAGAGTCAGGCCACACCGGGCCGGCATCTGCCAGCGCAGATCGTCAGCGGACCAGCACCGCTTCGCTGCTGGCGTCGGTGCGCATCGGTAACGGACGCTGCTGGCGCAGCCACTGCGCCAGGTCGCGCGGACTGAGCGGGCGCGAGTACAGGTAGCCCTGGATCTCGTCGCAGCCCTGGCGGCGCAGCATGTCTTCTTCCTGGTGCGTCTCCACGCCCTCGGCCACCACCTTCATGCCCAGCGCGTGGCCCAGGTGCACGATGGCCTGGGTCACTTCGGCCGTGCCGGAGTCGTGCAGCATGCCCTGCACGAAACTGCGGTCGATCTTCAGGCGACCCACCGGGAAGCGGTTGAGGTAGTTGAGGTTGGAGAAGCCGGTACCGAAGTCGTCCACCGCCAGCGGCACGCCGTGCCGTTCGAGCACGTCGAAGCAGTGGCGCAGGATGTCGGTGTCACGGATCAGCGCCGACTCGGTCAGTTCCAGCTCCAGCCGCTGAGGCGGCCAGCCGTGGGCATGGCAGATGTCGATCACGCGCTCGGCGAAGCCGCGATCACGCAGCTGCACCGCCGACACGTTGACCGCGATGCGGTCGAAATGCAGTCCTGCCCGGTCCCAGGCGGTTGCCTGACGGCAGGCTTCGTTCAGTACCCAGTCGCCGATGCGTACGATCTCGCCGCATTTCTCGGCGATGGGAATGAACTCGGCCGGGCTGCAATAGCCGATGCCGGGGCGATGCCAGCGCAGCAGTGCTTCGATTGCCGGCGGCTCGCCCTGGTGGGCATGCAGCAGCGGCTGATAGGCCAGGCTGAACTCCTCGCGCTCGATCGCACCGTGCAGCGCGTGCTCAAGCTCCAGCCTGCGCTGGATGCGGGCCAGTGCGTCCTGGCTGTAATACTGGTAGGTGTTGCGTCCGGCTTCCTTGGCTGCGTACATGGCGGCGTCGGCAGCGCGCAGCAGTGAATCGAAATCGGTCTGCGCATCGCCCAGCATCGCGATGCCGACACTGGCACCGACCTTCAGCGTGGTCTCGCCACGGCGCAACGGCTCGGCCAGCGAGGCAATCAGCTTGCGGGCGACATGTCCCGCATCCTCGGGCTCAGCCAGGTCGCGCAGTACGACGATGAACTCGTCGCCGCTGAAACGGCCAAACAGATCGTTGTTGCGCAGGTTCTGGTGCAGGCGGGTGGCGGCAGCCTTCAGCAGCGCATCACCCGTGGCGTGGCCGAAGCTGTCGTTGATGGTCTTGAAGCCGTCCAGGTCGATGAACAGCATCGCCAACGAGGTGCCGCGATCACGCGCCTCCTCGATGGCCTCGGCAGTCTGTTCACCGAGCAGCACGCGATTGGGCAGGCCGGTCAGCAGATCGTAGTGGGCCAGCAGTTCGATGCGCTCGTTGGCCTCGCGCTCGCGGGTGATGTCACGGAACAGGACGACGAAGCGCGGCGGCAGTCCGTCACGACGATCCAGCTCGATCAGCACCTGCACCCAGACACGCAGGCCGGACTGGCGGTAGAAGCACAGGTCCAGCTGCTCGGGCAGGCCGCCGTTGGCGATGCGGGCCAGCGCCGCCTCGAACGCATCGCGCGAGTCTTCGGTGTACAGCGCCATCGCCTGGTCGAGGGTGATCGGTTCCTTGCGCAGGCCGTGGATGCGATAGCACTCCTCGGTCCATTGCATGCTCCGTGTCTGCACCTCGATCTCGCAACCGCCGATGCGGCCCAGCGCGGAAACCCGGTTCAGCAGTTCGGTGCGCCAGCGGATCAACGCATCGGTCTGGTGCTGCTCGGTGATGTTCTGCACCTGCCCCAGCAGGCGCTTGGGCTGCCCGTCCATGTCCAGCAGCGGCTGCATCCACAGCCGCAGGTGCTGTGATGGCTCATGGCCGCGGGTCAGCTCCAGCTCGAGATTGGCGGCACGACCATCGCGCCACAGCCGCCGCCATGCCGCACGCAACGCGCCGCGCGAGCGCGGATGCAGCTGCTTCAGCCAGCGCCGCTGACCGGGCACGGCGCCGTGCTCCAGCGCCAGCAGCGAGCGCAGTTCCGGCGACCACCAGAAGTGCCCGCTGTTGGGGTCGAACGACCAGCTGCCCATGCTGGCGATGCGTTGGGCTTCGCTCAGGTGCAGCTGCTGCTCCTGCAGCAGCGATTCGAGCTGCTTCTGCTGTTCGATATCGGTATGCGTGCCGACCATGCGCAGCGGCTGGCCATCGGCGGTGCGCGCGACCACGCGGCCGCGATCCAGCACCCAACGCCACTGGCCATCGGTCTGGCGGAAGCGGAACTGTGCGCTGTACTGCTCGCTGCGCCCGCGCAGGTGCTCGTCGAGCGCGGCACGCACCTGGTCGATGTCCTCGCTGTGGACGCGCGACAGCAGTTCGGTGGCCGTCTCGTCGACCAGCGCCGGCGTGCGCGCCACCCGGTCACTGGGGATGTCCCAGTCCCACAGGCTATGGCCGGCGCTGTCCAGTGCCAGTTCCCAGCGCCCGCCCCCGTCGACCGGCACCGGCTCGGGAATGCTCAGGGTGAACGCCAGCAGGTTGCCGGCACCGTCATGCACGGCGCGCAGGTGGCCGTCGTAGTGGCCGCGCGGGCCGCCTGGCAGCGTGCAGGGCACGATGCCGCCATCGGCGGCCATCAGGCGCAGATCTTCCAGCATCGGCGCATAGGCCGCCACGGTGGCCGGCAGGCCATGCTCGCGCGCGGCCGGATTGGCCGCCAGCGGGCGCCCGGTACGGTCGACGATGACCAGCGCCGACGCAAGCGGGTGCTGCAGCAGGCTGGCGATGATCCCTTGGTCCACGCGATCTTGCTCCGGATGACACGCCCGTCAGCGGGGCACGCAGTGGTTAACGGCGCCTGCGGCGGATAATTGAGTGGTGACGGCACGCTGCGGGGTAAGATGACCGGCGCCCCTTTCACCCGCCCCGTCCATGCCCGCAGAACCGACCGGCAACGCCCCAGTTCCCGACCCGCGGATGGCGCAGGCGCTGAGCCGTGACCGGCGGCGGGTGGTGTTGAGCTACCTGGTGATGGCGCTGGCCTGGATGATCTCTACCGACAGCGTGGTGCAGGCGCTGGTGCCCGATCCGCAGCAGGCGGCCCTGTGGCAGGGCCTGAAGGGCTCGTTCTTCGCCCTGGCCAGCGCGGGCCTGCTGTACCTGCTGCTGCGCCCGCTGGCCGAGCATGTGCTGCATACCCACGCCCGCCAGCAGGCCTCGGAGCTGCGCCTGCGGCAGATGTTCGAGGGCAACCCCGGCCCGATCCTCGTCTATGACCTGGACACATTGGCGATCCTCGATGCCAACCCAGCCGCCTGCACCGCTTTCGGCTGGGAGCGCGATGAGCTGCTGGAACAGACCATCGACGCCTTGTGGCCACCCGGCCAGGGCCAGGCGCTGCAGGCCAAGCTGGAGGCGATCCGCGAGGCGCCCGAAGAGCTGTGCATCCTGCGCGCGCAGCTGCAACTGCGCGATGGCGCGCTGCGGCACATGGAACTGCGCTCCAACGCGATCAGTTACGACGGCCACAATGCGCGCCTGCTGATCGCCATCGACCGCACCGCCGAGGATCTGGCCCAGCTGCGTCGCGACCAGGCGCTGGCACGGGTGGAAGAGGCCCACGAACTGGCCCGCATCGGTGCCTGGGAGCTCGACCCGTCCACCGGGCTGGGCCGCTATTCCAACCAGGTCTATCGCCTGCTCGGCCGCCGCCCGCCCGAAGCCCGTCGCTGGCACCGCTTCGACGAACTGCTGGTGCCGGCCGACCCGGCCACCGCTACCCAGACCGAGCAGCTGCTGGCCGAGCTGTGCTCCGGCGAGCCGGTGCAGGTGGACGTGCTGCTACCGCTGCTGTCGATGGACGGGCGCGCGCTGATGGTGCACCTGCGCGCCGCCAGTGGTCTTGATGAAGCTGGCCGCAACCGCGTGCTGGGCACGCTGCAGGACGTGACCGAACGCGAGCAGTCGCGGCGCCTGCTGCGCGAGCGCGAAGAGCAGTTCCGCGAGCTGGTGCGGGTACTGCCCGACGGCGTGGTGATCCTCTCCGACGAACATGTGCTGTACGCCAACGCCTGGGCCGCCGGCCTGTTCGGCTACGGCAGCCATACCCTGCTGGGCGAGCCCTTGTCGGCGCTGGTCGCTGCCGCAGACCTGCCGCGGGTGCGCAGCCAGCTGCGTGCCGGCCAGCCACACCTGGGACCGGGCCATAGCAGCGTGGTGGCCATGCAGCGCGGCGACGGCCGCAGCTTCCATGCCGGCCTGGCGGTGGGCGACGTGCGCTACGGTGGCCGCGACTGCAAGCTGCTGATCGTGCGCGACCTCAGTGATTCCGAACGCATCCGCAGCGCGCTGGAAACCAGCAACCGCGAACTGCAGGCGATGGCCGGGCGGCTGTTCTCGCTGCAGGAGGACGAGCGTCGTGCGATTTCGCGCGACCTGCACGATGACATCGGCCAGGCCATCACCGCGATCAAGCTGTCGGCGCACGCGGCGCTGGAAGAGGACGATCCGCAGCGGCGTGGGCAGGATCTGGCGCAGATCGTCAGCCTGGCCGACACCACCGTGGCCAAACTGCGCGACATCTCCACCCTGCTGCGCCCCCCGCAGCTGGATGCACTGGGCCTGGAGGCAGCGCTCAGCTGGCAGGCGCGGGTTCTGTTCCGCTCCTCGCCGGTGGAGCTGCTGGCCGAGATCGAGCCGTTGCCGCATCGCCCCGACAACAGCATCGAACAGGCCTGCTTCCGCATCGCACAGGAAAGCCTGACCAATGCGCTGCGCCATGCGCGCGCCAGCCAGGTCCTGCTGCAGCTGCGCGATGTCGGCCAGCGCGGCCTGCACCTGCAGATCCGCGATGACGGCGAGGGCTTCGATCCGGACGGCCCGCGCGGCCTGGGCCTGATCGTGATGCGCGAGCGCGCACAGAGCGTCGGTGGCCACGTGCGGATTGAATCCGCGCATGGCGAAGGCACCCTGGTCGATGTCCACCTCCCCTACCAGGCGGCCAGCAGGGCTGCCGTCGATTCACCGGAATACTGAGCCATGTGGAATCCCAACCTGCCCCCGGTCAGCATTGATGACGCTCCCGACCGCCTTGGCGCCGGCAACCCCGAACTGCAGGCAATGGTTGCCGAGGCAGCCTCCGGCGGCATCGCGCTGATGCTGATGCACGTGGACATCGACCATTTCGCATCGGTCAACGAAAACATGAGTGCCGAAGTGGGCGACCAGGCGCTGGTGCTGGTGGCACAGCGCCTGCAGTCTTACCTGCGCGGGCGCGGCAAGCTGTGGCGGCATGGCAGCGACGAGTTCCTGATCGCGGTGCCGCGTACCGCCGATCTGCCGTTGCCGGAGGATTTTGCCGAGGAGATCCGCCAGCAGATGGAACTGCCGCTGTCGGTGCTGCCGTACACGTTGTTCATGACCGGCAAGCTGGGCGTGAGCCTGTGCCCGGAACATGCCAGCAGCACCTCGCGCCTGCTCGACCATGCCGAGGATGCGCTGTACCAGGCCGCCCGCGAAGGCGGCAATGCCGTGCGCATCCATGCGGTGGACACCCCGCCGAGTGCGCACAGCGAGAGCATCATCGCGCGCCAGATCGTCGATGCCATTCCCAATGGCGAGCTGAAGCTGCGCTACCAGCCGCTGGTAAGCGCGCGCGACGGCCACGTGGTGGGCATGGAAGCGCTGCTGCGTTGGCAGTCGCCGACCCTGGGCATGCTGGTGCCGGAGCGCTTCATGCGCACCGCCGAACGCCTGGGCATCATCGTGCAGATCGGCACCTGGGTGCTGGAAGGAGCGTTGAAGCAGGCCCGGCTGTGGCGCGACCAGGGCTTCGACGACTTCACCATCGCGGTGAACGTCTCCACCCTGCAGCTGCTGCGGCCGAACTTCTTCGCCGAAGTGATGTCACTGCTGCAGGCGGCGGGCGTACCGGCGCACATGCTGACGCTGGAGATCAACGAGAGTGCGCTGACCAACAACGTCAATTTCGTCCACGAAACGCTGGCCAACCTGCGCAACGAAGGCATCAGCCTGAGCCTGGACAACTTCGGTACCGGCGACTCCAGCCTCAGCGCGCTGGTGCGCTACCCGGTGGACAAGCTGAAGATCGACCGCAGTTTCATCAAGAGCGCGCCGGCCGGCAATCGTGAAGCGGCCATCGCCCGCGCGATCATCGCCATGGGCCACCAGCTGGGCATGACCGTGATCGCCAACGGCGTGGAATCACAGGCCCAGCTGGGCTTCCTGCGCCGCAACGACTGCGACGTGTTCCAGGGCTACCTGTTCGGCGAACCGATGTCGGCTGATGCCGCCGGCATGACCCTGCGCCGCCGCTACCTGCGTCCGGAAGCCTTCGCCGAGACGCGCCCGGACCGGACGCTGCTGCTGCTGGATGACGAGGAGAACGTGCTGCGCTCGCTGGTGCGCCTGTTCCGCCGCGACGGCTACCGCATCCTGGCCGCCGGCAACGTGCGTGATGCGTTCGACCTGCTGGCGATCAACGACGTGCAGGTCATCCTGTCCGACCAGCGCATGAGCGACATGAGCGGCACCGAGTTCCTGGGCCGGGTGAAGATGCTGTACCCGGATACGATCCGCCTGGTGCTGTCGGGCTACACCGATCTGAACACGGTGACCGATGCGATCAACCGCGGCGCGATCTATCGCTTCCTGACCAAGCCGTGGAACGACGACGAACTGCGCAAGCACATCCACCAGGCGTTCCGCACGTACGAGGAACAGCGCCGCAGCAATGCCGGCCCGGCGCCGGTGGAGAGCGGAGATGGCGGCGAGGATCGCCCATTACGGTAACCATCCCCTCTGGTAGAGCCGGCCGCTGGCCGGCTGCTCTGGATATCGGGTTCAATGAGGTTGCCGGCCAGCGGCCGGCACTACCAGAAGCGGTCAGCGCGGCTGCTTGACCGGCAGCACCACGCGGAAGCGCGAGCCCACGCCGGGCGTGCTGTCCAGGTCGATGCGGCCGTGGTGCTTGTTGATGATGCTGTAGGAGATCGACAGGCCCAGGCCGGTGCCACTGCCCACCGGCTTGGTGGTGAAGAACGGATCGAAGATGCGCTGGCGCAGTTCCGGCGAGATGCCACCGCCGGTATCTTCGAACTCAACCCAAACGTGATCGCCATCAACGCCGGTACGCACCGTGATCGTGCCGCGCTCGGCGATGGCATGGCCGGCGTTGAGCAGCAGGTTCATGTAGACCTGGTTCAACTCCGATGGCAGGCACTCCACCAGGGGCAACTGGCCGAACTCGCGCACCAGGGTGACCTTGTACTTGAGTTCGTTCCAGATGATGTTGATGGTCGATTCCAGGCCCGCATGCAGGTCGACCAGCTTCCACGACTCGTCGCGGCCGGAATACGAGAAATCCTTCAGGTCGCGCACGATGCGGGTGACCCGCTCGATGCCTTCGCGCGATTCCGCCATCAGCTGCGGCAGGTCGCGGCTGATGAAATCGATATCCAGGCGGTCACGGATATCATCGATTTCCGGGATCAGCGCTTTCGGGTCCGGCGCACGCAGGGCGCGCTCGTAGGCTTCGATCACGGTAAACAGGCTGCGCAGGTATTCCTGCAGGCTGCCCAGGTTGGAGTGCACGTAACCGATCGGGTTGTTGATCTCGTGCGCGACGCCGGCGGCCAGCTGGCCGATCGACGCCATCTTCTCCGACTGCAGCAGCTTTTCCTGGGTGCCATTGAGGCGCAGGTAGGCCTGGCGCAATTCGGCATGGCGCTGCTGCAGCTCGCGTTCGTAGTCTTCCTGCCCTTCGATGTGGCGGAACAGGGCGAGGAAATGCCCCTGGCCGACCGGACCATGGTGGTACAGATGGGCGATGACCACGCCCTCGCCCAGCGGCAGGCTGCCATTCCAGTGACCATGCTGGCGAGCCTGTTCCAGCGCATCGGGCGGCAGCAGTTCGCGCAGGCGCTGCGGCGGCGGCAACCCGCCGTCCTCGCCACTGGCCAGCAGGTTCTGTGCGGCCGGATTGGCCAGGGCCACCCGCCCGTCATCGGTGAACAGCAGCAGGCCTTCGCGCAGGCGCTCAAGCAGGGCCTGCAGCACCGGCTGCGGCGGAAGGGGGGCGGTAACCAGGGCGTTGGCAGCGGACACGGCGACTCGGGACGTTCGAACAGGCGCCCAATATACGCGGTCATGCAGCGGGCTTCAGCCCGCCGGGAGGGGTTATGCGACCGCCGTCGCCTCAGGCCACGGCGAGCGGCCGGCCGATGCTGACCGTGTGCGACTGGCCCTTGGCATCGTAGGCCGACGCGTCTTCGGTGCGGCCGAGCTGGCGCAGCGCCCAGTTCACCTCGCGGCGGCGGCGCGACAGCAGTACGCCGTTGGCCCGGTTGCGCTCGGCCAGTTCCTGCAGCTGTTCGCCCTCGCCCACCGGCGGCGCGCCTTCCAGCGCACGCAACGCTTCCAGCTTGGCGCCGGTAGCCCGGATCAGGGCGTGCACGTCGTGCTCGACCAGGGCCTGGCGTTCAACGTCCAGGGCCTGGGCGAGACGCTGCAGCGGCTCGCTCATCGCCGCAGTCATCCGTGCAGCTGCTGGTCCAGATCGAGCATGCGCGATGCAATCGCGTCCGGATTGATCTTGTAGGTGCCGTTCTGCAGCGACTCGCGCACGGCGGCCACGCGCTGGGCGTCGATCGCCGGGGCGGTGGTCAGCTCGCGCTCGATGGCCTGCAGGTTGGTGGCCTCGCCGGTCAGGCGCAGGCTGTCGGCCGCCTCGACCGGGCGCGCCGCCGCATCGGTGCTGACACCGGGCTTGTTGGCCGGGGTCGTCACGCTGCGCAGTGCCTGGGGGACCTGCAGGTTGCCGTCGATTTTCTGGCTCATGGGGTGTCCTGGAGTTGCCGTTCACAAGGGATAACGGCCGCAGGGCCGTGATCTTTAGGGATATTTTGCGGTAATTCAACGCGCCACGATTACGTCACCTGCGGCATCGACCGTGCCTTGCACGATCCGCCGCGAGGACAGGTTCTCGACCGAGACCCGTTCGTTCTCACCGGCATCACCCATCGCACGGCCGGCAATGCGGACCTCGACCGAACCGCGACGCGACACCAGGGCCACATTGTCTCCCCGCTTGATGAGACGCTGCACCACCAGATCGTTGTTCGACAGCAGGGCCCCGGCCTGCAGCGGACGGCGGGCGACGCGGCCGATCGCTGCATTGGGATCGGACAGCACCGCGCCTGCAATCCGGGCAGCGTCACGCTGGGCAGTGGTGATATCGGCGGCAGTGAGGGTTTCTCCAGTGCCGATTCCGCGGTTGAGCACCAGTACGGTCTGGTTGCGCCGCACCTTTACCGGCACGAACAGGCGCCAGCCGCCCGCACCCGGACAGCTGACCTCCACCGTGGTGTTGGCGGTGGGTTGCACCTGCAACGCGCTGCCACATTTCGGCAGGCGCAGCGCATCGGCCACCTGGGCCTCGCCCTCGCTGCCCGCCGGCAGCGTCGACAAGGCCGCCGCGCGGATGCTCGCCACCGGCTGCCAGTCGGCGGCAGCCGCCCACGGCGAGGCCAGTGCCAGCGCGATGGCGAATAGAGATGTGACCCGGCGCATGGCGCCTCCTTCAATCGGCAAGAGCTGGCCCAGGTGCGTGCAAGGCGTGTGCCAGAGGGGCAGAGCTGCCTCGGTCGAACATGGCGCGACACCACAATTGCGGTGTGCAGCGCGCAGGTGGCAGAGCGCCCTCAAGTTTGGCGCCCAGCGCGCCGATACAGCAGCCATGTCCCATGACCTGCTCAACCGGATCGACCAGCGGACCCGCCTGGCCGGCCACAACCGCCTGGCGCTGCTGCTGTTCCGTCTCGGCGGACGTCAGCTTTTTGGCGTCAATGTCTTCAAGGTGCAGGAAGTCCTGCGCCGCCCGGAGCTGTTCCAGGTGCCCGGCCTGCCCAGCCAGTTCGCCGGCGTGGCCGACGTGCGCGGCCGCTCGGTGCCGGTGCTAGACCTGGGCCTGGCGATCGGCCACCCCGAACGTGAGCCCGATGCCGATACCTCGCCGGGTTACCTGGTCGTCACCGAATTCAACCGCTCGATCCAGGGGTTCCTGGTCAGCGGCGTCGAACGCATTGTCAACATCGCGGTCGAAGACATCCACCCGCCGCCGGAGCTTGGCGCCGAGTCGAGCTACCTGACCGCGGTAACCCGCTTCCAGGGTGAGCTGATCCAGGTGATCGACGTTGAAAGCGTGCTGGCCGATATCGCCCAGGTGCGCGGTGACGCCGTACTCGATCCGGCGATGGCAATGCCCGCCGATGGCCCCCAACTGCAGGTGCTGGTGGTAGACGACTCGCGCGTGGCCCGCCAGCAGATCCGCAGCGTGCTGGATCAGCTGGGCGTGGGTGCCACCCTGCTTTCCGATGGCAAGCAGGCTCTCGACCACCTGTTGCAGATCCACGCCTCGGGCGAAAACCCGGCCGAACGCTATGCCATGGTCATCTCCGACATCGAGATGCCGGCCATGGACGGGTACACGCTGACGACGGAAATCCGGCGCCATCCGGGCCTGGCCGGCCTCTACGTGCTGCTGCACACCTCGCTGTCGGGCGTCTTCAACAACGCCATGGTCGAGCGTGTCGGCGCCAACGCGTTCGTCGCCAAGTACTCGCCGCACGAGCTGGCTGACTTCGTGCTGGACCGCCTGCGCAAGGTGGCGATGGCGGCGTAGGGCCGCGTCACGGGTCTCCGCCGGGCATGGCCCGGCGCTACCACAACCTCCCCGACCCCTGGGGTAGCGCCGGGCCATGCCCGGCGGACGCGATGTCGCGCGTGCTTTGGCACACCCCTTGCAGCTTCCCGGGCAACGTTCCCGTGGGAGTGCACCGTGCGCAACCTGATTACCGACTACCTGGGCGTCCACGCCCAGGCCATGCCGTTGCGCGAACAGCGGATGAAGCTGATCGCCAGCAACCTCGGCAATGCCGACACCCCCGGCTACAAGGCCCAGGACCTGGACTTCGATGCCGCCCTGCGCCATGCCCAGGGGCAGGATGCCAACGGCCTGATGGCCACCACCCATGAGCAGCACTACGAAATCAGTAGTGGCCTGAACCCGTTCCAGATCGCGCGTGAGGGCGTGCAGCCCAGCCTGGACGGCAACACCGTCGATCCCGATGCCGAGCGTGCCGCCTATGGCCGTGCCGCGCTCGAGTACCGCGCCTCGCTCAGCTTCGTCGAGAGCAAGGTGCGTTCCATGCTGACCGCGATCACGGGGCAATAAGCCATGAGCAACCTGCCGATCTTCGATATCGCCGGCTCCGCGCTGCAGGCGCAGTCGGTGCGCATGAGCACCATCGCCTCCAATCTCTCCAACGCCGACACCGTGGCCGGGTCTGCCGACGCCGTGTACAAGCCGCTGGAGCCGGTCTTCCAGGCCGTCACCAGCAAGAACGATCCCAACATCACCTCGGTGAAGGTGAAGGAGATCACCCAGAGCGAGGCGGCGCCGATCAAGCGCTACGAGCCGGGCCACCCGCTGGCAGACGCCGATGGCTACATCTACCAGCCCGATGTCGATCCGGTGGCGCAGATGGTCAACCTGATCTCGACCTCGCGCAATTACCAGGCCGGCGTGGAGATGTTGACCACCGCCAAGGAACTGGCCCTGGCCACCTTGACCATGGGCCGCTGAGGCCCGCAGCACCGGATACCGCCATGACCACCGCCGTCAACAACCAGACCAGCCAGGACGTCTATTCCGCGCTGGGCCTGAACGCCCCCAACAGCAACGCCACGAAAAAGAAGAACACGCTCGACCAGGCCGACTTCCTGCGCCTGATGACCGAGCAGCTGCAGCACCAGGATCCGCTGAAGCCGATGGACAACACGCAGATGGTCGCGCAGATGGCGCAGATGTCCACCGTGCAGGGCATCACCGATCTGAACAAGACGGTGAAGGGCTTCCAGGAGTCGATGGCCAGCGACCAGGTGCTGCGTGGCGCGGCGCTGGTCGGCCACCAGGTGCTGGTGCCATCGGAAAAGCTGGTGCTGGAGAAGGAAGGCAGCGTCGAGGGCACGGTGGCCGCGCCGTCGGCCGGCATCATCACCGTGGATATCACCGATGCCACCGGCGCCAAGGTCACCACGCTGAGCGTGGAAGCCAAGGCGGTAGGCGAAACCGCCTTCCAGTGGGACGGCAAGGACGCCAACGGCAAGCGCATGGAACCGGGCAAGTACTCCATCGTTGCCAACCATGTCGATACCGCCGGCAAGAGCACCAAGCTGTCCACCTATGTGCAGGCGCCGGTGGAAAGCGTGACCGTCGGGTCCGACGGCCTGTACCTGAACCTCAAGGGCCTGGGCACGGCCCCGATCGACTACGTGCTCCGCGTCAGCTGAGCCGCACATCCCGCATCAACCAGGAGCATCCCATGGGCTTCAATGTCTCGCTGTCCGGCCTCAATGCCGCCAACACCGACCTGAGCGTCACCGCCAACAACGTCGCCAACGTCAACACCACCGGCTTCAAGCAGTCGCGCGCCGAGTTCGCCGATCTGTTCGCCTCCACCAGCTATGGCCTGTCGAAGAACCAGACCGGCTCGGGCGTGCGCGTCTCCAACGTCGCCCAGCAGTTCATCCAGGGCCACAACGAGCAGACCGGGCGCAGCCTGGACATGGCCATTTCCGGTGAGGGCTTCTTCACCATGAACATGAACGGTTCGCGTGTGTATTCGCGTGCCGGCAACTTCCAGACCGATTCGGCCGGCTACGTGGTCAATCCGCAGGGCGCGCGCCTGCAGGTGTTCGCGCCGAATGCCGATGGCACCAACTTCGACGCCGGCCGCCTGGTCGACCTGCAGCTGTTGACCACCGATAGCCCGCCGAAGCAGACCAGCGAAGTGAAGGTGGGCTTCACCCTGCCGGCCAACGCCAAGCAGCCGACCGTGGCCACGTTCGACCCGACCGACTCCAACAGCTACAACCACTCCAGCGGCGGCATCACCGTGTACGACTCGCTGGGCGTGAGCCATATCCAGGTCTCGTACTTCGTGAAGGGCGCCAACCCCAACGAATGGACCGTGCACAACTATGTCGATGGCCAGCCCGCCGGCACCCCGACCGCGGTCACCTTCGACAACAGCGGCAAGCTGACCGCCCCGGCCAACGGCAAGGTTGGCCTCGGCACCTTCACCCCGACCACGGGCGCTGGCCAGCTGAACATGACGCTGGACATCAGCGGTTCGACCCAGTACGGCGAGAAGTTCGCCCTGCGCAACACCCAGCAGGACGGCTACGCGGCCGGCAAGCTCAACGAAATCACTGTGTCCGAGTCGGGCGTGGTCTATGCGCGCTACTCCAACGGTGACGACAAGCCCCTGGGCCAGGTCGCACTGACCACCTTCAACAACACCCAGGGACTGGAATCGAAGGGCAACAACCTGTGGGTGGAGACCTTCGAGTCGGGCACGCCGCGCACCGGCATGCCGGACACCTCCAATCTCGGCAAGATCCAGGCCGGCTCGCTGGAAGCGTCCACCGTCGATCTCACCGAGCAGCTGGTCAACATGATCACCGCGCAGCGCAACTTCCAGGCCAACGCGCAGATGATCACCACGCAGGACCAGATCACCCAGACCGTCATCAACATCCGTTGATGAGCTGCTGACCCTGTCACGGAACTCCCCGCATGGATAAAGCCCTTTACGTGGCGATGACCGGTGCCCGCGCCTCCCTGCAGGCGCAGGGAACGCTCAGCCACAACCTCGCCAACTCGGATACTCCTGGCTTCAAGGAAGCGCTGGCCAACACCGAAGCCTTCCCGATCAAGGGTCAGGGCTTTGCCTCGCGGGTGGATGCGCTACACGTCGACGCCGGCTTCAACCGCCGGCCCGGCGCGCAGCACATCACCGGCAAACCGCTGGACCTTGCACTGCAGAGCGGCACCTGGCTGGCGGTGCAGGCGAGCGATGGCAGCGAAGCGTATACGCGTGGCGCAGCCCTGTCGGTGACGCCGAACGGCCAGCTGGTGACCTCTGGCGGGCGCACGGTGCTGGATGACAACAACAACCCGATCGCCATTCCGCCCTACCAGGCGATGGAGATCGGCGCCGACGGCACGATCTCGATCATCCCGCAGGGCGAAGGCCCGCAGACGATGGCGCAGATCGGCCGGATCAAGGTGGTGCAGGCGCCGGACGAGCGCCTCGAACGTGGCCTGGATGGCCTGTTCCGCAACACCGACCCGCGCCAGCCGTTCGCACCGGCACAGGGTACCGCCGTGCACAGCGGGCAACTGGAAGGCAGCAACGTCGATGCTGCCGGTGCGCTGGTGCAGATGATCCAGCTGCAGCGCCAGTACGAAATGCAGGTGCAGGTGATAAAGCACGGCGACGACAACGCGCGCAGCGCCAACAGCCTGCTCCGCCTGGGCAGCTGACGGATTTCCGGCGCCGCCCGGGCACGGCGCTGGCACACCGCTTGCACACCCGCTACCAAGGGCCGCATTGCGCGGCCGGCTTCACCCAGACAGGACTCCGAAGATGAACCAGGCATTGTGGATCGCGAAAACCGGACTGGATGCGCAGCAGATGCGCATGTCGGTGGTTTCCAACAATCTCGCCAACACCAACACCACCGGCTTCAAGCAGGACCGAGCCAGCTTCGAGGACCTGCTGTACCAGCAGGTGCGCCAGCCGGGCGGCTCTTCGTCGGCGCAGACCCAGCTGCCGACCGGCCTGCAGCTGGGTACCGGCGTGCGCGTGGTCGCCACCGCCAAGAACTTCGAGCAGGGTGGCCAGCAGCAGACCGGCCGCGCACTGGACGTGATGGTCAACGGACGCGGCTTCTTCGAAGTGCAGATGCCCGACGGCAGCTCGGCCTACACCCGTGATGGCTCGTTCAAGATCAACCAGGACAGCGAGCTGGTCACCAACAGCGGCTACCCGGTGCAGCCGGGCATCCAGATTCCCGAGGGCGCGCAGTCGGTCACCATCGGCAGCGACGGCACCATCAGCGTGAAGATGGCCGACAACGCCGCGTCGGTGGAAGTCGGTGCGCTGACCCTGACCGACTTCGTCAATCCGGCCGGCCTGCAGGCGCGCGGCGAGAACCTGTTCCTGGAGACCACGGCCTCGGGCCCGGCCCAGAACGGCAATCCCGGCCTGAACGGTCTCGGCACCGTGGTGCAGGGTGCGCTGGAAGGCAGCAACGTCAATGTGGTGGAAGAGCTGGTGTCGATGATCGAAACCCAGCGCGCCTACGAAATGAATGCCAAGGCGATCTCCACCACCGACTCGATGCTCGGCTATCTCAACAACAAGATCTGACCGGCCCAACCGGGAAACCGCCATGTCGCCCATTTCCAACCTCGCCCGTACTGCCCTCGCCTGCACTGTGGTCGCCCTGCTCGGTGGCTGCGTGATCGCGGGCGACGTGCGCCCCTATCCGGCGATGGCACCGATCCAGCCGATCATGCCGCCGCAGGCCGCGCCCACCGCCGGTGCGATCTACGCCGCTGGCCCGACCCTGCAGCTGTATTCGGACCGCCGCGCGCGCGATGTCGGCGACCTGCTGACGATCACCCTGCTGGAAAACACCACCGCGCAGACCAGCGCCAACACGGCCACCAACAAGGAATCCAACCTGAGCCTGGGCACGCCGTCCATCCTCGGTGCACCGGTCACCCTGGGTGGCAAGGACATCCTCAGTGCCACCGCCAAGGGCGCGCGTGACTTCACCGGCAAGGGCAACAGCGCGCAGAGCAACCGCCTGCAGGGCAGCGTCACGGTCACCGTGATCCAGCGCCTGCCCAACGGCAACCTGGTGGTGCAGGGGCAGAAGAACCTGCGGCTGAACCAGGGCGATGAACTGGTGCAGGTGCAGGGCATCGTGCGCCCGGGCGACATCAGCCAGGACAACACCATTCCTTCCAGCCGCGTGGCCGAGGCCCGCATCGTCTACGGCGGCCGCGGACCGGTCGCGCAGTCCAACGCGATGGGCTGGCTGAGCCGCTTCTTCAATTCCGGCCTGACGCCGTTCTGAGTATGGCCATGAACTTCTCCTTCTCTACCTTCTGGCAGCAACGCGTGGCGTTGATCGCGTCGCTGATGCTGCTGATCGTCGCCGCCCCGGCCAGCGCCGAGCGCATCAAGGACCTCGCCCAGGTCGGCGGCGTGCGCGGCAATGCGCTGGTGGGCTATGGCCTGGTGGTCGGCCTGGATGGCAGCGGCGACCGTACCAGCCAGGCGCCCTTCACCGTGCAGAGCCTGAAAAACCTGCTTGGCGAGCTGGGCGTGAACGTGCCGCCGAACGTCAACCCGCAGCTGAAGAACGTGGCCGCCGTGGCGATCCATGCCGAGCTGCCGCCGTTCGCCAAGCCCGGCCAGCCGATCGACATCACGGTGTCTTCGATCGGCAACGCGGTGTCGCTGCGCGGCGGTTCGCTGCTGATGGCCCCGCTGCGCGGCGCCGATGGCCAGATCTATGCCATCGCCCAGGGCAATCTGATCGTGGGTGGCTTTGGCGCGCAGGGCAAGGACGGTTCCCGTGTCTCGGTGAACGTGCCCAGCGTCGGCCGTATTCCCAACGGCGCCACCGTGGAGCGTGCCCTGCCCGATCCGCTGGCCAACGGCGGCGACATCACCCTGAACCTGCACAACAATGATTTCACCACGGTCTCGCGCATGGTCGCCGCGCTCAACAACGCATTCGGCGAAGGCGCGGCACGCGCGATCGATGGCGTGACCGTCGCCGTCACCGCACCGACCGATCCGGGCGCACGCATCGGCCTGCTGGCGCGCATCGAGAACCTGGAACTGACCCCGGGCAGCGCCCCGGCCAAGGTGGTGGTCAATTCGCGCACCGGCACCGTGGTCATCGGCCAGCAGGTGCGGGTCGGCCCTGCGGCGATTTCGCATGGTTCGCTGACGGTGACGATCCAGGAGAACACCAACGTCAGCCAGCCCAATGCGCTGTCGGGCGGCCGTACCGTGGCCAGCCCGCAATCCACCATCACTGCCACCAACGACGGCAGCCGCATGTTCAAGTTCAGCGGCGGCACCACCCTGGACGAGATCGTGCATGCGGTGAACGCCGTGGGTGCGGCACCGGGCGACCTGATCGCGATCCTGGAAGCCCTGAAGCAGGCCGGCGCACTGAGTGCCGAGCTCGAGGTGATCTGACATGCGCATCAATCCCGCATTCGACCTGCACCCGGCGCAGCAGAACGATCCGGCGAAGATCGACAAGGTCGCACGCCAGCTGGAAGGCCAGTTCGCACAGATGCTGGTCAAGAGCATGCGCGATGCCAGCTTCGGCGACTCGCTGTTTCCCGGCGAGAACAAGATGTTCCGCGACATGTACGACCAGAAGATTGCCGAGGCGATGACCCGCGGCAAGGGCCTGGGCCTTTCGGGCATGATCACCCGCCAGCTGTCCGGCCAGGCCGCCGAAGGTCCGGCACTGGATACCCGCGTGGATCCGGCCAAGGCCAGCCGCGCTTACCAGCTCAACGCGCCGGCCAGGCCGGCACCGTCGCTGCCCCTGGAAGATGGCAGCCAGGCCGTGCGCATGCTGCAGCAGATGGCCGCAGGCGCGCAGCACGGTGCGCAGGCCGCGCTGGCACCGATGGAGCAGGCACTGGACCTGATCGCCGGCCGTGAGAGCAGCGGCCTGCACCGCTCGCTGGGCACCGAGGATCCGTACATCGGCAGCCTGCAGGGCGAGGACTGGGCCGCCAACAGCGACCAGTGGACGGCGACGGCCAGCAATCGCGGCACGGCCGTGAGCCCGGCCGATGCCCTGGCCACGCGCACCGCCGTCGCCCAGCTCGGCGAGCATACCCCGGAGGGCTTTGTCGCCAGTATCTGGCAGCACGCACAGAGCGCGGCCAGGGAACTGGGCGTGGATGCCCGCGCCCTGGTCGCCCAGGCCGCGCTGGAGACCGGCTGGGGCAAGCGCCACATCAAGCATGCCGATGGCAGCACCTCGCACAACCTGTTCGGCATCAAGGCCACTGGCTGGAACGGCCAGCGCGCCACGGCCGGCACCCATGAATATGTCGATGGCGTGCGCCGCAACGAAACCGCCAGCTTCCGCGCCTACGGTTCAGCGGCCGAGAGCTTTGCCGACTACGTGCGCCTGCTGAAGACAAGCCCGCGCTACCAGCAGGCCCTGCAGGCCGGCACCGACGTGCAGGGCTTCGCCCGTGGCCTCCAGCGCGCCGGTTACGCCACCGATCCGCGCTACGCCGCCAAGATCGCTGCGATCGCCGGCGGCCCGACCATCGAGCGCGCCGTAGCCGCCGTGGCCGACGCCGGCTCGCGCCTTGGCCAGACCTTCGCCAGCACCGCGACCGCGGCGCTGGGTATCACTCGTCGTTGAGGAACACCATGTCCAGCGTACTTTCCACCGGTACCGGTGCCCTGCTCGCCTTCCAGCGAGCGTTGGCGACCACCAGCCACAACGTGGCCAACCTCAATACACCCGGCTACAGCCGGCAGAAGGTCAACTTCGCCACCGCCGATCCACAGAACTATGGCTACGGCACGGTCGGCAACGGCACCCGCATCACTGACATCCGTCGCACGGCCGACCAGCTGGCGATCTCGCGCCTGCTCGACAGCAGCGGTGAGCTGGCGCGCCTGAAGCAGCTTTCGGGCATGGCCGACCGGGTCAACGCGCTGTTCTCCGATGCTGCCACCAACGTGGCCGGCGTCTGGTCGAACTTCTTCGACTCGGTCAGTGGCCTGTCGTCCAACGCGGCCGGCACCGCCGACCGCCAGAACATGCTCGACGGTGGCAAGGCGCTGGCCAACCGCTTCGTGCAGCTCAACACGCACCTGAACAATCTCAACAGCGAGGTCAACAACGGCCTGCTGGCCGGTGCGACCGAGGTCAACCGCCTTGCGCAGGAGATCGCGCAGATCAACGGTGCCATCGGAACCAACATCGCCTCGGCTGCACCGGACCTGCTCGACCGCCGCGATCAGCTGATCACCCAGCTGATCGGCTACACCGGTGGCACCGCGGTGATCCAGGACGGCGGCATCATGAATGTCTACACTGCCGGCGGCAACGCGCTGGTGGTGGGCACCACGGCGACCAAGGTCACCACCGTGGCCGATCCGTACCAGCCAGAGCGCCTGCAGTTGGCACTGGAGACCCAGGGCAACACCATCCGTCTCGACCCGAAAGCGGTCGGTGGCCAGATCGGGGGCCTGCTGGAATTCCGCGACACCGTGCTGACGCCTGCGCAGGCCGAACTGGGCAAGCTGGCGGTGGGTCTGGCCGAGAGCTTCAACCAGGTCCACCACCAGGGTGTGGATCTGTATGGCCAGATGGGCGGGGACTTCTTCACCATCGGCAGCCCGCGCGTGACCGGCAACAACAGCAATACCGGAACCGCCAGCCTCAGCGCCACCTATGGCGACCTGGGCAAACTGGACGCGCAGAACGTGGTGCTGCAGTTCGATGGCACCACCTGGAAGGCCAGCCGCGCCGACACCGGCGCCAGCATTCCCCTGACCGGTACCGGCACCGCCGCCGATCCGCTGGTGATCAACGGCGTGAACCTGGTCGTCGGCGGCACCCCGGCAGCCAATGACCGCTTCCTGCTGCAGCCCACCGCTGGCGTGGCCGGCAGCCTGGAGATGGCCATCACCGATCCGTCGCGCATTGCCGCGGCCGCCGCAGTCAAGGGCGCAGCCGCCACCGCCAACACCGGTACCGGCAAGCTGAGCGGCGTCACCGTCACCGATTCGGCCAACGCGAACCTGCGCAATCCGTCGGCGATCGTGTTCACCTCGGCGACCACCTACACCATCGACGGTGGCCCGCCTCAGACCTATACGCCTGGGCAGACCATCAGTGCCAACGGCTGGAGCTTCGTACTGGACGGTGCGCCGAAGGTGGGCGATACCTTCAACATCACCCCGACCCCGGCCGGTTCGTCGGACAACAGCAACGCCTCCAGGTTGGCCAAGGTGGAAAGCACGAAGGCCTTCAACGCCGGAACAGTGACACTGAACGGTGCACTGGGTGGCCTGACCACCCAGGTCGGCGCCGCCGCCCGCTCGGCCGAGTACTCGCTCGATGCGCAGCTGGTGATCAATGACAAGGCACAGGAAGCCCGCGACGAGGTCTCCGGCGTGAACCTGGACGAAGAGGCCGCCGACATGCTGCGCCTGCAGCAGGCCTACCAGGCCGCCTCGCAGCTGATCTCCACCGCCGACAGCATGTTCCAGACCATCCTGGGAGCCGTCCGCCGATGAGCAGCCGCATCTCCACCAGCATGATGTTCAACCAGTCGGTGTCGCTGATGATGGCCAAGCAGGCCAAGCTCAGCCACCTGGAGCAGCAGATCGCTACTGGCAGCAAGATCGTCAGCGCCAAGGACGATCCGGTTGCCGCCGGCACTGCAGTCGGCCTTGACCGCAGCCTGGCCGCACTGGACCGCATGAAGCTCAACGCCGGCAATGTGCAGAACCGCCTGGGCGTGCAGGAAAACACCCTGGCGCAGGTCAACGACCTGATGGCGCGCGTCAACGATCTGACCATCCAGGCCAGCAATCCGGCGCTGAGCGCGGCGGACAAGAAGACGCTGATCACCGAAGTCAACCAGATCCGCGATGGCCTGCTGTCGCTGGCCAACGCCGACGATGGTACCGGCCGCTATGTGTTCGGTGGCACCAACGACGGTGACCCGCCGTTTGCCAAGATCAACGGCAAGGTCGTCTATCGCGGCGACCAGACCCAGCGCCAGGTTGAAGTCGGCCCCGATACCTATGTGCGCGACGCCCTGCCCGGCAGCGAGATCTTCATGCGCATCCCTACCGGCGACGGCTTCGTTGACGGCAGCGCCGCGGCCGGCAACACCGGCAACGGCGTGCTGACCAACATCACCCGCGACGGCAGCGACAGCTGGAACGGCCAGGGCTTCAGCGTGCGCTTCACCACCGGCACCCAGTACGAGGTGGTGGATGGTGCGGGCAACGTGACCGGCACCGGCACCTACAAGGCTGGCGACGACCTGGAAGTGAACGGTGTACGCCTGCGCATCACCGGCGCACCCGCAGCGGGCGACAGCTTCAGCGTACAGGCCGCCAGCAGCCGCGACATCTTCGCCACCATGGACAACCTGGTCGCCGCGCTGGGTGCCGACACCGGTACCACCGCGCAGATGACTGCGCAGCAGAATCAGCTGCAGAGCGCACTGCGCGACGTGGCGCGCGCCTCGGAGCGGATGATCGATTCGCGCGCTGCGGGAGGCGCGCAGCTGAAGGCGCTGGACAACGCGGCGGAGATGCGCGAGGCCAATGGCGTGACCCTGAAAACCACGCTGTCGCAGATGCGCGACCTGGATTACGCCGATGCGCTGAGCCAGTACCAGCTGCAGAGCACCGCACTGCAGGCGGCGCAGACGATCTTCTCGCAGATGCAGTCGATGTCGCTGTTCAACAAGCTGCGCTGACACCTCTCCTGCGTCACCCCTGATAGGCCGCGATGCCCTGCATCGCGGCCTTTTTCGTTTGCGCGCCTGCCCGCCACCACGCGGCCCTCTGGCCATCTCCGGCCGATTCTCCGTGATTGCCCATCAAGCCGGGTCGCACCCCGCCGATACCTTCATCAGCGCTGGTCAGGCCCTACCCGACCGCCCCTCCCGGGGTCGCTTCCATCCTGGCAACAGGGCTGAAAACCTCGGGAAAACAGCTTCAGGCAACGAATTCTGGCTTCAGCGGAATTCACGGCTAAAGGTTGTTGACAAAGCGCCGTTATTCATTTGGCAACGGCGAAGCACACAGCCACACAAAAAAACAGGCGGCGCTTCGTTTCATTCACCAACGGGTTCCATATAAGAGGAGACGACCCCATGGCACAGGTAATCAACACCAATACGATGTCGCTCAACGCTCAGCGCAACCTGAGCACCAGCGGCAGCTCGCTCGCCACCACCATCCAGCGCCTCTCGTCCGGCCTGCGCATCAACAGCGCGAAGGACGACGCGGCCGGCCTGGCCATCAGCGAGCGCTTCACCACCCAGATCCGTGGTCTGGACGTGGCCATCCGCAACGCCAACGACGGCATCTCGCTGGCCCAGGTCGCCGAAGGTTCGCTGAACGAAGTCGGCAACAACCTGCAGCGCATCCGCGAACTGGGCGTGCAGGCCTCCAACGCCACCAACTCGGCCAGCGACCGCAAGGCCCTGCAGGCTGAAGTGACCCAGCTGGTCTCGGAAATCGATCGTGTGGCCAAGCAGGCCGACTTCAACGGCACCAAGCTGCTGGACGGCAGCTTCACCAGCCAGCTGTTCCAGGTGGGCGCCAACGCCGGCCAGGCCATCGCCATCAACAGCGTGGTCAACGCCAAGGCCGATTCGCTGGGGGCTGCCACCTTCGCCAACGGCTACACCGGCACTGCGCTGGCGGTGGACAAGGCCACGGCCGACACCACCTACTCCGGCCTGCAGGTCTCGGTCACCCCGCCGGGCGGCACCGCCACCACGGTCACCATCAGCGACTTCACCGTGAAGGCCGGCGAGTCGATCACCTCGGCCACCGCTGCGGCGATCAACAACAAGCTGGGTGAAACCGGCGTGGTGGCCTCGGTCAATGCCGGCGTCATCAGCCTGGCTTCGGTTAAGGATGGCCAGACCTTCGCCCTGGGCGTCAGCGCAGCAACCCCGCCGGCCGGCGTCACCGCCGCGACCATCGCCGGCCTGGGCCTGACCGAGACCAGCACCGACGGCGGCACCCTGACCGGTGCAGCGGCCAGCTTCGTCAAGGACCTGAACGTCACCACCGCCGAAGGCGCACAGAAGGCGATGTCGATCGTCGACAAGGCCCTGGAATCGGTCAACAGCGTCCGCGCCGACCTCGGCGCGATCCAGAACCGCTTCACCTCGGTGGTCGCCAACCTGCAGACCTCCTCGGAGAACCTGTCCGCATCGCGCAGCCGCATCCGCGATACCGACTTCGCCAAGGAAACCGCCGAACTGACCCGCACCCAGATCCTGCAGCAGGCCGGTACGGCCATGCTGGCCCAGGCCAACCAGGTACCGCAGAACGTGCTCAGCCTGTTGCAGCGCTGACATGAGCCGCCCCCGGGGCACGTCGGGGGCGTCTGACCCAACTCACGTGCAACCGCTCAAGGACCTCTCCTCATGGCACAAGTCATCAACACCAATACGATGTCGTTGAATGCTCAGCGTAACCTGAGCACCAGCGGCAGCTCGCTGGCTACCACCATCCAGCGCCTGTCCTCCGGTTCGCGCATCAACAGCGCCAAGGACGACGCCGCCGGCCTGGCGATCTCCGAGCGCTTCGGCACGCAGATCCGCGGTACCGACGTCGCCATCCGCAATGCCAACGACGGCATCTCGCTGGCCCAGGTCGCCGAAGGTTCGCTGACCGAAATCGGCAACAACCTGCAGCGCGTCCGCGAGCTGTCGGTGCAGGCCGCCAACGCCACCAACTCGGCCAGCGACCGCAAGGCGCTGCAGGCCGAAGTGACCCAGCTGGTCTCGGAAATCGACCGCGTCGCCAAGCAGTCGGACTTCAACGGCACCAAGCTGCTGGACGGTTCGTTCTCCAGCCAGCTGTTCCAGGTCGGCGCCAACGCCGGCCAGGCCATCGCCATCGACAAGACCATCGATGCCAAGGCCAACGCCCTGGGCGGCGCCAAGTTCGACACCAACTCGCTGGCCCTGGCCGACCCGGGCACCAACGCCGACCTCAAGGTCACTGGCCTGCAGATCAATGGCGTCACCATCGCCGACGTCGATGTCAAGCAGGGTGCCGACGCCGCTGCCACCGGCAAGGCCTCCCGCGAGGCGCTGGTGACTGCCATCAACGCCAAGATCGGTGAGACCGGTGTCTACGCCGAAGTGAACGGCACCGCTGGCGTCACCCTGACCTCGGTCAAGGACAGCGTCAACGCCGATGGCTCGTTCAAGGCCATCACCGCTTCGGTGGGCACCTGGACCGGCGCTACCGCACCGACCTTCACCGCCACGCTGGCGACCGCCGCACCGGCGTCAAAGTTCGCCAGCGACCTGGACGTCAGCACGGTCAAGGGCGCACAGCAGGCGATGGAAGTGGTCGACAAGGCCCTGAGTGCGATCAACAGCACTCGTGCCGACCTGGGCGCCGTGCAGAACCGCTTCACCTCGGTGGTGGCCAACCTGCAGACCTCGTCGGAGAACCTGTCGGCTTCGCGTAGCCGCATCAAGGACACCGACTTCGCCAAGGAAACCGCAGAGCTGACCCGCACCCAGATCCTGCAGCAGGCCGGTACGGCCATGCTGGCCCAGGCCAACCAGGTGCCGCAGGGCGTGCTCAGCCTGCTGCGCTGATCCGCTCCCTGATCGACCGCCGGGCGCTGCATGACGCCGCGCCCGGATCCTGAAACACGTTCCACCTTCGCCAAAGGAAATGCACCATGGCACAAGTCATCAACACCAATACGATGTCCCTGAATGCTCAGCGCAACCTGAGCACCAGCGGCAGCTCGCTGGCCACCACCATCCAGCGCCTGTCCTCCGGTTCGCGCATCAACAGCGCCAAGGACGACGCCGCCGGCCTGGCGATCTCCGAGCGCTTCGGCACGCAGATCCGCGGTACCGACGTCGCCATCCGCAACGCCAACGACGGCATCTCGCTGGCCCAGGTCGCCGAAGGTTCGCTGACCGAAATCGGCAATAACCTGCAGCGCGTCCGTGAGCTGTCGGTGCAGGCCGCCAACGCCACCAATTCGGCCAGCGACCGCAAGGCGCTGCAGGCCGAAGTGACCCAGCTGGTCTCGGAAATCGACCGCGTCGCCAAGCAGTCGGACTTCAACGGCACCAAGCTGCTGGACGGCTCGTTCTCCAGCCAGCTGTTCCAGGTCGGCGCCAACGCCGGCCAGGCCATCGCCATCGACAAGACCATCGACGCCAAGGCCAACGCCCTCGGTGGCGCCCAGTTCGCCACGGCCACTGCTGCCGTCACCGGTGCCGACAACGTTGATACCGCTGTTGCCGCGTTCACCATCACCGACAGCAAGGGCACCGTCGTCAACTTCGACGCGATGACCGTGAAGAGCGTCGGCGATGCGGCCGCCAACACCGCGGCAGCCGGCAAGGCCGTCGCAACCGCGATCAATGCCAAGATCGGCGAGACCGGCGTCTATGCCGAAGCCGACGCGGCCGGCGCGCTCACCCTGACCTCGGTCAAGGACAGCGTCAACAATGCCGGTGCTTTCACGGCCTTCAGCAGCACCATCGCTGGGTTCACCGCAGGTGCCGCGCCGACCGCCAAGTTCGCCGACAAGATCGACGTGTCCACCGTGAAGGGTGCACAGCAGGCGATGGAAGTGGTCGACAAGGCCCTGGGTGCGATCAACAGCACCCGCGCCGACCTCGGTGCGATCCAGAACCGCTTCACCTCGGTCGTGGCCAACCTGCAGACCTCGTCGGAAAACCTGTCGGCTTCGCGCAGCCGCATCAAGGACACCGACTTTGCCAAGGAAACCGCAGAGCTGACCCGCACCCAGATCCTGCAGCAGGCCGGTACGGCCATGCTGGCCCAGGCCAACCAGGTGCCGCAGGGCGTGCTCAGCCTGCTGCGCTGATCCACGGCAAGAAGGCGCCGCTACCGTCGGGTCGAACCGACGGTAGCGGCAACCGCGAAGCCACGATGCACGAAGGCGCGGGCCATGCCCGGCCCGGGATCAGTCCCGAACCGGCTTGGCATCGCCCGCTCCTGCGGACCTCTCTTTCAGCGCTGTACCTTTGACTGTACGTACCGGGCGGCTTCGTCTCCCCCCGATTGTCAGTAGCCTGATCCCTCCCCTGCATTGGGGGAGGGCTTTTTGCAGACTCCCGGCAGCCCGCGGTGAACCCACCCGCACCCTGCCCCAGCTCTCCTGCAACCCGCGTGCCAGAACCTGCGCCAGGCGAGTGGCACGGCACGTGCATCAACGAAGTCCTCAAGACCCAGCGGCGCAGGCCGCTATTTTCGTTGACGACGGGCCAGCGCACGACGGCCGGGCCCGGATACCAGGAGAAACGACGTGGCAGACTTTGGATACGGTGGCATTGGCTCGGGACTGGATATTTCCAGCATCGTCAACCAGCTGGTCGCAGCTGACCGCAAGCCCGCCGACAATGCGCTGAACCTGCAGCAGTCCAAGGCCAAGATGCAGCTGTCGTCGATCGGCACCATCACTTCGGCCTTCGACAAGCTGAAGACGGCGCTGACCGCACTGAAGGCCACCACCGCGTTCGACACGCGCACGGTGACCGCCAGCAAAGGCGGCGACAAGGGCACCGACGAGATCCTGACGGCGTCGGTCGCGCTGTATGACGTTGGCACCACCAAGGCTGCGGCCTCCAACGGCACGCACGTGGTCAATGTCACCTCGCTGGCCACCGCGCACAAACTGATCGCCGATACTTCGGTACCCAAGACCGACACGTTTGCTGCCGGAACCTTGACGCTGACCGTTGGCGTGGGCGACAAGGCCAAGACCATGAACGTGGAGGTGGAGGACGGCGACACGCTGACCACCATCCGCAACAAGATCGATGCGGCCGGCCGCAAGGAAGGCGTGCAGGCCACCCTGATCAGCTCCGGCGACAACCAGTACCTGTCGATCGCCCAGGAGAAGACCGGTGCCGCCAACGCGATCAAGCTCGAGTACGCAGGCAGCGACGCCAAGCTGGGGGGGCTGGTCAACAGCCTGAAGCAGAACACCGCCGCCGCCGATGCCGAGCTGACCATCGATGGCGTGAAGGTCGTCAGCGCCAGCAATACCGTGGCCGATGCGGTTCCGGGGCTGACCCTGAACCTGAAGATGCCGGGCACCAGCACGGTGACCATCAGCACCGACACTGCGGCGGCCACCAAGGTGATGCAGGAGTTCGTAACGGCCTACAACGCCGCACTGGCGGCGATCAACACCGAAACCAAGTACGACGCCAAGACCAAGGAAGCCTCCACGCTGACCGGCGATGCGCAGATGCGCGGCGCCACCAGCCAGCTGCGCTCGGTGATGTCGAGCGTGCTCAAGGACCTGGCCGGTGACAAGCTCGATGCCAAGGCGATCGGTCTGGATACCCGCGGCTACCCCAATGCCGACGGCACGCTGATCCTGGACACCACCAAGTTCGCCGCCGCACTGGCCAGCCAGCCGGAGAAGATGCGCCAGGCGATCACCGGTGATTCCGGCGGTGCCGGCAAGCTGTACACGCTGGTTGACGGCTATGTCAGCACCACGGTCGGCAAGGAAGGCGCGTTCGTCGCGCGCACCAAAGGCCTGAACACCACGCTGGACAACATCGACAAGCGCCGCAAGGATCTCGACACGCGGATGAAGAGCGTGGAAGAGCGCTACAAGAAGCAGTTCATCGCGCTGGACAGCCTGATGGGCAAGTTGCAGCAGAGCAACACGGCGCTGCAGCAGCAGCTGGCACAGTTGAACCGCTGACGATGCGTGCGTGGCACTCAAGTTTGCCGCGCAATGCACCGATAACGGACGCAACAGCAATCATCGCCGCGCCGCCGGCACCGATCCCCACGATCACCCGACGGCACCCCGCGCAAGGAGAATCACGAATGTACGGTTCCAGCCGTCAATATGCCGAGCAATACCGCCAGGTGGGAGTGACCAGTGCGGTCGCCGATGCCGATCCGCACAAACTGGTGGCGATGCTGCTGGCCGGCGCGCTGGAGCGCGTGCGTCGCGCCCTGGCCAGCCTCGAGCGCGGCGACCAGGCCGGCAAGGGCAAGGCGATCGGCGAAGTCTGCGCGATCGTCGGCCATCTCAACGGCTCACTGGACCATGAGGCCGGCGGTGAGATCGCCGGCAACCTGTCGGCCCTGTACGATTACGTGCTGCAGCGCCTCACCGAAGCCAACCTGCACAACGACCGCGCCGCGCTGGATGAATCGCTGCAGCTGCTGGGCGAGATCGACAGCGCCTGGAACGCGATCCCGCACGAACAGCGCCGGCCGGCCGCGGTGGCGCCATGAGCCTGCCCGAACTGCACGCGCAGCTGGATGCCTTCGAGAAGGCACTGGGCGATGATGCCCTGGACCAGGCCGACAGCCTGCTCGACGGGCACGACAGCACCCTGCATGCCCTGCTCAGCCAGCCGCTGACCGCTGCGGACCACGCGCCGCTGAGCGCCCTGTTCGAGCGCCAGCAGAGCCTTCTCGGCCTGCTGCGCCAGCGCCGCGATGCAGCGGCCGCACTGATGAATGACGGCCAGCGCTCTCTTCGCGCCGCCCATGCCTACCTGCAGGCAGAATCGCTGGCATGACCCAGCTGCCGACCACGTCGCTGCACCATCCTGCGGAAAGCGAGCTGTTCGACGAAACGCTCAGCTGCGAGCTGGCCCTGCCGGCCGAGTTCCAGGCGGGCAGCGCGGCCGGACGCACCAGCGGTGCCGAAGGCCTGCTGCGCAGCCTGGCATTGGTCGAGGACAGCCGTGTTGACGAGCACGACGAACGCAACGAGGCCACCCTGCAGCTGCAACGCCTTGAAGCCAAGCTGGACCTGGCGATGGTGCTGCTCGGCCGCCTGGTGCGCCAGCAGGGCCTGGAACTGCCCCTGCGCCCGGTGCGCTGGTCGCGCCGTGGCATCCGCCTGCAGCTGGGCCCGCGCAGCGGTGCCAGCCCCGGCCAGGCCGGCGTGGTGCGCCTGCAGCCCAGCGACTGGCTGCCCGACCACATCGACCTGCCGGTGGAAGTGATCGCCGAGGCAGCCGACGGCGGCGGCGGCCACTTCCTGTGGCTGCGCTTCCAGCGCCTGGGCGACGGCCTGGAAATGGCCATGGAGCGGCACCTGTTCCGACTGCACCGCCGGCAGGTGGCCGAGGCACGTCGGGCGCGCTGAAAGCTGCCACCATCACGCTTGGCGGGCAAGCCTTGGCGCGCCCGTTCAGCTAAGTTAAGGTGGACTCCCCTACACGGATCTGTTGCGTGCCTGTGCGAGTTCTCATCGTCGACGATCACACCCTCGTCCGCGCCGGCCTGGCGCGGCTGCTGCAGGGGTTTGCCGACGTGCAGCTCGTCGCCGAGGCCAGCAACGCCGAACAGGCACTGCAGCTGGCCCTGCAGCATGCGCCGGATGTGGTGCTGATGGATCTCTCGTTGCCGGGCCGCACCGGCCTGGAAGCGCTCAGCGACATCCGCCTGCGCGCCCCCGGCACCCGGGTGGTGATGATGACCATGCACGACGATGCCGCGCATGTGCGCGATGCCCTGGATCGTGGCGCGGTCGGGTTCGTGGTGAAGGATGCAGCACCGCAGGAGCTGGAACTGGCGCTGCGCGCCGCGCATGCCGGCCAGGTGTTCCTGAGTCCCCAGATCTCGGCCAAGATGCTGGCCCCCATGCTGGGCCGCGAGAAGCCTACCGGCATTGCCGCGCTGTCGCCGCGCCAGCGCGAGATCCTGCGCCGCATCGGCAAGGGCGAAAGCAACAAGGAAATCGCCGCCGACCTCGGCATCAGCGTGAAGACGGTGGAAACCCACCGCGCACGCATGATGGAGTCATTGGGCTGCCGCCGCGCCAATGACCTGTTGCTGCTGGCCGCGCGCCACCAGCACGAGCTGGAGTAAGCGCCAGTAGCGGGCAAGGCCCTGCACTGACGACGAATTCCCGTCGCCCCGACATTCCCTGACAGGAATCCGTACACCGGCCGCCGCGAACCCCGCCGCTTCGGCACGACGAATCAATGACTTGGCGGCCGGCTTCGTCAATATCCCGAGCCAATGTAGGGATAATCCCTACATCCTGTCGGGACAACCACGAACCCCCTCAGGAACCCCCCGATTCCGCCCACGCCGGATCAAAAGCAAGATGCGTTCCACAAGGCGCCGGGGAGCGGCGCCGGGGAACCACGATGAAGGCTGCACTCTCGACCCAGCTGGGCCAACAACTTCACCTCACCCCTCAGCTGCTGCAGTCGATCCGGCTGCTGCAGCTCGATGGCCTGCACCTGGAACAGGAAATCCAGCGCCTGCTGGACTCCAACCCGCTGCTGGAGATCGAAGAGGCCGAAGCGCCTGCCGCTGATGCCACCGAGGCCGCCGCCACCACGCTGGACACCGCTGCGTTCGACGAGTTACCGGAGTCTTCGATGTGGGACGTGGCCGGCGCCAGCTGGCAGGACGGCGACGACGATCGCATGGCGCGCATTGCCGCCGGTGAGTCGACCGACCCGCAGCTACGCGTGCTGCAGCGCCTGGCGCTGGACATGGACGACCGCGAACTGGCGGTGGCCGCGTTCTGGCTCGACCACTGCGATGAGGCCGGCTACCTGCAGGCGCCACTGGCGCAGCTGCAGCTGCTGGCCAGCGCCCAGTTCGACATCGCCGCCGACGGCGTCGAGGCCATCCGCCAGCAGCTGCTGCACGGTGAACCGGCTGGCATGGCTGCGCAGGACCTGCGCGAAGGCCTGCAGGCACAACTGCGCAGCCTGCACGGTGTGGTCCCCGCGCGTCACCTGGCCGCCCGCATCCTCGATGGCGCGCTCGAGGCACTGGCCGCGCACGACTACCCCGCCCTCGCCCGCCAGCACGACGCCGAGATCGACGACGTGCGCGAGGCGGTGCGCCTGATCCTCTCGCTGCAGCCCCGCCCCGGCGACAGCCTGCTGCCCGAACGCAACGCGGTGGTGGTGCCGGACGTCGTGGCCTGGCACGCCGATGGGCAATGGAAGGTGGCACTGAACCCGGCCACCAGCCGCCGCGTCTCGATCAACAGCCAATACGAACAGGCGCTGGCCGAAACCAGCGAAGCCGCGCCGGCACTGCGTGAGATGCTGCAGGAGGCGCGCTGGTTCAGCCGCGGCCTGTCGATGCGCTACGACACCCTGCTGCGCACCGCGCGGGTGATCGTCGAGCGCCAGGCCGCCTTCCTGGTGCGTGGCGAAGAGGCGATGGCCCCGCTGACCCTGAAGGAAGTGGCCGAGGAAATCGGCATGCACGAGTCCACCGTCTCACGCATCACCACCGGCAAGTTCCTGCAGACACCGCGCGGCACCTTCGAACTGAAGCACTTCTTCGCCGTGCGCCTGGAAGGCGCCAGCGTCTCCGGCCAGGCGGTGAAAGCCATGGTCCGCCGCCTGATCGACGCCGAACCCGCCGGCCGTCCGCTGGCCGACGAGGCCATTGCCGGCCTGCTGTCACGCCAGGGGGTGAACATTGCCCGCCGAACCGTCGCAAAATACCGAGAACAACTGGATATCGCCCCGGCCCGCGAACGGCGCCGGCTCAGCGCCAGGCAACCGCAGCTGGCCCGGGTGGGCTGAAAAGGATGTTGGACATGAACAAGCTCACGGTCCTGCTGGTCGATGACCACGAGGGCTTCATCAACGCGGCGATGCGCCATTTCCGCAAGATCGACTGGCTGCAGATCGTCGGCAGTGCCGGCAACGGCCTGGAAGCGATCGAGCGCTCGGAAACGCTGCGCCCGCAGGTGGTGCTGATGGACCTGGCCATGCCGGAAATGGGCGGCCTGCAGGCCACCCGCCTGATCAAGTCGCAGGACGATGCACCGTACATCGTGATCGCCAGCCACTTCGATGACGCCGAGCACCGCGAACACGCGCTGCGTGCCGGTGCCGACAACTTTGTCAGCAAGCTGTCCTACATCCAGGAAGTGATGCCGATCCTGGAAGGCCTCAGGGAGGAACAGTCGTGAGTGAATCGCGCATCCTGGTGCTGGACAACGACGCCGTGCGCGCAGAGCGTACCGTTGCCCTGCTGGAATTCATGGACTTCAATCCGCGCTGGGTGTCAGACGCGACCGACTTCGACCTGGGCCGGCAGCGCCAGAACGACTGGATGGCGGTGATCGTCGGCAGCCTGGACGACAGCCCCGCCAGCACCGCGCTGTACAACTGGCTGGGCGGCAGCAGCCTGCCGCCTCCGGTGCTGCTGGCCGATGGTGATGCTGCAGTGTTTGCCCGGCAGCACGGGCTGCATGAAGCGAATATCTGGCCGCTGGAAACGCCGCTGCGCCACGCACAGATGGAAGCCCTGCTGCGCCGCGCCAGCCTCAAGCGCCTGGACGCCGAGCATCAGGCCGGCGCCGCGCAGGATCAAGGCCCGACCGGCAACGGCCCGGCGGTGACTGCACTGCGTACCATGATTGAGCAGGTTGCCGCATTCGATACCACCGTGCTCGTGCTGGGCGAATCCGGTACCGGCAAGGAAGTGGTGTCGCGCGCCATCCACCAGCGCTCGCCGCGCCGTGACGGCCCGTTCGTGGCGATCAACTGCGGCGCCATTCCGGCCGACCTGCTGGAAAGCGAACTGTTCGGCCACGAGAAGGGTGCCTTCACCGGCGCGCTGACGGCGCGCAAGGGCCGTTTCGAAATGGCCGAGGGCGGCACCCTGCTGCTCGACGAAATCGGCGACATGAGCCTGCCGATGCAGGTGAAGCTGCTGCGCGTGTTGCAGGAACGCAGCTTCGAGCGCGTCGGCGGCAACCAGACCATCCGCTGCAACGTGCGCGTGGTCGCCGCGACCCACCGCGACCTGGAGACCCGCATCGCCGAGGGCAAGTTCCGCGAGGATCTGTTCTACCGCCTCAACGTGTTCCCGATCGAAGTGCCCGCGCTGCGCGAGCGCCGCGAAGACCTGCCAGCGCTGGTGGAAACCATCGCCGCGCAACTGGCCCGCACCGGCCGTGGCGAAGTGCGCTTCACCCCGGAAGCGCTGCAGGCCCTTGCCGGCTACGAATGGCCGGGCAACGTGCGCGAGCTGACCAACCTGGTCGAGCGCCTGGCGGTGCTGCATCCGGGTGGTTCGGTGCGCGTGCAGGACCTGCCGGCCCGTTACCGTGGCGATGCGGCACTGGCCGCCGCCACGCCGGCACCGGCACAGCCGGTCGCCAGCGAAGAACGCCTGGACCTGCGTAGCTTCTCCTTCCACACCCCGGGCAGCGGCAACCAGCCGGCGCTGGAGCACGGCATCGCCGTCAATCGCCCGGCGGCGCCGGCGGCGCTGCCTGACGAAGGCATGGACCTGCGCAACCACATGGCCAACATCGAACTGGGCCTGATCAACGAAGCACTGGAACGCACCCAGGGCGTGGTCGCCCACGCCGCCCAGCTGCTCGGCCTGCGCCGCACCACCCTGGTGGAAAAGCTGCGCAAGTACGGCATCGAGCGCGAGCAGGCCGAACTGGCCGGCTGAAACGCATCGCCAGCATGAAGGGGGCACGAACGCCTGGGCTTGCCCGGGCGTTGGTGTTTCTGGCGCCTGGGCTCACATCCCTTTGCTACGGAACGCGATCTGAGCCCATTGCTTTTGCATGTTTTCCTAGAGACAACACGGCCGCAGTGCGGAGCATGGCAGGGACACCCCCATGGAGGTTCCACCATGCATCGCCTTGCCCTGCTCGCCAGCCTGCTCTACCCGGCCCTGGTCACTGCCGCCAACTGCACCCTGCCCGCAACGCTGGACCAGCGCCAGTTCATCAACCTCAGCGACCCGCTGTACGCATCCGACAACCCCAACGCCGGACGCATGGTGCAGCTCAGCTTTGCCGGCAGCCAGTACGTGCTGGACATCCTCGGCACTGACTTGCGCATCGGCGGCAGCTACCGCTACCAGCGCCTGGCCCCGCATATCGCGGAAATCCAGATGACCGAGGCCCACCCGGCCGGTCCCGCCCACTACACCCTGCTGCTGACCTGCCAGAGCGACCGCCAGGGTCGCTTCATCTACACCCAGCACGACGGCCCCATCGCCCCGCGCCAGCGCCAGAATTCCGGCCGCTGGACCCTGCAGCCCTAGGCCAGAAAACCGACGCCGGATAAATGGCGCCACGACCGGGGTCAGAGCCCGTTGCGTTGCAACGGGATCTGACCCCATCCGATTAGTGCCGACCAACGGTCGGCACCCACCATCAGCAGCAGGTTCCAACAGATCGCGGCCAACTGTCGAAGGCGGGGTGGGTCCGGTTGCGGGGGCGTGAGCGCCATGGATGGCGCGACCGAGCCTACAGGGACGTATTCACGGCGTCCCCCGCAACCGGACCCACCCCGCCACCCCACGGATAGCCCGATTTTGACGTTGATGTTGACGTCGCGTCGGCGGGTGCAGGGCGCAGCCCTGCCAGCACACCCACAACCCTCACTTCACTGAATCGAAAACCGGTTTCGGCACGGCACTTGCACTGGTTCCAGCAGACAACCCCATCCCTGTTTCTGGAACCGTTGCAGATGTCCCACTCCGTCACTTCGATCCTTTCGCAGATCCGCTCCTATCAGACCCAGATGGGACAGCCGGCGCTCAACCCGCTGGGCGAAGCGCCGCGCAGCAACGCCCTGCCGGGCACGGTGCTGGACGCGCCGCAAGCCCAGCCGGCCAGCTTCACCGAAACCCTGCGTGGTGCGATTGCCGGCGTCAACGATGCGCAGCAGAAGTCCGGCGCCCTCGCCAAGGCCTTCGAAATGGGCGACCCCAGCGCCGACCTGGCCAAGGTGATGGTCGCCTCGCAGCAGTCCCAGATCGCCTTCCGCGCCACCGTGGAAGTCCGCAACCGTCTCGTCCAGGCCTACCAGGACGTGATGAACATGCCGCTGTAAGGAACATTGACGCATGGCACTGACGCTCTCCAAGGACAGCCTGAACGCCGAGAAGGCCGGGCAATGGTTCGACCGCCTGCAGAGTCTGCAGATCACCCGTCGGCTGGGCCTGATGGCGATGATCGCGGTGGCGGTGGCGGCAGGCCTGTCCGTGTTCTTCTGGTCACAGAAGCCGGGCATGGTCCCGCTGTACACCGGCCTGGACCAGAAGGCGACCGCTGAAGCGACCGACCTGCTGCGCGCGGCACAGATTCCGTTCGCGCTCGATCCGGCCACCGGTGGCATCACCGTGCCGGAAAAGAACCTGCACGACGCCCGCCTGAAGCTGGCCGGCTCCGGCCTGACCGACAGCGGCAAGCTCGGCTTCGAGCTGATGGAACGCGATCCGGGCTTCGGCGTCAGCCAGTTCGTGGAAAGCGCGCGCTACCAGCACGCGCTGGAAACAGAGCTGTCGCGCACCATCAACACGCTGCGCCCGGTACGTGATTCACGCGTGCATCTGGCCATTCCCAAGCCCAGCGCCTTCACCCGCCAGCGTGACGTGGCCAGCGCCTCGGTCACCCTGGAACTGCGTGGCGGCCAGCAGCTGGAACGCAGCCAGGTGGACGCCATCGTGCACATGGTCGCGGCCAGCATTCCGGACCTGGCGCCGGAACGGGTGACCGTGGTCGACCAGAGCGGGCGCATGCTCAGCATCACCGACCCGAACAGCGAGGCGGCGGTCAACGCCGCGCAGTTCGAGCAGGTGCGACGCCAGGAAACCTCGTTCAACCAGCGCATCCGCGAGCTGCTGGAGCCGATGACCGGCCCCGGCCGGGTCAATCCGGAAGTGAGCGTGGACATGGACTTCTCGGTGACCGAGGAAGCCCGTGAGCTCTACAACGGTGAACCGCAGAAGCTGCGCAGCGAGCAGATGAGCGAGAACACCACCAGCACGCCGGGTCCGCAGGGCGTGCCGGGTGCCACCAGCAACAGCCCGCCGGGCCAGCAGGCCGCGCCGGCCACCGCGCAGGCCCCGACCGAAAGCAGCAAGAACGCCACCCGCAACTACGAGCTGGACCGCACCCTGCAGCACACCCGCCAGCCGGCCGGCCGCATCAAGCGCGTGTCGGTGGCGGTACTGGTGGACAACGTGCCGCGCGCCGGTGCCAACGGCAAGGTCAGCCCGCAACCGCTGTCGGCCGCGGAACTGACCCGCGTCGAGGCGCTGGTGAAGCAGGCCGTCGGCTTCAACGCCGAGCGTGGCGACACCGTGTCGGTGATGAATGCCCCGTTCGTGCGTGACACCACGCCGGTCGAAGGCCCGGCCTGGTGGGAACTGCCATGGGTGCACGATGCCGGCCGCATGCTCCTCGGCGCGGTGGTGGTGCTGGCGTTGTTGTTCGGCGTACTGCGCCCGGCGCTGCGCGCGATCACCGGCCAGAACAGGAAGGACGACCCGCAGGCACTGGAGCCGCACACCGCGGACGTGCAGCTGGTGGATGACGATGGCATGCCGCTGCCGGCGCTGGGCACCGACCGGGCAAGCCTGGGCGGACCGGATGCGCTCGCACTGCCGGTGGATTCATATGAGGAACGACTGCGGATGGCGCGTGAAGCCGTGAAGACCGACTCCAAGCGCGTGGCCCAGGTGGTCAAGGGCTGGGTGGCCAATGACTGAGGCACAACTGACCGGTGTACAGCGCGCGGCCGTGCTGCTGCTTTCGCTGGGTGAGCTGGATGCGGCCGAAGTGCTGCGCCACATGGAACCCAAGGAGGTGCAGAAGATCGGCATCGCCATGGCCACCATGACCGACATCACCCGCGAGCAGGTGGAACGGGTGATGGACCAGTTCGGCCAGGATCTGGGCTCGAAGACCTCGCTGGGCGTGGGCTCGGATGACTACATCCGCAACATGCTGGTGCAGGCGCTGGGCAGCGAGAAGGCCGGCAACCTGATCGACCGCATCCTGCTCGGCCGCAACACCACCGGCCTGGACGCGCTGAAGTGGATGGACCCGCGTGCGGTGGCCGACCTGGTGCGCAACGAGCACCCGCAGATCATCGCCATCGTGATGGCGCACCTGGAAACCGACCAGGCCGCCGACGCGCTTAAGCTGCTGCCGGACCGTACCCGCGTGGATGTGCTGCTGCGCATCGCCACCCTCGACGGTATTCCGCCGAACGCGCTCAATGAACTCAACGAGATCATGGAGCGCCAGTTCGCCGGCAACCAGAACCTGAAGTCATCGAACATCGGCGGCGTGCAGTGCGCGGCCAACATCCTGAACTTCATGGACAGCGGCCAGGACCAGGCGATCCTGGGCGAAATCGCGCGCATCGATGCGCCGTTGAGCAACCGCATCCAGGACCTGATGTTCGTGTTTGACGACCTGGTCGACCTGGACGACCGCGAGATGCAGCTGGTGCTGCGCGAGGTGAGCGGCGAGCGCCTGGGCCTGGCCCTGCGCGGTGCCGACATCAAGGTGCGCGACAAGATCACCCGCAACATGTCGCAGCGCGCGGCCGAAATCCTGCTCGAAGACATGGAGGCCCGCGGTCCGGTGCGCCTGTCCGACGTGGAAGGCGCGCAGCGCGAGATCCTGGCCATCGTCAAGCGCATGGCCGATGAAGGCACCGTCACCATCGGTGGCAGCGCGGAGGCCATGCTGTGAGCAACGTCGTGCGCTGGCTTGCCCCGGACCTGCTGGCCCAGCCCGAACCAGTGCTGGAGCAGGAGGATGCGTTCGCACTCACCGAGCCGGATCCGGAGCACGAACCGGAGCCGCCGCTGCAGCTGCCGACCCTTGAAGAGATCCAGGCGATCCAGGACAGCGCCGAGAAGGAAGGGTTCGAACAGGGCCATGCCGACGGCTACGGCCAGGGCCAGGCCGAAGTACGTCGCCTCGCCGCACAGATCGAAGGGATCCTGGACAACTTCAGCCGGCCGCTGGTGCGGCTGGAGAACGAAGTGGTCGGCGCCCTCGGCGAACTGGCGGTGCGCATCGCCGGCGCACTGGTCGGCCGCGCCTACGAAGCCGAGCCGGCACTGCTGGCGCAGCTGGTCGGCGAAGCGATCGACGCCGTGGGGGGCAGCACCCGCGAGGTGGAAGTGCGGCTGCATCCGGATGACATCGCTGCCCTCGCCCCGCTGTTGAATCTTTCGCCGACGCAGCGCCTGGTACCGGATACCAGCCTCAGCCGTGGCGACCTGCGCGTGCACGCCGAAGCCGTGCGCATCGACGGCACGCTGGAAGCCCGCCTGCGCGGTGCGCTGGATGCGGTGATCCGCCAGACCGGAGCGACGGCATGAGTGCCGGCCCACAAACCACTCCGCCGCCGGCCGACTGGGCCGTGGCCCGCAATCTGCGCCTGGCCCGGCGCCTGGATGGCCTGCGCGTGGACACCGCGCATGGTCGTGGCCTGATCCGCGAGGGCGTGTTGCGCCGTGCGGTCGGGCTGACCCTGGAAGCGGTCGGCTGCGAAGCGCCGCTGGGTGCCAGCTGCAAGGTGGAAGTGGTCGATGGTGGCTGGGTCGACGCCGAAGTGGTCGGCTTCGCCGGCGAACGCACCTACCTGATGCCCAGCGCCGAACTGCATGGCCTGCTGCCCAACGCGCGGGTGGTGCCATCGGCGCGCCGGGGCGGCGTGGAAGTGGGCGAAGGCCTGCTCGGCCGCGTCATCGACAGCGACGGCGTGCCGCTGGATGGCAAGGGCCCGATCCGCGCCGAAGGCCATGTTGGCATGGCCGGCGTGTCGATCAATCCGCTGGCGCGTGAACCGATCACCCAGCCGCTGGACGTGGGCGTGCGCGCGATCAACGCGCTGCTGCCGATCGGCCGCGGCCAGCGCGTTGGCCTGTTCGCCGGCTCCGGCGTCGGCAAGTCGACGCTGCTGGGCATGATGACCCGCTACACCGCCGCCGACGTGATCGTGGTCGGCCTGATCGGTGAACGTGGCCGCGAAGTGCGCGATTTCGTCGAGACCACGCTGGGCGAGGAAGGCCTGCGCCGCGCCGTGGTGGTCGCCAGCCCTGCCGACCGGCCGCCGCTGGCGCGACTGCATGGTGCCTACCGCGCCACCGCCATTGCCGAGTGGTTCCGCGACCAGGGCCTGAATGTACTGCTGCTGATGGACTCGCTGACCCGCTTCGCCCAGGCGCAACGCGAGATCGGGCTGTCGGTCGGCGAACCGCCGACCACCCGCGGCTATCCGCCGTCGGTGTTCGCCAAGCTGCCGGCACTGGTCGAACGCGCCGGCAATGGCGCCAAGGGCCGTGGCTCGATCACCGCGTTCTACACGGTGCTGACCGAAGGCGATGATCCGCAGGATCCGATCGCCGATGCCGCGCGCGCGATCCTCGATGGCCACATCCTGCTCTCGCGCCGCGTGGCCGACAGCGGGCTGTACCCGGCCATCGACGTCGAATCGTCAGTCAGCCGCGTGGTCACGGAAATCGCCGACGAACCGTGGCGCCTGCGCATCCGCAAGTTGAAGCGACTGGTCTCGGCCTACTCGGCCAACCGGGACCTGATCGCGATCGGTGCCTACCAGCGCGGCAACGACGCGGCCACCGACGAAGCCCTGGAACGCTGGCCGGAAATCATGGAGTTCCTCGGCCAGGACGTTGCCAAGGCCGCAGATCTCCCGCACAGCCAGGCGGCGCTGCAGCGCCTGGTGGAACAAGAGAGTTAAGCCATGAACCAGTCCAAGCGCATCGATCCCCTGCTCAAGCGGGCCCAGGAACATGAGGACGCGGTCGCCCGCGACCTGGCCGAACGCCAGCGCGTGCTCGACACCCATCTGTCGCGACTGGACGAACTGCGCCGCTATGCCGAGGAGTACGCCAACGCACAGATGGCGGCGACCAGCCCGGCACAGTTGCTCAACCGCCGCGCCTTCCTCGATCGACTGGACAGCGCGGTCGAGCAGCAGCAGGCCACGGTCAATGGCAACCGCGAAAAAGTGGAGGCCGAGCGCGCACGCCTGATCCTGGCCAGCCGTGACAAGGCGGTGCTGGAGCAGCTGGCCGCCAGCTACCGGGCGCAGGAAAAGGTGGTGACCGACCGCCGCGACCAGCGCGAGATGGACGACATTGGCGCACGGCGTGCACGCCTGGTGCAGGCCGAAGACCAGGACGGCGCCGAGCAGGGAGGCCGCTCGTGATGCCCGCCCCGCTCGCCAGCAGCGCCAACACGGCCACGCCCGCCACCAGCAACAGTGCCGCACGCGCCTCGCGCAGCGAAGGCGGAAAGGACTTCAGCCAGCTGCTGCAGGGCGGCGCACCGTCTGCACCCACGCCAGCCGGCAGCGCCACGACACCGATGCCATCCACGCCGAGCCAACCATCGACCGCCGACAGCAATGGCCAGGCACCGGGTGAACGCACCGCGGACGCCGAAGCGGCAACCGCTGAAACGTCGTCGCTGCCGCCCGTTGCCGTGACCCCGGCTGGACCCGGCACCGAAAAGGACAAGCCCGCCGCGACCGAGGACGCCCCGTGGCCACCGCCGGGCCTGGCCGGCCTGGTTCTGGCGATGCCGACGCCTGCCGATCCGGCCGTTGCGCTGCCGACCACCGCTGCACCAGCGCTGGCCAGCGACGGTAGCGCGCTGCCTGCTGCTGCCCCCGCCACGAACCCGACACTGCCTGCAGATGCGCCGGCGACGGCTACCACAACCCCAGCGGCGGCTGACGGCAAACCGGCGGCGACCAGCCCGGACGATGCCACGGCGCTGCCACTGCCGGAGATGATCCTGCCCGGCAAGCGCGCCGAGCGTGGCGAAGGCAGCGACGTGGCTGCACTTGGCGACCGCACCAGCGTACCCCTCCTGCACTCACCGCCAGCGGCCGCCGTACAGGACCTCAAGGCCGCACTCGCCACCGGCAACGCGATCTTCAATGGCGAACCGACGCCGAAACCCGTGCTGGGTGACGATGGCTTCGACCAGGCCATCGGCGCACGGCTGGGCTGGCTGGCCGACCAGAAGATCGGCCACGCCCACATCCGCCTGAGCCCGGACGACCTGGGCCCGGTCGACGTGCGCCTGCAGTTGAACGGCGACAAGGTGCATGCCAGCTTCAGCAGCCCGCACGTGGACGTTCGGCAAGCGCTGGAAAGCAGCCTGCCGCGCCTGCGCGAGCTGCTGGGCGAACAGGGCTTCCAGCTGGCCCACGCCGATGTCGGCCACCAGGCACCGGGCGGTGGCGGCAATGCGCCGGGCCAGCCCGGTGGCAGCGGCATCCTCGGCGACGGAGAACCGACGCCGGGCGACGCCAGCGTGTCGTCGGCGCAGTTGATCCGCCAGCGCGGACTGCTGGACGCTTACGCCTGACAGGCGTGCCGACCAAGGTTGGCACCTACCGGCACAGGTTTCCGACGGAATTCCGTCGCACCCGCTGCCCGGCCTTCGGCACACCCCTTGCATATCCCGGTGAAGCAACCCTCAGGAGCTTCACCCCGTGGCCGCAGCCGCTGACAAAACCAAGAAGACCGCCGAGAAGGACAAGGCCGCCAAGCCGCGTAGTCCGATCCTGATCACCGCGCTGGTGGCCGTACTGGCCGCCGCTGCTGCCGGTGGCGGCGTGTGGTTCTTCACCCAGTCCAAGCACGAAGAGAAGACCGCACAGGCGCCGAAGAAGAGCGCGACTCCAGCCCCGGCCCAGTACTTCGCACTGGATCCGGCCTTCGTGGTCAACCTCAATGGCCCGGTCGACGGCCCACGTTACCTGCAGCTGGAGGTTCAGCTGATGACCCGCGACCCGGCCGCGCTGGAAGCGATCAAGACCCACGCCCCGGCCATCCGTGCGCGCCTGCTGATGCTGTTCTCGCAGGTCAGCCCGGACCAGATCGCCGATGTCGCCGGCAAGCAGAAGCTGCAGGCCGCCTCATTGGCCGAGGTGCAGAAGGTGCTCAAGGCCGAGACCGGTAGCAACGGCGCCGACGATCTGCTGTTCACCAGCTTCGTGACCCAGTAAGGGCCCACCGATGAATGATCTGCTGTCCCAGGACGAGATCGATGCCCTGCTCCACGGCGTGGACAGTGGCGCGGTCGAGACCGATGCGGAACCCCCGTCAGGCGAAGCGCGCTCGTACGACTTCGCCAGCCAGGACCGCATCATCCGCGGTCGCATGCCGACCCTGGAAATGGTCCATGAGCGCTTCGCGCGCCTGTGGCGGATCGGCCTGTTCAACCTGATCCGCCGCTCGGCCGAACTGTCGGTGCGCGGCATCGAGCTGATCAAGTTCAACGACTACATGCACTCGCTGTATGTACCGACCAACCTGAACCTGATCCGCTTCAAGCCGCTGCGCGGCACCGGCCTGATCGTGTTCGAGCCGACCCTGGTGTTCGCCATCGTCGACAACTTCTTCGGCGGCGACGGGCGCTACCCCACCCGCATCGAGGGCCGCGAGTTCACGGCTACTGAAATGCGGGTGATCCACCTGCTGTTGAAGCAGACCTTCGCCGATCTGCGCGAAGCGTGGGCACCGGTGATGGATGTCGACTTCGAGTACATCAACTCGGAGATCAACCCGCATTTCGCCAACATCGTGACCCCGCGCGAGTACGTGGTGGTGTGCCGCCTGCACGTCGAGCTCGACGGTGGCGGCGGCGACATCCACGTCACCCTGCCCTACTCGATGCTGGAACCGATCCGCGAACTGCTCGACGCCGGCATCCAGAGCGACCGCAACGACCGCGACGAGAGCTGGGGCAAGACCCTGCGTGAGCAGCTCAACGTCGCCGAAGTCACCCTGTCCAGCGTGCTGGCCAGCAAGCGCATGACCCTGCGCGACCTGACCCAGTTGAAGGTCGGCGACATCCTGCCGATCGAGCTGAGCCCGCAGGTGCCGCTGTGCGTGGAGAACATCCCCGTGTTCACCGGCGAGTTCGGCATCGCCAACGGCATGAACGCCGTGAAGATCACCGCTACCCATCCGCCGGGCACCCGCCCGCGCGTACCCGTCATCCAGGAAGACCCGCAATGAACGATATCGACGCCCTCGAACCGACCCCGGCCCAGTTCAGCAGCCTGCAGGCCGATGAGGCGAATGGTCCGGACCTGAACCTGGACGTGATCCTCGATGTGCCGGTGACCCTGTCGCTGGAAGTCGGTCGTGCCCGCCTGCCGATCCGCAACCTGCTGCAGCTCAACCAGGGGTCGGTGGTGGAACTGGAGCGCGGTGCTGGCGAATCGCTGGACGTGTTCGTCAACGGCACCCTGATCGCCCACGGCGAAGTAGTAGTGATCAATGACCGCTTCGGCGTGCGCCTGACCGACGTGGTCAGCCCCAGCGAGCGTATCCGGAGACTGCGTTGAGCCTGCTGGCCTCCACCCTGCTGGCGGTCGGCAAGGCCGCCGCGCCGATCGGCCCCCAGGTCGGCCAGCATGCGGCCGCCGCACCCAGCCTGCTCGGTGCGGTGCTGGCGCTGCTGGCGGTACTTGCACTGGTGATCGGCCTGGGATGGCTGCTCAAGCGCATGCCTGGCAGCGGCTTCCGCCCGGCCGAAGGCATGAAGGTGGTGGCCAGCCTGAATGTCGGTGCCAAGGAACGCGTGGTGGTGGTGGAGGTCAACGGCCAGCAGCTGCTGCTGGGCGTCACCGCCGGCGGCATCAACACCCTGCACACCCTGCCCGAACCGCTGCCGCCACCGGCGCCGGTGCGCGTGCCGGACTTCAAGAATCTTCCGAATTTCGCCCAGCTGCTGCAGCAGCGGCTGCGCAAGGATCCCTGACATGCGTGTCCCCCGTACCCGTCCCGCCACCCTGATGCCGTGGCTGCTGTTGCTTGCCCTGTGCCTGTTGCCGGCACTGGCGTTCGCCGCGCCCGGCGCTCCGGCCACCCCGCTGCCGGACGTCAACGTCGGCAAGATCGGCGGCCAGCCGGTCAGCCTGCCGCTGCAGACCCTGCTGCTGATGACCGCGATCACCCTGATCCCGTCGACGCTGCTGGTGCTGACCTCGTTCACCCGCATCATCATCGTGCTGGGCCTGCTGCGCCAGGCGCTGGGTACCGGCCAGACGCCGTCCAACCAGGTACTGCTGGGCCTGGCCCTGTTCCTCACCGCGATGGTGATGATGCCGACCTGGGACAAGGCGTGGAGCGCGGGCATGGCGCCCTACCTCAACGGCGACATCGACTTCCAGACCGCATGGACGCTGACCACGCAGCCACTGCGCGGGTTCATGCTGGCGCAGATCCGCGAGACCGACCTGATGACCTTTGCGGGCATCGCCGGGCATGGCACCTACGCCAGCCCCGACGCGATCCCGTTCCCGGTGCTGGTCGCTTCGTTCGTCACCAGTGAACTGAAGACCGCCTTCGAGATCGGATTCCTGATCTTCATCCCGTTCGTGATCATCGACCTGGTCGTTGCCAGCGTGCTGATGTCGATGGGCATGATGATGCTGTCGCCGATGCTGGTCTCGGCGCCCTTCAAGATCCTGCTGTTCGTGCTGGTCGATGGCTGGGTGCTGACCGTGGGTACGTTGGCGGCGAGCTTCAATCCGGCCTGATATCCCCCGTAACGCGCAGTCGAGCAGGGCTCGACTCTACATGAGCAGATGGAACCCGAATGTCTCCCGAACTTGCCTTGACTGAACTGCGTGGCGGCCTGATCACCGTGTTGTGGGTGGCCGGCCCGCTGCTGCTCACCGTACTGGTGGTGGGCGTGGTGGTTGGTGTCGTGCAGGCCGCGACCCAGCTCAACGAACCGACCATCGCCTTCGTCGCCAAGGCGGCAGCGCTGACCGCAGTGCTGTTCGCGCTGGGCAGCCTGCTGATCGGCCACCTGGTTGAATTCACCACGCTGCTGTTCCAGCGCATTCCACACCTGATCGGCTAGGACACGCGCTTCGATGGACGCCGCCACCCAGATGGCTGCCGACGGCCTGCAGGCCTTCGGCATGATCGGCACCGTACTGTGGACCATGCTGCGCATTGGCGCGGTGGCCATGGCCATGCCCATGGTCGGGACCCGTGCGGTTCCGTCACGGGTGCGCGTGGTGCTGGCCGGCACCCTGGCCATCGCACTGGCCCCGCTGCTGCCCCCGGTGCCGGACTGGACCGGCTTCGACGCCGCCACGGTCCTGACCATCGCCCGCGAGCTGGCCATCGGCGTATCCATCGGCTTCATGCTGCGGTTGGTGTTCGAAGCCGGCGCGATGGCCGGCGAACTGATCGCGCAGGGCACCGGCCTGGCCTTCGCGCAGATGAGCGATCCGCTGCGCGGTGGCACCTCCGGTGTGATCGGACAGTGGTTCTACCTGCTGTTCGGGCTGCTGTTCTTTACCGCCAACGGCCACCTGGCGCTGATCTCGCTGCTGGTGGACAGCTATCGCGCGCTGCCGATTGGCGCCCCGCTGCCGGATCCCCATGCCTTCTTCAGCATCGCCCCGACCTTCCTGCTGACCGTGCTGCGCGGCGCGCTGAGCCTGGCCATCCCGCTGACCGTGGCGATGTTGGCGGTGAATCTGGCCTTCGGTGTCCTGGCGCGTGCCGCCCCTGCGCTGAACCCGATCCAGCTGGGCCTGCCGGTCTCGCTGCTGCTGGGCCTGTTCCTCCTGGCGCTGCTGGCCGGGGAAATGGGGCCGCCGGTACAGCGCCTGTTCGACGCCGCCTTCCAGGCCGCGGACGCGGTCACACGCTGACCCGGTCATCACGTTCTACTGCTTGCCATGCATTTGTTTCTGTAGAGCCGAGCCCATGCTCGGCTGCCTTCGGCAGGAGTGGCAGCCGAGCATCGGCTCGGCTCTACAGGGGCGCAATTTCACGGATTGCCGCTTGAAGTCCCCCCGGGTCTGCGCGTTAGAGTGAATGCGCGGCAACCGGGGGGATGCCGCACCTGGCCGACGCCCGTTCGCGTTGGCCTGCCTCATGCATGCCCCACCGTGGTTTCCGTCGACAGGCAAGTCCGGGAGACTGACGAATGCTGGTAGGCACGTACAACCCGTGGCTGGTGGCGATCTCGCTGCTGGTTGCCGTGATGGCGTCGTACACGGCGCTGGCCATGGCCGGGCGCACGGTCACCGCCCCGGGCCGGGCAGCCGCCTGGTGGTGGCGCCTGGGGGGCGGATTCGCCATGGGCCTGGGTATCTGGTCGATGCACTTCATCGGCATGCTGGCCTTCGATCTGCCCATTGCACTGGGCTACGACCTGCCCATCACCCTGCTCTCGCTGGCCCTGGCGATCGCCTCGTCGGTGTTCGCACTGTGGCTGGTCTCGCTGCGCACCCTGCCCCATCCGCGATTGGCCGGCGGTGCCCTGCTGATGGGCACCGGCATTGCCGGCATGCACTACGTCGGCATGGCGGCGATGCGCATGCAGCCCGGGATCGACTACGACCCGGGCTGGCTGCTGCTCTCCCTGGTGGTGGCGGTGGCCGCGTCATGGACCGCGCTGTACGTTGCGTTCCGCCTGCGCGCGCAGCGCACCCGCGTCGGTGACCGGTTGGCGGCCGCCGGCCTGCTCGGCCTGGCCATCGTCGGCATGCACTACACCGGCATGGCGGCCGCGCGCTTCCCGGAAGGCAGCATCTGCGGCGCGGCGGTCGGTGACGGCCTGCAGAGCGAGTGGCTGGCGATGCTGGTGGTGGTGTTGACGGTTGCGATCCTGGCGGTGGTGCTGGTGGTCTCGTGGCTGGACCAGCGGGTGGAGGCGCAGCTGCTGCGGCTGCGCAACTCGATGCTGAGCACCTCGTTGACCGATGCCCAGCAGGAATTGACCCAAGCCGCGCTGCACGACCCGCTGACCCGCCTGCCGAACCGCCTGCTGCTGCAGCGGCGCATCGTGCAGGCGCTGGCCGAAGCCGAACAGGGCGGCAGCCGTTTCGCGGTGATGTTCATGGACCTGGACGGATTCAAGCAGGTCAATGATGCCTACGGCCATCAGGCCGGCGACGCACTGCTGGTGGCGGTGGCCGAGCGTACCCGCCAGCTGCTCCGGCCCAACGATATGCTGGCCCGTCTGGGCGGCGACGAGTTCGTGCTGGTGGTGCGCATCGAGCACGACGAGGACCTGCCCACCCTCGCCCGGCGCATCCTGCAGGCGGTGGGCAGCGGCCCGTTGCTGCCGGACAACGAACTGCAGGTGACTGCCAGCATCGGCGTGGCGATCTGCCCCGACCACGCTGCCAGCGAGCGCCAGTTGATGGCCTTCGCCGACGCGGCGATGTACCAGGCCAAGGAATCCGGACGCAACGCCTTCGTGCTGTTCGCCGACTGGATGAACGACAGTGCCGAGCAGCAGTTCCGGCTGCTGGCCGACCTGCGCCGTGCGATCGGCAGCGAGCAGCTGTTCCTGCACTATCAGCCGAAGATCCGCGTGGCCACGCAGAAGGTGGCCGGTGCCGAAGCGCTGATCCGCTGGAAGCACCCGGAGCACGGGCTGATCCCACCGGACCGCTTCATCCGCCTGGCCGAACGCAGCGGCGCGATCAACGAGATCGGTCGCTGGGCACTGGACCAGGCCTGCCAGCAACTGCGGCGCTGGCGCGACGCCGGGCATGAAGGCTGGTCGATGTCGGTGAACCTGTCGCCGGTGCAGTTCAGTTCGCCACACCTGCTGCAGGATGTGCGTGAAGTGATCGAGCGCTATGGCATTGCCCCGCGCCACCTGGTGCTGGAGATCACCGAAAGCACGGTCATGCGCGATACCGATACCAGCCTTCGCCTGCTGCAGGCGCTGTCTGCGCTGGGCGTGGGCATCTCCATCGATGATTTCGGAACTGGGTATTCCAGCCTGCTGTACCTGAAGCGGCTGCCGGCCACGGAGATCAAGATCGACCACGCCTTCGTGCGCGACCTGGAACACAGCGCCGAAGACGTGGTGATCGTCTCGGCGATCGTAGCGCTGGGCCACGCGCTGGACATGGACATCGTCGCCGAGGGCGTGGAGACTGCGGCGCAGCGTGCCTACCTGGAGCGGCTGGGCTGCGACTACCTGCAGGGCTACCTGCTGGGCCGCCCGGTCGATGCCGCACGCTTCATGCAGCTGCACGACCTGCCGCGGCCGCGGGTGGAACTGGCGCAGAGCCCACCGCAACAACACCCGCCCGGATAACGCCGGGCAGCGCGACCACCCGCCATCACGGAACGATTCCTGCGGCACCCTCCTGTAGAGCCGAGCCCACGCTCGGCTGCGCCTCGCGCTTGGAGCCAACCGCAGCCGAGCATGGGCTCGGCTCTACAGGAGGGTCGTCGGTAGATCCATGCCATGCGTGGAACAGTTCTTGCACGCACCCCGGCACCCCCTGCCGCAGTGCCCGTGATGTCCGAGAACGAATCCGCCGGCGAAAAGACCGAACAACCGACCGAAAAGCGCCTGCGCGACGCCCGTGAACAGGGCAACCTGCCGCGCTCGCGCGAACTGGGCACCGCCGCCGTGTTCGGTGCCGGCGTGCTGGCGGTGATGGCCATGAGCGGCTCGATCGGACGCGGCGCCAGCGCCTGGATGAAGCAGGCGCTCAGCCCCGAGCAGAGCCTGCGGCAGAACCCGAAGGAACTGTTCGGCCACTTCGGTGATCTGCTGCTGCAGTTCATGCTGGTGATCGCGCCGCTGGTGCTGGTCTGCCTGCTGGCCAGCTTCGTCGCCCCGCTGGTGATGGGCGGCCTGCGCTGGTCGCAGAAGGCGTTGCTGCCTGACATCAACCGCATGAACCCGATGAGCGGGCTCAAGCGCCTGTATGGCCCGGAGGCCATTGCCGAGTTCACCAAATCGCTGCTGCGCGTGGCCTTCGTCGGCGTCGCCGCCGGGCTGGTGGTGTGGTCCGGCTTCGACACCCTGCGCGGCCTGATCCACCACCCGCTGGAGACCGCCATCACCGACGGCCTCGGCTTCACCCTGCGCCTGCTGCTGGCCACCGCCGGCGCGATGCTGGTGCTGGCCGCCATCGACGCGCCGTACCAGCGCTGGAACTGGATGCGCAAGCTGAAGATGACCCGTGAAGAGCTGCGCCGGGAAATGAAGGAAAGCGAGGGCAGCCCCGAGGTGAAGGGCCGTATCCGCCAGCTGCAGCAGCAGATGGCCAACCGCCGGATGATGGAAGCGGTACCCACGGCGGACGTGGTGGTGGTCAACCCCACCCACTACGCGGTGGCCCTGAAATACGAGGGCGGCGCCATGAACGCCCCCACCGTGGTCGCGCTGGGCGTGGACGAGACCGCCCTGCGCATCCGTGAAGTGGCCGACGGCAACAAGGTCGCGATCGTCTCTGCCCCGCCTTTGGCACGCGCCTTGTATCGGGAAGGCCAACTCGGAAAGGAAATCCCCGTGAGACTGTATTCGGCCGTCGCCCAGGTTCTGTCCTACGTCTACCAGCTGCGCGCCTGGCGCACTGGCCCGATGCCGGACGCCCCGCACATCCAGGTGGATGAATTCGGCAAGGGAGGCCGCACGTGAGCGCCCAGCCCGCCACCGGATTCAACACCCGCCGCGCCCTGGAAATGATCCGCCAGGGCCTTGGCGCGCCGCTGATCGTGCTGGCCCTGCTGGCCATGGTCGTGGTGCCGCTGGCCGCGCCGGTGCTCGATGCGCTGTTCACCTTCAACATCGCCATCTCGCTGATGGTGCTGCTGGCGGTGGTCTACGTGAAGCGCCCGCTGGATTTCACCATCTTCCCGATCGTGCTGTTGATCACGACCATGCTGCGGCTGGCGCTGAACGTCGCCTCCACCCGCGTGATCCTGCTCAATGGCCAGAACGGCCACGATGCCGCAGGCAAGGTCATCGCCGCCTTCGGTGAATTCGTGATCGGCGGCAACTATGCGGTCGGCATCGTGGTGTTCGCGATCCTGACCATCATCAATTTCGTGGTCATCACCAAGGGCGCCGGCCGCGTCTCGGAAGTGACCGCGCGCTTCATCCTGGACGCGATGCCCGGCAAGCAGATGGCGATCGACGCCGACCTCAACGCCGGTTTGCTGACGCGTGAAGAAGCCAAGCTGCGCCGCGAGGAAGTCCGCGAGGAAGCCGACTTCTACGGTGCAATGGACGGTGCCAGCAAGTTCATCCGCGGCGATGCCATCGCCGGCATCCTGATCCAGTTCATCAACATGCTCGGCGGCCTGGCCGTGGGCGTGCTGCAGCATGGCATGCCGTTCGGCGACGCCGCCGCCACCTACACCCTGCTGTCGATCGGTGACGGCCTGGTGGCGCAGCTGCCGGCGCTGCTGGTGTCCAGCGCGGTGGCGATGCTGGTCACCCGTGCCTCGCGCTCGCAGGACATGGCCCAGGCCATGACCGGCCAGGTGTTCGGCCAGTACCGCGCGCTGGCGATCACCGCCGGCATCATCGGCCTGGTCGGCCTGGTGCCGGGCATGCCCAACGTCGCTTTCCTGACGCTGGCCTCGATCCTTGGCTTCATCGCCTGGAAGCTGTATCGCAAGACCAAGGCACCGGCTGCCGATGCGACAGGCAGTGGCACCGATGCTGCCGCACTCAATGCACTCGGCCGCCCGGCCGCCGCGGCACCGACCGCCGAACTGAGCTGGGACGAGCTGCGCCCGGTCGATCCACTGGGCCTGGAGGTCGGCTACCGGCTGATCCCGCTGGTGGACAGCAACCAGGGCGGTGAACTGATGGCGCGCATCAAGGGTGTGCGCCGCAAGCTGACCCAGGATGTCGGCTTCCTGATTCCCTCGGTGCACATCCGCGACAACCTGGAACTGCCGGCCAACGGCTACCGCGTGCTGGTGCATGGCGTGCCGGTGGCCACCGCCGAGATCCACCCCGACCGCGAGCTGGCCCTGGACCCGGGCAGCGCGCTCGGCGCACTGGAGGGCATTGCCGGCAAGGATCCCGCGTTCGGCCTGGATGCCACCTGGATCCAGCCGCACCAGCGCGCCCAGGCCGAAACGCTGGGCTACACGGTGGTCGACCCGGCCACCGTGGTCGCCACGCATCTGTCGCACCTGATCCGCGAACACGCACCCGAGCTGCTCGGCCATGAGGAAGTGCAACATCTGCTGGCCAACCTGGCCAAGAGCGCGCCCAAGCTCGTCGAAGATCTGACGCCCAAGGCGCTGCCGCTGTCGGCGGTGGTGCGCGTGCTGCAGAACCTGCTGGTCGAACGCATTCCGATCCGCCAGCTGCGCAAGATCGCCGAAGCACTGGTCGAACACGCGCCGAACAGCCAGGACCCGGCCGTGCTGACCGCCGCCGTGCGCACCGCACTGGGCCGCTTCATCGTGCAGGAGATCGCCGGAATGTCGGCGGAGCTGCCGGTGTTCACCCTCAACCCGCAATTGGAACGTGTCTTGCAGGAGTCCACGCAGGGCAACGGCGCCGCGCTGGAACCCGGACTCGCTGAGCGACTGCACCAGAGCCTGGCCGAATGTGTCAGCAAGCAGGAAGCCCGCAACGAGCCCGCGGTCGTGCTGGTACCTGGCCCGGTACGCGCCGCGCTGGCCCGCCTGGTCCGCCACAGCGTTCCTTCGCTGTCGGTCCTGGCCTACAGCGAGGTGCCGGAGGACAAGCGCCTGAAGCTGGTCGGAACGATCAGCTGACGCCGCCCGCCGATGCGCCAGAAAACAGACACCACTTTCGAACCAACGCAACAGACAGACACCAAGGGGAACCCGCACCGTGCAGACCACCGACCACCCGAGTTCCCCGACCGCCACCCCGCCGTCTTCGCCTCGTGACCACAGCATGAAAATCAAACGATTCGTCGCCGCCGACATGCGCTCGGCCATGAACCTGGTGCGCAAGGAGCATGGTCCTGACGCCGTGATCCTGTCCAACCGCCGGATCGAGGAAGGCATCGAGATCGTCGCCGCCGCCAACTACGACGAGAGCGCGGTACAGCGTGCACTGGAAGCCTCGCGCCGTGACGTTGCACCGCCGCCGGCACCCAAGCCGCGCACCGCCGCCGACGCGGTGATCGCCGCCGTCACCCGCCGCCGCAGCAGCCCCCCGGCACCGGAACCGGTTGCCGCCACCACCTCGGCGGTGGCCGCCCTCGCCCGTGCAGCAGTGGGCGCTACCGGCCGCACCCTCGACAGCGCCGACGAGATCGTGCCGACCCGCGGCAGCACCGGCTTTGCCGCCACGCTGGCACGCGCCGCCGTCAATGAACCGGCACTGCCGGACCAGATCTTCGCCCCGTTCGCCGAGGCCATCGTCGCTCCGGCGCCGGCACCGGCCGTCGTCGCGCCGGCCAACCGCGCCCGTTTCCAGATCGATCCGCCGCACCAGGCACATCACGAAAGCGTGGCGCCGGCGGTGCAGCCGCCGCCGCTGCCGACCGCAGCCCTGTCTGAAACGCAGCCGGAGGTCGCCGCCAGCGAACCGGCGTTGGCCGATGCCACCGTCGAAGCCGCGCCGACGCCGACACTCGCCCCAGCCCCGGTGCTGACCGTGGTCGCCCAGGACGACGCCGAGATCCGCCAGCTGCGCCAGGAAGTGGCCGGCATGCGCCAGGTGATCGAGCGCGAAATGAACCGCTTCACCGACGAGCGCCTGCGCGGCTGCCCGGTGCGCGCCACCGCGCTGGACCTGATGGACGAGTACGGCTTCGATGCTGGCCTGGCCCGCGACGTCGCCATGCAGATCCCGCTGGAGACCGAGGCGCACCGAGGCCGCGGCCTGATGCTGGGGCTGATCTCGCGCAAGCTGCCGATTGCCCCGGTCGACCCGCTGGAGGAAGGCGGCGTGATCGCGCTGGTGGGCCCGACCGGCGCCGGCAAGACCACCACCATCGCCAAGCTGGCCTCGCGGTTCGCCGAGAAGCACGCACCGCGTGACGTCGCTCTGGTCACCACCGACACCACCCGCATCGGCGCCCGCGAGCAGCTGTATGGCTACGGCCGGCAGCTCGGCATAGCCGTCCACGAGGCCAACAGCGGCACCGACCTGGACCAGCTGCTGGAACGCCTGAAGGACTACAAGCTGGTACTGATCGACACCGCCGGGCTGGGCCCGCGCGACCGCGCGCTGGCCGCCCAGCTGCAGTGGCTGCGCGCCGCGCGCCAGGTGCGCACCCTGCTGGTGCTGCCGGCCAACACCAGCTTCGGCGACATGGACGAGGTGGTCCGCCGCTTCGGTGCCGCCAACCTGCAGGGCCTGGTGCTGAGCAAGCTGGACGAAACCGGCCGCTTCGGCAACGCCCTGTCGGTGGCCGTGGACCACGCCCTGCCGATCACCTGGGTGACCGACGGCCAGGACGTTCCGGACGACCTGCACCGGGCCAGTGCGGCCAATCTCGTACTTCGCCTTGAAGATTTGCGCCGAGCGGCCGATATGCCCTGCAACCCGGAGTTGAACCATGCCGTCGCGTGAGTACGCCAAGCTGACCAAGACCTTCCCGCTGTCGGCCACCCGCAGCGAGCCGCTCGGCCCTGTGCGCACCATCGCAGTGACCGGCGGCAAGGGCGGCGTGGGCAAGACCAACGTGTCGGCCAACCTGGCCGTGGCGCTGGCCGGCATGGGCAAGCGCACGCTGCTGCTGGACGCCGACCTCGGCCTGGCCAACATCGACGTGATCCTGGGCTTGAACCCCACCTATACGCTGGCCGACCTGGTTGCCGGCCGCTGCTCGCTGGACGACGTCATCGTTGAAGGCCCGAACGGCGTGCTGGTGGTCCCGGCCGCGTCCGGCCGCCGGCACATGGCCGAGCTGGCCCCGGCCGAGCACGTCGGCCTGGTCAACGTGTTCTCCGAGCTGGAACGCGAGCTGGACATCATGGTGGTGGACACCGCCGCAGGCATCACCGACGGCGTGCTGACCTTCTGCCAGGCCGCGCAGGACACCGTGGTGGTGGTCTGTGACGAGCCGGCTTCAATCACCGACGCCTACGCGCTGATCAAGGTGCTCTCGCGCGAACGTGGCGTGGACCGCGTCCAGGTGGTGGCCAACATGGTGCGCGACCCCAACGAGGGCCGCGTACTGTACGAGAAGCTGACCCGCGTCTGCGAGAAGTTCCTCGCCGATGTCTCGCTGAACTACCTGGGCTGCGTGCCGCAGGATGACTGGCTGCGCCTGTCGGTGCAGCGCCAGCAGCCGGTGGTGAAGGCCTACCCGTCCAGCCCGTCCGCACTGGCCATCACCGAGATCGCGCGCCGCACAGCCCGCTGGCAGGCGCCCACCGAACCGCGCGGCGGCGTGGAGTTCTTCCTCGAACGCATCCTCAAGCAGCGCGGGGTGGCGGCATGAAAGGCGCGGCCCAATACAGGGAAGTCCAGCGCTCGGCGGCCAACGACGTCATCGCCCAGCACTCGGACCTGGTGCGGCGCATCGCCCACCATCTGGCCGCGCGCCTGCCGGCCAGCGTCGAAGTCGATGATCTGATCCAGGCCGGCATGATGGGCCTGATCGAAGCCTCGCGCAGCTACGACGCCGACCAGGGCGCCTCATTCGAGACCTACGCCTCGATCCGCATCCGCGGCTCGATGATCGACGAGATCCGCCGTGGCGACTGGGTGCCGCGTTCGGTGCACCGCCGTGCACGCGATGCTGCGGCCACCATCCGCCGCCTGGAACAGAGCAGCGGCCGCGCCGCCAGCGCCACCGAAGTGGCCGCCGCGATGGAGATGCCACTGCCCGAGTACCTGCGCCTGATGGAAGACGCCGCGCGTGGCCAGGTGCTGAGCCTGGAGTCGCGCATCGAGGACCAGGGCGAGCTGGACACGGTCGCCCAGGGTGGCCCGACCCCGCAGCAGGTGCTGGAGCGCAGCGAGTTCGGCCGCGAGCTGGGCAAGGCCATCGGCCATCTGCCCGAGCGCGAACAGCTGGTGCTCTCGCTCTACTACGAGCAGGAACTCAACCTGAAGGAGATCGGCGCGGTGCTCGGCGTGAGCGAGTCGCGGGTCTGCCAGATCCACGGCCAGGCCGTGCTGCGCCTGCGCGGCCGGCTGAAGGTATTCGAGGCCGTCGACGCCGGCCTCGAAGAATGAACATCCCCGAGGCAGCTGCCCCCGGCCGCCCGGAATGAACAACAAAGGAACTCTGCTTTGAACAAGAACATGCGCATCCTGATCGTGGACGACTTCTCGACCATGCGTCGCATCGTCAAGAACCTGCTGGGCGATCTGGGCTTCACCAACACCGCCGAAGCCGAGGACGGGCATGCCGCGCTGTCGCTGCTGCAGAGCCAGCCGTTCGATTTCGTGGTCACCGACTGGAACATGCCGGTCATGACCGGCATCGAGCTGCTCAAGGCGATCCGTGCCGATGCCAAGCTGAAGACCCTGCCGGTGCTGATGGTCACCGCCGAAGCCAAGCGCGAGCAGATCATCGAAGCGGCCCAGAACGGCGTGAACGGCTACATCATCAAGCCGTTCACCGCGCAGACGCTGGAAGAGAAGCTCGGCAAGATCTTCGAACGCCTGGCGGCCAGCGCCTGATGGACACCACGGTCGACAAGAATGCCCTCGCCCTGCGCCTGCAGGAAGCACTGGACGCACTGGAGTCCGGTGACGAAACCGCCTGGCGGCAACGCATCGACGGGCTGGTCGCGCTGCGCACGCAGCCGATGATGAGCGGCCTCTCGCGGCTGGCCCGCGAGCTCGGGCAGGCCCTGGGTGAACTGCCGACCGTACCCAGCGAGGCCGGCGAACTGGACGATGCCTGCGCACGCCTGGACCACGTGGTGGCGATGACCGAACAGGCGACGCACCGCACCCTGGACCTGGCCGAGGAATGCCGCAGCCTGACCGAACAGCTGCGCGCCGAAGGCCTGCAGCCGGGCCAGGATGCGCAGCTCGAGCGCATCCGCCACAACCTCACCGAGATCGCCCTGACCCAGAGCTACCAGGACCTGACCGGGCAGATCATCCGTCGCGTGGTCGGCATCGTCCGCCGCGTGCACGAGGGCTTCGGCGCGCTCGGCCTGCCGCCGGAACAGCATCGCACCGATCCGGAACTGGCCGGGCCGGCACTGAAGGGACTGGACCGCCACGCGGTCTCGCAGAACGACGCCGACGACCTGCTGTCGGACCTGGGGCTGTAAGCATGAGCGCGGTATCCGACGACATCACTGCCGATTTCATCATCGAGGCGCAGGAAATCCTGGATCGCCTGGGCGAACAGCTGGTGTCGCTGGAGCAGGCACCACAGGACACCGAGCAGCTCAACGCGGTGTTCCGGGGCTACCACACGCTCAAGGGCGGCGCCGGCTTCCTCGGCGTCACCGCCATGGTCGAGCTGTGCCACGCCGCCGAAGAAGCGCTGGGCATCGCGCGCGCGGGCCAGGCCGTGCTGCAGGCCCATCACTTCGATGCCGCCCAGCAATCGCTGGACTACCTGCAAGCGATGCTGGATGCAGTTTCCTCCGGCACCGAGCCGGGCTATGCGCCGCCGGAGCTGATCGCCCAGTTCGACATGCACGGAAGCGCCGCCGCGCCGGCCGCCCCGACCGCCGTAGCGGCGGCCGGTAGCGGCGACCTGATCACCGACGACGAATTCGAGGCCCTGCTCGACCAGCTGCACGGTGCTAACGCGCCGACTGCGGTCGCGCCGGCAAAGAAGGCTGACGACGGCCTGATCAGCGAAGACGAGTTCGAAGCCCTGCTCGACCAGCTGCACGGTGGCGCCGCACCCGGCGCCAAGCCCATCGCTGCCGCAGCGCCCGCACCGATTGCGGCATCACGCCCACTGGCCGCACCGGCCGCACCCGCACCGGCAGCGGCGACCAAGCCGGCCGCCAAGCCGCTGGCCGAAGCCGAACATACCGTGCGCGTGGACACCAAGCGCCTGGACGCGATCGTCAATCTGATCGGCGAACTGGTGCTGTCACGCAACCGGCTCAAGACCCTGCGTGCGCGCCTGCGCGACGAGGAACTGGACCGCGCCGTGTCGACCCTGGACATCGCCACCGCGCGCCTGCAGTCGGCGGTGATGCGTACCCGCATGCAGCCGGTGGGCAAGGTCTTCTCGCGCTTCCCCAAGGTCGCCCGAGACGTTGCCCGCTCGCTGAAGAAGGAAGTGGACCTGGAGCTGATCGGCGCCGAGACCGAGCTCGACCGCAACCTGGTCGAAGCGCTGGCCGACCCGCTGGTGCACCTGGTCCGCAACGCCATCGACCATGGCGTGGAAATGCCCGATCTGCGCGAAGCACAGGGCAAGCCGCGGATGGGCCATGTACGCCTGTCGGCCCAGCAGGAGGGCGACTACGTCAGCATTGAAGTGCAGGACGACGGTGCCGGCATCGATCCGGAGAAGCTGCGCGCGAAGGCGCGTGAGAAGGGCCTGATCGATCCGGAAGCTGCCGCGCGGCTGAGCAGCGAGGAGTGCCTGCACCTGGTGTTCCTGCCCGGCTTCTCGACCAAGCAGCAGGTCACGGATATCTCCGGCCGTGGCGTTGGCATGGATGTGGTGCAGTCGCGCATCCGCGAACTGAGTGGCCAGATCCAGATCCAGTCCGAGCTGGGCCGTGGCAGCCGCTTCCTGATCCGCGTGCCGCTCACCCTGGCGATCCTGCCGACCCTGCTGGTGCAGGCCGGCGAGGACGTCTATGCACTGCCGCTGGCGCGCGTGATGGAAGTGCTGCACGCGCCGCGCACCTCGCTGGGCTGGTTCGATGGCCGCGCCGTGCTCGACCGTCGTTCGCATACGCTGCCGCTGGTCGATCTGCGCCAGTGGCTGGATGTGACGCCGGCCGCCTCGACCCTGCTGACCATCGTGGTGCTGCAGGCCGGCGAAGCGCGCTTCGGCCTGGTCGTGGACCAGGTGCGCGGGCGCGAGGAAGTGGTCATCAAGCCACTGCCGAAAGCACTGCGCGGCCTGCGCGGTTACGCCGGTGCAACCCTGATCGGCGATGGTCGCATGGCGCTGATCCTGGATGTGGACGGCCTGCGCAGCCCGCACGACTGACCCCGCTTGCTGAACCCGTAAAACCGTGAAGTCGCACCAGTAGCCCGTACCGGTGTCTCAAGTCCCATTCATACAAGCCGATACCGGATCCATGGATAGACTCAGCCTCATTGGACTCTTTCTCGCCCTGGCCTCGCTGGTCGGCGGCAGCATCCTCAAGGGCGCCGGCCTCGCGTCGCTGTGGTCGCCTGCGGCGTTCGTGATCGTCATCGTCGGCACCGTCGCTGCGATCCTGCTGCACACCTCGCCGGCGGTGTTCAAGCATGCGTTCAGCATCGTGCGCTGGGTCGTGCGTCCACCGCACAGCGACCGCCGCGAGCTGATCCAGCAGATCGTCGAGTGGAGCAACATCGCCCGCCGCCAGGGCCTGCTGGGTCTGGAATCGCAGGTGGAAGCACAGCAGGACCCGTTCCTGCGCAAGGGCCTGCAGCTGCTGGTGGACGGCGTCGAGCCCGAATCGATGCGGCACATGCTGGAAATCGAACTGGGCAGCCAGGAGCACCAGGACCAGGCCGGCGCGAAGGTGTTCGAAGCAATGGGCATCTATGCACCGACGCTGGGCATCATCGGTGCCGTGCTGGGCCTGATCGCAGTGATGAAGAACCTGGCCGACCCGAGCAAGCTCGGCCACGGCATCGCCGCCGCGTTCACCGCCACCATCTATGGCATCGCTTCGGCCAACCTGCTGTTCCTGCCGATCGCCGCCAAGCTCAAGAGTGTGATCTCGCACAACACGCGCGACCGCGAGATGGTCATCGAAGGCCTGATCTCGATCGCCCAGGGCGAGAACCCGCGCAACATCGAAACCAACCTCTCCGGCTTCCTGCACTGACATGGCCCGCCGCAAGCACCACGAAGAGCACGCCAACCACGAAGCATGGGCGATCCCCTATGCCGACCTGATGACGCTGCTGCTCGCCTTCTTCGTGGTCATGTATGCAATCTCCTCGGTGAACGAGGGCAAGTACCGGATCATGGCCGACGCGCTCACCGATGCCTTCGGTGGCGCACCGCGCACCATCAACCCGGTGCAGGTGGGCAACAAGCAGGTGCAGGGCGGCGGCTGGGACAGCCCCTCGGTGATCAAGTCCGGCACCAAGATCGGCCCGTCCGCGCCGGCACCTTCGCACGACCCGACCCTGCTGCCCTCGATGGCTTCGCAGATGCGCATGCCGGTGTCAGTGCACAACCAGGAGCAGATCGCGCGCGCCGAGCGACAGCTCAACAGCATCGCCGACCGCCTCACCGCCGCGCTCGCACCGCTGATCGACCGCGGCATGATCAGCGTGCGCCGCACCGAACTGTGGATCGAAGTCGAGATCAACAGCGACATCCTGTTCCCCACCGGCTCGGCCGCGCTGGACGTGCATGCGCGGCAGACCCTGGCCAGCCTGGCCGAGGTGCTGCGCGACGTGCCCAACAGCGTGCGCGTGGAAGGCCACACCGACAACGTGCCGATCGCCACCGCCACTTTCCCGTCGAACTGGGAACTGTCGGCCGGGCGCGCCGCCAGCGTAGTGCACCTGTTCGCCGACCAGGGCGTGCAGCCGTCACGGCTGGCGATGGTCGGCTATGGCCAGTTCCGCCCGCGCGAAGAGAACGACAGCGCGCAGGGCCGCAACCGCAACCGCCGGGTGATGGTCATCATCCTGGCCGACACGTCGCACTCGGTGGATCCGCTCGGCCAGCGCCTGAACGCAGCCACCGGCGCCACCGACAGCACCGTCACCGAACAGGCCGCCGCAACTCCGGCCAGCGCCCCCACCTCCCCCATCGCACCGGTGAAGTTGCCGCCGGTGCCGGCTGGCAGCCGCGTCGGCGCCGCCGTTCCCCCGGCAATGAAGGAGTAAACCGATGCGCATCTGGGCAATCGCCAACCAGAAGGGCGGAGTCGGCAAGACCACCACCACCCTCGCCCTCGGCCGCGGCCTGGCCGCGCTCGGCCATCGCGTGCTGCTGATCGACCTCGATCCGCATGCCTCGCTCAGCCGCGCCTTCGGCGTGCCGGTGGACCCGCCGCCGGCCGGCGTACTGGAACTGTTCGGCACACCGCCAGCGGACCTGTCCGGCCTGTGCCATGCCAGCAACATCCATGGCCTGGACTACGTCTGCGCACAGTCGGCGCTGGCCACGCTGGAACGCCGCAGCGCCAACCAGCCCGGCCTCGGCCTGGCCCTGCAGAACGCGCTGGCGCGCCACCAGGGCCAGCACGACTACATCCTGCTGGACTGCGCACCGACCCTCGGCCTGCTGATGATCAATGCGCTGGCCGCAGCGGACCGTCTCATCATTCCCACCCAGGCCGAGCCACTGGCCCTGCACGGCCTGGATGGCATGGTCCGCACCGGCGAGATGGTCGAGCGCTCGCGCCGCCGCCCGCTGCCGATCTCGATCCTGCCGACCCTGTTCGACCGCCGCACCCGCGCCGGCAACGAGTCGCTGCGCACCATGCAGGATCGCCACGGCAACCGCGTGTGGGAAGACGCCATTCCGATCGATACCCGCATCAGCAACGCCGCCGGGCTGACCCTGCCGAGCACCGGCGAGGACTACCCGGGCCGTGGCCTGGCCGCCTACCGCCGTGCGCTGAACTGGATCCTCGGCGAGGATGCCCGCGCGCTGGAGCAGGCCGCATGAACAGCACCGGCATCCTCGATGATTACCTGGACGAACTGCTGGGGGAGGCCATTGTCGCGCCGCCCCCTGCCGAGCTGTCGCCGGCTGGCGCCGGGCCAAACCCGGCGATCGAAGCAGTCGCCGAACGCGAACCGACCTGGGACGACCTGCCGGCCGAAGTGATCTACGAAACCGAAACCATCGCCGCCGCGCCGAGCGGGGACAGCGCTGCGCTGGAAGCCGCCTTCGAGAGCGCCGCTCCACCCACGCGCGAACCCACCTGGGATGACCTGCCCGCCGAGGTGATCTACGAAACAGAATCCGTCGCCGCCGCGCCAAGCCCGGACGACGCGGTGCTGGAAGCGGCCTTCGAGAGCGCTGCCGCCTCCGCTAGCGCTGGGCCGGGTCCGGCGGGAGAAGCGGTTTCCGAACGCGAGCCGACCTGGGATGACCTGCCTGAGGAAGTCATCCACGAAACCGCGCCGGCACCCGCCGTCGTTGCAAACGCCGGTCCGGAACCTACCTGGGACGACCTGCCGGACGAGGTGATCTACGAGACCGATCCGGCCGACAGCCATCGCCTCGCCCACACCGACAGCCCCGGCCTGCAGGCCGCGTTCGAGGCGGCCGCCGGTGGCGAAGACGTAGCCACGCCACCGCCCGCCGTGGTCGCAGCACCGGTGGCCCCGACGGTTGCACCTGCAGCCCCGGCCCCGGCGGCGCGCACCGCCACTCCGCCGCCGCGCGTCGCCGTCGATGCCCCGGCAGGCAACCGTCCCGGCACCTGGCAGGAGCTGCAGGCGCAGGCCCACCAACCGGCCCGCAGCCCGCACCCGCAGAACCGACGCGCCGGCGAACGCACTTCGCGCTGGCTGCGCCTTCGGTGCGGCACCCAGGCCTATGCGCTGGAACTGCTGAAGGTGCAGGAAGTGGTGCTGCCGGTGCCCCTGCTGCCGCTGCGTGGCACTGCAGCGGCCATGCTCGGCATCATGAACCTGCGCGGCCAGGTGGTACCGGTGATGGATCTGGGCTTGCACCTGGGCGCCGCCGCCGCCGAGGACGACGCGCAGACCCGCATCGTGGTCCTGGAGGAGGACGGCGAGACCATCGGCCTGCGCGTATCAGCGGTCGAAGATGTCGCCAACCTCACCGATTCGCAGATCGAACCGCCGGATACCGCGCGCATCTGCCAGATCTCAAACGACCTGTTCCGCGGCGTGGCCCGGGTCAGCCAGCGCCCGATGATCCTGCTCGACGCCACCCGGCTGTTGAGCTGAGCCACCAGGAAAAAGGGGACGGAGGGGATTAAGTCGCAAGTGGCTCGGCGCTTTGCACCGAAGCGGTGCCTGTCGGGGACGCAAGGAGTTGATCCGTTGGATCAACACCTTACGTCCCCACTGCGCGGTCACCGTTGCCGAGGGGACTGCAGTAGAGCCAGGTCGCTTGCGACTTGATCCCCTCCGTCCCCTTTCAGACAGCGACCGCATCGACGTACCGCGTCGATTCTTCTAAAGAACCCCACCGGGGTGCCGTTATGGATCACGGAACCGTTTGTCCGGAGCAACGATGAGCACTGTCGAACTGGGTGGGGATCTCGGCATCGAGAGCACTACCGAGCTCAAGAACCGCCTCGCCCCCCTCGTGGAGCAGGCTGGCGAGCTGACCCTGGATGCCAGCCAGGTCGCCCGCATCCACACGGCCGCCGTGCAGGTGCTGTGTGCGTTCGTGCAGGCCCGCCGCGAGGCAGGCCTGGGCACCGGCTTCCACGGTTGCACTGCAACCTTCAGTGACGCCGCGCGCCTGCTGGGCGTCACCCAGGCCCTGGGCCTGGACGTAACCCATGACAACCTGAAATCTGTGGAGAACGCTGCATGAGCGCACGTATCTTGGTGGTGGACGATTCGGCGTCGATGCGCCAGATGGTGTCCTTCGCCCTCACCTCGGCCGGTTTTGCCGTCGAAGAAGCTGAAGACGGCGCGGTCGCGCTCGGTCGCGCCAAGGGCCAGCGCTTCAATGCGGTGGTGACCGACGTCAACATGCCGAACATGGACGGCATCGCGCTGATCCGCGAACTGCGCCAGCTGCCGGACTACAAGTTCACCCCGCTGCTGATGCTGACCACCGAATCGGCCGCCGACAAGAAGTCCGAAGGCAAGGCCGCCGGTGCCACCGGCTGGCTGGTCAAGCCGTTCAATCCCGAACAGCTGGTCGCCACCGTGCAGAAAGTGCTGGGCTGATCGCCCGGCACCGCTCCCCCTCTTCGCTTCCGGATCACCACTGCCATGAGCATGGACCTGCAACGCTTCCACGCCACCTTCTTCGAGGAGAGCCGCGAAGGCCTCGATGCGATGGAGGCTGGCCTGCTGGCCCTGGAATCGGGGCAGCAGGACGCGGAGATCATCAATTCGGTGTTCCGCGCCGCCCACTCGATCAAGGGCGGCGCCGGCACCTTCGGCTTCGACGCGATCGCCGGCCTGACCCACGTGCTGGAGACGCTGCTTGATGAGCTGCGCGCCGGCAAGCGGGCCCTGGAAGGCCACGCCGTCGACGCCATGCTGTCCTCGGTGGACGTGCTGCGCGCCCTGCTGCGCGAAGCCGAACACGGCCAGGCTGCCGATCCGGCTGCAGTCGCTGCGGTGAAGGCACGCCTGGAAGCGGTTCTTTCCGGCCAGGCCGCAGCGAGCGCCCCGGCGGCCGCGGCAGCCAAGGTGGACGATACGCCGGAAGCCTGGCAGATCGGCTTCACCCCGGCGCCGTCGCTGTTCATGAGCGGCAACGATCCATTGCGCATCATCCGCGAACTGGAACACCTCGGTTCGCTGCAGGTCGCTGCGCGCATGGAACGCCTGCCGGGCTTCGCCCAGCTTGATCCGCTCGAAGCCCATCTTGCGTGGGATCTGGGCCTGGTCGGCAAGGTGCCGCGCAGCAAGATCGAAGACACCTTCGCCTGGGTGCTGGACGATTGCGAGCTGGACATCCGTCCCGCCGCGCCGCCGAGCCTGGCCACCCAGGCGCCGGCCGCCGCGGCTCCCGCTCCGGTCGCAGCGGCACCGTCTGCACCTGCCGCGCCTGCCGCCAGCGGTGGTGCCAGCCAGGAAGCGGAAACCTCGATCCGCGTCAGCGTCGACAAGGTCGATGCGCTGATCAACCTGGTCGGCGAGCTGGTCATCACCCAGGCCATGCTCAAGCAGGTCTCGCATGCGCTGGACCCGGTCCACGCCGAGAGCCTGTTCGCCGGGCTGGACCAGCTTGAACGCAACACCCGCGACCTGCAGGAAGCGGTGATCGGCGTGCGCATGCTGCCGGTTGACGCGGTGTTCCGCCGCTTCCCGCGCCTGGTCCGCGACCTGTCCAGCCGCCTCGGCAAGCAGGTGCGCCTGCGCACCGTCGGCGAAGGCACCGAACTGGACAAGGGCCTGATCGAAAAGATCGCCGATCCGCTGGTGCACCTGGTGCGCAACTCGATCGACCACGGCCTGGAAATGCCCGACGTACGTCGCGGTGCAGGCAAGGATGAGACCGGCACGATCACGCTGGCGGCCTCGCATCAGGGTGGCCATATCGTCATCGAAGTCAGCGACGATGGCCGTGGCCTGGACCGCGCCAAGATCCTCGCCAAGGCCCACGAACGCGGCCTGGCCGTGCCGGACAACCCGACCGATTCGCAGGTCTGGGACCTGATCTTCCAGCCCGGCTTCTCCACCGCCGATGCGGTCACCGACCTGTCCGGGCGTGGCGTCGGCATGGACGTGGTCCGCCGCAACATCCAGGCACTGGGTGGCGAGGTGCAGATCGAAAGCAGCCTCGGTACCGGCACCCGCACGCTGATCCGCCTGCCGCTGACCCTGGCCATCCTCGATGGCATGACTGTGGCCGTGGCCGGCGAAACCCTGATCCTGCCGCTGGCCTACGTGCTTGAGGCATTGCAGCCGCAGCCCGAGGATATCCGCAGCATGGCCGGCGAAGGCCGCGTGCTGCGCGTGCGCGGCGAGTACCTGCCGATCCTGTCGTTGAGCGAGTACTACGGCTACGGCAACCGCGCACCGGGCAGCGAATCGCTGGTGGTGGTGGTGGAAGGCGATGGCCAGAAAATCGCGCTGGAAGTGGACGAACTGGTCGGCCAGCAGCAGGTGGTGGTGAAGAACATCGAGAACAACTACCGCCGTATCGGCGGAGTGTCCGGTGCAACCATCCTTGGCGACGGCCGCGTCGCGTTGATCGTTGACATCGGCGGACTGGTGCGCTCGCTGCGGATGCCGCAGGCCGCCTGATCCACGCCGCATGCGGGTCATGGACCGCCGCCCTTCGGGGCGGCGGTTTTTGTTTGTGTGCTCCATTCCAGCCGGGGTCAGATCCCTTCTGTGAACTCCGTCGAGGCGATGGTTTCGCGCGCAACCACCTCATCCGAGCGCAAGCCCCGCCAGACCAGCACTTTCGTGCCGTCATCCCTACGCAACCGAATGTGATCTGCGTCCATAAAGTCCGCGCGGACGGCGCCGTTATTTCGCCTTGACGGTCGTCACCGAACCCCACCGGGCACCCCCGTTCGCTCTGCAACCACCCCCAAACCGGCGCACAGACGCCGGCACTCTGCCCACCTGGAGCACCCTGCATGAAGTGGTTCCAAGATCTGCCCATCGCCCGCAAGCTGGCCGTGGGGTTCACCCTCACCACCCTGATGACCGTCGTACTGGGTGCCTTTGCCTTGATCCGCCTGTCCGAGGCCAACGCGCAGCTGCGCGACATGGCCGGCAACGATATCCCTTCGGTCCAGCACCTGGGCGAGGCACGTTCGCAGCTGGGCGAGTTCCGCACCTACGAACTGGCCCAGCTGAGCATGCTCGACCAGCCGGAGAAGGTCGCCGACTACAACAAGCGCATGGACGATACCGCCAAGGCCGTGCATGACGAGCTGGCGGCGTACGCGGCGCTGTCGGCGCTGGACAAGGAGCGTGAACTGTATCGCGCAGCCAGCGCACAGCTCGACCGCTACTTCGCCGCCAACAAGGCGATGCGCGACGCCGTGACCGCCGGTGACGGCGCCCTGGCGCAGCAGATCTCCGACGAACAGTCACGCCCGGCGCGCCGCGACCTGTTCGCTGCGATGAAGGCACTGGGAGCCCACATCGCCGGCCAGATGGACCGCAAGATCGCCGACGCCAACGCCACCCACCGCACCAGCATGATTGCCATCATCGGCTGCATCGTGCTGCTGTCGCTGGTCGCTGCCGCGCTGGCCATCGTCATCTCGCGTGCAGTGACCGGCCCACTCGGCAAGGCCGTGCATGCCATCCAGGCCGTTGCCCGCGGTGATCTCAGCGTCAGCACCCAGGCCACCAGCAAGGATGAAGCCGGCAGGATGCTCGCTGCCACCGCCGAGATGACGGCGATGCTGCGACGCTTCAGCGAGCAGACACAGCTGATGGCACAGATGCACGCTGGCCCGGACATCAGCCATCGCATCCCGGAAGATTTCCCGGGTGTCTACGGCCAGCTGGCCAACGGCATCAACACGGTGATCTTCGAGCACCTCGATGCGATCGTCGATGCCATTGAAGTACTCAACCAGTACGCCATCGGCAATCTGAGCCCGGATGCACGCCGCCTGCCCGGCAGCCGCGCGATCCTGCACGAATCCATGGACGCGGCCAAGGCCAGCCTGCTGGCCATCAATTCGCAGATCCAGCACCTGGCTGCGGCGGCCGCCGCCGGTGACTTCAGCCAGCGCGGCGACGTACAGCGGTTCCAGCACGACTTCAAGCTGATGATCGAGCACCTCAACACCATGATGCAGGTGGCTGACGGCAACCTCGGCCAGCTCTCGCAGCTGCTGCAGTCGATCGCCACCGGCGACCTGACCGCACGCATGGAAGGCCAGTTCAATGGCGTGTTCGCCCGCATGCGGGATGATGCCAACACCACGGTCGCGCAGCTGACCCAGATCGTCGGCCAGATCCAGGCCAGCGCCTCCAGCATCACCCTGGCCGCCGGCGAGATCGCCTCGGGCAACAGCGACCTGTCACGCCGCACCGAGCAGCAGGCCGCCAACCTCGAGGAAACCGCGGCCTCGATGGAGGAACTGACCTCCACCGTGCGCCAGAACGCCGAGCACGCCCGCCAGGCCAACCAGCTCGCCATCGGCGCGCATGGCGTCGCCTCGCAGGGCGGTGAAGTGGTCGGCCAGGTGGTCACCACCATGTCCGCCATCGAAGCCTCGTCGAAGAAGATCGCCGAGATCATCAGCGTCATCGACGGCATCGCGTTCCAGACCAATATCCTGGCACTGAATGCCGCCGTGGAAGCCGCGCGTGCCGGTGAACAGGGTCGTGGCTTCGCCGTGGTCGCCAGCGAAGTACGCACCCTCGCCCAGCGCTCGGCCGCTGCCGCCAAGGAAATCAAGGGCCTGATCGACGACTCGGTCGGCAAGGTCGCCGAAGGCTCCAGCCTGGTGCACCAGGCCGGCAGCACCATGGGCGAGATCGTCGCCTCGGTGCAGCGTGTGACCGACATCATGGCCGAGATCTCCGCTGCCTCGCAGGAACAGAGCGCGGGCATCGAGCAGGTCAACCAGACCGTGGTGCAGATGGACGAGACCACCCAGCAAAACGCCGCGCTGGTGGAGGAAGCCACCGCTGCCGCACGTGCGATGGAGGACCAGGCCGTGCAGCTGGGTGAAGCCGTGGCCCGCTTCCGGCTGGCATCGCACGGCACGACGGCCATTCCGGCACGCCCGCTGGCGGCACCGGTACCCCGCCAGGTCGCAGCCGCCGCGCGTTCGGCAAAGCCGGCTTCCGCGCGCCCCCTGCGCAGCTCGACGGCGCAGCCGGTACTGGCAGCCGACGGCGACTGGCAGGAGTTCTGACAGAACCACGGGGTCAGATCCCTTTCCCGCAGGAAAGGGATCTGACCCCTTACGCGTAGAAAGTGATGCAAATCCCACTTCATAATCCGGTGCAGAGGCCGATATCCCCATCGAGCCTCGCGCCAATGCGTGCTGGCGCCCGCCCCTGACCGTAGATTCCATGTCCGACGGCAACGACACTGCAGTGCATGATGTCCACGCGGCCGACGCCGCTGACGAGCGCTTCCTGGTCCGCAACCCGCGTCAGCTGCGGCAGCTGCTGCGCTCGCTGATCGACCAGCGATCATTGATCAACGCGCACATCGACGGCCGCGACCGTTCGTTCCCCACTGCGCTGCTCGACCTCGACGAAGACGAGGACTACCTGCTGCTCGATGGCAGCCCGCAGGAAGCTTCCAACCGCGCCGCCGAGCAGGCCGATCACCTGCTGTGCTTCGCCCAGCTCGAACGGGTGCTGGTGCGCTTCCGCCTGCACGAACTGCAGCGCGTGGACAACGACGGCCACGTGGCCTTCCGTGCGCCGCTGCCTGACGAACTGGTGCACCTGCAGCGCCGCGAACTATACCGGCTGGAGACGCCGGTCACTGATTCACCGCAGCTGCTGCTGCCCCCCGGCGAAGCGCGGGCCGAAGCGCTGTCGATGCGGGTGGTGGACATCAGCGGTGGCGGCCTGGCCGTGGTGGTGCCCAATGACTGCGCGGTATTTGGTCTGCAGAAACGCTATCCGGCGCAGCTGTCGCTGCCGGACGGCCCCGACCTGGACATCGCGCTGGTGGTCTGCAACCTGTTGCCCCAGCGCCAGCCCAACGGCATCGAGGTCAAGCGCGTGGGCATGCGCTTCGACAGCCTGCCGCGCGGCGCCGACAGCGCCATCCAGCGCTACATCTTCCGCATCGACCGCCAACGCAAGGCACGCCGCAACGGCGAGCTCTAAGGCCCGGCCAACAGGTAGTGCCGGCCGCTGGCCGGCAACGTCGCGACAATGCGGGTACGGCCATTGCCGGCCAGCGGCCGGCACTACCGATCTCCGGTGGATCCACGCCATGCGTGGATGCCTTTCCCCGGGCACCTAAAGTCCCCCCCAGCGGGGCCGATATCGAGCCTGACACCGGGACTTCCGGCAGAACCAGGACCCCTCGATGAACGACAAGACCAGCTCCGCCGCCAGCACCGGTGGCGAATTCCTCAGCTTCACGCTTGGTGACGAGCACTACGGCGTGGACATCCTCAAGGTGCAGGAAATCCGTGGCTATGATGCGGTTACCCGCGTGCCGGATGCCCCGGACTACATCAAGGGCGTGATCAACCTGCGCGGCACCATTGTCCCGGTGATCGACCTGCGCCTGAAACTGCGCCTGGACAACGCCCGCTACGACGCCTTCACCGTGATGATCGTGCTGAACGTCGACGACCGCGTGGTCGGCATCGTCGTCGACAGCGTCTCCGACGTGATCCCGCTGTCGGCCGAGCAGATCCGACCGACCCCGGAATTCGGTGCCGCCGTCGATACCCGCTTCATCTCCGGCATCGGTACCCATGACGATCGCATGCTGATCCTGCTGGACATCGAGACCCTGCTCGACAGCGCCGACATGGGCCAGGCCAGCCTCGCCGAAGACGTCGCCGCCTGAGCAACCGGAACTGCTTCACGTTCCAGTCACAAAACCCTTCAGTTCCCTTCGGCGGTGCCGATAGGGGGACAGAAGCCGGCCGCGCAGGAGCGCGCAGGACCGGCCCGATCGTTACCATCCCCGGAGATACCCTCGATGAAGTCCCTGTTTGCGTTCGTCTCGGCCGCTGTCCTGGCCACCACCGCCACCTCCGCTTTCGCCCAGTCGGCCGACATGATCCCGCCGGAAATGGCGCCGCGTTCGGTCGGCAAGGACGGCATGGTCTGTGGCAAGGTCGAAAAGGCCCGCTACGCAGAAGGTTCCGAAGGCCAGCCGACCTTCCTGTACATGGGCGGTGCCTTCCCGCGCCACACCTTCTCGGCCCGCATCGCCGGCGAGAACCGCGGCAAGTTCTCCTTCCCGCTGGAAACCCTGGAAGGCAAGACCGTCTGCGTGATCGGCAAGATCCAGCGCGACGCCTCGCGCGCGGAAATCGAAGTCAGCTCGCCGGCTGGGCTGAAGCTGGCCAACATCAAGTAATCCGCTGTCCGTCGAACTACGCCGGACCTGGTGCCGGCGTGGTTTCTGCTGCAACCGGGCCCGATGCCCGGGCGCGTCTGCCTTAGGAGCTCGCAACGCCCATGCCGTGGATCAACAACCTGAAACTGATGCCGAAGCTGCTGCTGACCTTCGGCGTCCTCCTGCTGGTGATGCTGCTGCAGGGCATCGTCGCCTATCGCGGCCTGCATTCGCTGAACAACGTCACCACCGAGCTGGCCGGTTCACGCATGGAAAGCATCCGCCTCGCCGGCGAGATGCGCGGCATGCTGGGCGAGTACCGCAATGCCGCCTACCAGCAGTTGATCCGCGCCAGCGACGACGTCAAGGCCGATGCGCGCAAGCGCGCCGTCGACCTGCGCACCAGCATGGACAAGTCGATCAAGGACTATCCGAAGCTGGTCGATAACGCACAACAGAAGAAGCTGTTCGACACCTTCGCCAAGGAATGGAAGGATGCCCTGGCTTCCTATGACAGCGTCACCGAAATGCTGGAACTGGACCTGCCGGACGACGCCATCGATACCTTCGTCGGCGAAACCCGTACCAAGCACCGCAAGGCTGCATCGGCGCTGGAAGCGCTAATCGCCGAAGACAACCGCCTCGCCCGCGCCTCGCGCGAAGAGGCCGCTTCCACCTATTCCGCCTCGGCCGTGCTGACCGTGATCGCCCTGCTGGGCGGCGCCGCGCTCGGCCTGGTGCTGGTGTGGCTGTTCGCACGCGCCCTGGTCGGCAGCGTGCGTGGCGCCGTCTCGGTCGCCAACGACGTCGCCGGTGGCAAGCTCGATGGCCATATCGACGTCAGCCGCCAGGACGAAGTGGGCGAACTGATGCAGGCCATGCAGCGCATGCAGCGCGACCTGCGCGAGCGCATCGAAACCGACCAGGCCGTCGCCCGCGAGAACCTGCGCATCCGCACCGCGCTGGACTACAGCTCGACCGGCGTGTACCTGACCGACACCAGCAACACCATCGTCTACAGCAACCGCGCCCTGCAGCAGACCCTGAGCCAGTACCAGGACGAAGTGCGCCGCGACCTGCCGGACTTCGACGCCCAGGCCTCACTGATCGGCAAGCCGGTCACCGTGCTCGAGCACCGTGGCGAGATGGACCAGACCCTGCTGGGCAACCTGAAGGCGCACGGTGTCGCGCGTCGCCCGATGCAGTACGGCGATGCCCAGTTCGCCCAGGTGGTGTCGACCATCCGCAATGAAGGCGGCGACACCGTCGGCTACGTGGTGGAATGGCGCGACCGTACCCAGGAAGCGCAGGTTGAAGCGGAAGTGGCCCGCGTGATCGCCCAGGCCGCCGCCGGCGACCTGTCCGGCCGCATTGACGCCACCGACAAGGAAGGCTTCTTCCTGCAGCTGGCACAGCAGATCAACGGCCTGCTGGACGCCAACGCCGGCAGCATCGAACAGATCTCCGGCCTGCTTGCGGCACTGTCGCAGGGTGACCTGACCGTGCGCATGCACGGCGACTACCAGGGCGTGTTCGCGCGCATGCGTGACGATGCCAACGCCACCGCCGCGCAGCTGAGCGAGATCGTCACCCGCATCAAGCAATCCAGCCGCGCGATCAGTTCGGCCGCCGGCGAGATCGCCTCGGGCAACAGCGACCTGTCGCGCCGTACCGAGCAGCAGGCCGCCAACCTGGAGGAAACCGCGGCCTCGATGGAGGAACTGACCTCCACCGTGCGCCAGAACGCCGAGCACGCCCGCCAGGCCAACCAGCTCGCCATCGGCGCGCATGGCGTCGCCTCGCAGGGTGGCGAGGTCGTCGGCCAGGTGGTCACCACCATGTCCGCCATCGAAGCCTCGTCGAAGAAGATCGCCGAGATCATCAGCGTCATCGACGGCATTGCGTTCCAGACCAACATCCTGGCCCTGAACGCCGCCGTGGAAGCCGCGCGTGCCGGTGAACAGGGCCGCGGCTTTGCCGTGGTTGCCAGCGAAGTGCGCACCCTCGCCCAGCGCTCGGCCGCCGCCGCCAAGGAAATCAAGGGCCTGATCGACGACTCGGTCGGCAAGGTCAACGACGGTTCGGCGCTGGTGCACAAGGCTGGCGCCACCATGGGCGAGATTGTCGCCTCGGTGCAGCGCGTGACCGACATCATGGCCGAAATCTCCGCGGCCTCGCAGGAACAGTCCGCCGGCATCGAGCAGGTCAACCAGACCGTGGTGCAGATGGACGAGACCACCCAGCAGAACGCCGCACTGGTGGAGGAAGCCACTGCTGCCGCGCGTGCGATGGAAGAACAGGCCGGTCACCTCAGCGAGGCCGTGTCGATCTTCGTGGTGGACGAAGCCGATACCGTGGTTGCCCCGCCGCGCACCGCTGCCCCGGCCCCGCGTCCGGCTGCACCGGCAGCACCGGCTCCGGCTGCCCCGCCCGCCCGACGCACGGCGGGTGGTCGCCCGATGGCCACCGAACTGGCCGATGGGGACTGGCAGGAATTCTGATGCCTGCCTGACCTGATCTGCGAGAACGCCCTGGCCCTGTGCTGGGGCGTTTTCGTTTACGGGGTATCGGGTATCCAGCCATCGGCGAAGCCCCTCGGGGTGGGTCGCGAAGCGCTGCGGATTTCCTTCGTTTGGGCCGGGAGGGTGGGTTGCGCAGGGGACGCCGTTAACCCGTCCTTGGGGGCTTGGCCGCGGCATCCATGCCGCGGACACCCCTGCGCAACCCACCCTCCCGGCCACGGACACTTTCCGTGCGCGTCCACCCCGGGTTGAAGAAGGAAGAGCAAGAGCAAGAGCAAGAGCCGCATTACTTCCGGGGTCAGATCCGTTTTCCGCAGGAAAACGGATCTGACCCCTCTTTTCACCTGGAAACCCAACGCTCTTTCCGTCCGGCACCGAAATGCCGGGAGGGCTGGGCCGGGGTGGGCAGGCAGGACCGTTGGCGCCATGGGCCCGAGGCATGCCTCGGGCGGGTTGGGCAGGACGCCCAACCCCGGTCTTGCCGCGTGCGCAGGACTGCGCACACGAGCAAGGCGCCATCGAGCCCCCAAGGGTGAGGGCGCTTTGCTTGCGAAGCACTGCTTCGCAAGCGGCCGAATGATCTGGCCCCCCGTCAGCGGACGCCAAGAAGCGATACTTTGATCGCACTTGGAGGTCCCTTATGTCCCGTATCACCCGTCGTAGCTACACCGATGA